>NZ_JAHLPR010000007.1 GCF_018918005.1 Paenibacillus sp. MSJ-34 | reverse complement strand
GTCCATGTTCATCAAAGAAGATTCGTTTTAGCACGTTCGTCTCCATATCCTAACCTTACCAAAAACAAAAACGAGGCGGAAGCCCTGCCCACCCCAAAATTTTATAAATTCTATAATGTCAAGCAAAACTTCCGTACCGTTCGTCTTTACGTGCGTTGCGGCGATCGGGCTTCTACTCGCCCTCCTGTCCGCCGTTTTTCTGCGCAAGTACAACATGGCGAAAAAAGAAAAGGACGTTGCCGCCGCGCAAGCATCGGGTTCGTTCTTCAACGCAGGGGTGGCAAAAGCTTATGGCGGCGCTTTTTTCTTAATGTTCTCGCAAGGCGCAATCGCCTATCTGCTGCCTTTGCATGTTCAAACGCTGGGACATGATTCGAAATTAAGCGGCACCTTGATGAGCGCATTCGGAATCATTGCGGTCCTTATATTTGTACTTCCTACGAACCGTATTTTCGACCGTGTCGCCCCATCGGGAACAATGGCGGCAGGCATCGGTTTGATGGGATTGAGCCAACTGCTCATAAGCCAATCAACGACGGTATGGGCGCTTTACATCGTGTTAGGTCTGTATGGGGTAGGCTTTGCCTTCCTGTTCCCGTCTATTAATACGATGCTTATAAGAGCGACGCCCGCCAAGCTGCGCGGGAAAGCATACGGTTATTTCTACGCCTTCTTCTCGTTAGGCGTCGTCGCCGGATCTTCCGTATTGGGCTGGCTGCCCTTCCCTATTGCCGGAGGGTTTCTGTTCACAGGATCGATCCTCCTGCTCTATGCTGCAATCGTCGCCTTCGACAAGCAAAGCGATTACGCGTTGAACCATTAGCGGACCTCGCTTCAGGCAACAAATAAGCAAGCCCTCCAACCGGAGGGCTTGCTTATTCATCGTCAATTATTGATGTTTGCTCAACATATTTTTCAACGCGTCTTTGGAATTCAAGCCGACCACTTTATCGACCGGTTGACCGTCCTTAAACACGATTAATGTCGGAATGCTCATCACGCCAAACCGGGATGCCGATTCCGGATTGTCATCCACGTTCAATTTCGCAATTTTCACTTGATCACCAACTTCGGAGTCAAGCTCTTCTAAGATCGGAGCGAGCATTTTGCACGGTCCGCACCATGGCGCCCAAAAATCGACCAATACCGTACCTTGGCTTTCCACTTCCGTTTTAAAAGATTGATCCGACACATTGACAATTGCCATGACAATTCCTCCTAAAAGTTTTGCAAGCGACACATTCGATAGCCGGCTGCCGGCTTCGATGACATACGCTTACGAATTATTCTTATGTTCTTAATTATCATGTAAAGTATACCACAATGTTTTTCTTTTTGCGAAGATGACTCATATTTGTCACTTTCGGTTACTTTACAAATGAACGAGTAGTTCTGTATACTTGAAGTAAACATTTGGATTCCAATTTTGTGATGAGATTCATTGCACAAATCGGTGTCGAACGTTCAGGAGGTCAGTAATGAAAGCTAATGCGAATGTAAACATGGCGGATCCGCGGGAGCATGTGAACGAGAACCCGACCGACGATTTCGGCGATTTGATGAAAGGCTTCACTTACATGTTCGGGTTTATGTTTGTCATATTCTTTGCGATGGTTGCGATTAAGTATATGATCAGCTAATCCGAACGGCTTCATGGGCAAAACGGGAAAAAGTCTGACTCGACGTCTAACGGCGCGAATCAGACTTTTTTATTTGGACAAACTATTCACGTCAACTACATACCGAAGCAAAGGAGCGGTCGTTGTGAAAGAAGAGGAAAAGGATATGATGAACGAACAAAACTACGCCAACATGAAGAAGAATCCGATACTGAAAAACCCGGCGATTATTCCTTATTTCGTTCTCATCGCGATTGTCATTGTCGCGGTCGTCTATTATTCGATCAAATATTAAGCTTGCACCGGAGGTCCCCATGGAGAAACAAACATATTACGTATCCGTCCAATCGAGCTCGATCTTGACCGAGCAAGGCGCCACGCCTTACGAATTCGAAATACAGGCTACTCAAGAGGAAGTCGACAAATTGCAATCGCTGTTCGATTTCAAATCGGAAGCCGACCAGAAGACGTTCTATCGCGCGCATATTCCCGCTTATCCGTACCACGTCGATCCGGATAACGACATGTACGATTCGTATTTGAACCGGATATACGAACTGATCTACAAGCTTGGCACCGACGAAACGAAACAGGCGATACGGCAATCCCGTCTCATGCAACGTTTGGAAGGCCTTGGGGAACCGTAGAACGTTAGGAAGTTCCGCGCTTGTTCTCCCCGTTCACGACGACGACATCGACGAACGGGCGGACGCGGTCCATCAGCCGTTGTCCCTTGTACGCCTCTTCCCCGTCTTTGCTCGTAAAGCTGAAATGCTTCTCAAGCGCATCCAATTCATAATTGGAAGTATAGAAGGTAGGCTTGCGGTTCATCCGGTAATTCAATATTGCGCCCATCACATGATCGCGCACCCACGGATTCAAGTTCTCCGCGCCGATATCGTCAAAAATGAGCAGGTCGGTTTCCTTCATCAGTTCGACCGTTTCTTTCAGCTTCGCCCCGTCCGTCATCATGGACTTCAAATCTTCGACAAACTCCGGCATATAGACGATCACGCCCGAGTATCCCGCTTTGGCCAATTCATACAGCAAATAGCACATTAAAAACGTTTTGCCCGTGCCGAATTTGCCTACCAGATACAGTCCCTTTTTCTGCAGCCCTTGTTCCTTTGTTTGCAAAATATAGGTCAGCACTTCGCCGGCCGCCGGCGCGCGCTCCAAATCCCGAACTAATATTTCGTCGGCGGAATAACCTTGGTTCAACGCCGTTTCATCGACATAGAAGCTGCGCACGCGATTGCGTATTTGTTCCTGGGATCTGCGCGCGTTAAATTTTTTGCATGATACTTTCCGGTCGTATAACTGCACCGAATCGTTCACCGTTTCGGCCGACAGCAGCGTATAATGCCCTTGAAAATCGTTCGGACATGCGTCCAGACCGGGACAATTCGAACAATGGTAATATTCCGATACGTATTGATACAACCGGTTCATATTCGCTTTCAGCGCCGATTCGTCCAGTTCGGGATACTTCGCGCGCAGCTTGACGATAAGCGGGTCGTTCAGCAGCTTCGCCGCTTTCTCCTCCGCTCTTTCCCACATTTCGCGGCTTGGTATTTGTTTCAGAAGTTGCCCTAACGATTCCATTTGACATGCACCTTTCTCGTTCGGATTCCTAGTTTGCGGCTATTCGTTTTTTTGATCCAGCTTGCGGGCGACTTTACGCATTTCCTCCAGCTGTTCCGGCGTTACGGCCCGGCCTTGCGGGACGTTCTGGATAATCGGAATATTCGGCTTTTGCTTGCCAGTTTTATCGTATCCGGTTCGTCCGCGCCGCGTCGTTCCGCCGCTTTTCTTCGCGGATTCCGCGTTCTGCCCTATTTTCTCCTGGTCGCGAATATGCCGCACCGCTTTCTCGTACGTATCGATTTGCTTCATCAGCATGTTCGATGCGATCGCATCGACGAAATTGCGGTTGATGCGTTGATTGGTCCCGCCAATCAGCAAAGACATCAAATAATGAATCAATACGTTGATCACTTCTTCGGGCAATTTATAATTTAAATCGATTTTCTCGAACATGTCCAGCAAGTTATCGGGAACCGAGCCGGGGAAAAATTTTTTGAGCATTTCCGTGTACGGTTCGTTGCGCATCATCATGTTATATTGATGAATGTCGCATTTGCCTTGAAATTGCACCGGCACGTCCAAGTAATACTCCATTTCCACCGCATGCTCGACGGATAAGCGCTCGGCCGCGGCGGCCGCTTCTTCCTCCCGGCGCATGCCCGCAACTTTATGTACGAGCCTTTCGGTTTCCTCAGCCCGCCTCTTCCCTTGGCGGTATTGCAAATTCGCCCGCCGCTGCAGTTCGTCGAGCCGAACCTCGCCTTGCTCGTCGAACATGCCGTCCTCGTCCAGTAGACTGCAAATATCTTGCAGCGTCAGCTTATATTTTTTCACCACATAATTGATGATTCCGAGCTGTTCCGGTTCGTAGCGCAATCGTTCGACATAGACGCGATTGGCGGATATGCGCGGAAAACGGGAAATAATATCCGCATAATTGAGCCCGGAATCGGCCAAACCCGAACCCATTCGAAAGGCGGCCTGCCGCGGCGGGGATACTTCCGTGAGCGCTTGCTCCAACTCATAATCGATCACATGCGTGTTGAGCGTAAACAATTCGTAGAACGGAATCGATAAATCTTCCTTATGCAAGGCGATATGCGTCAATTCCTCGGGCTCTTCCGCGCAAAATTGCTCCCGCAGCGCGAGTACGGAAAACTTGCCGACTTTGTCGCGCAGGAGAAGCGTCAAATGCTGTGTCTTGAAAAATTCGTTCGGCGAAAGCGGGGCATGCAGCTCATACTCGTAGATCGCATCGTCCGTTTCGGGAACGTAAATGCGGGACGTCTGCAGCAAGCCGACCGCTTCCAGCTTCGACGCTTGCTCGATCAAATATTTCCGTCCCTTCTCGCTCGGGTCGACCCCCAGCGTCAGAAACAAACGGCGCTGCTGCTCCATGCGGGAATATCCGACGCGTTCGCCGGGCACATGCTGATAGAGCAGTTGATAGAAGCCGATCGCAAAGGCTCCTACAAGCGGTTGATATATGAAGTTGAGCATTTTGTAATCGAGCGCGCTCAACGAAAAATCCCGGTATGTACAGTATCTGTGATTCTCAGTAAAATGCAGCAAATTCGTAATGCGCATCGTCCGTGTCACCTCATTGTCGTTCACGAATCCGTATCTATCCTATTCTATCATAAAAGGGATGTCGAACATACTAGAATGAAGGGGGTTAGCAAAGGAAATTGGCGGAATTGGATTTATTTACATTTTACATTTTTATGTAAAAGTGATATCATATGAATATCAAATGAGTATCAATATAATATATATCATAATGAACAGTAAAGGAGCATGTACGATGAAAGAGAAAAAAGCTTTTCGGGTGAATGGATTTTTGGCGGCTTTGTTTACGCTTGCTTGCGTAGTATTGGGAGCGTATCTTCTCTTGATGACGCAACTGGAGTTAGTCGGAATCGTCATTGCATTGATCGGAGCCGCCTCTTTCACGGCGCCGGTCGTCGTCCAGCCGAATCAGGCCGCGGTCGTCACGTTCTTCGGCCGGTATATGGGGACGATTCGCGAGAGCGGATTCTGGATTACCGTTCCTTTCTCCACCTACCGCAAGGTATCGCTGCGCGTCCGCAACTTTAACAGCGCGAAACTGAAGGTGAACGATATCGAAGGCAATCCGATCGAAATCGCCGCGGTGATCGTATTCAAGGTCGTCGATACGGCCAAAGCCACCTTCGATGTCGACAATTACGAACAATTCGTCGAAATCCAAAGCGAGACGGGCTTGCGCCATGTAGCCAGCAAATACCCGTACGATACATTCGAAGACGGCGGTTACTCCTTGCGCGGCAACGCCGAGGAAGTAGCGCTTGAATTAAGCCAGGAACTGCAAGCGCGGCTTGCCGTCGCCGGCGTGGAAGTGATCGAGGCGCGGTTGACGCATCTGGCCTATTCGACGGAAATCGCCGGCGCGATGCTGCAGCGCCAACAGGCGATGGCCATCGTGTCCGCCCGGCAAAAAATCGTCGAAGGCGCCGTCAGCATGGTTGCGCTCGCGATCGCCCAACTGCAGGCCGAAGGCGGGGTTGAACTGGACGAGGAACGCAAAGCGGCAATGATTAACAATTTGATGGTGGCCATTGTGTCGGATCGCGGCGCTTCGCCTGTAATCAATACGGGCAGCCTTTACTAACAAAGGCCAAGGGTAACCGCAATGCCAGCCAAAAAAAATTTCCCGCTGCGAATCGATCCGAAACTGTACGAGGCGCTGGAGCGCTGGGCCGCGGACGAATTCCGCAGCGTAAACGGCCATATCGAATTTCTGCTGCGCGAGGCCGCTTCGCGGGCGGGAAGAATCGGCGGAAGCGCAGGCAAGCGGGATAATGCGCCGCCGCAGCCGGATACGTCCGATCGTAAATGAATAATGATGAAAGTCACTTGAAACCGTAATATAAGGCAAGCGATCATTTCATGTAAAAAGGAGCGAACAGGATCATGCTAATTACGACAACGGAAAACATTAAAAATTACGAAATCACGGAAGTGTACGGAACGGCGTTCGGCGTCGTTGTGCGGGCGCGGGGGCTCGGCGGAGATATTATGGCGTCGCTGAAAGGGCTCGTTGGCGGCGAAGTGACGCAATATACGCAAATGATCGAAGACGCCCGCCGGCAAGCGATCGACCGGATGATTCAAAACGCGCATGCGATGGGAGCCAACGCAGTTGTTATGATGCGCTTCGACAGCGGCGATATCGGCAGCAACATGAGCGAGATCGTCGCCTACGGAACGGCTGTGCAAGCGAGGCCGCTGACGTGATTTGGGGAATCGCGTGGATCGTTCTGCAAGTCGCGGGCTTCCTGCTTATCCTATGGATCAGTTGGCGCTATTTCGATAAAAGGTACCGGAGCAATGGCCGCGATCCGAAGCAATCGTTGTACGGCGGCGATTTCGTCAAAACCAAGGAAATATTTTTCGATCCGAAAGACGGACAAAAATATCAAGTATACTACCATCCAAAGACCGGCGAGCGCGAATACGTTCGGGTCGAGGAATAACATAATCCCCGGAGCTTATACATCCGTATCGCCCCGGGGATTCGTTATTGGCGCCAGCGCCGTTTTTTATATATGATAGAAGTATCCAAAACATAGACGTAAAAACGAGGAAAGGTGTGCATCGCATATGAAATACCGCAAACTCGGCAAGACGGATCTGAACGTATCCGTAATCGGCATCGGAACGTGGCAGTTCGGCGGAGAATGGGGCCGCGACTATACGCAGCGGGAAGCGGACGAAATATTGGGCAGAGCGAAGGAATTGGGCATCAACTTGATCGACACTGCGGAATGCTACGGCGATCATTTGTCGGAATCGTTAATCGGCGAATTCGTGCGCAAAGACCGGCGCGAAGATTGGATTATCGCCACCAAATTCGGGCACAAGTTCCATTCCCACCTGAACCGTACCCCGCAATACGGGGCGCAGGAAGTGCTTCGCCAATTGGACGATTCGCTGCGGGCGCTGCAGACGGATTATATCGACTTGTACCAATTCCACTCCGGCGACGACAAAGCGTTTGATAACGACGATCTATGGACGGCCTTGGACAAGCAGGTGCAAGCGGGGAAAGTGCGCCATCTAGGACTGTCGCTGAATAAGAGCAACAGCATGCATCAGACCGAATCGGCGGCCCGCGTTGGCGCCGGCGCCATACAGTTGGTGTACAACCGGCTGGAACGGGAACCGGAAGAGCGGGTATTCCCCTCGTGCCGGGAGCAAAATCTCGGCGTGTTGGCCCGGGTGCCGCTGGCCAGCGGATATTTGAGCGGCAAGTACAAGCCGGGGGCGACATTCGCCGCCAACGACGTGCGGCAAAATCACGATCCCGCGGAAGTGAAGCGGAAGCTCGAGCAAGCGGAGGAAATCCGGCGGAACGAGGTTCCGCCGGGCGTCCCGATGGCGGAGTGGGCGCTTGCATGGTGTCTGCGCAACGATGCCGTCACTTGCGTCATACCGGGCTGCAAAAATGTAGAACAGGTCGAGAGCAACGCGCGCGCGGCCGAACTGGTGTAAACAAGCGCATAGATAAGAGAAAACACGCAGAGCGGCAACGGAACACCGTCTTGCGTGTTTTCTCTTATTGGGGCCAGCCGTCAAGATTGCGGCTGGTCTTCGAAGTAAACGCCCCGTTCTCTCAATTCCACAGCAATATCCGCTGCGGCTTTGCTTGCTCCGGCGTCCATCCCGTTGTAAGAAACGTTAACCGTGTTTAAATGTTTCAATTGCTTTAATACGGATATGTCTTTAATCCGGTTTTGGACCGCATACAATTCGGCTAAATTCGGCAGAGCGGCCAATGGCGACAAATCGCTTATCCGGTTGCCCGAAATGTCCAGCGACATTAATCCCGGCAAGGAGGACGCAAACGACAGATCATTGATTCCCGAGTAACTGACGCGCAGAACGTTCAAACGTTTCTGCTTGGCGATATGAGCGGAAACGTCTTTCATTTTGGCCGACTCCAGACGCAATTCCTGCAATTGAAAGCGGTCGAGCGCCGAGATATCGGTTAAATTCTCGCCGTTGACCGTAAGCCGTTTCAACTGCCGATGCAGCGGAAGGAGCGGCTGCAAGCTGTCGATATCTCCGCTCTCCAATGTAAGCGTGCGGACATTGGGAATATGGGAGATAAGCTTGTCGATCGAGCCGATTCGAACCGGAGTGTAGATTTGGAAATTGTCCATGTAGGGTAACGGCGTCGTTTCGACGGCGTCTATCAATCCGGATTTTTCGCTCGTCCACGATTGATACTCCACCCTTTGCAAATATTTCGTTTGTTTTAGAAAGCTGTAGTCCGACAAATCATCGAACAGGAACAACGTTCGCAAATGGGTCAGTTTCGCCAGCAGAGCGGCATCTTTCCCCGGATCGTCCATCAGCTCCAGGAAGCGGATTCTGGCCATTTCGGCTTCCGTTACGTCGTCTTCCGGCTTATTCAGCATGAGCCTTATTGCGGCTTCAAACTCTTTGTTCGCGAAACGCACTTTGCGGTCGGATCCGGCAGGCTTTCCGGAGCGAGACTTCCAATCCGCGATATACTCTTTGGTCATTCCGTCCGGCGGAAGATCGAAGAAACGGACTTCGTAGGAAATCGTCTTCTCGCTTCCTCCATTGTCCCGAATGCCGGAAATATGTACCTTGTACACATCGTAATCGTTAAGAAACATCAACTGGTCCGGACGAAATGTGATGCTGCCGGAGGCGGAATCGACGGCAAAAAATTTGGAAGCCCGGTCCCCCTGCTTTCCTTGATCCGCGGCGCTGAAGGACCATGTCTTGTTGTCGTTGATCCGCTGCAACGTTACTTTCACTTGGCTTGCGGATAAATTCCCATACTTATTCGGATTCAGGCGCACGGTCCAACCGTCGTATTCCGACATTTCGCTCAGCGGAAACGCTCCGGCTCCCGGCCAGGCGATATAATCGTAATCGGCCGCGCCCGAATCGGCAGGGGTGTTGAACGCGATGCTCCGGTAGTGAAGCGAAGGCGTAAATGCAAAGCCAAAGCCGAACCGCGTTCTCTCAGGCGCCAGAAACGTATTCCGTTTGCCGGAGAGCCGCTCAAGGGAAGAGGTATCTCTTATCGTTCCGCTCACCGCTTCTTGCAAAGACGGCAATCCCAACATCGGATTGGTGACATTAAATGTCAAATATCCGATATTGCCCGATCCGGCTTGTTGACCGAGCGCTGCGGGCAAATCGGGCATCGATTGCCCGGCGGATTTCAGATCGGCGACGGCGTTTCGAATGACGGATTGCATGGCTTGATCGTTCAGCGCTTCGTCCAACATCGCGTTTTCCGGCATCCCCGCCAAGAAACGCATAAAGTTGATGGTATGAATCCCGTCCTGCAAATAATCAGAGTCCAGCTTGCCCGTTCGATACGGGGGATACAAGCCGGGCTGTTCCGCATAAGGATTGCCGGCGTAGGCAGGGCGGTATTGCCGCCATTTCTCGACGACTTGTTCAATGGAATGGCCTGTCCGGCTCTCTTCGGACGAGGCATGGACACCGGCGGGATGCATGGCATAACCCGCGAGCAAAGCCAGCATCGAGGCAGCAACGATCCAATAGGCGCGCGGATGGAATCTAACGATAGATGCAAATCTTGGCACGATTGATAACTTCCTTTCCGTCAAATACTAGAATGATAGAATAGAACCATTTTATTATAGCTTAATTTTGGAAATTCAAATAGTGCCGGATTCGCCAAGCAAGGCTTCCCAATCGTCCGCGAATTGCCTGCTTCCTTTTTCCGTTAACGGATGTACCGCCAAATCCCGGAACACCTCGTACGACATCGTCATCGCGTCCACCCCGAGCTTGGCGGCGTCGACGACATGCTGCGTGCCGCGAATGCTGGCGGCGATAATTTTCGTCTCAAATCCGAGCGTCCGGTACATTTCCCGAACTTCTCGAACAAAGGCGAGGCCCGATGCGCCGACATCGTCGATCCGGCCCAGATACGGACTGATATAAACCGCCCCCGCCTTCGCCGCCAGAACGGCCTGCCCCGGTGTGTAGACAAGCGTCATATTCGTTTCGATTCCGTCCTTGGAAATGGCATGCAGCGCCTGCAAGCTGTCCATGCTCATCGGAAATTTGATGACCGGACGTTTGCATAGGCTCGCCGCTTCCCGCGCCTCCCGAATCATATCCGCCGCCGTCCGTCCCGTCACCTGGTACCATACTTTCCCGGGAACGATTCGGTCGATTTCCTTCAGCAATTCCATCGGCGCCTTTTTTTCTTTCGCCAAAATGCTCGGATTCGTCGTAATTCCATCCAAAAAGCCCAACTCCATGCCCGATCGTATATGCTCCAAATTTCCCGTATCGAGATAAAGTTCCATATTACCCCTCCGTTTTTCCGTTTACTTGTTTCAAAGATTGATAGATAGGCAGCAATTGGCGATAACTTTGTTCGAATATGTCGAACATCTCGTCATAGATTTGCCGATATTCCCGCGCCGGTTGATGCGTCGATACTTCCTTGATCCATCGTTTCGCCGCGGAGAAGGACGGAATCAAGCCGGCTCCGACCGCGCCGGCCATCGCCGCTCCCATCGAAGTAGCTTCTTCCAGATCGGCGGGAACCGATATTTCCGTATCGTAAATGTCTGCGAGAATTTGGCGCCATAACGGGCTTTTCGCACCGCCACCCAATACCCGCATCCGATCGATCGATACGCCTTGTCCGCGGAACGTATCGAGCACGATTTTCAGGTTATAGCCTACTCCTTCCATCACCGCCCTCGCCAAATCGCCCCGGTCATGCTTCATATGCAGGCCGATAAAGGCTCCCCGCGCATCGGGATTCCAGCGCGGAGCCCTCTCCCCCAGCAAATAGGGGAGATACAGCAGCCGATTCGCGCCGGCGGGAGAAGCGGCCGCTTCCGCATTCAACAGGTCATAAACGTTTGAAGCGCTTGCAGACTCCGCCGCGTAAAAGCGGTTTTTCAGCCATTGCAGCGAAGCGCCTCCGCATTGCATCGTTCCGGTAGGCACATATTGGGCCGGGTCCAAATGAACGAACGTAAAGGTTCTCATGGCAGGATCGAAAAGAGGTTCGTTCGTCGCAATCGAAATCCACGAAGACGTGCCGATGCAATTGAAAGACTCTCCTTCGTTCATGACACCCGCGCCGGCGGCGGCGCAGCATCCGTCTCCGCCCCCGATGACGACGCTCGTTCCTTGTTTCAAGCCGGTTGCGGCGGCGGCTTCCGCCGTCACTTCGCCAATGACGGTCGCTGACGGATAAGGGGCGGGCAATAGATTCATATCGAAACCGCATGCTTCGATGATGCGCTCCGACCAGCGCTTCGCGGACAAATCGAATAGATTGGTCGCGGAAGCGTCGGAATAATCGGTCGCGAATGCCCCCGTCATTTTGTATGCCAAATAATCTTTCGCTTGAAGCATTTTCGCCGCTTGCCCGTAAATGTCCGGACGACGCCGCTTGATCCATAGCAGTTTCGGCCCGGGGTAGGAAGAACTGATGCGATGCCCTGTCATCCGATACGCATATTCCATCCCAAGCCGGTTCAGCATCCAGTCCGCTTCCGCCTCGGCCCGCATATCCGCCCAAATGATCGAGCGTTCAAGCGGCACGCCCCGCTTATCCACCAACAAACAGCCCATCATTTGCCCGCTGAACGAGACGCAGCCGATATGGTCTTGTCCCGTTTGCGTCGTTTGCAGCAGCTTGCGGGTGGAGACGCATACCGCCTCCCACCAATCGTCGGGATTTTGCTCGGCCCAGCCGACTTGCGGATAATGCGTTTCATATCCGTAGAAGGCGCTCCCGATCTTTTCCCCGCCGCTTGTGTACAATGTCGCTTTGTTGCCTGTCGTGCCGATGTCATGAGCCAATATATATTTGGTCGACATCCCGCATCCATCCTCCTCCGATTTCATTGTTAAGGCCGCCGGTAAGGAACGGTAACCGTGAAATTGCTGACATCTCCCCGATATCGTCCGATCGTATATTCGAACGGCATATCCGAATCCAAATAGCCGACGGTGCTGATTTTCTGAATCGCGTCCCGGTGTTTGATCCGAAGCATCGCAGCCAGTTCCGGGGTTGCATGCTCGGATTCGATCGTTCGGCGAGCATAACCGATTCGGTAATGATATCTGTCCTCCATAAGCCGATATAACGATACTTGCTCGAAATCTTCGCCCTCAATGCCCGGCGCGAGCGCCAGCGGAACGTAAGTCGTTGCGACAACGTACGGCTCGTTCTTCACAACGCGCAGCCGCTCCAGCAATAGGTACGATTCGTATCGATTCGCGAAAATTTCTTGCGGCGCTTGATCGGCAGGCACGATCTTCTGTTGTACGACGACGGTTGCGAACGGCAGCCCTTGCAGTTCCATTTCATGTTGAAAGCTCCCCAACGTTTCTAGAAACCGTCCCGTAATTTTCGGACTGGCCACGAACGTCCCTCTGCCGTGCTCTTTGCGCAGCAGCCCTTCGTTTACAAGCTCCGCGACCGCCTGTCTTACGGTCGGACGGCTAATATCGTAGCGTTCCATCAGTTCCCGCTCCGACGGAATCAGATCGCCTGGCCGCCATTCCTGCCGTTCGATCGCCCGTTTCAAAATCTCCTTTAATTGATAGTACAAAGGAACCGGGGCTTGCTTCGATATTTCGTTGCCGTTCTTGCCGATTGAGTTCAACGCTGTTTGCCACCTCGTTTCGCATATTTTCATCGATCGATCCTTCTCAACTCATCAGGTCGTCATTACCAGTTACAGTCTATTACATCATACGATGCCGTATTCGTCAATCGCGAATCTTACCGATGATTGGATTGCTATCGATGATGCGGCTTTATGCGCGACCGAATAAAAACGGACCGGGAGTTGCGGATATTACGAATCCGCTTCCCGGTCCATCTACAGGGTCACACTTGTCTAATCAGCCTTTGTTGCAAAACATGAATATCATGGTCGTGTTTATTCGATTTATCCATTAGATAAGTGATCGTATCGTGAAAAGAGGCGTTTTGCTTCTCTATGCGATCCAGCCGCTGATTCACGACGCTCATCTCCTCTTTTAACGCGCTCACGTCGCTCTTCAACGTGGCAACATCGCTCTTTAGCGTTCCAACGTCGCTCTTCAACGTGGCAACATCGCCTTTTAGCGTTCCAACATCGCTCTTCAACGTTGCGATATCGCTCTTCATCGATTGCTGTTCATTTAATACATTGCCTACCATACCGATCAGTTGCGTCATCATCCCTTCCAGAC
Organism: Paenibacillus sp. MSJ-34; assembly: GCF_018918005.1. Lineage (GTDB taxonomy): Bacteria > Bacillota > Bacilli > Paenibacillales > Paenibacillaceae > MSJ-34. Next base: position 140,415 of record NZ_JAHLPR010000007.1, on the reverse strand, counting down.
GATTAAAACGTTCTTCTGACATTTACGCTCATCCTCCTTAACATGTAATCGAAATCGAATCTCGTCGATATCCCGCTTCGGAAACATACACTTCGTTTCGTGAGACGATAGATGCAGGAAAACGCCTTGTCCGACTATTGCGATGACCACGATATAAAGCCGGTATGGAAGCCTACGATGATACGAGATAAAACTATTGTACCCAATGGATCTATGGGATTCAATATCGGATTTCGTTCCGTATTGCTCTCACATAATCGGCGCCGGTTGTATAATGCCCGCGCTCCATAATAAATTTCTTGCCGAGAATGAGACAAGCTCTCTCCGCCTTTTCTCTGGCTGTCGAATCGGCGATAGAGACGATATCCTTGACATGCGCGATGCCGAGCGTTCTGCGGCATAGCTCCAAACCGGCGGCGGCTGCCGTGTCACGCAAAATCGCACCCAAATAATATTCCCGGAAGCCTTTGTAGCCCGCTGTCCGTTCGGTTGCATGCTCTTGCCAGGCTTGCGCGAATTTCTCCTGGAACGTATCCACGATGTCTTCAATCGTCGCAAGCAGCCATTCCATATGAACGTCGCGCCGCTCGCCTTCTTCCAACGTCGCATCCGCGTACAGATAGGCGAAGACGAGATTGGCAATTACATTGCCGACATCGTAGCCGGCCGGACCGTAGAAAGCAAACTCGGGATCGATCATTTTCGTCGAGTCGGGCTTAATGAAGATCGAGCCTGTATGAAGATCGCCGTGCAGCAGCGATTGGGCATTGCTCATAAATTCGAATTTCAGCTTCGCCGTTTCCAATTGCAGCGCCTCGTCCTCCCATAAATGCCGCTTCGCGAACGCGCGCGTAGCCGGGAAAATATCGTTGCGCGGACAATCGTAGAACGGCTCGGTATATACCAGATCTTCGGTGATTTCGCATAAATCCGGATTGACGAAACGTTTAACGAGTTCTTTCTTTTCTTTATGATGCAGCACGACATCGCTGGTCAAAAGCAGCGTATTGACCAGAAATGTCGTAATATGGTCGGCAAACAGCGGAAATTGCTTATATTCCATCAGCGCTTTTCGCATAATTTCGTGATCGGACAAATCCTCCATCGCGCAGCAGTTCATTACGACATCGTACTTATACACTTGCGGCACCAAGCCGGGAGCCAGTTTATATTGCATTTGCAAAATTTCGCTCTCGATCCGGTTGCGATCCGTCGATACTTTGAATTCGTCGGAAATTCTCGCGACAGGTCCGGCCTGTTTAATAATAACGGATTTCCCCGTGTTTTCGTCGACAATTCGGAACACATAGTTCAAATTGCCGTCGCCGATTTCCTCGCATGTCAGCTTGGCGCCTTCCGCGAAAAAATCCAATTTTGTCCGCGCATACTCGATCGCATCCGGTTCTTTCATCGTAAAGTAAGCTTGAAAGTCGCTCATGCCCCATTTTTCCCCTCTCGTTTCCACTAATTTCTCCTATAATAGGTGATCGCCAAAGCAAAAGCAAGAACGGCGCCCTTCACAATATCCATCGCATAGTAAGGGACGGACAACATGACGAGCCCATTCTGCAGAATACCGATCAACACGGCGCCGACGAACGTTCCGATCGCATTCGGCTTCCCCGCCCCGAGAACGGAAAATCCGATAAATGCGGCCGCCACGGCGTCCATCAAGTAAGGCGCTCCGGCATTCACTTCCGCGGTCATGACGCGCGCGCCGAGTATAATGCCGCCGATCGCGGCGAATAGAGCCGACAGCAAATAAGCGAGCACGCGGTAGCGATTGACGGGAATTCCCGACAGCTTCGCCGCCTCCATATTGCCGCCGATAACATACATGAAGCGTCCGTGTTTCGTATAGGTCAGGAACAGATGCACGAGAACGACGATTGTCAGCATAATGACAATAATCCACGGCACCTGGCCGATTTTGCCGAATAAAGCCGGAATTTGCCCTGTTGCGAAATTGCCGTCAGGCATAATCATATTTTGCGATATCGTCGCCCCGCGGGTATACGTCAAAGCGATCCCTTGAAAGACGAACATCATGGCGAGCGTAATCAGCATATCTTGAATTTTGAATTTGACGATGAAAAAGGAGTTAACAACGCCCACGGCAAGGCAGACGAGCAGCGTCAAGACGATGCCGGCCGGGACGTTCAGCCCATGCCACACGAACATCGAGATGACGAACGCGTTGGCGATCGAGGCCGTCGATCCGACGGAAAGATCGAATCCGCCGACGGTTAACGATATCGTAATTCCGGTTGCGATAATCGTTACAATCGAAATAGAGCGCAATATGTTAATAATGTTGGTCGGTTGCAAAAAGCTGCTGGACATTGCGCCGAACACGGCAATGAGCAGCAAGATAGTGAGGATCGTTCCGTATTTGTATAGAAACCCGATAAGATGAAATGAAGCGTTCATCGATCCGGATTTCGTTCGGACGGGCTTTGGCGAATTCATGCCGGCATGCCTCCTGTCGAATAGAACAGCAATTCTTCTTCGTTCGTATTTTTCGTTTCCAGCTCTTTTACAATTTTGCCGTCGTACAGCACATAGGTTCGATCGGTGATGCCCATCAGCTCGGACAGCTCGCATGTCGCATAAATAACGCACTTCCCGCGTTTGGCGAGCTCGGCGATAAGCGTAAATATATCTTTTTTCGCCCCCACGTCGACGCCTTTCGTCGGTTCGTCAAAAATGTAGACTTCGGCATCCGCAATCAACCATTTGCCGATAGCCACTTTTTGCTGATTGCCGCCCGACAAGTTGCGCACGACGGTCTGCCCATGCGGCGTTTTAATTCCCAAGTCGCCGATCATTTGGGCCGCCGCCGTCCTTTCCCGCTTGCCGCTGACGATCTGTCCCCATGTGCAAAACTGCGCAAGGCTCGCCGCCGTCAAGTTCGCAACGACCGATTCGCCGACGAGAACCCCTTCTTTTCTCCGCTCCTCCGGAACGAGGGCGATCCCTTGCCTCACCGCATCGTACGGCGTTCTCACGCGAATGTCGGCGCCGTGCAGAAGGCGCTCCCCGGAAGCGGATTCGGACGCTCCGAACAACGCTTTGCATAGCTCCGTCTTGCCGGCTCCGACGAGCCCGGCCAAGCCGACGATTTCCCCTTTGCGAACATACAAATCGATATGATCGATTTTGCCGGGATCGGTAAATCGGCGCGCTTCAAAACCGATCTCCCCGATGACGCGCTCTTCCCTCGGAAACTGCTGTTCCAGCTTGCGTCCGAGCATATGCTCGACGACCTCATGCTGCGCGATATCGGCCATATTCGCTTTGGCGACGAATTTCCCGTCGCGCATGACGGTAATTTCGTCGCATATTTCGTATAATTCCGGAAGCCGGTGGGAGATGAAAATAACGCCGACATTGTCCCGCTTCAGTTCGCGGACGATGCGGAACAATTGATCGGTTTCCGAACGGCTGAGCGGCGCCGTTGGCTCGTCCAAAATAAGAAACCTGCAAGATTTGGAGATCGCCCGGGCGATTAGCACCATTTGCTTTTCGGCCAACGACAGCTCGCTAACCGTTGTTTTCGAAGAAACCCGCACATTAATTTTGTTCAATATATCCTGCGCGCTGCGATGCAGCCCGCGCCAACGGATCAACTGCTTCTTCCCCATGCCCGCAACCATGTCGTCCAGCATAATGTTCTCGCCGACCGTCAAGTACGGGATCAACGCCGTATCGACTTCCTGATAGACGATTTGAATACCCAAATCTTTCGCATCTTTAGGCGAGCGGATATTCACTTCCCGTCCGCCGATTCGTATTTCGCCCGTATAATGGCCGTACGCGCCGGAGAGCACTTTCATCAACGTCGATTTGCCCGCGCCGTTCGCGCCGATCAGCGCATGGGAACTTCCGGTCGCCGTCCGGAAGTCGACGCCAGCCAGCGCCTGAACGCCGGGAAAAGCAATGGATATATGATTCATCTCCAGTTCGATTTGCTCCGATTGTTTCATCCACTTCTCACCTCCAACGGGAAATAACCATTAGCAAGCGCTCTTACATGCATAAGAGCGCTTGGCGATAACATATTTTCTATTACTTTTTGTTCGCTTCCTTCAAAGCTTTCATCCAATCCGTCTCGAAAGCGTCCGTAGTGCCCCAACCCGGGATAATGTCGGCCAAGTTAACCATGTTTACAGCTTCGCTTGCCTGTTTCAATTTATCCTGTGTAATAAGAGCGGCTTCCAGGTCATATTTTTGCGGCGTTTCTTCGCCGGCAATTTTGCCGGCGAGAATTCTTACATTCACCGCTCCGATCATTTTCGGATCGACCGCGGCTGTCGCCGCCCACGGGCTGCCTTCTTCCTGCATCGCTTGCAGATCCGCATTGGACACGTCGATGCCGTAAATTTTGATTTCATCTCGGCCCGCTTCCTTGATCGCGCGGGTAGCGCCGATCGCAAATGCGTCCCAAGCCGCGAAGATCGCGTCGATCTCGCCTTTCGGATGCTTGGTCAGCATGGCCGCTACCGCATTTTGCGTTTGCACCGAAGTGTCGGCCGAGGCGATGCCGAATCTTTCAACTTCCTTGATGCCGGGGTTTTGCTGCAGCGTCTCTTGATAGACGTGATTGCGTCTGACCATCGGCGGGAAGCCGTCGACCCATAAATAGACGATCTTCGCATCATTTCCTTGTTCTTGAATCAATTGATCCAAAGCGAATTTCGCCAGAGCCTCGTCGTCCTGGGACGTGAGAGTCACGCCTTCGATCTGCTCCAAATCCGGCGTCGAGTCGAATGTAACGACCGGAATGCCTTTTCCGGTTATTTTCTTGACATCTTCCACCGTAGCCGCATCGTCGCCATGCGAAATGATGAAGCCGTCATAGTCTTTCTCCAGCGCTTGCGCGATGGCGTCATGGAATTTGGCCGTGTCGCCGTTAGCCGAGAACGAATCTACGGTGAAGCCGAGCGATTCGCCCTCTTGCTTTGCCCCGGCCAAAAATTGCGCCGTATGGTCGTCCCCGCCGATTTTGCGGACCACCATAATTTTCACCTTATCTTTTTGCGCTATTTTGTCCGGCAAGTTCTCTACCTTTTCATTAACCGCCGGAGTTTCTCCTTCGGAAGCAGTCGGCGCAGCTTCCCCGCCTCCGCCGTTCGAGCATGCTGTAGCGATCAACATAACCGCCAGCACCAAGATGATCCATTTGTTCTGTTTCCATTTGTGCATCCACTATACACCCCTTCAGTCATCACTTGTAACACAAAAATATAATTACTAGTAATCCTATCGGATATAAATTTAATAGTCAATAGTTTTTTCATTTTTATCCAAGGTTGTATGGACAAGAGCTGGCGTGTATAATGGATAAGCAAACATATGTTTGTCATGTGTTCGCGATCTACCGACATCTTCAGTCATAGGAGGAAGCATGAAAGGAACAACACATCTCGCAATCGGCGCAACCATCGGCTTGGCGGCCGCCGCCTACTACCCGTTCAGCTTCAATCATGCCGTCTTGTACATATCGATCGCGGCCTTCTCGGCTTTGAGCGCGGATCTGGACGGACCGAGCATGCTTAGCAGCAAGCTCGGCAAATTATCGAAGATGCTTCATGAACTTATCCTTTGGTCCGGCGTCCTCTCTTTCGCGGGCGTCATTTATATGTATTTCGTACATCAATCGATAGACAGGGCATTCGCAACCGTCACGGTCGTCCTGTTCCTGCTCGGCTGCGTCGCGAAAGCCGGCGTCATTCGCAATGCGCTGATCAGCCTGATCGGCGCCGGATTGATAGCGGCGGGATGGATCGCCTCTGCAAGCTGGCTGATCGGTTTAGGCTTGTTTATCGCTTGCGCGCCATGGCTGAAGCATAGAGGCATGACCCATACCGTATGGGCTGTTATCCTATGGACGGCGATCGGATCAGGCATGGAGCGCGACTTGCAAATCGAAGGGATCGCAACCGTTGCGGCAGCCGGCTATTTGTCCCATCTGCTGGCCGATACGCTGACGCCGAGCGGCGTCAAATGGCTATACCCCTTATACAAGAAAGCGATCAAAGTTCCTTTGAAGCGATAGTCCTGTCAGGAACAGCTTTAGACCATGGCGGCCAAACGGCGAAATCCCGTTCTCCTATGCGAAGAACGGGATTTCGTTCATGAAGCCTATTATTGTGCCGAATAACCGCCATCGACCGGCAGTTCAATGCCTGTGATGAACGAGGAGGCGTCGGATGCCAGGAACAGCACGCCTTCCGCCACATCGATCGCTTTGCCGAGACGCGGCAACGGTGTTTGGGACAGGAACCATTGCATCATCCGCTCATCCGCGAACAATCCGGTCGTCATTGGCGTTTCGATATATCCCGGATGAACCGAATTGACGCGAATGTTGTCTTTCGCATAGTCGACCGCCGCCGCTTTAGTTAACAGACGCACCGCTCCTTTGGATGCCGTATAGGGTCCCGCTCCGCTGCCGCCCGTCAAACCGGCGATCGAAGAAATGTTCACGATGGACCCGCCCTTATTTGCCAGCATGTGAGGAATGACGTATTTCATGCCGAGGAACGTGCCCGTCAAATTGATGTCCATAATTTTATTCCACGTTTCCAGCGTAATTTCATGCATCCGCGTCGCATCGCCGGAAACGCCGGCGTTGTTAACGAGAATATCCACCTTGCCGTATTTTGCGATCGTCTCTTTCACAATCTGAGCCCATTGATCTTCCGAAGCGACGTTATGGGAGAAGCCGGCCGCTTCGCCGCCGTTTTCTTGAATGAGGGCGACAACTTCGCGAACAGTCTCCTCCCGGATGTCGGTGGCTACGACTTTGGCACCTTCCCTCGCGAACAGCAGCGCTTCTTCTCTTCCCATCCCGCTGCCTGCGCCTGTTACGATCGCTACTTTATTTTCTAAACGAGCCATCTCTGTTGACCCCCTATTTATATGAAGAAATTTGTGGTCTTTTCATTGTTGCCCTATTTTGTTTCTTTCACCCATTTCGCCAAGTCCTCGATGACTGTCTCGGGCACATTGGCGGGAATGCCATATTCTTCGCCGGTCGACGGTTTGTCGTACGGCGTGAAGAAATGGTTCAATTTCTGATAAAGCTTATACGTCACGTTCTTTCGTTCCGCCAGAGCCGATTTCCAGCCGTCCAAGTGGGTTTTGTCGACCTGCACGTCATTGTCGCCTTGGGCGATGAATAACGGTACGCTTTGAGATTTGGCGATTTCGCCGCCTTTGTAATTGCGGAAATCGAACCACCAGTATGCGTTCGGCATCGGGAACGACGGTGGAAGATTTGCCGCGGAATAAGCCGGATTATTCAATAGCGCCAGCACTCCGTCCCATTGCTTCGCTTGCGCTTCCAGTTGAGCAATCGTCTCTTGGGGCGCCCCGGCTTGTTTCGCCCGGTCGACCATGCCTTTAAATTGCACCGCCATCACATCTTCGATCGAACCGGCCGGGCCGGCCATAATCATCGCGCCCGCAATGGCCTTGTCTTGGTCCTGCTCGATCATTCTCGGCACCAGCATGCCGCCTTGGCTATGTCCCAACACAAAAAGCCGCTTCGGATCGATTTGCTTTTTCGTTTTCAACACTTGAATCGCCGCAATTGCATCGTCGATCGTTTCGTCCCGCACCGAAAATTTCGGATGCTGCGATTTGAACGGATGCTCGCGCGTGCGTTTCTCGTAACGCAGCACGGCGATTCCGTGATTCGCCAAGCCGCCCGCCAAGTCGCGGAACATTTTGCTGCCGCCCATCGATTCGTCCCGGTCATTAGGCCCCGATCCTTGCACGAGCACGACGGCCGGGAACGGCCCCTCGCCGACCGGGATCGTCAGCGTTCCCGGCAACGCCAATTTGCCTGTGCCGACAACGACTTCCTGCTCCGTAAATTTGGCCGGATTGTAATACGATGGCGATTTATATGTATCTGCCGCCATGGAATACGGGATATACATATCGTTCAGCTTGTTGTCCGCGTCGAACCGCAGTTCCAGGCTAACATGCATGCCTTGGCCGTTCTGGTACAACAGCCGTACGTTCTGGTGAACGGCCGTGATTTCCTCCGAGCGTTCCTTCAGCGCGGTCAATGTGCCGAACATCGCTCCAAGCTGCTGCCACGTCGCTTTCAGCATGCTTTCCGGCAGCGCTTTTTTCAGATCGTCGCTCATCATGCTGCGCGCTTGCGCCGTTTGCCCCGATTCAAGCAATTTCACGAAACGGCTCGCTTTCGTCTTCACATCCGTCGGGCGGATGATCGGTTCGCCCTTGGCGCTCCAATCGATCTTCACGTCGAGCGCTCTATTGAAATCGTCGACCGGAACGAGCAGCACCGCCTTATCGTCGTAGCTTGCGGCAGCGCTCAATTCGAACGGATCCCCGTCGATTTCCGACTGCGCTTCGCCCGGACGAACGGCCCATTGATGCCTGTCGTACTCAACGGTAACCCGCTTCTGCTGATTGTCCCACTTCACCTTGGCCCCGATCGATTCGGCAGCTTGACGAAGCGGCAGCATCGGCGCATGCGCGGAGGCGTCATGCATTTCCACCGCATACGATGCGGGCGCGGCCGAGAACATGGATATTGCGGCGAATAAAGCGATAACCAGTTTTTTGTTCATCTGAATTCTCCCTTCTTGTTTGTCGCGAAGATAACATTCTTATTTGCTGCTGTCAGAACATTTTGAATCCGGCTCGGCGCAGCTTGCGAATGGCGGCGCCGCTGGCCCAAGCGCCCACAAGTCCGCCAACGGCCGTCAAATAGTCGACGACGGAATAGGCGGCTAAATTGTCAAGCAGCGAGCCTTCTTTCCAAAACGAGAAAAACACGATCGGCAAAATGACGATAACAAACAAATAAGACGGGAACCAAGTCGTTTTCATCAACATATTTAAAATGAAACCGATACCGAACATCATGACGAAAAATAGTACAAACAAGACGAATACGGGAATAAAACCCATTTTGACGACACTCTCCTTCTGCTGTCAGACCATATCATGCATATACAATGATTTCCTAAGATGTAGTGTACTAAAAAAAAATTGGCGAAGCAACGAACATTCCGTGACTTTTCGTCACACTTCTGCCATATTTGCCCTTGTTTCGCGAATTGGCTACAATGAAGGCAGCGTCTATAATGAAATCGTTCATAGACAAATGCAAACAAGCATATGGAGGAGTGAATGGAATGAGCGAAGCGTTGCTAACTTTGGAAGGCTGGTATGCGTTGCACGATTTTCGCGCGGTCGATTGGCATGCCTGGAAAAAAAGCAGTGCGGAGGAGCGGCGCCAGGCGCTTGCGGAGCTGAAAGCGTTCATGCGGGACTGGGCGGGCGTCGAAGCGGATAACCGCGGCAGCACCGCCATCTATTCGATTGTGGGGCAAAAGGCCGATTTCGTCTTTATGCATTTGCGGGAAACGTTGGAAGAATTGAACGAGCTCGAGAACGAGTTCAACAAAACTTCGTTCGCGCAATACACGATCCCCGTCTATTCTTACGTCAGCGTCGTCGAATTAAGCAATTATATGGCCAAGCCCGGTTCCGATCCGATGGAAAATCCGGAGGTCGTCAAACGTCTGAAGCCGATTTTGCCGAAGAGCAAACATATTTGCTTCTATCCGATGAACAAAAAACGCGATCTGTCCGACAACTGGTACATGCTGTCGATGGACGAGCGCCGCGAAATGATGCGCAGCCACGGATTGATCGGCCGCTCCTACGCCGGGAAAGTGAAGCAGATCATTACCGGATCGGTCGGTCTCGACGATTGGGAATGGGGCGTGACGCTGTTCTCCGACGACGCCCTTCAATTCAAGAAACTCGTCTATGAAATGCGGTTCGACGAAGTAAGCGCGCGTTTTGGCGAGTTCGGATCCTTCTACGTCGGGAATTTGTTAACGGAAGAGAAGTTCGATCAAATGCTGCATGTGAAATAGATCCAAGGCAAGCCGCCGAATCTTGATTCGGCGGTTTTGTTTGCGGATTGACGCCGCCGCCAAATCGGCATATGCTTACTATAACGCGGACAACCGCAGCAACAGAACGTACAGGCATAGAAGCGCCGCTACACCCCGTATAAATAAATAAAGAACATCTTTCATGTAAACGGTGTCATCATGGCGGCTTGTTCGCCAAGCGCAAGTTTCTCTTGAAAGGAGACCGATACGGTATGACGAAACAGCAGGTGAAAATGGGTTATGGCGAGAATGAGCGGTTATTGCTCATAAACGCCGACGATTTCGGCATGTGTCACGCATTTAACAAAGCGACGAAGCGGCTTCTGCTCGAGCGGGCGATCTCGTCCGCTACTTTGATGGTTCCCTGTCCTTGGGCGAAGGAAGCGGCCTCCTTCAGCCGCGATCATCCCGAATTGGATGTCGGCGTCCATCTGACGTTTACAAGCGAATGGCCGCTGTACAAGTGGGAACCGACAACCCGCAGCAGCGGCGTAGAATCGCTCCGTACGGAAGAAGGGTGGATGTATCCGGATTGCGAAACGTTCGAAAAAAACGCATCCGCTGAAGATGTAGCGGCAGAAATATCGAGCCAAATCGAGCGCGCAATCGCTTGGGGAGTCGATCCGACCCATTTGGACATTCACATGGGAAGTTTGTACGGTCTGGCGACAGGGCGCGATTTCTTGGACAGCGTGTTCGACGCATGTCTCCGTTTCGGCCTTCCGCTCCGGCTTCCGCGCGCATACGCCGAGCATCCCGATCTGCCGCCGCCGCTGCTTGATGTGGCCAAACAGCGCATTCAAGACGCCGAGCGGAAAGGGATTATGATCATCGACGATTTGCTCGGCCTGACCTTCCAATACGATGGTACGGAAACGTACGACACCGAGAAAGCCAAAATGGTCCAAATACTGCGCGGCTTGAAGCCCGGCATTTCGGAAATAATTATACATCCGGGATTCGATACGGAGGAGCTCCGCTCCATTATGCCGCATGCCCCGAAACGGGACATCGAAGCGAGATTGTTTCTTGACGAGGATATCCGGGCGCTGATCGCCGCGGAAGGCATCCGCATGATCACATGGCGGGAACTGCGCGACTTTCAACGGGGAGCCGGCGGGCAAGTTTCGACGGCGGAGTAAACATTCGGGACACTTGGCAGGCGCATGCGATATATTGCGCCGATTAGCAGGTAAAAACCGGAGGTAATTTCCCATAGTCGACCGAATGATACATACTAGCGGACATTTCTACATCTAAGTTACATCCGTACGATCAATAACGGCGATAACGGCGAACTAACGCCAGTTTCTCCATGTAATGAGGGCAAGGAGCCATTAGCGGTGCATCGAGCGTATTGCTGCTCTTCAAGCCCGAGGAAGCCGAAGCTGTATAGCGTGCTGGCAAGCGATTCCCGTGGGGTAAAAAGGTAAAGCCTGCGATCAGAGTCCACTTCATCATACCGCCGGCGGCTGACGATCCGCCCGAGCGGGCTAACGAAACTTAAACACGCTAATCGCCTGTAAATCATCATGTTGCAATGTCTAACGAAACTCAAACACGCTAATGAGGGGAAAAAGGCGGTGCAATCGCCGATTTCCAATGAATAACGATGCGTACTTTCGCTAGAATGGGGACGTCTTCATTTTGAGTCGAATAAGAATTTCCAGTTTCGTTTAGCGCCAAACAAGGAGCGTAGGTCCGCGCGATCGCCTTCGAAATGTAGGAGATATCCCCTTCTAAATGCGCGATAAAGCCAGTACATCAACGGTGGCGAATGATGAAGCAGACTCCATTGCGGGTTTTCGAAGCTATCAACTTCTCGATGCAACGCTAGTGGCAAGGAGCCGAATTACATTCATTTAGCGCCTATTTTTCCATTTAATAATGTCTAGCGACACTTGACGCATGCGCCCCGTCTAATCGGACGCATCCGCCAGCCGCTATATATAAAAGGGTTGAAGATACGATTCTTCAACCCTTTTGCACTCTTTTATTGATCGTCTTCTGCCCGTTCCTGCCTCATCGACTGCATGAACTCTGCCGTAGCTCGGTCGCGGGCGCGTCCTTTTTCTTTCAGCCTTTCAATCGCCGGCATGATCAACAGATCGACTTCCCTCTGCACGGTGTAGGCGAGATCGTACCGATTTTGCGATTCCAGGAACGAGCCGACCTCCATCAACGCATTGTAGCGGTCCAGTTCCTCACGGGTTAATAGACCTCTAACTTGTACGCTGCAGTGGCGCATTTAGAAGAACTTCCCTTTTTTGAGCACTAACGGAATGCCTCCGATAATGAACAAATATCGAATATCCACCGCTTTTTTCAGTTGGGCGGCGATAAATCCTTTAAATTTGCGGTTGCCGACGACGCCGATCGCTTCGCCTTTCCCTAAGGAAGCAACCGTTCCTTTATTGCTGAAAACGAATTTTTTCGGCTGCTGATTCCGGATCGAAGCGACGATGTTATGCGCGCATGTGACGCCTTGCTGCATCGCGATTTGCGCTGTCGGCGGATACGGACGCCCTTCCGGATTGAACATGAGCGAGTTGTCTCCAATAATATAGATGTTATCATGGCCCGGCGCGCGCAAATATTCATCGACCTTCACCCGTCCGCGCATCGTCTCGAAACCGGCTTCTTCGATCATATGGTTGCCGCGGATTCCGCCCGTCCAAACGACCGTACCGGCTTTAATAAATTCATTTTCTCCGACAATGACGCCATCCGGCGTGCATTCTTTAATCGCGGTGCCGATTTTGAACGTAACGCCTTTCTTTTTCAGCACATCCATGGCGTACTCCACCAATTCCGGATCGAATCCCGGCAAGGCGCTCGGAGCCGCTTCGATATTATATATTTTCACCAACTCAGGGTCGACGTCATATTCTTTGCAAAGCTTCGGAATGCGGTCCGCGAGCTCCGCGACGAACTCGATGCCCGTAAAACCGGCGCCGCCAACGACGAAGGTCAGGCATTCCGTACGCGATTGATCGCGCTTATAGCGGGCGAATTGAAACTCGATATGTTGACGGATAAAGCGAACAGAGTTGATGCTCCGAATGTTCATCGCATGCTCGGCCATTCCCGGAATTCCGAACGTTTCAGGCTCTCCGCCCATTGCGATGATTAAATAATCGAAAGACAACGCGCTGCCGTCTTCAAGCAGCACTTTTTTGTCCTGGAGACGAATTTGTTGAACCGTCGCTTTGACGAAATCGATTTTGAATTCGTCAATCAGCTTGGATATCGAAACGCGGGCGTTTTCCATTTTATCCGTACCGGCCGCGGGCATATGAAGATGCGTCGTAAAATAATGATAATCATGCTTATTGACCAACGTAACGTCGGCCTCGTTATAATTCAGTTCTTTTTGCAACCGCTGTGCAGTCAGTATCCCTCCGTATCCGGCTCCGAGGATGACGATTTTCGGTATGTTACTCATCAACAATCCCTTCCATTTCGTAAAATTTGTGATTTTCTCTAATTTTTTTATAAAAGTTTGTGAAAAATTACACAATAATAACCAAAAGTTTTGTTTTCCATCTTGGAAATAGGATCAACATTTTGTGAACAATTTATGAATAAACCGTTACAAAATATCGCAAATTACGACACCTAATTTTTATAATTCAAATGAAATCATATCATTTTTCAAAATAATATCAAGTCTTTTTTCAAAATCAATGATCAATTTATCATATCGGCATTTGAAGTTTGATATTTATTAACAATTGGCACGCCAAATGAGGTTTTCTTTCCCTTCCCACTAAGCTTATAATAAGAGAGGTTGTTCAAAAAGCTCCCTTTTTGAACAAGCGGAAAGAAACCTATTTTATAAGAACTTCGGAGGTGCTTTTGTGGATCAGCAACAACATACATCTCACGATATCGTAGACATCGTCATTATCGGCGGCGGACCCGCCGGAATGTTTGCCGCATTTTACGGCGGCATGCGACAAGCGTCCGTCAAAATGATTGAAAATATGCCGCAGTTAGGCGGTCAATTATCCGCTCTCTACCCGGAAAAATACATTTACGATGTAGCCGGCTTTCCGAAAATTACGGCACAGGAGCTTGTCGACAATTTGAAACAGCAAATGGCGCTCTTCGATCCGCAAATCTGTTTGGACGAAAGAGTTCTGAACGTTGCAAAAAAGGACGAGCGTTTGTTTGAGATTACGACCAATAAAGGGGTACATAAAGCGAAGGCGGTTATTATTACGGCAGGAGTCGGGGCTTTCGAGCCGCGCCGTCTCGAATTGCCCGAAGCCGCTTCGTTTGAGAATAAAAATTTGCACTATTTCGTCAACGATTTGGGGCAGTTCTCCGGCCAGAACGTCCTGATCAGCGGCGGCGGCGATTCGGCCGTCGATTGGGCCCTCATGCTGGAGCCAATCGCGAAGCAAGTTACGCTCGTACATCGCCGCGACAAGTTCCGGGCGCATGAACATAGCGTGGAACGGCTGATGGCGTCCAAAGTGAATGTCGTCACATTCGCCGAAATTACGGCGTTGCACGGCGGCGACCGGATCGAGAAGGTAACGCTCACCGACATGAAAACGAAGCAAACGCAGCAAATCGACGCGGACGCGGTCATTGTCAATTTCGGCTTCGTCTCTTCTCTCGGACCGATTGCGGAATGGGGGCTGCAAATCGAGAACAACTCGATCGTCGTCGATTCCCGCATGGCGACGAATATTCCCGGCATTTTCGCCGCAGGCGACATTACGACGTATCCCGGCAAGCTCAAACTGATTGCCGTCGGATTCGGCGAGGCGCCTACGGCGGTTAACAATGCCAAAGTGTATATCGATCCGAACGCCCGGCTTTCCCCGGGCCATAGCAGCAATATGAAGTTGTAGATCTCCGATCGTTGTAAAAACGGCTGTATTGGGTATCCTACTCCTTAACAATCGACGCATCGCATGATGCCGGAATGTAAGGAGAGGATACCTTTTGTTTCATTTGTGCCCATTATGTAATGGTCTCACTTCGTTAGAGGTTGCTTGCCCGGTCTGTACGCATCAGACGATCGATTACGGGAAATTGGACGATTTCGCCGGCCCGTACAGCCCGTACGAACCGTTGCATCAAGCCGCGGCAATGTCCCAAATTTTGCTCGCCGAAACCGACCGCGAACATTACTGCGTGCATGTGCTGTATTGCGCGAATTGCAACAGGGATTATCGCTGTAAAATTCAAGAATGGGGATCGATTGTTACGTGAAATGAAGGGGGAATCGTTACGAAAGAATAACCGGCAATTTTCTTCGATCAATTTCATTGAATAAAATTTGTATGAATTCTTTGTCCAGTTGCAATTCAACCGCTTTGTAATAAGATTCGAGCAACATGGTGTCGGAAAGCAACGCCATAGATTTTCACACCCTTTCCTAATATTTCCTACGAATCTATCATAACATGCCCAACTTTAACAGAACAAGCGTTCCGGTTATCCACAATTCGCTGTGGAAATCCTGTGAATACTTTGTGAGCAAGTAATGAAATCCCTTTGTTATTCGGGTGGATAATGTGGATAGACTTATTCACAATCGATAACCGGAACGTTAATAATAAAAAACTTCTATTAATCTATCATCCGACAACAACCGAAAACTATCGACCAACCCGCCCCCACCGACCGACCGATCATTGCGGCCGCGTGTTAACTTCGATAATCCAAACTTTCCCGCTTCGATCAATGCCATAATCGAATCCCAATTCGCCGATCCCCGGAAAACGCGCTTCCAGAATCTCAGTACATTTTCGCGTTAAGATCCGCATCTCGTTTCGTTTCGGTTTGACCATCGCTTTCGAGAAAGAATGGCGGACCGCCGGCGCGAAACGGATCATCGTCCCGCCTTTGCACAAATTGGTGACGAACAAGCCTTTGCGGGCGAGACGTCCCAACATCGAGCGAAACACCCATCTCCCTTCGGTTTTGACATATTTCACGCGGTAATCGATCGGCCGGCCTTGGATCGTCGCCAAATGGATTCCTTGCTGGATGATGTAGCCCCGTTTTTTCTTCACCCGTGCCAATGAGTGGAACAACCTTTCAAAACCTTGAAACGATCTTTTATGGGAAAGATACGTATAGGAATACATGTCGCCTTTCTTACTGACCTTAATCACGCCGTAACCGCCGCCACCTACGACCGGCTTTATAACTACCATTCCGTAAACGGATAACATGTGCCGCAAATTGTCCGCATTGAATTTTTTCGTCTGAGGAATATGGCCAGCTACCATTGCATCGGAAAGCAACGCTTCCGTTTTTAGCCATTTATTGGCTAACTGTCTTCCTGGCATATGCGTCTCTCCTCTCTGGTGGTATACTTATTCATACTCAAACGGGACGTGCACCTCTTGTATGTTTATCCAAGGCTAGCGCCTTATTTTAATAGAAAACTAGACTAAGAGCCTAGAAGAGAGGGCGGTTGTCGGCAGAACGCAGGACTTTCGTCGATTTAATTGAAAGAATCGTGATACTCTGAAGGAAGGGGATAGCGGCAAAAGGAAGGGAATTAAACGAGGCAAAAAAAAAACGCCGCGTAACGCGGCGCTCTCTTCCTAACGAGACATTCGTCTGCTTGCTTATAAAGTTTATATTGCAGTTTCCCGGAATTTCCCGTGCACGAGAGGGAGTTAACATTCGCTTGGCGTTCCCGCTTCTTCGCGCGTGCGGAACGACGATCCGCAGCCGCATGTCGCGATGGCGTTCGGATTATGAATAGTAAACCCTCCGCCCATGCCTGATTCTTTATAATCGATTTCAACGCCGTACAAATATTTCGCGCTGTCTTCGTCGACAACGACTTTCATCCCTTTAATATCAAGAACTTTATCGTTATAATTCTGCTCGTTGTCCAGACCCATGCCGTAGGAGAAACCGCTGCATCCCCCCGCTTGCACCGCAATCCGCAGAAATAAATTCGGCGTTTCTTCCGCTGCAAGCATTTCTTGTATTTTCTCAATCGCCGTATCGCTGATTGTAATCACGGCAACTACCTCCTCCTAAACCGTCTTATTAACAGTATACCGAACTATTCATTCTCTCTCAAGTGACATTCGCTAAGTTGGAAATATACTCGCTTTTTTATGGTAACCGTATTGCCCCTCTCCTATGTGAGGTTTATAATAGAAATCAGATTCACGAACCCAACCCTATGGCACAGCCGCGGTTAGCGGTTGTTTTTGCGCGAGTCGGCGCGCTTTTTTTATGCAAGCCGTACAGGCGCTGTTTTATTGCATTATTTTTAACCAGCGGTTTATTTTCCAATGGCAGCTTATTAAGTATTTTTTTTCACATGCCTGATCACTTGTTGTGATAGGCTGTAATCAAAACACCCGCAAAAGGAGGAGCCGAAATGTCGACAATCGTGACAAGCAATACCGACAATCAAATGGCTGAAATTATTGAAAAAGTAAGACATGGACAACGTTTAAGTCTTGAGGACGGCGTTTATTTGTACCAAACGGACGATTTGCTTACGCTTGGCCAGCTAGCCAACGAAGCGAACTTGAAGAAAAACGGGAAGAAAGTCTATTTTATCGAAAATATGAGCTTGTACTTTACGAATGTCTGCGAAGCGCATTGCGCATTCTGCAACTTCCGCAAAGACGAGGGCGACGAAGGCGCTTATACGCTCAGCGGCGAGCAAATGATCGAATATATCGAGCAGCATTATCATCCCGGCATCCGGGAATTCCATATTGTCGGCGGCCACAATCCGCATGTCCCTTTTCAATATTACGTCGATTCGCTTAAAGCGTTGCACGAACGGTATCCCGATGTAACATTGAAGGCATACACTGCGGCGGAAATCGAATTTTTCACCCGCATTAGCGGATTAAGCACGAAGGAAGTGCTTCAAGAATTGATGAAAGCCGGCCTGAAGTCGCTGACCGGAGGCGGGGCCGAAATATTATCGGATCAATACCGGAAAAAAATGCGTGTCGAAAAAGCGAATGTAGAACAATATTTGGAAGTGCACCGGACAGCCCATCAATTGGGATTGCGCACGCATACGACGATGCTGTACGGTTCGATCGAATCGCATGAGGATCGCGTGCGCCACATGCTCCATATTCGCGAACTGCAGGATGAAACGAACGGTTTCATGGTATTCATTCCGCTGTCAATGCAGCCGAGAAGCCCGAAAGCCGACATCCGCCGCAGAAATTCCGCGTACGAGGATATGAGAACAATCGCGATCAGCCGACTGATGCTGGACAATATTCAACATATTAAAGCCTACTTCATTAATATCGGCACGCAATTAACTCAAATGGCGCTCACGTTCGGCGCATCCGACGCGCACGGCACGATCGTGAAGGAACGCATCAGCCACGCCGCGGGCGCTTTGACGCCGGAAGGTTTGACGCGGGATGAATTGATTTGGCTAATTAAAGGCGCAGGACGCATTCCGGTCGAGCGCGATACGTTCTATAACGAAATGAAAGTATACGAATAGGGCATCCTAATCACTGACAAACTAGAAAGGAAGCAATTCATGAAGAAATTCGTCATACTTGGAGGGGGATACGGCGGGCTTGCCATCGCGAACCGGTTGCTGGAAGGCGATATTCCGTCCGATACGATCATCACGTTGGTCGACAGAATGCCTTACCAAGGATTAAAAACGGAATTTTACGCGCTGGCGGCGGGTACGATATCCGATCTTGACGTTCGCGTCGCCTTTCCTTCCGATCCGCGTATCGAATATAAATACGGCGCCGTAACCGGGATCGATCTGGAGAGCCGAACCGTTACCATGGATCAGGAAGAAACGATCGAATATGAATGGCTTGCCATTGCTTTGGGTTGCACCGACAAACATCACGGCATCCCCGGAGCCGATCAATATACGGCGAGCATTCAATCCTTGGCGAACACGAGAAAAACGTATGCCATCTTAAACGATGTGAAGCCTTACGGCGAAGTTAATATTATTGGCGGAGGGCTAAGCGGAGTGGAAATTGCGGCCGAGCTGCGCGAAAGCCGTCCCGATCTGAACATTCGGATTTTGGATCGCGGCCCGCGGGTGTTGTCCGCTTTTCCGGAGAAGCTTTCGCAGTTCGTTTCATCCTGGTTTGTCGAACACGATATCGCGCTCTGCTCTCATATATCCGTAAGCAAAATCGAGCCCGGCGTCATCTACGATCAGGAGAGACCTATATACGGAGACGTCGCGGTATGGACGGCCGGCATTCAACCGTCGGAAGTCGTGCAGAAGCTGAACGTGCCGAAAGATGCGCAAGGCCGCATCTTGCTGAACGAGTATTATCAAATACCGTCCTACCCGGAAGTATACGTGGCCGGAGACTGCGCGAGCCTCGCCTTCTCCCCCAGCGCGCAAGTTGCGGGCGTGCAAGGGGATCAGATCGCGCAAGTCGTGCAGGCGATATGGCAAGGCCAGACGCCGCGCCTGGACAAAATCCGCTTGAAAGGCGTGCTCGGTTCGTTAGGCAAAAAATCCGGATTCGGTTATATGGGCAAAAGAACGTTTATCGGACGGGTGCCGCGCCTGCTCAAAATGGGCGTGCTGTGGAAATCGAAGCATCACTTCGGGTAAGCTAAACCCGCTCATCCGATATGATCGTCGGGCCAAGCTTCGATTTCTTTCACCTTTTCCATGATGGCGTCGTACAGCTTCTCCGCCGATTCGGCCGCGACGATTTCGCCGTTCACATAGGCGTAAGGAAACAAATAACACTCGCCGCAATTGCCGAGGCAACCGTACTCGATGACGTCGTATTCGGGGTTTCGTTCCAATCTGCGCATCGTTTGATCCGTTCCGTGATGCATATTGCCGGCGCAAAACTCGATCACAGGGCGCATGCTTTCGTCCCCCTTCTTCGTTCGGGCATTTTATTTTACAATACTTTATAATATAATATATAGAGAAAGGAGTTGAAAGATATGAGCCAAGAAGTACAAAACAACATGTACGATGAAGTGCTTGAAGTTCTTGATAAACTTCGTCCGTTCTTGCAGCGCGACGGCGGCGACGTTGAGCTGGTTGACGTCGAAGACGGCATCGTCAAATTGAAACTGATGGGTGCATGCGGCAGCTGCCCAAGCTCGACCATCACGCTGAAAGCGGGAATCGAGCGCGCTTTGATCGAAGAAGTTGACGGTGTGCAAGAAGTCGTACAAGTATTCTAATTTTCATAAATTTGAAAGGGCCTTGCTTCGGCAAGGCTCTTTTTCCGTTCCGGCGCCAATCCGCCTCAAGCCCGCTTGACGACGGCGCGGATCGGATCAAGCCCCCCGGAGACATCCAAGATGTTGCCGGTAATAAAATCCGACTGCGGCTGGCATAAAAACCGGATCACCCTGGCGACATCCTCGCCCGTGCCCGGCCTGCCGCGCGGCGACTCGTCGTCCCTGACATGTTCCGCTTCGGCAATTGTCTTCTCCTTATTGTCGCCCCGAATATCGCCCGGGCAGATCATATTGACCGTAATGCCGTAAGGGGCCTCTTCGACCGCCAGCGATTTCGTGAAGGACACCAGGCCGACTTTGGCAGCGGCATATACGGCCCGATGCGGCCATGCCCTCGCTTCGGCAGCATGCCCGAACCCGAAATGGATAATCCGGCCCCATTGGTTCCGGCGCATTCCAGGCAATACGAGATGATCGAGCATCATCGTGCCGACGAAATTGCCATTCAGCAAATAAGCGATCTCATCCGGCGTATATTCCGCAAAGGTTCGCCGTTCGCGAATAAAAGGTCCCGCATTGTTTACCAATATATCGATCGCGCCGAATTGCGAATAAGCCGTTTCGACCAGCTTCTCGATATGTTCCTGCTTGGAAACGTCGCCATGAACCGCCGCGCATCGGACGCCTTTCGCTTCGATATCCGCCTTAAGCGCCATCGCTTCGCGCTCGCTATGCACATAATTGACGACCGTATCGCAGCCTTGATCGGCCAACGCAAGGGCGGCCATCTTGCCGAGCCCTTTGGCGCTCCCCGTAATGAGGGCCACTTTTCTACTCAACGTCTTACCTCCTTCAAAGTTGTACAACATAACCGCTGCGGACAGAACATGCGCGTCCGGAGCCGGTACATGTTCAAGTATAAAAGATTGTCCGGTAAACGGCAAATCCCGCAGAGGGCCTGCCTCTGCGGGATGATGTTTTCGCTATGCAATTGATTGCTGTCTTTGTTCCTTAGAATGCCGGAACGATCGATCCTTCATAAGTCTCTTCGATAAATTTCTTCATATCGTCGGAAGTAAGCGCCGCTGCCAGCTTCTTCATTGCGTCGGAATCTTTGTTATCCGGACGGGCGACCAAAATGTTGGCGTATGGAGATTCTTGATCCTCGATAAAGAGGGCGTCCTTCGTCGGAACAAGTCCCGCTTCCAACGCATAGTTCGTATTGATCAGCGCTACGTCCACTTCATCCAGTTGGCGAGGCAGCATAGCCGCTTCCAGTTCGATAATTTGCAGATTTTTCGGATTTTCGGTAATGTCGGCAACGGTCGACGTGATGTTCGTATCGTCTTTTAACGTGATCAAACCGTTTTTCGCCAGCAGAATCAAGGCGCGTCCGCCGTTGGTAGGGTCGTTCGGGATCGCCACTTTCGCTCCGTCCGGAATTTCCTCTACGGAGCTAACTTTTTTGGAATACGCGCCGAAAGGCTCGACATGCACCGCCACCACGGAGACGAGGTCCGTGCCGTTTTTCTCGTTTTGTTCGTCCAAGTAAGGCTGGTGCTGGAAGAAGTTCGCATCCAGTCCTTTCTCCGCCAATTGCGTATTCGGCAAGATGTAGTCGGTAAACTCTTTAATTTCGAGTTTCACGCCCTCTTGCTCCAATTGCGCTTGAATATGTTTCAACATATCGCCGTGCGGCGTAGGCGATGCGCCGACCGTCAGCGTCACCGTTTGTTCGGCAGCGGAGCCGTTCTCGTTCTGAGCGGCAGGCTGCTGCGAAGCGCCGTTCTGAGCCGGCTTATTGCCGCAAGCGGCCAACACCGCCACAAGCGTCAAGCTAACAATTGCAAGTACCCATTTTTTCATCTTTGTTTCTCCCCTCAATCATCATTTTTTAAATAAGGATTTATATATATGCGTGTTCAAAAAGTCGGCTTTTCAGCACCGAGAAGGTTGCGAGAACCCGAAGAAGGAGGAGCGCAGTGTAGGCAAAACCTACATGAGCACCGGACTTCGAGGGTGAACGCAAGATTCGATGTCGAATCTGCCACCAGTCACGCTTCGTGATCAAAAGTTGACTTTTTGAACAACCTCTAAAATGGAATTTCTCCTTATTTTCTCGTAAAGTGCCGCACTAACCGGTCGCCCGCCATTTGCAGCAATTGCACCAGCAATACCACGAGCACGATAGAGACGATCATCGTTTCCGATTGATAGCGGTGATATCCGTATCGGATCGCCAAATCGCCCAGTCCGCCTCCGCCGACCATGCCCGACATCGCCGTATAAGAGACGAGCGTGACGACGGTAATCGTGATGCCCGCAAGGAGGCCTGGCCTTGCTTCAGGCATCAGCACTCGCATAATGATCTGGAACGTGCTCGCCCCCATCGCTTGCGCGGCTTCGAGCACGCCGCGGTCCACCTCCCGCAGCGACGTTTCCACCAAACGGGCGAAGAACGGAGCCGCGCCGACGACGAGCGGCGGAATCGTTCCGAGCACGCCGATCGATGTGCCGACAATCGATCTGGTGATCGGAATCATCGCAAAGATTAATATAATAAAAGGAATGGATCGCAAAATATTGACAATAAACGAAAGTACGGCGTATACCGCCTTTCCCCAGAACGACGAGGACCGGGCTGTAAGAAACAATACGATCCCGAGCGGCAGGCCGATCATAATGGAGAACAAGGACGAAGCGCCCAGCATACGCAGCGTATCGAGCGTCGCCTTGCCCATTTCCGGCCAATTGACGATCGAAAAATCGAGCGCGGCCGTCATCGGATCACCTCCACATCAAGCCCTTGCGCCGTAAGCTTGTCAATCGTCAGGCCGATATTGTCGGCGCTGCCCTCTAATCTTACGATTAGCTGGCCGTACGGCGTATCTTTGATCGTCGATATCGTGCCTTGCAATATCGCGAAATCGACATTCGTCTCCCGCGTCGTCTGCGACAGCGTGGATTCATACGTTTTCTCTCCGAGAAACGTAATCTTCACCGCCCGGGACGAAGCCGACTGCGACGTCGCGATCGCCGCCCGCAATAACTCGCCCCCGATGCCGTCGCGGGCGATAAAGTCTTTGGTCACTTCATGCTTCGGCTTCAGGAACACGTCCGTTACCTCGCCTTGTTCGACGATGCCCCCTGCATGAATGACAGCCACGCGGTCGCAAATGCTCTGAATGACATGCATTTCATGCGTAATCAGGACGATCGTGAGATGAAACCGCCGGTTAATATCCGACAGCAGCTTTAAGATCGAATCCGTCGTCTGCGGATCGAGCGCCGATGTCGCTTCGTCGCATAACAGCACGTCCGGATCGCTGGCGAGCGCTCTTGCAATGCCCACCCGCTGCTTCTGCCCGCCGGAGAGCTGGGCCGGATACTTGCTTGCATGCTGCTCCAATCCGACGAGCGCAAGCAATTCGTTCACTTTGCGCTCGATTGCGCTTGCAGGCGTTTTCGCCAGGCGCAGCGGAAATGCGATATTGTCGTATACGTTCGCGGAAGAGAGCAGATTGAAATGCTGGAAGATCATGCCGATTTTGCGGCGGCGCGTCTGCAGTTCCTTTTTGTCCAGCGACGTAAGTTCGATTCCGTCTACCCACACTTTCCCTTCCGTCGGTCTTTCCAGCAAATTGATGCAGCGGATCAGGGTGCTTTTGCCCGCGCCGGAATGGCCGATCACTCCGAATATTTCGCCTTTGCGCACTTGCAGATCGACATGCTCCAATGCCGTCGTTTGGCGGGCGCCTTTGCCGTATTTTTTCGTCAAACCTTTTAATTCGATCAATTTATCACCCTCTTATTTCGAAGAATGCTAGATTCATTGCCGTATTCCAATATGAAAAACCCTTTCGCGGACAGATGCGCAAAAGGGTTGTTAGTCATGTTCAGCAACAGCCTCTCTCATCTGCCGGAATGATCCATTCCGAAGGAATTAGCACCATGACATTAACGGCATGCGAACCGCTTGCCGATAATCGGTTGCCGGGCTTCATCGGGCCTTTCCCTCCGCCGCTCTCGATAAGAAACGAATTATGAAATTAGTTTGAGTATACTAGGTCTTTACGTATGAGTCAATGGAAATTAGATGAAAATTACAATAAAAATTTTCACAAAGCGAAATTTACGATTTCGCGCGCAACAATCGATCGATATGCAGAAACGACGCCAACAGCGTCTTGCATACCATGTCCAACGCCTGATCCAAATCGGCGAGATTATGCCCGATGTCTTCCAGCTTGACTCTGCCGTCCAGTGCTTGATGCCGCTGCCATAAATCGTCCTGCATTTCGCTGTTCATATAATGAATTTCGGTATTCCGCTGTTTGCGCAGCCGGCTCATCGGATCTTTGTAAGATTCCTTAATCGCTCCAAGCTTATCGGCAAGCCCGGATTCCGTCCCCGTATATCGCATTTGCCGCAAAACGGTGAAGTAGGAAAACCGCTGCTTCACCTTCCCGGTATTCAGCTCAAGCACCCCGTTGAGCAACGTGCCGAGCTTGTCCAACACCGAGAACACGCGAATAAGCCCGTTTTTGTAAAAATAAAGATGACGGCGGTAATCCGTTTCTTCCTCGGGCGTCATTTCGTCCTGATACGTTTTCGTTACCCGCGACTGAAAGCGTTCCGCCGCATACCGGCTCTGTTCCAGCTCGTCCAGCGACGTGATCAGCCCGCGCGCCCAAATTTCGTACTTGCGCCATATGTGCTTCGGATCGTTGCCCGCATTCGTCAGTCTTTGCAGCTGAAGAACCGTCCGCTCCATCGCTTCGAACGCCGAGCGGAGCAGCCCTTCATTATGTCTCGGCGCTTCGCCGAACAAGCCTCGCAGCATTAACGTCTCACGCTCCATGGGCAAAATACGATTTCCAACGGTCATCCACCAATTTCACGATATCTTCGCGCGGGAATAATTCGTCCGGATAGCCGGGCTTCATGCGCGCGTCGATGACGATCGGAAGATCGTATCCGAGATGATGCTGGTGCACTTCCGCGTGCGCGAACATATCCGTGGCCGGGTTGAACCGTGTAAATACCGTCCACAAGAACGAAGCTTGCGTCGCGGCAATCCGCGCATCGTCGACTAGAACGACGAGCGGCCAAGCCGTTCCTTTCGCGCGCAATCGCGCAAGCAGCCTCTGGGCCAGCTCCGGTTCCGCTTCGTAAGAAGCGCCGGATACGACGAGACAGCCGCCGCAATATACTTCAATGTTGTCGATTTCCTCGATGTCGCCCTCGCCGTAACTGCGCGGCAATTCGCGCACCGGCTGGCCGACGCCGAGCATGATCGCCTTGCTGCCGTGATTCAATCGCAGTCCGGTATAATCGAGCGTATCATGCGATGTTTTATTGATAATGAACAAGTCCGTCTTCGGATCGAAGCGTTCCAGCACCGTTTCCATCAAATGCGCGAAATTCGCCAAGTCGAGCGATTGATCCGTTAAGATTAAAAATTTCGTCAGCGTCAGCTGCCCTTGGCCGAGAATAGCGAAGCCGCTCGTCAACGCTTCCCGCGAATAGCTCTCGCGCACGATCGCCGCCGCAAGCGGATGAACGCCCGTTTCCGCATACGCCCACAGCGATTTGACGCCCGGCAGCGCCAGCGGATAGGCCGGCGCGAGCAGGCGCTGCAAAAATTCGCCTAAATAATAATCTTCCTGACGCGGTTTGCCGACGACGGTCGCCGGATAGATGGCGTCTTTCCTGTGATACATATGGCTGACGTTCAGCACCGGAAAGTCGTGCACCAACGAATAATAGCCGTAATGATCGCCGAACGGCCCTTCCGGCCGGCGGACATGCGGCGGCACCGTCCCGCGGATCACGAACTCCGCTTCGGCCGGCATGCGATGGCCCCCGAGCGGATCGTCCACCATCGGCAGCTTCTGTCCCATAATGAGCGAGGTCAATAGCAGTTCGGACAATTGCTCCGGCACCGGTGCGATCGCCGAGGCGATCAACGCGGGCGGGCCGCCTATGAATACCGATACCGGCAGCGCCTCGTTCCTTTGTTCCGCGATATGGTAATGAAACCCGCCGCCTTTATGTATTTGCCAATGAACGCCGGTCGTCTTGTCGTCGTATATTTGAATGCGGTACATTCCGAGGTTGTTGTCGCTCTTATGATCCGGGTGTTCCGTATAAACGAGCGGCAGCGTCACGAACGGCCCGCCGTCTTCTTGCCAGCTCGTAATGGCCGGCAATCCCGCGAGCGGCGCCTCCTTGCGGCAGACGTCGAGAATCGGCGCCTGCTCTTTGCCGACCGTCTTCATGCCGACCTTCAGCAAATCTTTAATTAAGCCGCGCTCCCCCCATAACGCCTTCGGAGTGGGAGGGAGCAGCGATTTCGTCGCCCCCATAATTTGCCGCACCAACGCCTCCGGACGCGGGCCGAAGGCAAGATCGACGCGCCGGCTCGTTCCGAACAAATTGGTGACGACCGGAAACGGGCTGCCTTTCACGTTCGTAAACAGCAGGGCAGGCCCTTCCTCGGAGATGACGCGGCGGTGAATTTCCGCAATTTCCAAATACGGATCGACTTCGGCTTCAATGACCGCCAATTGCTTCTCCCGGCGCAGCACCTCGATATATTGGCGCAAATTCGTATAAGTCAACGAGATTCCCCCTTTCCTAATAGCAAAACGCGGGCGCTTAAATAACATAGAACGCCGAACAAGCCCGAAACGAGCACCGTATGCAGCAGACTCGCATACAAATGCGCGTTCTCGTTATGCATTGATAGTACGAGCCAAGCGCCGCTCAACACTTGCGAAGCGCATAAGACGAGCGCCCAGACGCCCGCGATGCGAATTTCGCGTACATGCTTATGTCGATGATAAGCGAAATGGGCCATAACCGCAACAACGATGAGCAGCAGCAGCGCCGCCACGCGGTGCAGAAAGGCGATCAGCGTCGATCCGTGCAGCGTCGGGATCACTTCGCCGTTGCAGAGCGGCCATCCTTGGCAGCCGCCCCATGATTCCGTATGCCGCACGAAAGCGCCGACATAGACGACAATATAGGAGTAGATGGCGACAAGCCATACGGAATTGCGGAACCGCTTCGACACCGCGGGCAACGTACGGGGCGGAACCGTCAGCCCTTTGCTTCTTCGGTATAGCGCGATCGACAGCATCAGCGTACCGGCGAACGCCAGCAGCGAGAAACCGTAATGCAGCGCCATAACGGCCGGGACTTGTCCTTTGACGACGGCCAAAGCGCCCATCACCGCTTGCACATATGTGAAAAAAAGCGCAATAGAAGCGTACCATAGCGTATCTTTGCGTTCTTTGACGTATTTCCATACCAAAATAAATAACACAAGCACTAATATGCCTACGATTCCGCTAACCGCCCGGTGCGAGTATTCGATCAGCGACTCGATCGTTTTGGCCGGAACGAATTTGCCGTTGCACAGCCAAATCGTCCAATCGCTGCCGCAGCCTTGGCCGGAGCCGGTCTTCGTTACGAGCGCCCCGTTCAGCAGAACGAGCACCATGCCGAAACAAGTAATATAGGACAGCCAATTCAATTTGTTCGTTTTCAATTTATGTTCACCTACTAGTCCATAAAAAATGTCACAACCGATGAAGAACTAATTCTCATTATACCTGATTTATTAAGGGAATTTACATCCCAATTGTGACAAAAAGTAAAAGCTGTGGCCCCCGAATCGGCATTTTAAAAGAAAAACGTCCCTACTTGATGTTGTAGGAACGTGTCGATGAACGAAATCAGATTATCCTTGTTGCAGCGTTTCCGCCACTTGCAGCGCACGATCGAAAAATTGCTCGATTTCTTCGCGCGTTTTCCGCAATTTGCTGACAAAGCGCACCAGTTCTTTGCCTTGCGAGAAAGCAATAAAACTCGGGATGCCGAGAATTTGGTAATGATCGCATAAATCCGGAAATTCGTCGCGGTCGATTTCGATCAGCGTCAGCTTATCCGCATATTTCTCCTCGACGTCCGGCATAAACGGATCGATAAAATGGCAGTCTTTGCACCAATTCGCCTTAAATACGGCCATCACCGGTTTTTCGCCTTGAATCAACGTTTCAAATTGTTCAGTGGACGTTATTTTTTCCATCGTGATTCACTCCATTTCATACTTCTAGGTTGTGCAAAACATTGCTTGAAAACACAATATATCAAAATATTCCTTCCCTCTTATCTCATTGCCGATTTCGAACGCTGCAGCCGCATGAACGGTTTCAACGCTTTGCGCAGCGGAGCCGGGTAGTTGTTCAATTCCTCTGCCGTAACAATCCGCAGCGCGACAAGCAGGGCCGGATAAAGTAAGAGCACGGCCAGGCCGACCAAGCCGGACGATAGAAAGAAGGCGACGCGGTCGGGAAGCAGATGCACCAGCAGATTGCCGGCCCATTCGACCCCGCCGCCGACAGCCGCAAGCACCGCTACCGTTGCCGCAAATCCTGCCCAGCGGTTGCCGAGAATTTGGAACGGCACAATTTTCTTCAATGTTCTAATATTCAATAACGTAATGATGACGAAACATAGCGTCGTCGCGGCGATAATGCCGTAAATGCCGAGCCATGGCGCCAGAATGAAGCTGAAGGCAAGCTTGCCGGCAATCCCGATGATGACATGGACCATCGCGGCATTCGGTTTGCTGACGCCGAGCAGGATCGAATTGGTCACCATCATCGTAATTTGGAAGATCGTCCCCGCCGTCAGCATGCCGACAATCGCCGCACCGTCCTGGGTGCTGAACAAGAGGCCGTTGACCGAATAAGCGGCGACGCTGAGCGCGAGCACGATCGGCATGCCGGTAAATATCGAAATGCGCATCGCCAGCGTCACTTGCCGGTTCAAATGCTCTTGATCGCCCCGCGCAAATGCGGCGGAGATGACCGGCAGGAGCGATGTGCTAAGCGCGATCGCAAGGATCGGCGGAATGCCGGCGACCGCTTGCGCGCGCATGCTGAGAATATCAATCGCTTGCATTGCTTGCTCGTAGCCGTGCCACGGTTCCAATAGCCGAATGCCGATCGTGCCGTCAACCGTATATACGGCTTGCACCGTAATGGCTGTAAAAATAAGCGGCACCGATATTTTAAATATATCCGCATATATTGTCCGCAGCGGGACGGGCGGCGAATGTCGAGCGACCGTACGCCGGCTCTGTCTGTCCGCCTTCTTCAGCTTGCGGGCGTAATAGATCATCACGAGAAGCGCCGCAATTCCGCCGAGCACCCCGCCGAAAGAAGCGCCCGCGGCGACCCACTGATCGCTGTAGCCCCATTGCAGCAGCGCAAAAGCGATGCCAAGCGCCGCGACGACGCGTACGATCTGTTCGACGATTTGCGAAACGCCTCCCGGGGCCATCATGTTGCGCCCTTGGAAATATCCGCGCATCATCGCAATCGTCGGAAACATCAGCAGGGCGGGCGCCAAAGCCCGTATGGCCGACACCGATTCCGGCACTCTGTTGAGCGCGGCGTAGGCAGGCGCGAACGCGTACAATAATACCGTAATGACCGCGCCTGTGGCAAAGCCGAACAGTAGAGCCGCGCGGTATACCCGCTGCGCTTCTTCTTCCTTGTTCAATGCGTAACGTTCCGAAACCATCTTGCTGATTGTGCTCGGAATGCCGGCGGTGGCTACCGTTAACAACGTTAAATAAACGTTTGAGGCTGTAGCAAAAGATATATTTCCCGCATGCCCCAGCATATGCTCCAGCGGCACTTTTTGGGCGATCCCCAGCACGCGGGCGATTAACGCGGCGGCGGCCAATATAAGCGTACCTTTAATAAACGACTCTTTCTTCGACAAAACCGTTTCCCTTCCTTCTCCTTAACCGCGACGAAATCGCTTCCCCCGAGACGTTAATTCCAGATGATCCAAATGACGAACAGAACGATCATAACGATTTGCAAAATAATTTTCATCGCCGTGCTGGCAAACAGGCCGACGACCGATCCCCAACCGGCTTTGACCGCGCGATTGAAATCCGACCCGACGAGCAATTCCCCGATGACCGCGCCGAGGAACGGGCCGATAATCAACCCGAAGGCCGGGATGACGAACGGACCGATAATGACGCCGATCGTGCTGCCGATGACGGACGCCTTCGTTCCGCCGTATTTTTTGACGCCCCAGGCGCTAACCGCGTAATCGGATACGAACAAGACGACAAGGATCAATGTCTGCAGCGTCCAGAACCATACCCCGAACGGCGCAAACGAAATACATAACCCGTATACGAAAAACGCGGCGTAAATCGCAAGCGAACCGGGCAGCACCGGAAAGATTGCTCCGGCCATGCCGACGGCGAACAACAGAATGACCAGAATCCAACCAACAATTTCCAACACCATGCGAACCGCGCCTCCCGTAAGTTACCCTAATTCAAAATATACTCGCGAATGACTTGGGCTACACCGTCTTCTTCGTTCGTTGCGACAATGACGTCGGCGTTTTCCTTCACCACGTCCTGCGCATTCCCCATCGCTACGCCGAGCCCGACGGCGCGAATCGCCGCCAAATCGTTCAGGCTGTCTCCAACGGCGACGACTTGATCCATGCCGATCCCCATCAATTCGCACACGGATCGAAGGCCGCTCGCCTTGGAAACGCCCGCCGGATTGATCTCGATATTGACGGGAGCGGAGTTCGTAACCTCCAGCCCTTCCCACTTCGCAAGCTCTTCCCAAATGGCCGATAACGCCGCCCGATCTTCCGAATAGTAGCCGAATTTGGTCCACTCTTGTTCCGCGATGCGGTCTGTCCACTTCTCTTTATTGAACAGCCCCTCCGGCGTATACCCCCAGAACCATGTTCCATGCGACTCGGCAAGTTCGTACAACTTCTGTACGACGGCGCCGTCCAGCGTACGGCGGTACAGCAGTTGGTCCGGCGCTTTCCATACTTCGCTGCCGTTCGCCGTAATCATCGGGCTTTGCAATTGCAACATTTCCGCGTAAGAGATTGCGTTCTGGTACCCGCGTCCCGTCGACAGGCTTACCGTCACGCCGGCCTCCCGGGCGGCGGCAATCCATTTCGCCGTTTCCGGCGTCACTTCCAGCGCTTCGTTCAATAACGTCCCGTCCATATCCAATGCCAACAACTTGTATTTTGCCATGATTGCCTCCTATCGCAACATCGAACGTGTCGTAATATAAAGCCATTTTAGCATACCCGGTCAATAGGAACAAAAATATTCCGTTTACCGCTCGAATTTGTCCCATTCCACGCATAAAAGAGCCGTCTTGCCGCGGAGGAGCGCCGCAAAACGGCCGATAATCCACCGGCGTTGCATTCACTTTTTTCAACATTCCAGGATCGCGGACACAGGAGACGCTAATTGTGACAAAAGGCCCGATTTCGGACAGTTCGCGGACATACGATCCTCTATTCGCGGTAAAAGCGTAAAAATAAGCCCTTCAACGAAGGAATAACGGAACCAGTGTCCGCCTAAACAGCGAATAAGGGGTTTTAACGCGAAATAACGGCCCTGCGGTCCGGATACCAATTTCCCGAAGCAACGCTAGTGCCGATAATCGCAATTAAAATGCATCCTGAGGCATTGCTTGCCTCCTCTACATCATACTTAGTCCAAACCCTACGGCAGCCGCCAAAAAAACAAGCGTCATAATGAATCGCTTGAAAGAAGAATCGATTTTTTTTGTTTTTTTCACGATCTCACTTCCCCATTATTTTCTTTATTCATTGTTTTGTATCCGTTTTTTGCATTATACGCATATATGCGCAGAAAGTTTACCTAATGAAACTTTTTTATTGTAATACAAAATAGTTTTACTTGATTAAAATTGTTTTCCTAGGTAAAATAGGGTGACAAGGACTTAGGTGAGGAGAGATAGATATGTCTTATATTTTAACAGTGAAGGATCTGCACGTTTCGTATTACGGGAGCGAAGCTCTAAGAGATATCAGCTTTTCCGTCGAGAAACAAAAACTTGTCGGCATCATCGGACCGAACGGGGCAGGAAAGTCCACTCTCTTAAAGTCGTTATTGAAACTAATCCCCCGCGACAAAGGTGAAGTAACCATTATGGGCAAGGAAGTGGAGCAAGTCCGTAAGCAAATTGCTTATGTGCCCCAACGCAGCAATATTGATTGGGACTTTCCGATCTCAGTATTAGAGACGGTGGTGCTGGGCACGTATCCAAGGCTGGGAGTTTTTCACCGGCCTAAGAAAAAGGAGAAATTATGGGCTTTGGAATGTTTGGAAAAGGTAGGGATGAAGTCTTTTGCCGATCGGCAAATCGGCGAATTATCCGGCGGACAGCAGCAGCGCGTGTTCTTAGCCCGGGCGCTTGCGCAGGAAACGGAAATCTTTTTCCTCGATGAGCCGTTTGTCGGAATCGACATTGCCAGCGAAGAGACGATCATTCAGATTTTGAAAGAACTGCGCGACGGCGGAAAAACGGTGCTTGTCGTGCACCACGACTTGAGCAAATCGGATGAATATTTTGACGAGTTGGTGCTGCTCAATAAGGAACTGGTACGCTACGGTTCGGTGGGAGAAGTGATGAATCCGAACATGATCGCCAAAGCTTACGGAGGGCAACTCTCATTTCTAAAAGATATGGTGGTGACGGGAGCATGAATTTTTTTGAGGCGGTTATGCAGTATGGTTTTTTGCAAAAGGCGTTAGTCACATCTATTATGGTCGGCATCATTTGCGGCATCATTGGCTGCTTTATTATTTTGCGCGGCATGGCGCTCATGGGGGACGCCATATCCCATGCCGTTCTTCCGGGGGTCGCTTTATCCTATCTTTTCGGCGTCAACTACTTTTTTGGCGCGGTTCTAACCGGCGTTTTAACGGCGATAGGCATCGGATATATTAGCCAGAACAGTAAAATCAAGAACGACTCGTCCATCGGCATTATGTTTACGTCGGCGTTTGCATTAGGGATTATATTGATCACGATTCTCAAAAGCAGCACCGACTTATACGACATATTGTTCGGCAACGTGCTGGCCGTACGGCCTTCGGATATGTGGACGACGTTTGGCATCGGTATTTTCGTCTTGGCGGGCGTGTACATCTTTTATAAAGAACTGCTTGTCAGTTCCTTTGACCCTACGATGTCCCAGGCCTACGGGTTGCCCAACAAGCTGATTCATTATTTCTTGATGACACTGCTGACGATGGTGACCGTAGCTTCCTTGCAAACGGTAGGAATCGTTCTCGTTGTGGCCATGTTGATTACACCGGCGTCAACCGCTTATTTATTAACGAATCGGCTTTGGAAAATGCTGTTTATTGCAGCAGGCTGCGGGGCGCTTTCCGCAATACTCGGGCTGTACGTCAGTTTCCGGTTTAACTTGGCTTCCGGGGCCACGATCGTAATGGTCGCAACGATTCTGTTCATTGCGGCATTTATGTTTTCGCCGAAACAAGGTCTCGTCTGGCGTTCGCTGAAAAGCCGGAAACAAAAATCCGCAGTCAATTATTAATTTTAATAAACGAAATAGGAAAGGGAGGGAGCACAGAACATCCACACGATCTCTGTGCGAAAACGCGATGAAAAAAAGAAATATTCTATTAACGGCATTCATAGGGATTTCCATGCTTGCGCTTGCCGCTTGCGGCGGAAAAGCGCCCGCCGAATCGAATGATAAGGAAAAATTGCAAGCCATAACTACGTATTCCGTGATATACGATATTGTTAAAAATGTGGGCGGCGATCGGCTGAACGTTCATAGTCTGGCGCCCATCGGTTCCGACCCTCACCAATACGACCCGCTTCCTGAAGACGTGAAGAAAACGGCCGATGCGGATATTGTATTTTATAACGGGCTGAACCTGGAAACGGGGGACGGTTGGTTTGAGAAAATGATCGAGACAGCGGGGAAAACGGGAGATAACGCCCCCGTCTTTAAAATTAGCGAAGGAGTCGAGCCGATGTATTTAAAATCGGGCGGACATGAAGGAGAAGAAGACCCGCATGCGTGGCTGAACGTAGAGAACGGAATCATATATGCCGAAAATGTCAAAAAAGCGTTGATTCAAGTCGATCCCGAAAACAAGGAAATTTACGAGCAAAATGCCGAAAAATATATCGCTCAATTGAAAGAATTGCATGAATCCGTACAACAAAAAATGAATGAACTGCCTAAAGAGAAGCGAATCCTGGTGAGCAGCGAAGGTGCCTTTAAATATTTCTCCAACGCTTACGGTTTCGAAGCCTATTACATTTGGGAGATCAACTCCCACGATGAAGGGACGCCGGAACAATTAAAGGCGATTATCGACATCATCCGCAGTCATGACGTCAACGCTTTGTTTGTTGAGACGAGTGTCGACCCAAGAAGCATGGAGACCGTTTCTTCCGAGACGGGAGTTCCGATTGCCGGAACCATCTTCACCGACTCGCTCGGCAAAACGGGCGAAGACGGGGATACTTATATGAAAATGATTGAATGGAACGCGGATGTCATTTACAACGGATTAAAGAACAAATAGAACGATTTACGATTTATGGGTCGGAAGAAATGAGGGCCGGGCTTCTCAGCCGGCCCCCTTTTTTTATGATGAAGGATTAGTATTCTCTTCGGGAGAAGCGATGCACAGCCGAAGCGGCAATGTTCGCAGCCCGTTTCCCCGCAGGATTGCGAGGTTTGCCCCGCAGACCGATCCTCTCGTCATACGCGTCGAAAATTTTGCGGGCGATCGGGGCCGCGCCGCGTCCGCCGAATCCGCCCTCCGGCACGACGACCGCAACCGCCAGCACCGGATCGTCGGCCGGAGCGTAGGCGATAAATACCGCGTTCTCCACCCTTTTGCCGCCGACATCCTGCTGGCTCGTTCCCGTTTTGCGCGCAAGCGGATACGGAAAATCGTCAAATCCGCTTACTTTTACTTTGCGCATCCCTCGCTCGACAATATCCCAATATTGCTTCTTCAACTTAACTTCGTTCAATATTTCGGGCTTGTCGAACTTTTTGACCGTCTTCCCTTGGGCATCCGTAATTTTGCTTACGAACAACGGCTTTAATCGTTTTCCCCGGTTCGCCAGCATCGCCGTATATTGCGCAAGCTGCAAGGTCGTGTATTTTCCCTGCTGCCCCCATGACGCGAACACCAGCGCGGATTGCGCGCTTAGTTCGGCTTCGTGGAAATATTCTTTCGTACCCGGCTGCTCCCCTTGCAGCCCGCTGCCCGTCGGAACTCCCAAGCCGAATTGTTCCATGTAACGGTCCCATAAATCGACGCCTTTCTTTCCGTTGCGCATGTATAGCGCATTGCCGATCAACTCCGACATGAAGGCGTTGGACGATTTTTCAATCGCGCTCGAAGGCGTGAGCACCCCGTTCGGCACGCTGAAAGCGTTGGAAACTTTCCGTTCGTAGCCCCTTTTTCCGAACGTAAACGAACCGCGATCCGAATAGGTTGTGTTCGGGGTTATTAATTTTTCCTCCAAGCCGATCAGCACGGACAACGGCTTCATCACCGAACCGAGCGGAACGACGGAGGATGGATGCTTGAATTGCTCCGTTTCGCTGTCGTATTTTTGATACACTTCCCGGATCGTCCCGTTCGCCAAATTCGCCTCGAAATTCCGGTAATCTTCATTGCTGATTTTGCCGCCGCGCCATATATTCGGATCGTAATCGGGCTGGCTCGCCATGGCGACAATTCGTCCGGTCTTCACTTCCATCGCGACGGCATATCCCGCACGGGCGTGCGGTGCCGCATCAAGGCTGCTGCGCGGGAGGCTTCGAATATATTTGATATGATCCATGATCGCTTGTTCGGTTTTGAGCTGCACATCTTTATGAATCGTCATCCATATGTCGTTTCCTTTGACCGGCTTCGTCAGCTCCATATGCCCGATAATGTTGCCCGAATAATCGACCGGGTACGATTTCAACCCGTTTTTGCCGCGCAATTCGTTTTGAAACAACAATTCCAGCCCGTCGTACCCGACATCTTCGTTTTCCAAATACCGGTCGACCGGCGGTACGTCGGCATTGTCGATTTCCTTGTAGTAATCCAAACCGCCGTTCTCGCTGCTGGCGGCATTATATTTTTTCAAATAGCCGACCAACTGCACCGCGACCGTATCCGGATCGTAATTCCGCACGCTGTCTTCCACGATGTCCAATGCGGCAAAATCATGCTTATGCTGCATAAAATAGGCGATTTCCTCTTTCGTCAGTCCCGATTTGATCCGCCTCGGCACATAGCCGTAGTTCATTTTCGCATCCAGATCCATCTGTTTGACGATATCGTCCGCCGTCATTCGCGGCAATTTCGGATCGCCGTACTTAGCGAATACGTTCTCTATTTTCCGCGCCAGCTCGATCGCCTCGGTTTGATTGACTTTTACGCCTTTCACCGTCTTGCTGTAATCTTTGTCAAAGCGAAAATAAAGCGATTGGGTCGAAGTGGAATAAGCGATTTTGCGATGGCTTGCATCGTAAATCGTACCGCGGATCGGAGGAATCAATATGTCTTTCGTCCCCGCTCTTACTTCCATTTCCTTCAGCCTCGGACTGTCGACAAACTGCAGCGTAGCGAGCCGGACAATTAAGACGGAGAACAAGACGAACGTCGCAAAGAAAAACAGGTTTAACCGGAACGAGAATGTACGCTGATTGCGCAGCTGCCTTTTTTGCTCTTCATTCATCATCTGGTCTGTCATCGCATGCCGTTCCTTTCCAACTCGATCTCCGGTATAGTGTGCGCAATTCCGCGCAAATTAGAAGCGAATGGAAAGATTGAAACAACGTGTCACGATTTGCTCGAGGTCTTCAGACGACAAAAAAGACCGCCCCGCTTGGCGTGATGCTCAAGCATAAGGCGATCCTGATGGTCGTTAACCGTCCGTAGGCGTTTCCGATTGCTGCTCCGTATCCGGTGGCGGATCGTTGTTGGGAGGCGGCGTAGAAGTTTCTCCTTCATTCGTGCGCCGCTCACCCGTGCCGCCCTCCTGCTGCTGGGATTGGCCGGGATTCGTGCCGCTTTGCCCATCCGTCTGATTGCCGCCGTTTGGCGCGGATGTGCCGGAATTCCCCTGCGTATCCGGATTCGTCGATTGTTGATTTGACGATTGGTTCGTCGTTTGTTTGTTCGTCGCTTGCCGGTTTGCCGCTTGATTGGACGTTTGTCGATTCGACGACTGTTGATTCGTTGCCGACTGCTCGCCGGATTGCGTGCCCGCCGCATCGTCGTCGGGCGGCGCTGTTTGGTCCGTCACAGGCTTGCGCGGCACGCCGCGCAGCCCGACCGCCTCGTCGTAAGCGTCGAAAATTTTACGCGCAATCGGCGCGGCGCCGCGACCGCCGTATCCGCCTTCCGGCACGACGACCGCGACGGCGAGCACCGGATCGTCCGCAGGCGCAAAGCCGATAAATACGGCGTTGTCGATAATTTTCCCGCCGCCTACGGATTGCTGCGACGTTCCCGATTTACGGGCATATTCGTACGGGAAGCCTTCGAAGCCTTGCACGCTGCTTCGCATCCCTTTATGGATGATGTCCCAATATTGGTCTTTATAGTCCACTTCGCCAAGCACTTCCGGTTGAAATTCTTTCACAATATTGCCGTCGACATCGGTCACTTTGCTGACAAATTGCGGCTTCAGCCGTTTGCCGCGGTTGGCGAGCATCGTCGTATACTGGGCCAACTGCAGCGTCGTATATCTCCCTTGCTGGCCGAAGGAAGCATAGACGAGCGCTGACTGGGGACTAGATTTTTCTGCATCATTGAAATATTCTTTTGTTCCCGATTGCTCTCCTCGCAGCCCACTATCCGTTGAAACCCCTAGACCAAACTGTTCCATATACTGATCCCATAAGTCGACTCCTTTTCTACCATCCCTCATGTATAACGGATTCCCGATCTTTTCCATCATAAAGGCGTTGGAAGATTTTTGAATCGCAGTAATAGGAGTGAGCACTCCTAGCGCTCGGCCCGAAGCATTATGAATTTTACGTTCATGTCCTTTCTTCCCAATCGTAAACGAGCCTCTATCTGTATATTTAGTTCCCGGTGAAATCAACTTCTCCTGCAATCCGATAAGAACGGTCAACGGCTTAATGACCGAACCGAGCGGAACGAGAGAGGAAGGATGCTTATTTTGCTCTTCTCTCGTTGCGTATTTCTGATACACTTCGCGAATCGTACCGTTGCCCATTCTCGTTTCGATATTGCTATAATCTTCGGAGCTAATGCTGCCGCCCTGCCATATGTTCGGATCGTAATCCGGCATGCTGGCCATGGCTACCACTCTGCCCGTTTTCACTTCCATCGCCACGGCATAGCCTGCTTTTACATTCGGAGCGTAATCGGGGGAACTAGGCGAAACAGACGTCAAATATTTGATCTGATCCATGATCGCTTGTTCCGTTTTCAACTGCACGTTTTTGTCGATCGTCGTCCAGATGTCGTTGCCTTTCACCGGCTTCGTCAGCTCCATCGGGCCGACGATATTGCCGAGGCCGTTGACTGGGAACGTCTTTAACCCGTTCTTGCCGCGCAGTTCGTCCTGAAACATAAATTCCAAACCGTCATACCCGACGTCCTCCGTCGAAATATACTGTTCTTCCGCCGGCAGTTCGCTATTGTCGATATCCTGGTATTTTTTCAATCCCCCGTCCGGATTGCTGGCCGCGTTGAATTTTTTCAAGTAACCGACCAATTGAACGGCCACCGTATCCGAATCGTAATTTCGAACGCTATCCTCGACGATATCGATGCCGGGAAAATCGGCTTTATGTTGCATAAAATAAGCGATTTCTTCATTGCTTAGGCCCGATTTGATGCGGCGCGGAACATACCCGTAATTGAGCCTTGCGTCCAAATCCATCTGCTTGACGATATCGTCCACAGTCATTTTCGATCCGTTGATGTTGCCATACTTATCAAATACTTCCTTAAGACGATAAGCAAGTGCAATCGCCTCAGGCTGATTCTCCTTCTTACTAAAGTCTTTATCCATATTGATTGAAAAATATAATGTTTGCGTAGACGTCGAATAGGCGATTCTCTCGCCGTTGGCGTCCAGTATCGAACCGCGGATTGGCGGGATTTTGACATCCTTCGTCCCGATTCTTGCCTCCATTTCCCGGAAACCGGGACCTTCGACAAATTGCAATATGGCGAGCCTTACAATGAGCACCGAGAAAATGACGAATGTGGCGAAAAAGAATAAATTTAAACGAAACGAAAAATTGCGGCGGTTAATGATTTCCCGTTTTTGCTGATCATCCATCGAATGGTTGGTCATCTTACATAAATCCTTCCTCGCTTAAAAATAATATTAGACGGCTAACGGAACTAGCGGACGCTATTTGCGCAAAATCGAGACGTTTCAAAATGTAACGGAAGTGGTGGACCTTATTTGCGGTCATTCACTCATTTCCTGCTAGAAAAACAACAAATAAGCGCGCTGGCTTCCGTTA
Source organism: Paenibacillus sp. MSJ-34 (assembly GCF_018918005.1). Lineage (GTDB taxonomy): Bacteria > Bacillota > Bacilli > Paenibacillales > Paenibacillaceae > MSJ-34. The sequence goes on along the minus strand of NZ_JAHLPR010000007.1, from coordinate 100,882 downwards.
GAATTCGAAAAGGCCGTTTTTTGCCGCTTTAAGGTCCTCCAGATCCGTTAAAAATGGATTGCGAGCCTGAAAAATCCCGATGCGGCGCTATTACCCGGATGGGATTCACCCGGTAATGATCCAAGTGAAAGCGGCCTAACCCGCTCCTTCTATCTATCTTTCTACTAGTTTATCATAATTTAGGCCGAGTCTAAAGTAGAGTAATATGCATCTTTGCGATGCGTGTCGTAAAATCCGGGCGGGTCGAACCAATCGCCTGCGCCGGCCCATGTCGGATCGAGCGGAACCCATTCGTTCCGTTCGGATAAATACACTTCGTTCCAGGCATGCGCCCCGAACCCGCCATTGCCGTCGTATCCCAAGCCGGTCACGACTTTCACTTGCAGCCCGACCGAACGGGCCATGACGGCGTATAATCTTGCATAATCGATACAAACGCCTTCCCGCGAATCAAACGTATGCTGCGGCGTCTGCTCCTTCCACTCGCCGCGCTCCTCGTACGCTCGCACTTTATCCCAATCATAGCGAATGCGCGTACCGACCCAATCGTAGAGCCGTCGCGCCTTCTGCTCGTCGCTCTTCGCGCCGTCGGTCACGCTGCCCGCGGCCAGGGCGATATCGTCCGGTATCGCATGATCGATTACCTCATATTTACGCTGCAGCACCGCCTGAAATTCCTGTTCCGCCGCTTTCGTCAGAACGGGCAGCTGCTCCTTCATCCAACGGCCCGTCAGCGGTTCGACAACGAGCGCCGCCCCCCGGCTATATACGGACGACTCTTTAATATAATCGCTGATCCATAATTGCGGGTATAACGAGACGACAACGAATAATAGAGCGATCGCCATGATCGACCGCCCCGCACCGATCACCGTTCCGATCAACGCCCCAATGACGCGGCTAAACAATCCTGCCCGCTGCGCGGCGTCCGCCGTCGGCTCAGGCGAGAAGCGATGCGCTCCCCAATTGCCGAACATATCGAGAATCATGCGAATGAGAAGATAGAGAAGGATGAAGATAACGGCAAATCGAAGCAAAGAAAAATCGCGCAGCGCGGTCACAAGCGTGTAATAAAATTGCTCCCACACCCGCAGCGCGCGATCCGGGACAACGATCTCCCGCGCCGTCAACCAGCGCTGCGCGAGCGGCGACAACGAGCGAGCGAGGTATGCGGCAAGCGCAATGCTGATTAACGCGCTCGCTCCGGACACGATAAAGAAAAAAAGATGCCTCGCAGAACCCGACGCACCTCGAAACATTCCATACAAACACGATACGATGACGATCAAGATCAAAATCGCGGAGACAATATTAAGATCGGCAAACATGTTACTTGCCCGCTCCGTCGATTAACGTCTTGACGGCTCCGCTAACGCTCCATTCGCCGAGCGAAATGCCGCGGAACGTAACGTCCACCTTATCGGCACCGGGTTTACCCGTCAATACTAACTTCGACGGCGTTTCTACCGTAAAGGTCCCGTCTTCGTTCATCGTATATTTGGCATCCTTCGCTTCCGATGCCATCAGCTTCATCGCCTCGTCCTTCAACTTATCGACGTCCGTAACGGTGGAGACGACTTTCGAAATATCGTTGATCGTATATCCCCCGTAAATGGCGATGCCGACGATAATGCCGATCACAAGCACCCATTTCAAGACGGTCTTCACAAAGCTGACGATCAGGAACAGCACGACGACAGCTATGGCGATAATGAGCCAGTTTTCTTGCAAAAACTGCAAAACGGCTTCCGTATTCAAACCAATTCAACTCCTTCCTATTCCATCTATTGATTATACATGATTCCCAGTTTCTACGTAAATGTTACTTTAGACTGCGCCGCTTCGCATAAAAGAAACCTTTACCGGAAAAAGGAATAACTTCGTCCCATAAGACGTACAAGTATAGCATGCGCAGCTATTCGACGAACGTACGGCTTCGCGCAACGATGAGGGGGGAGCTTCATTGAAAACCGCCGTTTGGCTGTATTTATTTCTGTTTATCGCTTTTTTCGACTTGCATGCGCAATACCCGATATTAACGCCCTTCGCCATTTCTTTGGGCGCCGCGCCGTCGTTTATCGGGTTAATGATGGGCATCTATTCATTTACCCATTTGCCCGGCAACATTATCGCCGGCTTCAGCGTCGACCGCTACGGCAGCCGGATTTTCATCGTGTTGAGCTTGGCCGGCGCCGGTGTGATCATGCTGCTGCAGGGGATGGCGACGAATCCGTGGCAGCTGCTCGCCCTCCGATCCGTAAGCGGATTTGTGCTGGCCTTCTTGTCTCCGGCTTGTTTGGCGCTGCTGGCGCGGCTGGCCAAGGATCATATCCATCAAGGCAAGCTGATGGCGGGCAACGGCCTGGTTCATACGCTCGCTTCCGTCGTTTCGCCCGCGGCGGGCGCGTACTTGGTCGCCAAAATCGGCTTTTTCCACGCTTTTACGGCGCTCGGATACGTTTTGATCGGCATCGCCTTGCTGGCCGTTTTTTTCATACATGATTCGCCCTCTCCGGCCCCTTCTTCTACAACTAATGCGGAGGAGACAGCTATGCCGGCGGGCGGGGCGGCGATCGCCGAACAGAATGTGACGAAGATCCCTTGGCGTTTTTTCCTGTTGCCGATTGCGATTTCATGCTCGCAAGGCATCTTGTTTTTCGAGCTTCCTTTAATGCAAATCGCGCTTGAATCCATTATGACGACGGGAATTTTATTCTCCATCGTCAGCTTCGGCGCTTTGGTGACGCTAAGCCTTTTGTTTCTCAACCGGTATTCGTCCTATTTCCGCACATGGTTCGGGTGCTTGGCCCTTGCCATTTGCTTTTTCACCATCGCCGTGGGGTGGCCGATCCCGCTAACCGCCATTTTGCTCGTCATCGGCATGGCCAAAGGAATCGTATTCCCCGCTCTGTCGACACTGTTGATCGAACTAAGCGGCGGAACGCGGTACGGACGCATGTTCTCCGGGCTTGCGATCGCCATGTCCGTCGGATCGTTCCTCGGTCCGATGCTGGCGGGACAGTTGCGCGACTTCGTCTCGTCTTATTATATCGCCTTTATCGTCCTGATGCTCGGCCTTTGCTTTTTGCCGGGCCAGCCCGCTTCGCGCACGACCGCTTTCGTCCCCGGCAATAAAAACGGCAATCCGGTTCATTCTTGACGTTCTTCTACGGAATGGTCCATTGACCTATTTTCTGGGACATAGGTATGCGCACAATACCTGTACTTGCCTACCACATAGTATGCATTGTGACCTAGCACAAATAACTATGAGGAGGTTTCTTGAAAGTGGAATATAAAAAAGATTGCGGATGCCATGGCCCGAGTTATGCCACCCCTTATGCGCCGACGGCCGTTTCGCCGGCAGCCGTTTCGCCGGCTCCATACTGTCCGCCGCCAATCGTTTCGCCTGCAGCCATAGGACCGTCCTTCGGTTGCGGCGGCTTTACATCGGTCGGCGTGATTCTTGTCCTGTTTATTTTGCTCGTCATTATATCCAGAGCGCGTTTATATTAATTTTGTTTCGTCCGCTCGCGGTTTGCCCGTTTGGCAAGCCGCTTTTTTTCATGTATAATCGCTACCGAAGATGCAACATTTCGGCCATTTCCCGGGGAATAGAACAAGGAGTGAAACCGATGTCGATCGTCATTGTCGTCGAAGGAAAAAACGACCGCAACAGATTGCAGAAGCTGCTCTCTTCCGAAATCGCCATATTATGCACTTACGGGACGTTAAGCACAGAGCGGATCGAATCGTTGAAAAAGAAAATCGGCGATTCCGCCGTTTATTTGTTTATGGATAACGATGCGTCGGGCAAAAAAATAAGAGCCATTCTGCGCGACACTTATCCGGATGCGGAACATATATACACGCGGCGCGGCTATGCGGGCGTGGAAGGAACTCCGGACGAATATCTCATTCAACAATTAGAAAAAGCGGGGCTGGAGGAGTATATCATATACCCGGATCCGACCCCGCTATAAACGTAGCAACATATTTATTTATGCACCGTGTCGATGATCATTACGAGAAATGTAATCATTAAATAGTTGATGGAGAACAGGAACGTCTTCTTCGCCCAAAGATTTTCGTCCTTCGCCTTAAATCCGGAAAGCGAAATCCATAGCCATGCGATTCCGGTAATTAAAGCCACGATCAAATAAAAAACGCCTACATATCCGAATGCATATAAAAGAACCGATGCGACAATCAACAGTACCAAGTAAGGAATCATTTGATATTTGGTGCGCTTGATTCCTTTGACGACAGGCAATAGAGGATATCCGGCCTGACGGTATTCTTCCAAGCGGCGGATGCCGAGCGCCCAGAAATGAGGCGGCTGCCATAAAAACATGATGGCGTACACCAACAACGCTCCCTGATCGACCACGCCCGCGGCGGCGACATAACCGATCAACGGAGGCATCGCGCCGCCGATCGCACCGATCGAAGTGCTCCACGTCGACGAGCGCTTTAACCACATCGTATACACGACATCATACCCAATCATGCCGAGGGCGCCGATCGCTCCCACCAGAGGATCCAAAATAAATAAAATCGCTAATCCGAGCACCCCAAGAATCGTTGCGTACCAAATCACCGTCTTCGGCTGCAGCCTCCCGGCCGGCAGCGCACGTGTGCGGGTTCGTTCCATTTTGGCGTCCAGCTCGCGATCGTAAACGTTATTGAACGCGCAAGAAGACGCTAATACGAAAGCGGTCCCGAGCAGCATCCATAGTAAAGTGGGAATATAAATTTCCCATTGCGAAGCTACCCAATACCCGGCAAAAGCCGCAAATAAATTAGAACGGAGTATCCCAGGTTTCGTCACACGTATAAATTCTTTCCATTTGCCCTCCTTCTTGCTTGCAATCGAAGGATTGGGAATGGATACGGAATCGGACGGAACTTGGTAACCTAATTGTTTGTCCACTGATTCGTTCCTCCTAAAAGTTTTGCGAAAGACTCGCTTCCACGCGAGGCCAGCCGAGAAACAACATTGCCTCGCAATCATTCGCTTCGCTTGTACTCGCGAAAGCGCAACTTTCACGGCTTTGCTATGATGTTTATCATATCAAAACCATTCGACGTTTGACAACGTTCGCGCGAGAACATTCATCAATTTGACAATTCCTTAGCATTTCGCATCTAACACATGAATAAACTCCCAGATATGTATTTTATCCTTACCGCCGACGATAAAATCGGTCATGCGCTCCCATTCGCTGCCCGCGGTAAGCCTATCCCGTTTTATGCGTTCGAAATCTTCGGGGCAAGTCAAGCTCCACGTCTCGACGAACAAATTCGGTTGATCGGCGCCTTCATACAGCGTGACGTTCCCCCCGCAATCCGCCAGCAGCCTTTTCATCGTTTTCAAGTAAGCTTCGCGGCGCTCGGGATCGATTTTATACTCTACAAAGCCGACATTCATTTCTTCATTCCGCCTTTCTTGCTTTCATCCGTCTTATATTTTACATGCTTTCGGCCAATACTAACATTCGTTGCATAAGTTTTCTAGTCAAAAGGGAGGAAATTTCAAAATGGATACGGGAACACATCTGGTCATGGGACTCGGACTCGCCGGGCTCAGTTATATCGATCCGGCCGTTGCGGCGAATTCCTCGCTTGCGGCCGCCGTGTTGCTCGGGACCGTCATCGGCTCGCAGGCCCCCGATTTCGACGATGTGCTGCGGTTAAAAAGCAATGCGTTCTATGTCCGCCATCATCGCGGCATTACCCATTCGCTTTTGTTTATTCCGATATGGACCTTATTGGTCACGCTAGTCGTCACTTTCTTTTTTCGCAACGTGCCGGTCGATCACGTCGCATTCTGGGTGTTTTTCGCCGTTTGTTTGCACAACTTCACCGACCTGTTCAATCCGTACGGCACGCAAGCGTTTTGGCCCCTGATGAATAAGCGGGTTTCTTGGAATATTATCCACCTGTTCGACCCGGTTATTTTCGCAACGCATGTCGTCGCGATTTTTATGTGGGCCTTCGGTTTAAGCCGGCCAAATGTCATTTTCCCGTTATTGTACGGGTTTCTGATTCTTTACTATTTATGGCGCACCTTCGACCATAACCGGTTGGAACGGAATTTGCCCAAGCTCGATTCCGAATACGAGCAAGGCGATACCTATGTTCTTATTCCTACCGTATCGCTGTCCCGTTGGCATGTCGTGAAGACGAAGCCGGATCGAAGCTATATGATCGGAAAGTTTCATCCGAATCAGTTGGAATGGATCGAACATGTGACATGCTCCGATCATCCGGCCGTGAGCGAATCGAAACAGGACGAATGCGTGCAAGCAATGCTGCATCTATCCTCTTACGCTTGCGCCGAAGTGAAGAAAACCCGTGTCGGGTATGTGGTGCGCTGGTCGGACGTCCGCTTCCGTCACCGGAGACAGTTTCCGTTTGTCGCCGTCGTGATGATGGACAAAGAGTTTCAACCGCTGGAATCCTATGTCGGCTGGATCAACGATAAACGCATCGAAAAACGGCTGCGGTTAAACAGCTATTGACGATCGCCCCAACTTGCGTCACAATCAACATTATATAATGAAAAAAAGAAAGCTCAAGGCGCAGCCTCGAGCTCTTTTGAATCTTTGCCGATCGATTAGCGGTTCGTACGGCCGGAAAGTTGTTGTTCAGCCATTTGAACCAAATGTTTCGTGATGTATCCGCCAAGAGATCCGGCGTCGCGCGATGTAACGTGACCGTAGTAACCGTCTTGAGGAATCGTAACGCCTTGTTCTTGAGCAGCTTCCATTTTCATGCGCTCCAAAGCTGCATTCGCTTCTGGAACTAATAACTGGTTAGAGCGACGTGATTGACCCATACAATAAAATCTCCTTTCACGCTGCGATAAAATGTGTTCTTGCAAGCTTGCAAGCTTATTATTACCCGCCTTGAAAATGTTATTCCCATATCCAAAGAAAACGTACACGAAATGTCATTGGAGGTTTTATACAATGAGTAAAGGTCTCTCTTTATGGTTTGCCGTCAGTTCGGTGGTGCTAATGATCGCCACGGCCGTCTCGATAAGCCATTATGCGTGGCTTGCCGTGCTGCTCGCCGTCGTCACGCTCGCCAACATCGGTTTCGGCTTTGTCGTCAAGGCGCGAATGGGACGGCGCCAGTCCGGCAATTCGACGAATTAATATTGCCGATCGTTAACGCGGCATTCTTGGCAGGAAGCCCATCATCTCCTTCACTTGCTTGAGCGTCGCTTCGGCGACTTCCGAAGCCCGCTCGGCTCCTTGCCGCAATATATCATGGATATCGCCCGATTCGCGAATATCGCGATAACGCTGCTGCAACGGCTCAATTGCCGCAACGACCCGCTCCGCCAAATCCTTTTTGAACGCTCCGTATCCTTGACCTTCGTAATTCGCTTCGATCTGTTCAAGCGATAAGCCCGCAACATGCGAATAGATGCTCATCAAGTTGCTGACTTCCGGCTTATTCGCCGGATCGTAACGGACTTCGCGTCCGGAATCGGTCGTGGCGCGGCTAATTTTTTTGCGAATCTCGTCCGGCGTATCGAGCAGGGCGATGTAGCTGCCAGGATTCGGATTGCTTTTGCTCATTTTTTTGGTTGCGTCGTCAAGCGACATAATTCGCGCGCCCACTTTCGGAATGTACGGTTCCGGAACGGTGAAGCATTCCCCGAACCGATGGTTGAAACGTACCGCCAAATCGCGTGATAATTCCAAATGCTGCTTCTGGTCTTCCCCGACCGGCACCAAATCGGCATTGTACACTAAAATATCGGCCGCCATCAATGCCGGATAGACGAACAACCCCGCTCCGACCGATTCTTTCCCCTCGGATTTATCCTTAAATTGAGTCATTCGCTCCAATTCGCCCATATACGTTAACGTCGTTAGCAGCCATCCCAACTCCGGATGCGCAGGCACATGCGATTGCATGTAAACGTTCGCCTTCGCCGGATCGATTCCCGCCGCTATGAACAATGCCGCCACCGCTTCCGACTGCTCTCTGAGAGCCTCCGGTTGCTGCGGAACCGTAATTGCGTGCAAATCGACAACCATGAAGAAGCATTCATGGTCCTCCTGCAATTTCACGAAATTCAACATCGCGCCGATGTAGTTGCCGAGAGTCAGCTTGCCGCTTGGTTGAATGCCCGATAATACTCGTTTCATTATTTGCTCCTCCTTGTGCTTGCAACCTATTTTCAAATCAAAAAGGCCTCCCGTCCGCAAGGGACGAAAGACCGTGGTGCCACCCTAATTTGTTCGTTCGGAACCATGCAGCAAACGATCCGAACAAACCTTCTCACCCCTTAACGCGGGGCGGACGACCGGCATACTTCAATTCGGCCTAGAACGGGCAACTTGCCGCTGCCGCCGTTCCTCCGCCGTTTCACGGCGTTACCTGGCCTCTATCGTTTCCGCTTCGGCGCTCAAGGGTCCATTTCAATCGATAGGCTCCGCCGGTTCGCAGCAACCACCGGCTCTCTGCAGGGTCCGCCGACCGTTTACTTATCCCTCTCATCGCTTTTCGTTTCATTGAATTTTGGGGTTATCATAACAGATTGCCGCATAGAATGTCAAATGGCGGTACGTTGCCCCCGGCAGTCGTCTTGACCCGCGCCGATACATTTATTATGACTTTCTTCTTCGAATTTGATATGATGAGAAGAGATTATATAAAAATGCGTGTTCAAAAAGTCAGCTTTTCAGCACCGAGAAGGTTGCGGGAACCCGAAGCCATGCTTCCGAAGCGAGTTTTGCTGCGCAAAACTTTCAGGAGGAGCGGAGTGTAGGCAAAACCTGCATGAGCACCTGCAATGTTTCCGGAGGAAACATACTTCGTAAGCATAAGCTATTCGAGGGTGAACGCAAGATTCGATGTCGAATCCGCTCCAGTAATACTTCGTGATCAAAAGAGGACTTTTTGAACAACCTCTAAAAGGAGTTAATGCGCTATGCCCCAAGTAACAAAAGGACAATGGAACGGCCATGATACGTATATCCTACATAGCGAACAACTTGAAGTAACGCTTCTTCCCGGACTCGGCAACAACGTCATCCGCATTTGGGACCGCACGAAACAGCGCGAAGTGCTGCGCGTACCCGATGCCGCCGATCTCGATTTTTATATGCAGAAACCGTATCACTTCGGCATTCCGATGTTAATTCCGCCCGGACGGATCCGCCGCGGCGCCTTCGAATATGACGGAGTGCAATACCAATTCGATCAAAATACGGCCAACAACAACCATATTCACGGTTTGCACCGTACGCAGTCGTGGAAAGTGGCCGATATTCAAGAACTGGACGAATATTGCACCGTTACGGCAACGTTCCTGACGGACAGCGATCCGAACTGGGCGCGGCAATATCCGATCCCTCTCAAGCTTGAGATGACGCTCGAATTGCGCGGTTCGACGTTGTCGCAATCGCTCCAGGTGCACAATCTCGGCGAGCATGCCGCTCCCTTCGGCTTCGGGCTGCATACCTGGTTTATGATCGACGGAGAACCCGAAAAGTGGAAGCTGGAACTGCCGGTTTCCGCCATATACGAACTGGACGCGGAATTGCTGCCGACCGGCAACGTTTTGCCGCTCGGCGAACACGCTTTATTGCCGCAAGGGATCAAGTTGAAAGGAACGAATTTCGATACCGCCTTCCAAATCGGCGCCAACCCGGTCCGCGCCGTCTTAACGCGCGACGACGGATTGAAGCTAGTGTACAGCGCGGGGGAACGATACTTTAAACATTGGGTCGTCTATACGAAGGGCGAGGCCGATCAATTCATCTGCATCGAACCGTATACTTGGCTGCCGGATGCGCCGAATTTGCAGCTCGATCGATCCGTTACCGGGTTAATCGATATCCAGCCGCATGATAAGGTCGATTTGCAGGTCAACCTCGACATCCGTTACGAATAAGAAAGAAGCAATGCCTCGTTCGCCGGAGGCATTGCTTCTTTGCATTTGCGGCGCTATAGCGCGTAAGCGACCGTTATGCCGTGGCGGTCCAATTCGGCTTCCATCGCCGCGTCCATCCTCGTATCCGTAAGGCAAGCGTGCAGTTCGGTAAGCGGCGCGATCGAGAATAAGGAGGCCTTGCCGACCTTTGTATGGTCGAATACGGCAATGGTGCGCTTGGTGCGGGCCATGAGCATTTTGGCCGTCTGGGCCTCAAGCTCGGAATACGTCGAAATTCCTTGTTCGATCGATATGCCGTCAATGCCGATAAAGAGCTTCTCGATATTGAGATGCTCGATCGTCTTCTCCGCAAGCGGCCCGCTGAGCTCGTAGCTTTTGCTGCGCATAACGCCGCCGACGACAACGACTTGGATGCCGTCGGAATCGGCGAGTTCCATCGCGATATTGACCGCGTTCGTCACAACCGTCACGCCCTGCATTTGTTTCAGCTCGCGCGCGATCAGAAACGTAGTCGTACCGCCGGTTAGACAGACGCTATCCCCTTCTTCGATCCATTCGACCGCCTTGCGCGCGATCTTTTCTTTTTCCAGCCACAACTGCTGTTTCTTCTCGGCGAAAGGAACCTCGCGCACGGAATTCATTCCTTCGAACAAAGCTCCGCCGATCGTCCGGATGATGGCGCCTTGCTTGTCCAACAAGTCCAAATCGCGGCGCGCGGTCGCTTCCGAACAATCGAAATTTTCGATGATCTCCTGTATCGTGATTCGTCCTTTTTGCTTAATAAATTGTAAAATTTGTTGACGTCTAAGCTCGCCTTTGGTAAGAGCCGGTCCGGTCATGATAAGTCACTCCGCCCATTGGTATTATTTATTCGTTGGTGCCGTCCATCCGATCGCCGATGATGCATTTGATTGAAAGGCTCACATCATTATAGCATATTGGAGCCCTCGCCGATAAGCTCGGAAACGCAGGAGGCCGTTGATTGGCAGCGATTTGATGTACTTGCCGTTCATCGCAATTGACACTTGCTTTATCCTACACTATAATCAACTTAAATGAAAGTATAAATCATTATTTTGATCGTTTCAATCATTTTATTGGAGGGGACATTCAATGGGACATTTAATTTCATCAACATCGATGTTGGAAACTGCAAGAGCGAACGGATACGGCATTACCGCGTTTAACGTTCATACGCTTGAAATGCTTCAGGCCGTCGTCGAAGCGGCCGAAGAGGCGCAAGCGCCTCTCATATTGCAAACGACGGTAGGAACCGTCAAGCATCTCGGGCCTGAATATATCGTTGCAGCCGCTTCGGTCGCGGCCAAAACATCGTCGGTGCCGATCGCGCTTCATTTGGATCATTGCACCGATTACGATTTGATTGTGCGCTGCATTCGCGCCGGATACACATCGGTCATGATCGACGCTTCGATGCATCCGTTCGAGGAAAACGTCCGCAGAACGGCCGAAGTGGTTCAAGTGGCCAAAGCCGCAGGCGTCAACGTCGAGGCCGAGCTTGGCAAGGTAGGCGGCGTTGAAGACGATATCGTCGTTGAAGAGGAAGACGCCCGCTTGGCCGATCCGCAGGAATGCGTCGTATTCGTGGAACGGACCGGCGTACCGACGTTCGCGCCCGCGATCGGCACCGCGCACGGCATTTATAAAGGCGAGCCAAACATCGCCTTCCATAAATTGGAGCAAATTTTCAATTCGGTGCAAGTCCCGCTCGTTCTGCACGGCGGCTCGGGCATTCCCGCCGACCAAGTGAAGCGTTGCGTCAGTCTCGGCATGGCGAAAATGAACGTTGCCACGGAACTGCGCATCGCTTTCTCCGATGCGATCAAGCATATATTCGCACAGAACCCGGAAGAGAACGATCCGCGCAAATATATGGTTCCTGCGAAAGAAGCGGTAAAACGTTTGGCGATCGAGAAAATGCAGCTTACCGGCTGCGTGGGACGCGCCAACGAATGCAAAGCGTAAGTTAGGAGCATAGACGATGATTACGACAGTCACTTTAAATGCGGCAATCGACAAAACGTATACGGTTCCCCACTTCGGCACGGACAACGTATTCCGGGTCCAAAGCATGACCGCCGTTGCCGGCGGCAAAGGCATTAACGTCGCCCGGGTTACGAAGGCGTTGGGCGAGGACGTGACGGCGACCGGCTTCGTCGCCGGCTCCCATGGATCGTTTATTACAAGCGGCCTGGATCGGGAGAAGATCGCCCACGATTTTGTCCATGTCGACGGCGAATCGCGCCAATGCATCACCGTGCTCGATCCGGCGAACGCGAACCGGCAAACGGAATTGCTCGAGCCCGGACCGACAATCACGAGCGGGCAATTGGACGCCATGAAACGGAAAATCGGCGAGTTGGCGAAACGGTCGACGCATATGGTGTTCTCCGGCAGTTTGCCGAAAGGCTGTCCTGCCGGGACGTATGCGGAACTGATCGAAGAGGCCCGCTCCGCGAACGGAGCGTTGCGGCTCATTCTCGACACGAGCGGCGACGCCTTGGTCGCCGGAATCGAGGCGAAGCCGGCGCTCATCAAGCCGAACGAGCATGAAATCCGGAAGCTGCTCGGCAAAGCGGCCGGGACGGAAGCGGATCTGATCGCCTGCATTCGCGACATCATGGGACGCGGCATTCCGTACGTCGTCGTCTCGCTCGGCGGCAACGGCGCTCTGGCCGGTTGCAACGGCTCCGTCTATCGCGTCCAATTTCCGCCGATGGACATCGTCAATCCGGTCGGCAGCGGCGATTCGATGGTCAGCGGCATGGTTGTAGCGATGAAGCGCGGCTATTCCGACGCCGACTTGCTCCGTTTCGGCTGCGCCTGCGGCAGCGCCAACGCGCTGACGCCGAGTGCCGGCAACGTGCGCCCGGAGGATGTCGACCGGCTCTTCGCCGGCATGAGCGTCGCCGAGCGAAACTGATCGCGCAACAGGAATACGTATAAGCTCCGCGGCGGCATCCGAGATTGTAACAATTGCTGCCTGAACGAAGTAGCGGTAAAAACTACCGCTACTTTCCTTGTTTTTAAGGCCGCAGCGAAAGCAACTCCAATTTCTACCTCTAATTAGGCACATTCCCGGCTAAATTTATTTTTCGTAAGAATTAACTGTAGGAAATACCGTTATTTTATGCCGCAGAGCATAAATGGAGGAATTAACGCCGGTTTTTACCGTTAGCATTGGTTAGCATAGCAATTACATTGACTAACTGGGATGCGGATGGTAACGTGCCGCAAAAAATAACGGATTTCCAAGGCCCTATTTTCCAGTTTTCGGAATTAGGGGATTTTCGATCCGTTAATATGCCGCAATTTACCCGAGAATGTTTAATTTTAATAAGTTTCGGAAAAATAACGCCCTCAAAATCCGTTAACTCCGCCAAAACAGCATTTTCGGACAAAATAACGCCCCGAAAATCCGTTAACCTAAACGCATCAGGTACCGTCGTCGGATCGTTTGGCGGGGTAAGTAGTCCATAACATGAATCGCCCCTAGTACTTTATAATACTAGGGGACGTTGATATAAAAATTGCTATAAGTCCAAATTTTTCTCGCGGTATGTATGCCGTTGATTCATGCGGATTAATAAATTCGCCATATTATAATGGGATTCAAATTGTACGCTAATAACGACAGCCTGTTGCCTCACCGTAAAATCGAAACAAATTTCTCCGTGCGTCCAACTGGTTTTGTACTTGAGCGCTTCAATGGCCATGTTGCGGAACGACCGTTGCTGAACGGACGTCAAACCTTGCTGCGGCTGCTGCATCTCACCGTTGCGGCTTTCGATCGGATTATGCCGGATGCCGAATTTGCCGATCGCATTGTTGCGAATTTGCACAAATACCGTACCCGAAGAGAGGGAAGACAATTCATCGCTCAGTTCTCTAACCACCATATCCATCTGCCTCGCCAAAGAAAGTTGGTTCAATTCCATCATTTCCCTCCTTTCATCTCCTAAATTTTCTATTTATTAATAGTGCTTATTTCACATTATACGGAACGAATTTCCTAATATCAACATATTTCTGCATTTTATGGGTCTATTCAACAAAAGACTTCATTGGGTCTTGTAGACCATTTATCGAACCGATGTTATAATATGGATATCATTTTAGAAAAGGAGCGTTCCTATGAACTGGTTCCATTCTCTCTCTTTCAAACAGAAACTTCTCATCGGCTGTTACTCTATCGTAGGCGTATTTTCGATCGCGACGATCGTATTGCTGCTCACGGCTGGAGGCGCTTTCGTACCGGGACTTATCGTGCTTCTCGTTCTCATTGCGGCCAGCTATCCGTTTATCGGCATGCTTGAGAAAGCGCTGACCGAACCGATCGAGAATATTTCTCGCGTAGCGCTCAGCATTTCCAAAGGAGACTTTTCGAACAGTGTCTCGATAACGTCCGACGACGCATTAGGCCAACTAGGGCGTTCGTTCAACAGCATGATTGACAAACTGAAAGAAATTTTGAAAGAAACGTCGAATATTTCCCGCCACGTAGCGGATACAAGCAGAGACATTTTCAATAAAAACAATAATATGAAGCTTGTGATGGAACAAGTCGCATCCTCTTCCAACGAACTGGCGACAGGCGCGGCCGAGATTTCGGAAGAAGTCGGCTCCGTGTCCGAATCGATTAAAGACATCGAACAGAAGGTCGCAAGTTATGCCGCATCGACCAAAGAAATGAACGCCCGTTCCGAAAGCGCCTTGATGCTAGTCGAAAAAGGAAGATCGGCTGTCGAAAGCCAAAGCGCCGGCATGCAAAGAAATATCGAAGCGACGGAAACCGTAGCTTACACAATCGAAGAACTGGCCAAACAAGCGGACGGCATTACCAAAATCACGAAGACGATATCCGAAATTGCGGAACAAACGAATTTATTGTCGCTTAACGCCTCCATCGAAGCGGCTCGCGCCGGGGAGCACGGCAAAGGGTTCGCGGTCGTCGCCTATGAAGTGCGGAAATTGGCTGAAGAATCTTCCGCTTCGACCAAAGAAGTGTTCACCTTGGTGCGGGGAATCGAGCAAGGAGTAAGAAAAGCGATCGAAAACATAAGCGTGAACGAAGAAATCGTAAAAATGCAAACACAGCTCATCCAGGAAACCGAGAAAGTGTTTGCCGAAATTGTACATAGCGTAAAATTTATTACCGATGAAATTTATAATTTCGCCCAGCAAAGCGATCTGATGCTGGCGAACGCTCAGAAAATATCGGGCGCAATCGAGAATATTTCCGCCATTACGCAGCAATCGGCCGCCGGCACGGAGCAAGTGTCCGCGTCGATGAACGAACAAATCAATTCGGTTGTCGAAATGGTGCAGGAAGCCGAACGAATGCAGCAAATGGTCATCCAGTTGCAGCGAACGATTCAAATTTTCAAGCTATAGTCGTTAAAGTCGAGACTATGAAAAAAGCGATCGGACAGAGCGCACCTCTCCCCGATCGCTTTTCTATTGGGCGGATTATTCCGTAATCCGCAAAAACTCGCGAACGTCGTTCACGGTCAAATCGACCGCGCTTTGCCAGAAATCCGGCTTCGTCAGGTCGACGCCGAGATGCTTCTGAGCCAATTGCTCTACCGTCATCCGGCCCGTATCGCGCAGCAAATCGATATATTGCTCTTCGAAGCCGGCGCCGCGGCGCAGCGCTTCGGCATAGATGCCCGCGCTGAACAAATAACCGAACGTATACGGGAAATTGTAGAATGGAACGTCCGTAATATAGAAATGCAGCTTGGATGCCCAGAAATGCGGATGATATTCGGATAACGCATCGCAGTACGCTTCTTTTTGCGCTTCCGCCATCAATTCGCATAATCGGTCCGCGCCGACCAATCCCTGTTTGCGCAGCTCATAAAAACGGGTTTCGAACAAGAAGCGAGCATGGATGTTCATATAGAATGCGATCGAATTTTGAATTTTCTCATCGAGCAGCACGATCCGTTCTTCATCGCTCTCGGCTTGCTTCAAGGTCGAATCCATCATGATCGCCTCCGCCAGCGTCGATGCCGTCTCAGCCACATTCATCGCATATTCCTGCGACAATGCCGGCAAATCGTCCATCACAAGCTGATGGTACCCATGGCCAAGCTCATGCGCCAATGTCGAAACATTGGACGGCGTTCCGGCGAACGTCAAGAAAATGCGCGTTTGCCTGCTGACAGGCAGCGAAGTGCAAAATCCGCCAGGACGCTTGCCCGGGCGATCCTCCGCCTCGATCCACCGCTCTTCAAATGCCCGAACCGAGAAATCGGCCATTTTAGGGCTGAATTTGCGGAATTGCTCCACGATCGATTGCGCGGCCTCGTCGTACGACACCTTCTTATGCAAAGAGCCGACAGGCGCCTCGACGTCTTCCCAGCTTAACTTGTCTTTCCCCAATAACTTGGCCTTCCGTTGCAAATATTGGACGAATACAGGTTTGCTGCGGACGATCACGTCCCACATCACTTGCAGCGTTTGCTCCGACATGCGGTTGATTTCAAGCGACTCTTTCAATACCGAGTCCCAACCGCGGTGTTCGTACAATTTCAACCGGAAGCCGGCCATATAGTTCAGCGTATCCGCGAATAAATCGGCCTGTTCCCCCCACGTTTGTTCCCATTGCTTGAAAATGCGCGAACGAACTTCCGGATCGGGGTCATGCATTTTGTTCGACGCCTGCCCCGCCGACCAATGAACCGTCTTCCCGTCTTCCGTGGACGGAATGCGAATCCGGCTTACGAGCGTATTATAAAACTCTCCCCAACCGTGATATCCGTCAACCGCCAAATCGCCGGCTAACGCCTCCTGTTCCGGCGGAAGCTTGTCGCGCGCTTGTTCGCGGCGTTCGTTCAAATTGAAGGCGAGCGGCTTCACCTCAGCCGTTTCCAGCCAAGCGTTCCAGACTTGTTCGTCCATCTTGCTCAATATTTCGTCAAATCGCGTAAAAGCGGCCAACAGTTGCGCGTTGATCGATTTGACGCGGCCGGTTAACAAGACCGCCTGGCGGTCTTTCTGATTTTCCGCCGTTAGGCATTCCGTAAATGCGCTTGCCTCGCGCAGACGCTGCATCGCGCTCTGAATCCGATCCAATAATTCGTTTAATTTGCCGGTTTCCTCTACATTGCGCGGCAACTGAAACTCCTTGAACTGTTGCTGCAAAGAAGACAAATCTTCTTGCAGCGTCTGCAGAAAACTAGCGAAAGAAGCAGAGCCGGATCCCCCTGCAAAAATCGAATCTAAATCCCAAGTCGGTTGTAAAGGCTGCTTCACCTTCTTCACCTTTCCTTTCGTTATTGATATAATGGTGGAAAAACTTTCGGGAGGCGTCCTATGAAACCTCTGCAAATATCGCCTGAAACGGCCGTCATGCTAGCCAAAAAATTAAACGTTCCGCTCGAGCATCTGATGCATATGCCTCGTCATATTTTATTGCAAAAAATAGCGGAATTAACCGACCAGCAAAAAAATAACGAAGAGACCGGGGAACAATCATGATCCCGTTCGAAAAAACTTGGCCGTATGAAATCATCATGAACGATCTCTATGTACAAGATTGCCCGTTCTGCGGCGAATCCAACGTTCTGCTTCCGCTGAAGCCGAAGGAATTGGCAGCTATCCACGACGGCAAGAAAAAATTGCTTGTTTTCCCCTGTTGCCGCAACAAAGTAACCGTGGTTGACACGGACAGGGATTATTTGTTAACGGATACCGTCCTGCGGAAACGGCCTTCGTCCGGTCAATCGGAACATTCGCGCTAATCGGAGATTGATCGCCCGCGCTACATTCCTTGTTCCGCGGCTTTCATTTCTTCGGTCGGCTCCAGTTTACGCTCCGCCATTTCTTCGCGAAGCGCTTGCCATTGCTCGCGGCTCGCCCGAATCATGGCGCCGTCCATAATTTTTTTGTCATGCACGACACGGGAGAACCATTTGACCGCCTCATTGTAATTGCCCAGGCGGCGATTGATCTCGCCGATCAAATATAACAGGCGCGCGTTGTTGGCGCCCACCCCTTCCAACTCGTAGACGCGAATGTATTCCTGCAGCGTATATTGCATAAACCGTTGCTCTTGCTCGTGATCGTTCCGGTAACGGTATAGCCAGGCAATATGGTGCAGGAGACTTGCGATCAGCCGCTTTTTCTCGCTGACGGCTTGCGCGCACAACAATGCCAGCTGATACGTTTCGAGCGCTTGTTCCCAGGAACGCTCACCCTCGTAGGCGCGGGGAACCCAGCGCTCTTTAATCTGCGATTCAAAATCTTTGCGCTGCTTATCCGACAATTTATCTCCGAAATTTTCCGTAGAAGCGAATCCGCAAGCCGGACAAACTCTTACGACGTAATAATCGGGATTCATCGTTTTGTAATACGCGCAAAAGTCGGTATCGGTTTTATATGCTTTTTTTAAACTATGGCGCACTCGCGACGTTTCAAACACATTCTCGCAATACGCGCACTTCACTTTCATTTTATATAGCGGCTCCAGAGCCATGCGCCCACCTCCAGTCCCGTTTTTTACGGTGTATTTACAAAATGAAAAGCGGGGCCGGATAATCTTTGAATCGTAAATTGTCTAAGCTCCGGCTCGACTCCGATTTCCTCCAAAGCTTCCTCCATACAGCCTAGCCATGCTTCAGCCCGTTCCTTCGTCACTTCGAAAGCGAGATGTCTCGCACGCATCATCGGATGGCCGTATTCGTCGGAATACAGCGACGGTCCGCCGAAAAATTGCGTCAAAAACATATACTGCTTCTCCATCACCGGGTTAATATCCTCCGGAAACAACGGTCCTATCAAAGGATGCTTCTGCACTCGCGGGTAAAAAGCTTCGACTAGACGGCGTACAGCAGGCGCGCCGCCCAGCGCTTCGTAAATCGTACCGTATTTGCTCATCGTTTCTCCCAGCTTTCCATTATGTTATGAATAGAACGCTCTAAGAGGCAAATTTATTGAACACAGTTCTATTCGCTCTATATTAGTATACCAAAAAATTAAGAAAAAGGCCTAACGGTATCCTTTACGTTCGTTCAACTGAACCCCTATCGACGGAGTTATGCTATAATTCCCATAACATCGTTTCGAGCTAGACAGTAGGACATACAGAGGGGAAACCAATGAAGGAAAAAATACTGATTGTTGATGATGAACCGGAAATCGTGGAGTTTATTCAAGATGCGTTGACAGACGAAGGTTATGATGTGATCACAGCTTTGAATGGGGATCAGGTATTCGAACTGTTGGGAGCCAAACCGGATCTGATCATACTCGACGTAATGATGCCTGGGCTTGATGGATGGGAAGTATGTCGGGCGATTCGCGGACTTGTCGCTTGTCCGATTCTGTTCCTAAGTGCAAGGCAAAGCGAAGAAGATCGCATTCAAGGGCTGATGGTCGGCGGCGATGACTATTTGCTCAAACCCTTCAGCATCAAAGAGATGAAAGCGCGAATTCGCGCGCACTTGCGGCGTGAGCAAAGAAACGGCATGGGCCGGACCCGTTCGATTATTCACTATGGCGAATTGACGCTGGATGCTGGGAGCTATCAAGTATTTATACGAAATCGCCAGGTGCCGTTAACCGTCCGCGAGTTTGAAATTGTCCAATTTTTACTGATGCATCCGCACCAGGTTTTTAGCAGGGAGCAAATTTATGAAAAAGTATGGGGTTTCGATGCAGAAGGAGATTCAAGTACCGTCACGGAACATGTTAAAAAAATCCGGGCGAAATTAACCGAGTTGGCACCGGATCAAAGCCATATTTCCACCGTATGGGGTGTCGGCTATAAGTGGGGTGGGCAGTCGTGAAGAGGAACTCATCGTTTCGCAGACAATTTATATTTGCCTTAATCTTGACGCTTGTACTCAGTATGGTATGTACTGCAGCCATATGGGGGGCAAGCCTCTATTATCTCCTTTCCAATGAGGGTGATTTCCTTCGTCCGGCTAATTACTACGAACGGAAAATTCCGGAGATTATACAGTTTGCCAAACAGAATCAGGACATGCTGCTCTCCCCATCGTTCCAGCCAGAATTGGAGCGGATCATTCCGTTAGAAGTGATAAACTATCAAGTGGTTGATTTATCCGGCCAGATTATCCATGGATGGGAAGGCCGCCGCTTCTTGTCCGAACCTGGGGATATCGTACGCAAGGTGAACACATCCGAGCAATTGGACGGATACTTTATTCGTTATTTGCCCATATTGGATCAGGAGGAACGGTTATCCGGCGTCTTCGTGCTTCGATATGCCCTTAGCCTGTTATACAGCAACCAGCCGGTTGATGCGAAACTTCCTTGTTTATATTCGGAAACATGGCCGCTCCCTTCCTGTTTATTCTGCTGTTTACCATTCTGTTTGCCCACAGAATAGGCAAGCGGTTGGAGCCTCCGATCGCGAAACTGATCGATGGAGCCGCACGGATTCGCCAGAACGATCTTGATTTTACCTTGTCCGACGTCGGCGGCTCAAAGGAATTGACACAGCTGGCCAGCGCTTTCGAGGACATGCGTCGGGCGCTTCATACTTCCCTGACAACCCAATGGCAGATGGATCAGGAGCGCCGGGATATGGTGGCCGCGATTGCGCATGATCTTCGGACACCCTTGACGATCATTCAAGGCCATGTCGACAATTTGCTGGAGAGGAAAGACAAGCAAGCCGAGCGGCTGGACAAATATTTGCATACGATTCGGAAAAGCACAGACCGAGCCGTCCGATTGCTGGACGATATGAATCTTGTTTCGGAAATCGATCAGCCCGATTTTATTCTGACTAAACGGCCGATTGACTTGATGGCCTTCTGTCAGGAAAAAGCGGAGGAATACCAGATGATGTGCGCAGCTAAACGGATCGATTTTCAATCGTCGTTTCATATGTCCGATGATGATCCCGGGAGAATCGATGCCGATGTCCACCGATTGGAGCAAATGATGGATAATGTGATTGCCAACAGCATTCGGTTCACTCCTGAGGGCGGGCAGATTCGTTGGCGGATAAACATCGGACCGGAAACCGCCGTTATTGAAACGGCCGATTCCGGTCCAGGGTTTACTGAAGCTGACCTGAGCTATCTGTTCAATAAATTTTATCAAGGCGATCCTTCACGATCCGCGGCCAAAGGTCATGCCGGTCTTGGACTGTATATCGTCAAAACATTGGCGGAAAAGCACGGGGGAAGCGTTGCTGCCGGGAATCTCCCCGAGGGCGGGGCTTATGTACGGATTATCCTGAAAGTTCGGCACCCGGCCTTTTCTTGCGAATCGGTGAAATCGATAAATAAGTAAGCATCCTCCAGATCCACTCCAGCGGACCCATTTGGAATCTCCGCAGCCAGAGGGCGCTGATCGCCATTTGGCAAGCAAATAGGAATACGGACAAGAGCAGGCCTTCCAGCACGTTGAGTTTCCCGTACCAGCCCAATCCGTAACTGTAAAAGATCAGCGTGCACAGGACGGACTGCATGATATAGTTGGTGAAAGCCATCCTGCCGACATTCGCTAATGGCCGCAAGGTTTTCTCCCCTGTTTGCTTGCGGACAAGCAAGGCAAGCAGGGCAATGTAGAACAAGCCGAGCAATGGACTGCCGATCAAGTGCCTGATGACATTCAATTGATTGATTAGCCCCGAATGGGCTCGGACTAGCTCCAGTCCGACCGGCAGCAAGGTAGACACAAGCCCTATTGCTCCCGACCAGAGGCAAATCCGAATCCATACCGGTTGATATGCGGTTACATCATGAAGCAGTCTGCGCTTGGCGAAGTAAGCACCCAACAGAAATAAGCCGAGAAGCTGCGGGTAAAACAGGAGCTGGTTGCCCAGCGAAATATTCCAATCCCACACTCGCTGCTTCTGAATTTCCCCATAAGTGCCGGCCCCATAAATCATCTGATCCCGTTCAATCATTTGACCGACGTACTGCTGGAATTCAGGACTCAACTGCACAGTTCCTGCTCCTTCCCCTCCAGTGGCTAGGAGCAATACCGGAATCAGCATGATTAGCAAGACAGCCCAAATCAGCAGCGTTCTTGGTTTGCATTTGTGGAACAACAGCAGAACAAACCCAAGCAAGGCATAGTGGAGAAGAATATCCCCGAACCAGATAAACCATCCGTGAATCCATCCAAAAAGGAACAGGGCAAGCAGCCTTCGTAAATACAGCGGCACGAAACGCCTGCCTTTGGTTGCCGCCCGGTCTTTCAATAGAATCATGCCATAACCGAACAGGAAGGAGAACACAGCGATGAACTTGCCGTTAACGAATATTTCAAGAAACTTATTCGCTGCTTGGTTCCAGAAATCCGGCCACTGCTCGATCTGAAATTGAATCGCCTGTAAGGAAATAGAATAAAACGCCATATTGGCGAGAAGGATGCCCAGAATAGCCAGTCCTCTGGCGATGTCGAGAATAGGAATACGTTCCTGAGCAATAACAGGTTTCATAAAAAAATCACCCTTTCCATGATCTGCAGCCGGATTGCGTCCGAGTGCAGATTCATTGTAAGGGTGAATTCTAAAGAAATTATAAAAGTAAACTTCGACTTACGTTTAGCGTCTCGCAGGTCCGTTCATTTCGCTTTCATAATCTTCTTCCGCCGGTACGGTTAACGATTCGCGAATGACATATACGAAAGCGCATACGAGTATTCCGGCAATAATGCTCATATTCATCACTCCACGTCCATATTGTCGATCCGTTCGACATATTCCATTTCCTATAGTCTAACATAGAAGCGCTGCAATGTAAACGTTTTCTTTCCGCATTCTTTAAGGAAGCTTGACCTTCTTCAGTACTGTTTGTCCGGTCCCGGTCATAACAATAGAAGAAAGGCAGTTGAAAAATCCAAAGGAGTTATTCACATTATGTTTCCCTTACGATTATCCGCAACGCCGCTATTGACATTAATCGCCTTTTCGTTGATCGTACTCATGATCGTTTTTCCGGAATCGACATTGGAAGCTGCGGTGCGAGGGCTTGCCATTTGGTGGGACGTGTTATTTCCCGCTTTATTTCCTTTTTTTGTTATTTCGGAATTATTGCTCGGTTTCGGCATCGTCCATTTTGTCGGCACGCTGCTCGATCCGTTCATGCGTCCGCTGTTCCGCATTCCCGGAACCGGAGGTTTCGTTTTTGCCATGGGCTACGCTTCCGGCTATCCGGTCGGCGCCAAGCTGACTTTGCAATTATGGGAGCAGAAGCTTGTTACGCGCGAAGAAGGAGAGCGGCTTGTCGCCATTACGACGACATCCGATCCGATTTTTCTGATCGGCGCCGTTTCCGTCGGATTTTTCCAAGATGCGAAGATGGCTCCTATATTGGCGCTGGCGCATTACGGAGCCGGCATATTGATCGGCCTCCTCATGCGGTTTCACGGACGCGGAGCGCCTCCCACGCCGCCTGAACATGCGGGCCAAAGCGGAGAGCGGAGCAGGCTTAAGCGGGCATTCGCATCGATGCATCAAGCCCGCATTCGGGACGGGCGCAATTTGGGCGAATTGATGCGAAGCGCGCTCGAATCCTCCTTGAAACTTATCATCGTCGTCGGAGGCTTGGTCGTTTTCTTCTCCGTCGTCTTGCAATTGTTGACCGATGCGAATGCGATGCGCGGCTTCTACGCGCTCATTCGCAGTGTGCTCGAGTTGTTCGGCATGCCGCAATCGTTATCGGAGGCCATTGTTAACGGCATTTTCGAAGTGACGCTCGGAGCCCAATCCGCCGGGGAAGCAGGGGCGAATATTGCGATTCCGTTTAAAGCGGCCGTCGCCGCCTTCGTCTTGTCCTGGGGCGGATTATCGGTGCATGCGCAAGTCGTGAGCATATTAAATTCAACCGATCTCCGGTACGGGCCTTTCTTGCTTGCCCGTTTCGTTCACGGCATATTGGCGATGGCGATCGTTTTCGTATATTACGCATTGTAATCCTCGTTCAGATTGATTATGATCTAAAGAGAGTAATTTTAAGAGGTTGTTCAAAAAGTCCTCTTTTGAACAAACATTTTAAAGGAGTCGTTATTACGTTGAGATACTTCGTGCAAACACGCAGCGACAGCGTTTCGAAAGAATTGACGGACAAGTTTCACCGCCTCGCGGCCGAGCGAGGCTTGCAGTGCGACGAGCAAACCCCGGAGATCGTCGTATCCATCGGCGGGGACGGAACGATGCTGCACGCATTTCACCGTTATATCGAACGGTTGGACGAAATCGCATTTGTGGGCATACATACGGGACATCTAGGATTTTACGCCGATTGGCAAGCAACGGAACTCGAAGATTTGGTCGACCTCATGTCGGGCGTGAAGAAATCCGATCTCCTCTCGCCCCGCATTGTCAAATATCCGCTAGTCGAGCTGGAAATTCATACGGATAGCGGAGTGAGGAAATATTTGGCTTTGAACGAATTTACGGTCAGAGGCATCGACGGAACGATCGTCGCGCAAATCGATATTAACGATCAACTGTTTGAAATGTTTCGCGGAGACGGAATATGCGTCTCCACTCCGTCCGGCAGTACCGCCTATAATAAAAGCTTGGGCGGCGCCATGCTTCATCCGGCGATCGAAGCGCTGCAGTTGGCCGAGATCGCCTCGATCAACAATAGAGTGTATCGTACGCTCGGCTCGTCGTTAATATTGCCGAATCATCATCATTGCGATATTTACCCCCGCAACGAGCAGCGCCTTTTATTAACGGTGGATCATCTGTCCGTGCCGCTCGGAAATCTTCATTATGTGCGCTGCAGCGTCGCCAAACAGAAGGTGAGCTTCGCGCGCTACCGTCCTTATCCGTTCTGGAATCGCGTGCGGCGGGCGTTCATCGGCTATGAGAATACCGAAGATTAATCCCGCCAACATATAGAAAGGGGGAGAAACTCCTTCGAGTTTCTCCCCCTTTCTCCTTACGTCGTTATTCCACTCCGGCGAGCCATTCCTGCACTTTCGCATCGTTTGCTTCGATCCATTTGACCGCAGCGTCATCCGGCGAAGTTCCTTCCTGGATATCGACCATAACAGCAGCCATATCTTCCGGCGTCCAATGGAACTGGTCGAGGAATTGGTAGGCTTTCGGCTCGTTATCCTTCAATCCTTTCCGTACGATCGTATGAATTTGTTCTTCGTCCCCGTATACGTTTTTCGGATCGTCCAAATACTTCAAGTCCATTTTGGCGAACATCCAGTGCGGCGTCCAGCCTGTAATAATAATCGGCTCTTGCTTGTCGTAAGCTTTTTGCAATTCCGTAGCCATCGCTGCGGAAGAGCTTTCGACCAAGTTCCATTTATCTTTCAAGCCGTAATCCTCCAGCGCCTTTTCCGTGGACATCATAATTCCGGCGCCCGGTTCGATGCCGATCACTTTATAATCGACGGCGGCGCCGACTTCGTCTTTACTCAAATCCTCAATGCTTTGAATATCCATATAGGAAGGCACCACTAATCCGAGCTTCGTTCCTTCCAGATTAGACCCGAGATCCTCGATTTTGCTTTCGTTTTTCTCCAAATAGCTGGCATGCGTGACAGGGAGCCAAGCGGCAACCATCGCATCGGCGCTGCCGTCCGCAACCCCGCTCCACATCGGCCCTGCATCGACTTGCAGCATTTCCACGTCATATCCTAACTTGTCTTGCAGTATATGCTTAACGACATGCGTACTGGCAATTTCGGAATCCCAGGCGACGTAAGCCAGCGATATTTTGCCGCCTTTCGCCTGACCTCCGCTTGCGCAGCCTGCTAGTACCAAACTTAACATGAGAATAAACGCCAGACCTTTCCCCCAATGTTTCTTCAATGCTCCATCAACCCTTTCTTTTTTTCTTCATCATATTTTGAGTTAATCTATCGAGAACGATAGCTAAAACAACAATCGCCAATCCCGCTTCGAAGCCGACTCCCGTCTTCGTTTGCGTCACCGCGCGGTATACGTCGGCCCCGACGCCTTGCGCCCCGATCATCGAAGCGATGACGACCATCGACAACGACAGCATAATCGTCTGGTTGACGCCGGCGAGAATCGTCGGCAGCGCAAGCGGCAGTTGCAGCTTCCACAACTTCTGCATCGATGTCGAGCCAAACGCGTTGGCCGCTTCCACCAAATCGCCCGGCACTTGGCGAATTCCTAAATTCGTCAGCCGAATCGTCGGCGGAATCGCAAAAATAATGGAAGAAATAACTCCCGGAACGACGCCCAAAGAAAAGAACGAGACTGCCGGCAGCAAATAGACGAACGCGGGCATCGTCTGCATAAAATCGAGGACGGGCGTCACAACTTTTTGAACGCTATCCGATCTCGCGCACCATATTCCGATCGGAATGCCGAACAGAACGGATATAAGCGCAGCCGTCAACACAAGCGACAAAGTTTGCATCGTATGGTCCCAATACCCCAGATTCAGCACCAAGCCGAATCCGATCAGCGTAAACAGGGCAATTTTCCAGCGGCCGATCAAATAAGCGATTGCCGTGAACAATACGATTAAAACGAGCGGATGAATTCCTAAAAAGATAAATTCAAACCATTGTACGATGCTTCCAATAATCAATTTAATAAAGCGAAATAATGGATCTACGTTATTACCGAGCCAGGTCTCGAGCGATTCGATCCAAGACCCGATCGGAATTTTAGGCATGTTCAAGCGTTCCACCTACCTCTATATCCGAGTTGCCTGACAATGCTGCCAAGACGGAACCTCTAATAATAATCCCTCTCAACCGTCTGTTCTCGTCGACGACGGCAACCGGCACTTTGGAACTGCTCATCGTATCGAAGAAGTCGTGCAGCACCGTATCCGGCGAAACCGTCGGGACATCGGTTACGATAATATCTTCCAACTGCAAACCTTCGCGTACGGCCTGCGACGCCCCGTCCGCGGTAATGACCCCGAGCAGCGATTTCGTTTTGTCCACCGCGTACAAATTGGATATGCCGAGATCGCGCATCAATTGCAGCGCAACCCGCGGACCGCGCTCGGGCGTAATCGTCTCCGGCCGAATCATGACATGCGATGCCGTAAGCACCTTGGACAAGTCTACATCCTCTACGAATTTCTCAACATAGGCGTCGGCCGGCTTCGTCATAATTTCCTCCGGCGTGCCTAGCTGCACGACCGCCCCGTCTTTCATCAAAGCGATCCGGTCGCCGATTCGCAGCGCTTCGTCCAAGTCATGCGTAATAAAGACGATCGTCTTTTTCATTTTCGTTTGAAGCTCCAACAGCTCATCCTGCATTTCCTTGCGAATGAGCGGATCGAGTGCGCTGAACGCCTCGTCCATCAGCAATACGGCCGGATCGTTGGCAAGCGCCCGGGCCAACCCTACGCGCTGCTGCATGCCGCCGCTCAACTGATCGGGATAACTGTCGGCCCAGCCTTCCAAACCGACCAGCGCCAATGCTTGAATGGCTTTTTCTTTGCGCACTTTACGCTCAATTCCTTGTACTTCGAGCCCGTATTCCACATTTTGCAGCACGGTCCGATGGGGGAACAGAGCGAACTTCTGAAACACCATGCTAATTTGCTTTCTGCGGATTTCCCGCAGTTGCTCCGCGTTTTTCTTGGTCAAATCTTCCCCGTTAATCAACACCTGGCCGGACGTCGGATCGATCAATCGATTGAACAAACGGACCAACGTCGATTTGCCGCTCCCCGACAATCCCATAATGACAAAGATTTCGCCGGGTTCAATGGAAAAACTCACTTGGTTCACCGCTACGGTCTGCTTCGTCTCTTTTAAAATCCGATCTTTAGACCACCCTTGTTCAAGCAGCGGAAGCGCGAGTTTGGGGTCGTAGCCAAATATTTTCGTTAATTGCTTTACCTCAATAATCGGCATCGTCACCCTCCTCAATGTTCTTTTGTTTAAGTTTAGAGATGTTACCGACGATCCGTCAAAACGGAGAATCCTTTGTAATCTTTGTACAGTTTTAACTTTACAAGCTTTATGTACTGTATACTCTGTTTTCCTCCCTTTTCCTTCCTTACCCCTTTCTTTACATCGAAGGATTGTTTTTTTAGAATAATGATATATAATAGGGCGTGTTCAAATAGATAGAAAAGATTAATAGCTACTTACATCCGTGGGAGGATCAATCATGAAGGAGTTCGAGGGACTCAGCGAAGAGCAAATCGGGAGAATACAAAAATCGCGCCAAAGAGTGATCGAGTCGATCGGCAAAAATATGGATCTTTACGGAGTAACCTTATCCATCGGTCACTTATACGGGCATATGTATTTCTACAACCATCCCGTTACGCTCGACGAAATGGGCGAAACGATGGGAATGAGCAAAACGAGCATGAGCACAGGCATGCGTACGTTGATGGATTTGAAAATGGTAAATAAAGTGTGGGAAAAGGGAGCACGCAAAGACTTGTACGAGGTCGACCCGGATTGGCACCAGAATTTTACCGATTATTTCTCGGTCAAATGGAGAAAAGCGGTGGAGTTAAACGCAAACGCCTTGAAGAAATCGCTGCTTGAACTGTCCAATCTTCGCAAGGAATATGAAGGGGACGAGAAGCTTGAAGCTGTGTTGAAATCCGATATTGATAAAATCAATGAAGCTCTGAATTATTACCGCTGGCTGCATCGATTAATCGATTCCTTCGAAACCGGAGAAATCTATTCCTTTATCCCGAAAGAAGCGGCTGCAACCGATTAGCGCCTCTCTATTATAAAACCCCTCGTTTGTTGACTTTCGTCAGCATGCGAGGGGTTTCTTGTCGGTTACGATCCGCCGTTCGGCCGCGGTTCGCGGTTTTTCTCCAGGACGAAATACGCGCAGCCGAAGTTGCAGTATTCGTTAATGTAATCGACGATTCCGGATATGGCCGTGTCTTTGGACGCTTTCGGATGATTGTCGCGAAAGAACCCTTTCAATCTCAACTGATTATATCCCCAATCGCCGATAATGTAATCGTAACGGTCAAGCACATCGCTGTACCGGTCGCGGAACGCTTCCGGATTCCAGCCGTTTTTATGATCCTGAACCAGTTCATATGTTTTGCCGGATACATGTATCAACATGAACACAACTCCCCAACATCAAATTACGAGAGGTTGTTCAAAAAGCCCGCTTTTGATCGCGAATAAAGTTGACTTTATGAACGCGTATTACAAGAAAGGCGCTTCTATGGCAGATACGAACCTCAACTTAACTTATCGCACAGAAGCCGCATGATTAGCCTGCAGCGTCTTCGACGCCGATTTCACTTGCTCATGCGCATGATAGGAACTGCGAACGAGCGGTCCGGATTCGACATGGCTGAATCCGCGCCGCAGCCCTTCTTCCTTCAATGTCGCGAATTCTTCGGGCCGGTAATATTTCTCGATCGCCAAATGCTTCTTCGTCGGCTGCAAATATTGGCCGATCGTCAAAATATCGCAGTCGACCGCGCGCAAATCGTCCATCGCCTGCAAAATTTCATCCCATTCTTCGCCGACGCCGAGCATGATGCTGGATTTGGTCGGAATTTGCGGCTGCATTTGTTTCGCACGCTGCAGCAGTTCAAGCGAACGGCGATACTTCGCCTTGGCCCGAACCCGGTCCGACATGCGCTCCACGGTCTCGATATTATGATTCAGAATGTCCGGCTTCGCATCCATCACGACGCGAAGCGCATCCCAATTCCCCATAAAATCGGGGATGAGAACTTCCACGCTGCACAAAGGCAGTTTGCGCCGCAACGCCTTGATCGTCTCGGCGAAAATCGCGGCTCCGCCGTCCTGCAAATCGTCGCGGGCGACCGAAGTCACGACGCAATGACGCAGCCCCATCTTCTCCGCGGCATCGGCTACCCGCTCCGGCTCCTGCAAGTCAAGTTCCGTCGGCATGCCCGTGTTGACGGCGCAAAAACGGCAGGCGCGCGTGCAAATATCGCCCAAAATCATAAACGTTGCCGTACGGTTGGCCCAACATTCGTAAATGTTCGGACAACGCGCTTCCTCGCATACCGTATGCAATGTTTTGGAACGCATCATATTTTTGATCTCGTTATAATTATCGCCGGTTGTCAGCTTGATTTTGATCCAATCCGGCTTGCGTTGTGTATCGTTCACAGCCATCTTCACGCCTTCTTTCGTCAGTATCGCTCTAGCAAGATTGCCATTATTATATCACGAATGACGAATGATTAGAAAGCGCCGGTTCGCGCTATGCCGCAATCATGCGCAATACCGCCGGATTACAGCTTTAATATCGCCCGCGAAATCAGCTTCCGCCGTTCCTGGATATAGTTTTGAATGACCAACGGCTCGTTCTCATATACGTATAGCGGCCATTTCCGGCCGTAATCCGCATAAATATACGGCGAAATTTGCCGATACATTTTGTAAATAACAGGCGATATCTTGGACACGGTAAACGTCTCCTTGAGTATTTCGCGCAATATTTCTTTATATCTGCTCCGCAGACTGCCAAATTGCAGCAATTTCTTCGTTAATTGATTATATCCCGTTACGCGGACCAAACTGCTTTCCACCTGTTTCCCGTAACAGTTGCGTCCCCACGTCCCCTCATAATCCCACGGAATAATGCGGTACATATTGCGGGTTTTATGGCGGTACAGGGCATAGTTTTGATCGAAACCGTCGTAGTTGCCCGTAAACACCGCGCCGGCAAGCCAGCGCAGATAATTTTCGATATCGACCTGCCTGGACAAGAAGGAGAGCAGTTCCTTTCCTTTTAGCGTATTCAGCTTGTAAACGAACCGGGACAATTTGCGGCCGTCCGCTTCTTTTCCGATTTCCAATTCGTATCCTTTAAACAGCGATTGCTTTCTTTTTCCGGTTTTATAATGAAACAGGCTGAAATTGGCGTGATTGTTTACCGCAAACACCAAAGATTCCATAGGAATGCCCCGCTTCGCGAAGAATTGGCGGTTAACCGCTTCAATCTCAAGGTAAACGCCTCTGTTCACCCCATTGATCACGAGACGGCAATGCTTCGTTTGCGGGCAAGGGACGCCGATCCATTCGAAGAATTGAAAGGAAAGCGCGTTGCGAATCATCGAAGGATCGTCGTATTCCGCGTTAAGGTGAAACATTTGCGTTCCATGCAAAATGTCGTAGGATCTTTTGGGATATTCTCTCGTATGCCCTCCGCGATACCGCAATTTCACGATTTCCCTCATCCCACTGTTCCATAAATAGGCCTTTACGTATTCATTGCTCCATATATCCTCTTCCAGTGCGCGCTCTTCATCCTGATGGATCTCAATAAAACGGGTTGGCAAGCTCATAGGGACATCCGCCTTTTTGATGTTACGTTATGCGGCCGGGGCGAATGCGGACACGGCATATGTCCCGTACTTCGCACAGGAAAAGGGGATTCGCTCCAAATCTTCTAAACCCTCGTCCAACATACTAAGATATTCATGGATTTTCGAGAGAATAGATTGAAATCTAGTACCTTTTGATGCGGTATACATATAAATAAATTACAAATAAACATCAATGACACCTTGAGGGAATCATTCGTCCAACCGGTCCATTCGATGTTGCTAAAGGAAGGTGATCGTTTATAGCATTATGGCAGAAGTACCTATCAAGCAGTGAGCGACAAGTTCGCAAATCCATATTAAGTGAGAGGGGAAATGTTTAAAATGGCATACCGTGCCCGTTTAACAAGTCAATCCCATAGATCTTCGAGTTCCTCGAGATCCTCGAGATCGTCCAAATCCTCCAAATCCTCTTCCTCTAAATCCTCCAGATCGTCGTCGTCATCGCATTCCAAGTCAAGATCCGCCCATTCAAGTTCCACTTCGTCGAGATCGGCGGGCGTACGCAGCTTTCTCGGCAAAGAGGTAATCATCAACCGCGGCGGACCGGATTTTATTACAGGCATCCTGAAAAAGATCGGAAGCGACTACGTGGTCGTGCTGGCTCAATCGAACAATAATAACAACAACAATAATAATAATAAGAACAATAATCAAGGACAAGCGCAGGCACAAGGGCAAGGAAACAACCAAAATTTTTGCGAAATCGTTTATGTCCGCAATTCCCATATCAAAAGCATGAGCCTGAGCTCGCAATATTCTAAAGACTCCTATACTACCGATTACGATATTATTTCCGCACCCGATTTCAATTCCGTCATGAAAAAATTGAATCATAAATTCGTACAGCTCAATAACGGCGGTCCCGAAAAATTAGACGGCTTTGTCGTGCAAAGCGACGACCAATACGTGTTCTTGGTATCCGATCGCGAACCGATCAAAATCGCCAATTATCATATTAAAAGCGTTAGAGTATCATCCAAAACGTACGGCTATACCGGGAACAATAACAATAACAATAACAACAATAAAAATAACAACAATAACAACAATGGCAATGCAAACAATAATAACGGCGCAAACGCCAACAATAAGTCCGGCTACAGATCCGGCAACCGGTCGGGCCATCGTTCCGGCAGCAGATCCGGCCGCCACAGATCCGCTTTCGATTGGGGCAGCTACGGCCGCCGCAGAGCCGGATCAAGCAGACGAACTGGCGGCAGAACGAGAACGAGATCCAGAGTCGTTAAGAGAAGCGGCGCCAGAGCCTCGGCAAGAACAAGAACAAGAACAAGAACAAAAACAAGAACGAGATAACGTTCCGTCCTCTCCCCTAATATCCCGCAGCGCCGCTCTTCCTCTTTCGTTACGAATTTCCTATCGTGATTCCTTACCTGTGCTCCTATTCTCCCCTTGTAATCCAACAAAAAATTGCGGGATTCATCATTCTCCCACCCTGACACGATGCGTTGGAACTCCACACTTCCAACGCATCTTCCAAAACGAACGAATCCATGTTGTTGAGAGGAGGTTCACAAGTGAATGATTTTAAATCTTTGCTGGGCAAACAAATCGAACTTGATATTCCCGGTAAAATACCGATGATCAAAGGTGCGCTTGTTGACGTAGGGAGCGATATATTCGTCGTTTACAACGGCGAACAGTTTCTGTATATTCCGACGTTTCATATTCATTTGATGAAGCTCGCCAAACATATTAATCCGGAATTGAACTTTATTCCCGATTCCCCGTCGCCGTTCGAAAATCAAAATGAAGAAATCTCGTATCGCAAAATTTTAATGAACGCTAGGGGAGTCTTTCTTGAGGTTTATATTACCGGCAATCAATCCATCTCCGGCTATATTACGAGCATCATGACCAATTATTTTATATTCTATTCTCCGGTGTTTCACACCTTAATCATCCCTCTGCATCATCTCAAATATTTAATTCCGTACAATCCGAACGCAACACCGTACTCCTTGAGCCAGGAGCATTTCCCGCTCATTCCGACCAATATGTCCTTGGCCCGCTCCTTCGACCAGCAGCTCAAAAAATTGGAAGGAACTTTGCTCGTTCTGGATTTAGGGGACAACCCTCATAAGATTGGGGTATTGAAAAAGGTCGAGAACAGCAGAGTCGAGTTAATCACCGCAAACGAAGAATCCGTATATCTTCATATCGATCATATTAAGACGGTCCATTTGCCTTAAAAACGCGCAGCTTGCGCGAGTCATAAATTCATGATGAGGAAGGAAGGGTGATTTATGTTCATTACACTGATCGCTTTTACGATATCCGGCGCTGCGATCTACTATCTCATTAAACCGCCTGCGATTGCCAGCATTCACTCTTATAGTGCCGAAAGCGCCGATGAAGCGTCCCCAGACCCTGCATTGCGCGAAACCGAACTTTTGCAACATTAACGCCTGGCTGCAAAGGAGAATGAGTAGATGCATGGGTCCGCTATGGTAACGCTAACGGTCATTTCCTTTTTCCTTACGCTCGTGCTTATTCTGTGGCGGCCTCGCGGTTTGAACGAAGCCATTCCCGCCATGGGCGGAGCGATCCTTGTTATATTAAGCGGGAGCGTTTCATGGTCCGATCTGGTCACGATCGGAGATACGGTCAGCGGCGCCGCCATTACCATTATGTCGACGATCGTCATGGCAATCATATTGGAAAGCTTCGGTTTCTTCACCTGGGCCGCTGAAGGATTGGCCGCGAGAGCGAAAGGCTCGGGAATTCGCCTGTTCTGGTACGTGAACCTGCTATGTTTTCTAATGACGCTTTTCTTTAACAATGACGGAAGTATTCTAATAACGACTCCCATTCTTTTAATTTTGCTGAAAAACCTCGGTCTGAAAAATAAGCAAAAAATACCGTATTTGCTTTCCGGGGCGTTAATTGCTACCGCTTCGAGCGCGCCGATCGGCGTCAGCAACGTCGTCAATCTGATCGCTCTGAAAATCGTAGATATGGATCTATACAAGCATACCGAAATGATGTTTATCCCTTCCACGCTCGGATTATTGCTCCTGCTGTTCATCATCTTTTTGCTCGTGCGCCGGGAACTGCCCCGCAAACTCCCCTCGGCTTGGAGAGGGATTCATCCGGATCCCCGATCGCACCCGTTAAAACCGCATTCCCCCGCCGTTCCGAAAATTAAAAATCGCTCAAGATTTATGTTGTATATTCTGCTGTTCGTATTCACCGTGCGCGTCGGCCTATTTATCGCTTCCTTTGTCGGAATACCGGTTTGGTTTGTAGCGGTTATCGGCTCAGGGCTGCTGCTCGGCTGGAGATGGGTCTATCTCAACATTTCGCCGGCCGACATGATCAAAAAGACGCCTTGGCATATTCTCATCTTCTGTTTCGGGATGTATGTGATCATTTACGGCTTGCATAACATCGGTTTAACCGAACGGCTTATTTCCATCTTTCAACCGATCGTCTCCGGAAATCTTCTCAATGCCAGCCTCTCAATGGGCAGCTTAATCAGCGTTATGTCGATTCTATTCAACAACCACCCCGCTTTGATGGTAGGGACGCTTACGCTAACGAATATGGGGCTCGATCCGCTCACTTTGAAAATCGCCTATCTTGCCAATGTTATCGGCAGCGACATCGGATCTTTGCTCCTCCCGATCGGTACTTTGGCGTCGTTAATGTGGATGCATATCTTGAAACAGCATCATGTGAAAATCAACTGGAAAGATTATATTCGCGTTACCTTTATTGCGATTCCGCCAACGGTCATATTCACGCTCGTTGTGCTCTACTACTGGGTTTCGTGGCTGTTCTAATTCGACTCCTCTTTTAAAGTCCCGGTCTTCCGTTAGAAGGCCGGGTATATCCTGCTATAACGCATCGATATCCCGTAAAATAATTTTTCTGCGTTCCCTGATATACTCCAATATGACGCCGGGTTCGTTAAGAAATACCGAGGCAGGCCAGCGGCGGGTCCTGTCTTCCAAAATATACGGGGCGATTTTCGCGTACATTTGGGCGATGACGGGGGCAAGCTTTTTCTCCGTAAACGCATGCTTGGCGATATGGCCTACGATCGTTTTATATTTTTGCCGTACCGATTTGTAGGATAACAATCGTTTCGTCAAATGGTTGCGCCCGGTCACCGGCACCGGATTGCTCCCGAAAATTTCCCCATAGCTGTCCCGTCCCCAAGTTCCTTCATAGTCCCATGGGATGATACGGTAATAGCCGCGCCCTTTATGGCGGTATAAAGCGTAATTATGGTGAAATCCGTCGTAATTTCCCGTAAACACCGCTCCCGCAAGCCAATGCAAATAGTTGTCGATATCAAGACGAGAACGTAAATAGGGAAGCAGTTGCCGATGCGAAAGCGCGTTCACTCGCGATACGAATCTTTCCAGACGTTTCCGTTCCGCATCGTTTCCGATCATGAGTTGATATCCGTCAAATAACGAAGTTTTGCGCCGATTTGTTTCCGGGCTGATCAGACTGAAATTGGCATCGTCATTCGTCGCATACACCAAAGATTGCATCGGGATCGCTCTTTGCTTGAAAAAATACCGGTCGACTCCTTCGATCTCAAGATAAACCCCCATATTTTTCCCGTTGAGCTTGATCAAGCAATGTTTCGTTTTCGGGCTTGGCACGCCAATCCGTTCGAAAAACCGGAAAGATAATGCATTGCGTATCATGGAAGGATCGTCGTATTCGGCATTGTAATGATACGTTTTATTTTTTTTTACGATCTCGTACGATTTCTTACTATAGTCGCGCGTATGTCCTCCGCGGTAGCGCAATTGAACGCGTTCCCGCATCCCTTTGTTCAGAATGTACGCTTCGACGAACTTATTGCTCCATATATCCCTGTTTAGTTGCCTTAATTGGTCTTCAGAAATATAAATTTGCCGTACCGGAAAGCTCATAGAGCAATCACCTTTTCCCAGGTAGATCAATAAGCCTATCGACACGATAGGCTTATTGTTTCATTACTCTATGCCATTACTGCATCCGCTGACACGGCAATTGTCCGTTAACTGGCAAATGCGAATGTTTCGATGTCCGGTAATGTCTTCTTATTCTCACCCACGTGTGCCGCGAGTGCCGCGAGTACCGCGGGTACCGCGAGTGCCGCGAGTGCCGCGAGTACCGCGAGTGCCGCGAGTGCCGCGGGTGCCGCGAGTACCGCGAGTGCCGCGAGTGCCGCGAGTGCCGCGAGTGCCGCGAGTGCCGCGAGTGCCGCGGGTGCCGCGAGTGCCGCGAGTGCCGCGAGTACCGCGAGTGCCGCGAGTGCCGCGAGTGCCGCGAGTGCCGCGAGTACCGCGAGTGCCGCGAGTGCCGCGAGTACCGCGAGTACCGCGAGTACCGCGAGTACCGCGAGTGCTGCGATGGCTGCGATGGCTGCGATGGCTGCGGTCGCTGCTTGTTTCAGCTACTTCTTCGGAAACATTTCTCATTTCAGTATCCATACTTTTCCCTCCCCCGTTGTAATAATATAATCTATGATTCGCATCGGCCTTTTGATAGAGATAACAGTGTAGTGATATAAAAATAGAAGATTGCCATTCCAGTAAAAAAACCCATGGGCGGCGGGCATAATACACTTCCCCTGCCGGAATTTGATCCGTACATGCCTCTAACCCTACCCCCGTTGCACCCATTGTAAAAGGG
This sequence comes from Paenibacillus sp. MSJ-34, assembly GCF_018918005.1. Classification (GTDB taxonomy): domain Bacteria; phylum Bacillota; class Bacilli; order Paenibacillales; family Paenibacillaceae; genus MSJ-34. The sequence goes on along the minus strand of NZ_JAHLPR010000007.1, from coordinate 64,027 downwards.
GTTGGGATAACGAAACGATACGGCCAACCATACCGCACCAGCGCGAAAGAATAACCAGGCAATGAAGGACCTTTCATTCTCATTCTGATTGTAGTCGGTTTCGTTCACACAAAAAGGGGATGGACGGATCGAATCCGTCGATTTGTACGAAATTTCATACACAAATCGCAATTTTAGCCCTCAATCCTGCTAATGTATGCGAAAAATCATACACAATGTGCGGCGCATGAGCCCTAATCCCTGTACATTGTATGAAAAATCACACACTATCAGCAGCGCACGCATCCAACTAGTCGATTTTGTGCGAATTTTCATACACGAATCGCGATATTCGGCCCTGATCCCGTAAACGTATGCGAAAAATCATACAAATGTGCGGCGCACGATGGGTTGATGCACAGATCGGGGAAAACAGGCCAATTCTTGCGGTTTTTTCACCGGCGTTGCATTCATTTTAAAACGGGCTAGGATGACGAAGCAGTGTATTCGTCTTTTCAAACCATCCGCCCCAGCGGAAGGAAAAGAGCTTAGGCGATGAAGGAGTTTGATTCGGAAACCCGCAATTGTGCATCTTCTAACCCGTTTTGATCGATCAAAACTGCGACAAAGCTTGTGAAAAGGCATCTTTTTTCACGCTTTCAATGGGGGATGGGACGGTTCGGGGCGGATTTCCTGCAATTCGCCACCGTTGATGTAACTGGCTTTATTACGCATATCGAAGAGGTAACCCCCTATTTCGAAGGCGCTCCCCGCGGACCTACGCTTCTTGTTTGGCGCTAACGAAACTGACCATCCTTATCGGGCTCAAAATGAAGATATTCCCAATTTAACGAAAGTACGTATCGTTATTCATTGGAAATCGGCGGTTTGAGCGTCTTTTTCCCCTCATTAGCGTGTTTCAGTTTCGTTGCACGAGCAACAAGGTGATTTCCACGCGATTAGCGTCTCTACGTTTCGTCCCACCCGAAGGAACGTCAGCCGTCAATGGTATGATGAAATTGATTCTAATCGCAGGCTTTTCCCCTCTATTACCTGCATATTTACACGAATTAGTATTTGACACGGTGAGTTCCCGGCCAATCGCGCATTGGCAGCTTCCATGAACTCGAATCCGCTGCCTTTTCGATGCTACGCCATAGCCCTAATCGCCAAAATTGATATATTTCACCTTTCATCACCAAAAAAAGGCGCAGAAACGAACATTCCGTTTCTGCGCCCTGCGAGGCGGCTTTTAGCGGGAACGAATCTCCTGCCGCATAAACCAAACATATGCGATGATAAAACAGACCATAACGGCCGCGATCAATCCGGTCAGCTGCGGCCATACGAGCAGCAAGCTCTGGCCGAGCGGCAGCGGGCTCGGCAGCGCGCCGTACGCTTGCTCCGGAGTGACGAACAAACTTAGCGTGCGCACTTCGGGCATAAGCAGCGTCGTTGTCGCTTCGCCGAACAATTGGCTCGGCGACAATCGCTGCAGAAATTGCACCGTTTGTTGAAATCCGAGCACTTGATCGATATGCGTCGGATTGACAGGCGCAATTCCTTTGGCGATTAAATCGACAATCATCGAATAGAAAATGGCGAAGAAAATCCAAAGGGCGATGCAGGTCAGTGCCGATGTTGCCGGTTGGCGGAACCTGACCGAGAACAAGATCGACAGGTTCAACCAAAAAGCGACGTAAAAGACGCTCAGCGCCAAAAAGCACAGCATGCGCAAAAACTCTTCCAACGAAGGCGGAATGCCGATCGTCAACAAGCCAAGGCCCATAATGAAAAATCCCAAGCCGAAGAACAGAATGGCAATGACGCTGATCGCCGCCACGAATTTGGCGTTCAGGACATAGTCCCGATGAATCGGCTGCGCCATCATCCTTGACAATGTACCCTTGTTGCGTTCGGAGTTGACGGCGTCAAATCCGAGCGCAATGCCGATCAAAGGGCCGAGAAAACTAATAAACGTCATAAACGCGGGCATCGTTCCGTCGGACACCGTAAACAATTTCAAGAAAACGAACGAGTTTAAATCGTGATCCGCCGGAACGGCCGCGCGTATGCTTGTAATCGCCGTATACAGCGAACCGATGCATGTCAGCGTCATTAAACCGAGCAGCACCATATAGCGCCAACTGCGGATCAAATCGGACATTTCCTTGCGAACGATTACCCAGAACGGATGGGGCGCCGGCGATTGGGTTCGCGGCTTGCGCACACGGTCTTCCCATGCTATCAAGTTTCGTATTTTAACGAGCATGCCGTTTCCGTTGATGGTCATCTGACTCCCCTCCTTCGAAGTAACGATGGTAAATTTCGTCCAACCCGTATTCCTTTTTGTTCAAATGATACAGGGAGCTTCCCGATTCAATGATCGCCCGCGCCAGTTCGGCGGCTATATCTTCCGTGCAGCCGATGTGAAGAAGTTCGCCATGCTCTTCGATTCTGGCGACGCCCGGCAGCGCCCGCAACGTCTCCATCAAACCGCTATGAAGCGGCCGAACGCCTGCCTCCAACGTGAACGTCTCCTCGAGGAACAGCGCTCTCGCCAAAGACGGCACATCGCCTTCGGCAAGGAGTCGTCCCTTCACGAAGAGACCTACGCGGTCGCAAATTTGTTGAACCTGATGCAAATGATGCGACGACAGCAATACGGTTATGCCTTCATCGCGGCTCAATTGTTTAATGAGCAGCAACAGCTCCCGCACCCCTTCAGGGTCGATGCCGAGCGTCGGCTCGTCGAGAATGATGACTTCCGGCTGTTTCACCAGCACATCCGCCAAACCTAACCGCTGCCGCATGCCGCGCGAATACGTGCCCGCCTTCTTGCCGGCCGCATCCGCCAATCCGACGCGCTGCATCAGTTCTTCCACCCGCTTGCGCGCTTCCGTCTCGGGAATGCGGTTTAATCTCGCGGTATACATCAAGTTTTCCGCCCCGGATAAATCTTCGTAAAACCCGACATCGTCCGGCAAATATCCGACCCGCTTCTTGACGGCGATCGGCTGGCGGATCGAGTCGATTCCGCATACGCGCACTTCGCCCGATGTCGGCTCGGTAAGCCCGAGCAGCATCAAAATCGTCGTCGATTTGCCCGCTCCGTTCGGGCCAAGCAATCCGAAAATTTCGCCTTCTTGGATGGATAACGACAAATGATCCACCGCGACGTAATCGCCGTATTGCTTCGTTAAATCCGTCATTTCAATAATCGGTTTTTTCCCTTCCGTTTGTTCCGTCAAAGCGTTCGTCATATCAACGGCTTCCTTGCTGGGCTGACTCACGTTTACCTCCTCCCATACTTGCGGAAAATATAGTACATGCCGACAATGACCGCGGCGATGATGAGAACTCCGATCCATCCCCATAACATGGACGTTTTGACCGTCATCCGAAACTGAGCCATAGACGACGATTCCGGCGTGTTCGCATTGATATTCAACTGATAATCGCCCGCGATCGCCTTGCCGTCCGCTTTCACCGTTGCCGTTACGTTCGCCGTTTGCCCTGCTTCCAGGCTCGCAATTTTTTTCTCGTCGAACGTCACTTCCCAATCGACCGGCGTCGAAGCCGTCAATTCGATATCCTTCAACGCCGCCGTGCCGGTATTTTTCAACTGCAGTTCGATCTTCTTCTCTCTTCCGGCCGTTACGTCCGCGCTAAGCAATCCGTTCGGAGTGCTCAATTCGAGACCGTACGTCCCGGTAATGACCGCTTCCAGTTCCGTTTCCGCGGAAGTGGAGTTCGTAGCCGCTTTGACCGGAATTTTGTAGCTTCCTTCCTTCACTTGCGCCGGCGGTTTGATGTTGACGCTAATATCTTCCGCCGAGTTCGCCTTGACGTCGACGGAAGTGACTTTTTTGCCGCCATGCACGAATTCAACCGTCCAGCCGCGCGGAGCAGACGATGCGATGGCGTATTGCTGGTCGCTGGCGGTTCGATTCTTTAAGGAAAGCGTGTAGTCGAACGACGAATTCGCATCTCCTTGCAAATTCGGCTGTTCCGTAGCCAGTTCCGTCTTATACGTTCCCTTTTCCGTTACGTTAACGGTGAGCGGCAAAGACGATTCTTGCGCGTTCACTTTAAAATGATACGTTCCTTTATCGACGGCTAACGGCACGTCAATTTGCAAATTAATATTTTTCTCGTCGTTCGGTCTGACCGCAATTTGCCGAATCGCCCAGCCGCCCGAAGTAAGCTCGGCCTTCCATTCCGCCGGAATATTGTCCAAAGACAGGCTCATATTTTGCACTTCGCTCGTATTGTTGATCAGATCGATCGAATAAGAGATGGATTCTCCCGGCGTGACGGAAATATCGGTATACGGCGTATACATCACGACGCCGCTGGCCGCGTATACGCCGGTTCCTCCGAATAGAAACACCCCCGTCATCACCGTTAGCAGCAGACTTAACGCCAACCTCCATTTGCGCATGCTTAGACCCTCCCATATGTTTTGTCCAAGCGGACTCTTCGGCAATTTCCCTTTGCCGCCTTGCGAGAGATCCGCTCGTTGATCATCACTCTAAGTACGCACGGAGAAGGCCTTTGGATTTATTAAAACAACATAAAATTTTGCTTAAAACAACTTAAATTTTGCGGAACTCCCGTTCCCTTTTCATCAAAAATTTTGTAAATATGAAATGAGGGAATGCGAGGTGAGTCGGATGATTGCAAAGGATACAACGTCATCATTGCTGCAAGAGATGCATAACGGTTCTATGGAAGCTTTCGAAGTTTTTTACGAGCGGTACGCGCCGCTTATCTTTCATATTGCGCTGAAGCTGACAAAAGACCGGATGGAAGCGGAAGATATTTGCCATGACGTATTTCTCGAAGTGTTTCGCAAGGCCGATCGATTCGATCCGTCGCGGGGGAGCCTGGAAGCATGGCTTTCGGTTATGACGCGCAGCAGGTCGTTAGACCGGTTGCGACGCAAACAGCGGCTCGTTTATAATGAACCGCAAGAGGAATATGCTGCGCCGGCCGACGCCAATCCGGAACAGCGGGCCATGCTGGAGCTCGATAAAGAACGTCTGTACGCCGCCATCGACAACATTCCGCAACCGCAAAAGGAAGCGTTGATCGGATTTTACTGCGAAGCGCGAACGCAGAAGCAATTGGCGCAAAAACTGAATTATCCGCTAGGAACGGTAAAGTCGTTAATCCGTTACGGAATTCGTAATATTCGCAAACAATGGAACGACCGCAAACAGTTATCGAAATCGGAGGAGGCGAGGCAACATGAATGAACGGCAATGCGGCTTTTCCGAGCAAGAACTCGTCGATTATATATTAGGATCGCTGCCTGAAGAACGTTGCGCCCGGTTGCGGGACCATGTTGCCGGCTGCCTTTCGTGCCGCGACCAAATGCGGGAATGGATGGAGTTGCTCTCTTCCCGCCAGGAAGAGGCCTTGCCCGGCCCGCCCCCGCGCTTGAAAACCGGGTTAAAGCTCAAATATATATGGCTCAAGAAGCTGCCCGCATTCGCCCGCGGGATGATGCGTTCCGGCAAGGCAGCCGCACTCGCGGGAGCCGTTGCGCTTCTGTTCATCTTCTTAGGGTTGTTTCAAACGTTCAAGGATTCGGGTGAAATCCGCGCACCGTTGACTGCCTCGCTCGATCGCATCGCAACCGAATTTCATCCCGAAGACCGCAGCCTGACCATGCTGGTCGATCCGAAGACCGTCCAATATAAAATGACCGCGCTCAATGCGAAGGACGCCGAAGGCTACGCCTGGGTCAACCGGTTGTCGGATGAAGTGTTTCTGTTGATTGATGGGCTGGAGCCCTCGACAGAGAAAGATTATCAAGCCTGGTTTACATTCAATACCGCCAATATCCGGGAGAACGGGGGCATACTGAAATGGAAGAAGGGAATGGCGCATCTGTATGTGCATGGCGGGAAAATTAGCGGCGCCGACAACATTACGATCAGTCTCGAGCCGAAGGGCGGCAGTTTCGCTCCGATCGGGCCGGATACGCTGCTTGTCATATTGGAGAAATAATGCAACGCCTCCGAATGGGGGCGCTGAAAAACCGTCCGAGAACATGATCCCGGACGGTTTTGTTTGTAATCTATTTATTGTCCGCCTTGTTCAGCCTCTCCCAGCGTTTCGGTCCCCTGTTCGGGTTCTTCTTTCATAGCGGGTTCCAGCTTATTCGCGATGGGATACGCGATCCCGTCGATCCAAAGCTGCTCGTCGCCTATCCAGCGATAAGACGGATCAAGCGGAATCGTGATACGGCCGTCTTCACAATCCTTCGGCAGGGAGATCGGCGCCTCGTTCGACGATCCGGCTGGCGGCATCTCCGGCGTTGTGTTCGCATCGCCATCCTGCGCTGCGTCCGCCCCGGCATCGGGCGCCTTGTCCGCCCCGCCATCCGGCGCCGTTCTCGCCGCGCCGCCCGTTCCTCCGGCGGATTCGCCGTCCGGCGCCGTACCCTCCGCCGTAGTCGAGCCGGCATTCGAGGACGCGTCCTGCTCGCCGTCCGGCTTCATGCCCAAGCCGTTTGCGGCGAAGGCTTGTCCGCTCGCGCCCGGCCGGAGCGCGCCCGTTACCTCATCCTCGCCGCGCTTTAATAGAATATTGTACGCGGCGGGATCCGATTCTTCGCCTTGAAACGCCCTGCAGCCGTCCGCGGATTCAAAGCGGATTTCGATTACGTTCATCCCCTGCACCGTTTGCGCAGTCACTTCTTCAATATTGTACGCCATCGCGGGAACCGCTTCGGGTTTGAAGAACGCGTTGTAGAGAATGCCGGCGCCGACAACCGCAACGACGACGATCCCCAACACAAGCCCCAGTATCTTCCCTTTTCTGTGGAGAAATTTGGCGAATCCGCCGGATAGATCGTATTTGACGTCGTCGAGAACCCGCTGCAACGATTGCGGGGCGTCTGCGTACAACAATTTCCGGTCTTTTCCGCTTTTGAATGCTTCGCGGTCGTATTGTTGAAAATATTGTTTGACCGCCTTCGCATACCCCGGGTACAACCGTGAAGTCCCGGCAAAATATTCGTCTCGCCCCGACCATTTCAGGAACGAATACACCGTGTCCTTGCTTCCGCCATGTTCGCGAACATAAGTCAACAGATCGAAATAGAAAACTCGAGGCCCCGTTTCCTCTCTCCCCTTGCCGCTTCCCCGAACGCCGCCGGTTATTTCCGCAAACGCCAGCGTAATTTTGCGGTAATTGGCCGGAACGATCTCGTCCGCCAGAACGCGCCGGATCAATTGTTGCACAGTCTCCGCCTCACGCGCGGACAAGCCGGCAAATTCCGTTTCCGACGGCTCGGACAAGCGATAGATCCGCTGAGCCGCTTGCAGCGCCTTGATTTTGCCTGCATATTCGTCCGCAACCAATTCCGATGCATAGCCAATCCGCATGAAATCTTCCTTCGTCAACGAATCCAAATCGAGCTTGGCAAGCAAATAATAGTCCGCCGCCGAAACGATGCGATCCGCCAGCAAGCTGTAAGCTTCATGAGACTTCCACCGTTTGAACTGCTCGTGCACCATGCCTGCCGCGGCTGTCAAATTGCCTTCTCTGGCCATCCGTGCGACAACCGTCGTCTCCGCCAGTTCGCCGAACGTCAAGTTGTCCAATGCCTGCGGACACCACGTCTCCCAATCCGTAATAAAACGGATCACTTCTTTCAAACTGCCCAGCGATTCGAATTTGCGCTCCGCATAAGGTTCGAACAACACTCTGACCAATTCGTCATACGCAAACACCGTTTGGAAAAACGATTGAAAAATAGCGCGGTCGCTCTCCAGCGCCGCGTACATTTTCTTCCGCTCCGCGCCGCCGCTGAGATGAATCGATTTGATCAAATATTTCACGACTTGTCCCTTATCCTCGGGACGGGCCATGTGGAAATATTGGACGAAACATTCCCAAACGGAGAGTTCCGGTGCTATATGCCGGTCAACCGTCTTTTGTTCCGCGGCAAACTTGTCCAAAAACAGCCGATTCAGCCGTTCTTTACGCTCCAGCGCGGACGGCGGAGCGAAATATTCGAGGATGCCGCGCAGCACGAACGCCGGCCGCTCGCGGTACAACCTGTCGTCCCCCGCTTCGATTCGGTAAAACACGCAAAGCTCATGATAGCTGGCGATGGCCATTTTGCGGGCGTCGCCCATATCCGCCAGCATCAGGTCCGCATATTCCAGAAAATCGTCCATTTGCCGCGGAGCGTCTAGATGGTCCCAGGCAAACTCAAGATACGGCTGATTCGCAAAATCCGACTCCGCGTTGACGATCCGGCCTTGCGCGAGATCGAAGCAGTAGTCCTTCTCGATGCTGCGGTCCCCTGCGCGTATGCTCCCTTTTTCCACAAACATGACATGAATATATTTCTTGCTCTGGGGTTCCTTCGCATATGTGATAAATCCGATGCGCCGCCGAAATTCGTAAGGCAGGGCGGAGAACAGAATCTCCATCAGCCGGTTGGAATTCCGCGCAAGGTGCTCCACTTCGACATCCAACGCAATATATACCTTTTTCTTGCTGGAGACGGAGGCGACGACAGCGCCGAGCAGTTGTTTAAACAGCGTTGCGCCGATGTTCAGCCCGGCCAGAAAAGCCCGATGATTCGGCGCCGAACCGGAATCGCCCGCTTGTTGCGGAATGTCGCTTACTTCCGGCAGCTCCTTGCCCTGCTCGATATCGTAGCTGCCCGCGAACGAGGCGCGAAACAGCTTCGCCGGCTGTTTCACATATTCGTCGTTTCGTTCCGCCGGGATCACGTAATTATGCATGAAAAACGCAGTTCGCAACCCGGTAAAATCGGCAGGCACGAAGACGCTTCTTCCGAGCACCGCCTCCCCGGAGTCCGCTTGGAAAAACGTGACGCTCTCGGGATATTTGCCGGCGTCCTTTTCGCTGCGTTCCAGCAGTTCCAACGGAGCAGCGTATCCGCAAAAAGGATGGATCGTTTTTTTAATAAAGTTGTTGTCCAGATTCGCCGATTTGGCAATCGTATCGTACCCTTCCGACGAACGAAAAACGCCGCGCCGTTCCCGGGTGTAATATTGCTGCTGAATCGGCTTTTTTCGCCGGTCCACTATTCCTCCCTCCCCTCGATATAATCCAGCTTATACAATAGCCAGATGAAAGGTTCGTCCACGCGGATCGGGTCGACCAGCCCTTTCAATTTCTGATTGACAGGATTGCTGCCGAGTGCGGATACCGCGAAAAAAGCGATATTGTTAAAATGCACGTCAAGCGCGCCCTTAAAAGGACGGTCCACCTTCTCGATAAATCGGCGTATTTCACCGTTAATATTTTCGAATTCGGTCAGGTTCAAATGTTTCTTATGGACATAATTATGGAAAAGATTGCTGTTTGCTTTGATATATTCGCCGTCCTCTTCCTTGATCGCGTGCAGCATGTCGCTTTTCGTCAGGACGACGGCCGTCGGAATATCGGTCTTGCTTCCTTCTTCAAAACCGATAAAGTTCTGGTACATGCTCAGCACGACATCCCGCGGTTCATCGTATTGCGACACCCATTCGCCCGGTTCGTCGCCAAGGTTGACGCGGATTTTCTCGCGAATCGTCTTGATCTGAAGAGGATCGACCATGAACAAAATACCGGTCGAATTTTTGATGTGCGCCGCGTATAAATCCAAATATTCCTGATCGACCATTCCTTCGCCCGCGGCGTCAAAGAAGACGAGCATGAGCGGCGGCTTCGTTTCGTCCTTGAAAATGAATTGGAATATAAACGGTTCCTGCAAAACTTCCTTCTGCGTCGATTCCAACAAATCGTTGCGCTCGAACAGAGGCTCCTCGTAATTTTGCCGGAATTTCCGGCTAATATCGGCGTTCAATGGCATGCAAGCCGCATCGAAATTGTCCGCCGTCGTGTTTTGCAGCGTATGAATCAACGAAGTCATATAAACCGATTTCCCCACCTGGGACGCGCCAACGATCGAGATAATGTTGCTTGGCACCTTGCCTGCGGATATCGGCAGATCGTTATGGCATTTCGGGCAAAGTCTTTTTTTGGTCACGATTCCGTAATGGTCGTTAATGCCTGCCAGAACGTTATCCACATATATTTTATGTTCGTCCGGAATCGTGACCGGATCGATGACCGCCTCGATCTCGTCGATGGAGTCCAAATTGAACTTTTCCCGATAAGCGTTAAGCAGTTGGTCTTCGCCGAGCGCGTAATCTTCATCGTTCTCCTTATGATGGGCGGCCCGAAACACCACTTCCTGCGGGTGAAACTTGCTGAAACAATAAGGGCATACAATATCATAGTAAAGAGGCCGCTCCTTGACTTCCTGTTTCTTGCGAAACAAACTGAATAAACCCATTGCTTTCGTCCTCCTCAGGCTTGTTCCTATTCCGGTATCAATTCGTAGATTTGCCCGTATTTTTTGCCGTCCGTAAAAAACAAGCGTATATAATCGTCCTTCCCGACTTCGATCGGCGGGAGCACCGTCTTACCCGGTTCAAAATCGCTTACGAAAGGATAGACCGTTCCGTCTTCCTTGCGAATCGGCAATCCGCCCTCTTTTTTCACGTAACAAAGCACCTCTTTGCCGATCCGGGCGTCCGAACGCAACTGCAGTTGAATCGTTTTATATTTGCGAAACAACCCCGTTTTCGAGGCAATCGAAAAATATATTTTAATCTTTCCCGTACTGACCGTAATCCGATTTCGGCCGTCTTCCTGACGAACAAGACTCAGTTCCCCGTTTTCATACACGCATGCATAAACCGTATAGGCAAAGCGGTCGATGGAAACGATCCGATCGCGGTAGCCGTTATTGGCTTTGTATTCTTCCCTCGTGTAAAGCTTCAAACGTTCCGGATGCGGCGGTTCCGCGGACTCCGCCTCGTCGGCATGCGTTTTGTCGATATACACATGCCGAACTCCTTCCGGCCACTGCCAACGCAACACGCACGCGCCGTCGTCGATGGTATGCGTCAAACGGCTAATATAAAACTCGGAAAGGTCCGATTCGACAACCCGCATCTCCATTCCTCCTTCACCGTCTTAAAAACCTTTGCTCCGGTTGTTATCCGCTCCGGCGAAAGATTTCGCCCTAAGCCCCATGCGATTGCCGTACGGAGAACGTTCGACCGCCCCTTTGTCTTTAATCGGCACAATGCAAGTAAAGAGCGAAATGACGACCGCCAGAACGCAATCTGCAAGCAGCCGGTGCATCATGCCCCATCCGGGCTGCTGCGCAAATCCGAACTCGAGAATGAGCCCCGCCAACAAACCGGCGACCGTTCCCCCGATCGCGAAGCTCCGCGCCAAATAACGGTTGTCGAAAATGATTCCGAGCGCAAGCCCTATCAACGCGCCGATGCAAACAAGGGAGAAGATGCGCCAAACGGCATAGAAGGCGTTGTGCTGCGCGAGGCCGGTCCGCTCGTCGATCAAGATGCGGCTGTCCCGCTCCGTATAAATTCTATGGAACACTCCCGTCAGTTCTTTCGCGTTCGACACGTCGTAATATTTCCCGCCCGTTTGCGCGGCAATATCCTTCAACAAACCGGCTCCTTGCGGGTCGTCGTATGCCATGCCTACGGTATGAACCGCGATATGATCGTCTTGAAACATTTTCAAGGTCGAACCGAGGTTCACTTCGCTGAACCCGTCGGACAGCATAATCACCATCGTCCCTCTGCGGTCCTGCAAGCGGCCGATTTCTTGAGCCGCCGCGTTTAAAGCGCGGGCAATATCCGTACCGCCGTCCACCTGGTCCAAGCCGTCGATTTGCCGCTTCACTTCCTCTTTCGCCGCCGCGTCGGATAATCGAATGAACGGCTGCACGACTCTCGTGTCGTGATTGAACGCAATCACGGCCAATCTTTTATCCGCATCGATCTGGTCGACTAACCGTTTAGCGGCGGCAATCCGCTCGTTGCCCGGATCGGTCGTCTCCATGCTGCCCGAAACGTCGATCGCCATCACGATGTCTTGCGGCGCTTTCGCCTTGCCCACATCCAGTTCGTAGACCAGTTCGAGCAGAAGGCCTGCAACGAACAAGGCCGCCAATGTGGCGATCGGCAGCATCTTCCACGATGCGCCGGAATATTGCGATTTCCAGGAGACGCCGTTCAGGCGCGGCGAGATCAGTTCTGCCAGCAAGCACATCAGACCGATGCAGAAACCGACGACCGCAAAATAAATCCCGATCCATACGATGCCCGGCATGGACGAGGCGTAGCTGCGCAGCAGCCATTCTCCGATCAAAAAGCCGATTACGCCTCCCACTAAACTGAACCATATCATCAGCATATTTACTTTTCGTCGCAGCATCGGCAGCCTTCCTTTCCATATTGGTAATTAGAGTTCTTAGTCCGTTCGCTCAACGAATCGCAGCCAATCTTTCGGCGGAAACGCCGTGAAATTCATAACCTTCGTTGCAATATCGGTCATAATACCCTTGCGCATTCCGGCAATACATGACATCCTCGAGATGGAATCCGCCCATCAGATGAAGCTTGGCAATTCCGCTGCGCCCCGTTTCATGCACGCATCCAAGCTTGTACGTACGGGAAGCTTCGTCGATGCGAAGCGCATAATGAAGAAATTCGCTCTCGGTATCGCCGAAAAAATACCGTTCTTCGTACCGGTGCTCTTGGGTGTAATGAAACAGGCGAAGATGAACTTCCGCGTTCTGATTCAGGCCGTTGTACAGTTCCTTGAACAATTCATCTTTCGTCAATACCTGCCGGTCGTAATAACCGACGGCTACGTTCGTGCGCTGCAGAAGCTCTTGTTCGAAAGACTCCATGAACGGCCCGGCTGTCAGCACATGGCGTTTGCAAACCTCGACGATTCTGCGCACGAGTTCCTCCGTTGTGCCTTCCCGAAGCAATTCCAGGACATTCCCGACATACCGTTCATCGAAATAAAAGTGTTCGCCCCGCTTCGTTTCCAGTTCGGTTACAATTTCCCTCGTTACGACCTGGTAATATTCGAACACGTTCTGTCCGATGTAATCGTCGGCCTGTTTCACGTTCTCGCGGACGATGTCAAGCAATTGAAGCCGAAGCCGTTCCAGTGCGCTCATCTGGATGCTCATCGCTTGATGAACGCGCGCAAGTTCGGTTTCATACCGGCGGAGCAGCGACAGTCTCGTTTGCAAACGCAGCATTTCCGTCTTATAGCCGTAGATTCTGGCGAAAAAGCAGCGAATAAAGTTGCGCGTATTCGTTTTGTCCATCAACGGAACCCGCTGAAATGTCTGCTCTTCGACGCGTTCCTGGTACAACAGCTCCAATTGGGCTTTGGCCTCTTCCAAATCCTTGGCCGTTTCCCTCGCCATTCTACGAATTTCCTCCAATATGCCGGTTTCCTTATTGTTTTCATCCGTCCATACGTAAAGGCTGTACAGACCGATTCCAGGCTTGCGCTTCATGATTTCCAGAATGGTGCGCTCCATAAGTTCGGGCATATTCAAGTCGTCCAACTGCGCGTTTGCAGCCTCAACGAAATTGTGTTGGAAATACGTTTCGCAACTGTCGCCAAACAGCATCGCTTCCGCTTCTTTCACCGTAACGCGTTTCAAATCTCCAAATCGAACCGGCCGATGCATGAGCGCGGTCATCCCGCGCAATGTGTCGTCATCCGGCACGATCCGCTCTACCAACCGATCGAGCGACGGCGGGTCCAGCTCGAAAAGCTCGAGTACCTCGCGTTTGTTCCAATTTCCCATACTTTGTATCTTCGCCAGCATCGAGTTATAGAAATGATAAACGACAGCTAGGAAGATCGCTTGATTCGGGCGTTTCATTTTGAAAAAGCCGGCGGTGACGTAAGCGTGCCGCGCGTTTTGCGACATAATTTGATTCTTAAACATCGTGTTGTTGTAAGTTTCAACGCCGTTGTCCGGTACTTGCCGCACGTTGCGATTTTTCAGCAAATGAATGTGGCAAATGATTTCGTAATTGTCCGTCAAACGGTTGCGCGTCGCAATTCCGCTCTCTTTCTTGTCCGACAACAGGTAGACAAGATCGAACAACGGAGACTTCCGATGAACGACCGGCAGCCTGACGCCTTCCCCCGTTACTTGCAATTCGGCCTCAAACGCATATTCCGCGTCCTGAACCGTCTCCAGCTCCCGCAAAAAGCCGAAACCCGCCGCGGCCGCATAACCGAATCCTTCCCCTTCCTCCCGTTCGCGAATCAACGCGTACAAATCCGATTGCACCACTTTGAAAGAAAGCGCGAATATCGTCTGCATGAGCAGCGTAATTTCCGACATTAATACATTAAGCGGGTCGTCGACCCGCGTAATGACAGAAATATGAATCCGTTCGAAGGAGGAATACAGACGGCCGAATTCGGAGACGTTGTTGCTTAAGCGGCGAATCGTTTGATTCAGCTCAAACAGCCGCTGTCCGTCTTTATAAAATTGATCGTAAATCGCCTTGCGCAACGTTTTTTTGTCCGCCTGCTCCGGTTCCGGGATGCGGAAGGACACGACGTTCGGGTATTGAACCGTTTCGTTCGAGCAAACGTGCAGATAGACGACCCCCGCGTTATTGTCCCATTTCTTCTCGTTCAACTCCGCGATCGGCCGGATGGCATCGGCCGTCAAGTCCCCAAGGAACACGAACACCGCCGGATGGTGGATGCTGCCCTGATCGTTGCCCGTATCGGTCCGCTTCTCTTGCGCAAAGGCATACTCCAGGGAAGAGCGTTCCAACAAATCTTTCATCGGCCTCTACCCCTATTTCATATTTCTAACGATATCGTTTAATTTGCCGAATACTTGCCGATAGAATTGATACATGTCTTCCCCGTCGGCGAGCTCGATTTTTTCGTACTCCAGCTTTTCTTTCGCCCCGCCGAACGCTTCGATCAATTCCTCCAGCTTGGCGAGCAGCGGTGCGATATCCTCCGCCGCGGTCATCTCGGCATCGCGCTTATGCGACTTCCTCAGCAGAACGGCTTTCGCTTTGTCGTCCAATTTGCGGAAACGGTCGAATACGGCGTATTCGATATAACTTTTCACCTTCATTACATTGGCGAAAGGCTCCCATTGGTCTTCTTCGGGATCGCGGTCATATACGTAAAGGGCGCCCTTCTTGACAATCGTTCCCGTATACATCGCTTCGATAAACTGGTCGATCAACTTGTCTTCGTCTTGATGAGCGGCGATCAGCGCGTTCAGTTCGGCGACTTTCGCAGCAATCGCTTCGTATTTGGCCGTTTCTTCCTTCACCCGTTTGATCAATTCCGGCGAACGGATGAAATTTTCCTGCGCCATCTCCGTATTCACGCTTCCGAAAATATCTTTGGCGCTCTCGCGCTCCAAGCCTTCCGCAAGCAGCCGGTTCAATTCGCCGGCACATTTTCTCATTTCGCCGAAATTCGGCTTCGGGCTGTCCAAGCGCAAGTCGTATTTCGCCAAGATGTCGGCAAGCGCGAAAGGCTTCGTAAAGACGCATTCGTAGCGGCTGCTCGTATTGCTGTCGATATGCTTCTCCGCAATCGCCCCGAATGAGAGCGCCCGCCCGAACAATTCGCGAACACGCGCGTTGTACTCTTTGATTCGCTCGTTCGAATAGGTTTCTCCCCACGATTTTTCCGGGATCGGGGAAGGGAGATACGTCCAGTTGACTTTATCCGTTTGCACCAAATGACGTCCGACGCCTTCTTTGTCCAATATCGTCTTCTCGTAGCTTTCTTCGTAAACCTTGAGCGGGGTATAGGCGAACAACGGAACGCCGTTCTTCGTGTTCAACCAGAAGATCCGGTTTTTCACTTCGCTCTCTTTGACGGTGAAATTCGATTTGCCGATCGAGTTGTTTTGATAATTTTTAATTCCTTTCAAAATGCTCGGCGCCTGCACCGGAACCGACACGAAGCCCCACGAAGGAAAATAGAGATTGCCGATGCTGTTGTTCAAATGGAACACGGCGATCGCTTCTTCGTCCAGCTTCGGCGCAATGAACCGTTCGACGAATTTGTCTACGGACTCGTCCTTCCCGTATTTGATGACCAGAAAATCTTCCATCGATTTCGTAATTAAATCGCCGAATTTCTCGGTCAAGAAATCGGAAATCGTAGCGATGACGTCCAGTTCCTGTTCCTTGATCCATTGGTTGGACCGCTTCAACAGTTCCGCCGTAAAATCGCGCATAAGATCGTCGGCATCCTTCTGTTCCAGCATTCCGCCGATCACTTTCGCAATATCCGGAACGCTGACGACGTTCCAGTAATATTTTTTGTTCCCTTTATGGTCTTGTTGTTCTTCGCCGTTGATCAGAATATCTCCGTTTTTGGCGAAAATATCGTTGAGCGCGTTCAATATTTCCGTAAAGACGTTATAAATTTTGGAGTTTTGCTCGTTCAGCAAGCGGTACAAGTCTTCGTAAAATTCGATCAGTTGCTCCGTTCGTTCGACATCCGCATGCAACAGGTACTCGTTGATTTTCGCCTCGATGAAGGCGTTTTTCTTCTTTTCCTTGGACACGAACGCGCTGCGCGCGTCGCCGAGCTTCTCCAGCGCCTGATCGCGCGCGCTTTCGATATCCCGCGGAATGCGGGTTATATTCTCTTTCAAAGTCTCGATATAAGATAAGATCATGTTCAGCAAGCAAAAACCTTTTTCCGTATAAATAAGCCGCGACACATAAAACGGCCCTTGTTCCGGGTGCAGGAAAAGCCTGCGGATTTGGTCGTCGAACCGTTCGAGCCTCTCCGCCGGCATTTGCTTCTTGGCTTTGATATATTCCTCTCTGGCCCGCGCCAGGAAGCCTTGCTCAAGCTCGGTATCCAGGTTGATCGCCTGCGTCTTGACGACATTATGATAGCTGAGGCGTTCGCTGTTCTGATAGCCCGCCAGCGGTTCCGGCACTCTCGCTTCGAAATCGCGCACGACCGTATCCAGATCGATGCCGATTTTGCGCGCAAACTTCTCGACGTCGTCTTGCGAAGGCGCCTTGTCGAACATTTTTTCCATTTTGTTAAAGAGACGGAAGGCCAAATAGGTCGTCATCTCTTCGATCGGCAATACCGCCGACGAGGCGCCGATGATGTTGTATTCGTAATTCGCCGCATACGTTTTGTTCATTTGCGCGATATTGGTGCGAATGTTGCTAATATAATCGTGAATGGCGAATTCCTCGCCCGATTGCTTCTCTTCGCTGGCCATGAAGTTCGTAATGTTCTCCGCCGTCACGTTCATGCAATAATCGTAGGCGTTCTCGAGCAGCTTGCCTTCCGTATTCGTAGCCGAAATCAGGTGGCATAGATTAAACGGCGGCAACGGCGAATTGACGGACAATATATTGCCGTATTGCTGTTTGAAACGTTCATTGCGGCTATCCACGTTCATCCAGTAATCCAATTCCTTCAGCGCCGCGTAGCCGTTCTTCTTAATATATTCTTTCGTATGCTCGCTCAAGCTTTTGTTCGACAGGTTCACGTCCGGCGTGAACAAATAGCCAAGCGTGTTGACGCGGTCGATGCCGGACGAACCGTGATCCCGCTCGATAATGCCGCGCACGATATAAGCGATGTCCAGGAAACAGCCGCTGCCCGTACCGCCGGATAAGCCGGTCAGAAGGAACACCATCAGTTTTTTATTCGTCCCGACTGAGAGCGTCTTGATTTTTTTGTCGATGCTTTGGACGACTTGGTTGATTTTGGTGAACAACAGCAATCTGCCTGCCTGCCGTACCCCGGCCGCCCCGTTCATGCCGTCGGTAATGTTCAATTCCGGGGAGAGCCAATCCGTAATATAAGGCTCGAGAATGCTGCGGTTGCTTAGCAACCCGCCGATTTCCGGATTCGACAGCAATACGAATTCGTTGATCGGGTCCAGGCCGATGCCCCGATATTTTTTGTTGCGGTCTTGTTCGTTCGTCTCGAATGCCAGAAATTCGACATTTGCCGGTTTTTCCAGTTTCTTCTTCGAAATCGGATCCTCGGGAAGTCTGAATCGGCGGTTAATCTGGTATTTGAGCCGCAGAAGCGCGTCGATTCCGGTGCCGCCCAAACCGATGATCAACATCGGATTATCGATCGTATCGACCCGGATCTTTTCGCTGACGATCCCTCCGCCGAGCGATACGTCTAATTGCTGGATATGTTCTCTCACAACCGGTTTCATGTCGTACCCTCCAATATTTTCGCAAATGTTATCGTATATATTCGATGAAAATCGTTTTATTCACATGCTGCATGGTGACGCTGATGCGCTCCGACGATTTCAGTTCCTTGCCCTTGCTCGCGTCCAGCGGACGCCCGCCTTTTTCCAGCGTGCATCCGGACAGATTTCGTACGGCGATGCCGTCGTTTTTGGCCGGGGTGAAGATCACTTTTTCCGTTTCCTTGAATTCGGGCGCAAGCTGCAGCAACTGGTGCAAGTTGAATTTCCCCTTGAAGGTATTCAGCTTCTTGTATTGAGGGTAGGTCATATCGCCGGTGTCGTTGTCCCTGATCTCGATGACCGCCTGGCCGACAAACCCTTTGTTCGCTTTCTTCACATAAGCGGCTATTGCATAGGCCGCTGCGGCGACCGCTATCAACCCTAGCGCACCCAAAATAACGGGAAGCAGCGGAAAGGGTTTACGATCCTCGTCTCCCCCCGCCCCTTGCGCGGACTGGCCATTATTGGCAGGGGCGCCGGTTTTGGCGTCGATTTGAACCGGCGCCGTCTCGCGGTAGAAGCTCCGGTCCTCGGCCCGTACTTTTATTTCATAAATATGAGCGTCCGGGATGGAGTATGAGCCCGCGAAATGATCCGTCTTGTTAGCCAGTTCGACCTGTTCCTCTTCTCCCGTGTCCAAGTCTTTCACGACCAGCGTCGCTTTCATCGTTTTGTAAATATCGTTGTTTTGCAGTTTCTGTCCGTTGCTGAGCAGATAGGACCGAACGTCGACCGAATCCCCAGCCTTGAACGTCGATCGCGTCAGCGGGTCCATTGCAAGTTCCAGGTCGTAATTAAAAATGAGATTGATATCGATTTTATCTTTGTTCGCGCCCTTGACTTGCAGCTTCCAATCGCCCATGGCGGGACTGGCGATTTTGATCATCGAGTACGTCTTCGACCGGGTATAAACGATATTCGGATCTGTCAACGGCACGGGCTGGCCGGAAGGATCGAACAATTTGACTTCCACGGGCTGGCGGGACATGATCGAAATATTCGCTTCAATCACGTTGGCATTCGGAATCGGCACCGCAACCTCCTGGAAGTCCCCGTTTCCGGTCATTCCCTGTCCGGGCACGATTTTCAACTTCAAATGGCTCGCGAAAATTTCGCTTAAAATTTGCGGCAGATTATCCGCCGTACTCGTCTCGAAAAATTTCCCGTTCGTTTGGGCCGAAATATCTTCCAGCACCGTTTTGTTTAATTTGCCGTCGGCGTTCAATCCGATCGTATAAATGGGGTATCCGTTCTTTTGAGCGATTTCCAATGCTTCGTTCAAGTCTTGATCGGACTGCGCCTGCGTGCGGCCCGATTTCTTGCTGAAATCGTTGTTGCCGTCCGCCAGCAGGACGATAAGCGGCACGTGGTCCGGCTCGGAGCCTTGCTGCAGCACCTTAACCGCCTCTTTGACCCCAACGGCGATATCCGTATAAGAAGCGCGGACCAATTGATCGATAAATGTTTTTAAATCCTCTTTATCCTGCGCCGACCGGATTTCCAGCAGCGCCTTCTCGCGCGCGATCTGGTCGGTATAAGCGACGATGCCGACTTTGTCCCCTTGGGCGGACAGCATGTCGATGAACATCTTCATCGCTTCGTTGCTGATTTTATTCTTGTCGCTGTTATTCATCGATCCGCTCACGTCGACTGTCAACACCGCGTCGATTTTCGACGTGGCGGAACCGGCGGCCGCATAAGTTGTCGAGAACGTCGACGCCGGATACGGGACAAGCGCGGTCAATATAAAAATGAGATATAAGACTCTTTTTAGATAAAGCCGGGACATATTCCAAACCTCCGTACAAGATGTAATGAACTTATCGTGTCTCTTTCGCCGTATATGCAAGCGGAAACCGCACCAACCGAAGGCGTCGCCCGCTTCTATCATTTAAATAATATGATATAATCTAACATAAGTAAACATTCGCACATTCTGTAATTACACGGACGTTTGAACGACTCGAATCCCTTCAACGAAGGCGAAAACAGTCCTAAAGTCCTATAAATCTACTAAAAACCAAGGGTGAAAATAGCGATGATTACATATATTTTCCTTTCGATATTATTTCTTTTTGTCGTTTCAAAAGTTATATTCTATTACGTTCGCCACAGCAAAATTGTTTCACTTCAAGAAATCGACAAATCTCTTATCCGCCGATTAAATGACGAGAGTGAATGACGATGAGAAAAAAGCCCGTTCAATTCAAACCGTTTAAACGCACTACCTTTGCCTTTCAGAAGCTGACCTATTGCCGCCGTTGCGGCACGTTCTCCATCCTTAAAGAGCAGGTCTGCTCCGTCTGTCACAAAAAAACGCCGATTCCTGTGGAACGGCAAGCCGAACTTGTCGCGGCCAAGTCACTGCGCATCGACGCCTTGATCGCCGTCTTTCTTTTTCTGGCAGGCGTTTTGTTAGCGCGAACGTCCGTGGAATCTATCGCAATGATCCTTTGCGGACTCATTCTGTTAACCCTTTTATTTCTATTCCAAAGAAAATGGAGGAAATCGTTCTTTCTCTTCCACCTTGACAACATGTTTCATAAGCAGCTTCCGCAAATCAAGGCCGGATTGCTGCGGAACTCCCAGTCGATCGTCCGGGACAGAGACGCCGGCCAGGAACGGATCGCCTATGAAAAATTGCGTGAAATCGGCACGCTGCTGCGGAGCGATCCGATCCGCAAGTTGAAGCTTATATTCCTGAATCAGTTTTATTTGCGCAAAGATATGGATCTGGAAATGGATTCGCTTATTATGCGGGAATTCGATCCGGATCTGGTAGACTATATCGGCACGATCGCCAGAATCAGGAAAGACCTGATTAAAAAAAGAACGCTGCGCTACGTCACCAGATACCAGATCGAGATCGCGAAGTTGCCCGGCGGAGAGAATATATTGATCGATGTAGCCGGATGCGCCCTGCGTACCAAGCCCTATATCGACCAATTCCGGTCGCTGATTATCGGCCAAATGCGCAAATTGCCGAAAGAGCGCTTCCTCAGGCTATGCAAAATGCTGCATCAAAGAGAAGGGTACGATTGGGACGACCTTTATGCGAGAGCGCAAGCGGTTTGCGAAGAGCAATACCACTGGGATCCCGATTTCAGCAAGTTTTTCTGAACAAGGCTATTCGCAGGTGATAACGGAAACGGCTTTTACGGCGTGCCGACCTGTTCCTTCTGCTCCTGGGGCGTCGGCGTCGTTGTGGTCGTTGTGGTCGTCCCTTCCGGATTGTCCCCCATCGCGGGGGCCGACGGCATCGGCAGCGCGATGCTCGGCGCATTGCCGCTGCGCTCGCCAACCGGATTTCCTTTATTGTCGTAATAGTACATTGGCACATCGCCTACAACGAGCAAATAAGAAATCGGAATTTCCGTCTCGACCAGTTCGGGTTCCGTGTCGAACGGAATAATGATGGCCACTTCGGCCACGATGCGAATATACACCTCTACGAGAATCATGTTGATGCCCGCATCCTGCTGCCGCGTATTGAGCGCCACTTTGACGGCGCCTTGCGGCTCCAGCTTAACCGGAACTCTCGGGCCGAAGGACCCGATTATCGCGCTTCCCATCGCTTGGCCGAGCGGAATATGCTCCGGCATTTCTTTCAGTTGGGCGAGCGTGCCTTCCACAATATCTTTCGTATTGGACGTAATTTTAATATTTTCCGCATAATTCAGCATAAATCCGGCAACCTTGCCTTGGCTGTCCGTCTTCCAATCGATCAAACGCTCATAATCGCTTCCGCGCGCCACCTGTTCGGAAATCGCTTTATTGATCGCCGTCGTGGCGATCTGCTTGATTCGCATCTTCGCAAGCGCCATCAGCGGCGGCCGCATGTTCTTCTCGATATAAATAAACGATTGCAAGGAAAATAGCGTGAAAATGACCATGGCGATAAAGAAAAATTTCCGGCGGCTTCGCGGTTTTGTCTGTCTGCTGTGCCACCTCGTCCGTTTGCGCATAAGCATGCCCCCCGCCCAGAAATAGAGTCAATTCGTATCATCTAATGCTTATGCGGTACAGGCAAAAAAAAGAAGGCCGGGCTTAGGACACGGAACCAAAACTAGGCCGGCGTCATATCGTATTAATGACGATAGACGATAGAAGTTAACCAATAAAGGAGCGGATCCCGAACATGAACGCCTATTATGACGTACCCGATGCGATTCCCGCAGTCGGATACAGAACGGATTACCCGATGCACCATATGCATCACGGAATGCATCATATGCATCATGGAAAGCATCATATGGCGCATTACATGCCCACGAATTGCACCATCATCCTAAAACCGAAATTTATGGAACATCTGAAACAGCACGTAGGCAAAAAAATTTGCGTCATGACGACGGCCGGCAAGCTGGAAGGAATATTGGACGGCGTATTTATCGACCATCTCGCCCTCGTTCCGAGCAGTCACAAGAAGCATCACGTATTATACTCGCAAATCGTTTATTTCGAGTAAGCCTTTCTCCGCCGAATTTATCCCTTCGGCGGAGGAGTCCCCTTATCGGCCACACCCCCCCTTTTTTTTCGTACAAGCCCCTCTGCTTGCCTACGACTTACTTCCATTCCATAGAGCAAAAAAAGTAAAAATATCTAAACTTTCAAACAAATCATCATTAGCGTAAAAACGCTTCCAACTTTACACTAGATACTGATAAACAACGAAGGAGGCAAACTTATGAAGCTGGCTTTAATCGGAGGAGCCGGGGTAAGAACGCCGAGCATGATCTACGACCTGGTCCGCAAGCAGCAGGAAATTCCAATCCGCGAGTTATGCATTCACGATATTAGCCAAGAAAAAATCGATACGATCGGCGCCATCGTGAAGCATTTGGTGCAACAGTACGGTTCCCCTTTCAAAGTCAAAGTGACGACGGATTTCGCGCAAGCCGTTCGGGGAGCGGATTTCATCTATACGGCGATACGTGTCGGCGGCGAGGAAGGCCGGGCGATCGACGAACGGGTCGCCTTGCGCTACGGGGTTCTCGGGCAAGAAACGACCGGTCCCGGCGGGTTCGCCATGGCGCTGCGGACGATCCCCGTCATGCTGGAATACGCCGCAATCATCGAGAAGGAGGCGCCGAACGCATGGGTGGTCAATTTTACCAATCCTGCCGGCCTTATCACCGAAGCGTTGACGAAATATACGAACTTGAAAATAATCGGCATCTGCGACGCCCCTTCGGCGCTGAAGCTCGATATCGCCAAGTTTTTGAACGAGGCCCCCGATCAGATCCACATGAATTACGTAGGGCTGAATCATCTGGGCTGGGTGAACCGCATTATGGTGCGGGGCAGCGACCGGCTGCCCGAAATCGTCGACAATTACGAAAAATTTACCGCCTGCAGTCCGCATATGGCTTGCTTCTCTCAGGCACTGATCAAGCAGCTCCGCATGCTGCCGAACGAGTACTTATACTATTATTATTACCGCGAACAAGCCGTAGACTATATATTAAACAGCCCGCGCACGCGCGGCGAACAAATCGTGGAGTTGAACAAAAACTTAATGGCCCAACTCGCGGAGAAATTGCGCCAAGGCGGGATGAAAGAGGCGCTCGACCTGTACACAGGCACGATGGCGGAGCGGCAGAACAGCTATATGTCGGCCGAAACCGGCAACGCCGGAGCCGCCCATGCCCGGCAGCGGGACGATGCCGGAGCGGATCCGCTCGAGAACGAAGGATATGCGGGCCTCGCGCTGTCGATCTTATCGGCCATCTATAATAACCGCAAAACAAGCCTTATTCTAAACGTGCCGAACCGCGGCGCCGTCAAAGGCTTGTTGGACGACGATGTCGTCGAAGTGCCTTGCTTGCTGGACGCCAACGGCCCGGTGCCGTTGAACGTGGGGGCGATTCCGGAAGCGGCGAACGGGCTGATTCAGAGCGTGAAGCAATACGAGCGTTACACCGTATCCGCCGCGGTCCGCGGTTCGTATGAAGATGCCATGATGGCGCTGACCGTCCATCCGCTCGTCTTATCCCAATCGCTTGCCCGGAACATTTTGGACGACTATTTGCAGCAGCATCGACAATATTTGCCGAGGTTCGGACACAAAGGAGCACTGCATGGATAAACATGACGTAATATTTATCGGTTCGGCTTGCTGTGACCTTATTTTTAACGGATTGCCTTCCTTGCCGAAACTGGGGGAAGAGATTTGGGCCGAGCATTTGGAATTGACCGTCGGCGGCATGATGAATTCGGCGGCGGCGGCGGCCCGCTTAGGGATGAACGTCGGCCTTGCGGTCGAATCGGGAGACGATTTGTGGGGGGACATGATTCTTGCCAAAATGAAAGAGGAAGGCATCGACCTGCAATTCGTGCACAGGCATGCCGAACCGTATCCGCAAATTACCGTCGCCTTGAATTATCGGGAGGACCGATCGTTCGTCTCTTATGCGGACCAGCGGAATTTCGATCTTCATTTGCGCCATTTGCACGATACTTTGCATCATTCGGATGCAAGCTTATATCACTTCTCGGCGCAAAAGCAATATTTCGACTTGATCGGGGCGGCGAGACGGCTTGGCAAAACGATCAGTTTGGATACCAGTTGGGACGAAGACTGGCTCCAATCTTCGGAATTGAAGGACATGATTCGATTAGCGGATATTTTCATTCCGAACTTAAAGGAAGCGCAATTGATTACAGGCAAGGAGCATCCCGACGAGGCGCTTGCGGAATTATCCGCGCTTTGCCCCGTCACCGTCATCAAGCTGGGCGAGCAAGGCGCGATTTGCCGGGCGAACGGGGAGCGTTACGCGGCGGAGGCGCAGGCGGCGCAAGTGGTCGATTCGACCGGGGCCGGAGATTGCTTCGCGGCAGGCTTCCTGTACGGATGGCTGCAGCGCAAACCGATGGAGGAATGTCTGCGCATCGCCAACTATTGCGGCGGCAAATGCGTTGAGTCGATGGGAGGCTATACGGGCGCTCCCACCTTGGAGCAGTTACTTCATGATTTCACATAAAACCATTTTTAGAGGGGGATTTCCATGAAGGTCAAAAGAAAAGCTTCCATTCTAGTGTTGGCGGTAGTGTGCGCGGCCTCTCTCCTCCTGCAAGCATGCGGCGCGGGAGGCGCGCAAAGCTCCTCCGAGCCGGGAGAGGGCGGCTCGCCGGATAAACTCGTCGAACTCGTCTTCTCGACCCATTGGGTCGGAGAGGACGGCAAGGCGGATATCGTGCAGCAAATTGTGAACGGTTTCAATGCCCAATACGAAGGAAAAGCGAAAGTATCCATCGACGCGATCCCGGACGACGACGTATACCAGGATAAAATGAAAACGAACTTGGCGACGAACAGCTTGCCCGACATTTTTACTTTCTATTATAATCCTGTTGAGTCGGAGCGCTATTACAGTTCCGGAAAGCTGTTGGATCTTGCGCCGTATATGAGCGACGAATGGAAAGGCAATTTGAAGGAAGACGTCCTCGCAACGGGGCGGTTCAACGATCAAATTCTGGCCATTCCGCTCGATCAGATGGTGACGCCGATCTTCTACAATAAATCGCTGTTCGAGCAGGCGGGCATTCGGCAATTTCCGCAAACTTGGGACGAGATGATCGATGCGGCCGAAGCGTTGAAGAAAAACGACATCTACGCGTTTGCGATGGGAACCGGCGAGAACGCTTGGTCGGCGATGCTCTTGTATTCGTATCTTGTATCCAGCATCGGCGGTTCCGATGTATTGGAGAAAGGGTTGGACGATCCTGCGTACGTGCAGGCGGCGGAGATGCTCAAGCAGTTATTCGCTTACTCTCCGAAGGACGCCGTGGGAGCGACCTATCAGCAATACGCCAGCCATTATTTGAATGAGAAAGCGGCCATGATCGTCAACGGACCGTGGATGATCTCCGAATTTTTGGAAAAGGGCGGCGAAGCTCTTGCGGCTAAAATGGGCGTCGGCACTTCCCCTAGCGCGAAGGACGGGACCGGCAAACAAGGGGCCCTCATCTCGGGAATCGGTTGGACGATGGCCGGCAAGAAGCAGGACGATGCGCAGCGGGCCGAATATACGGCCAAGTTTATCGAATTTTTCACCCATCCGGATAACGCCAAGAAAATTTTTCTGGAAAGCGGGGAAATATTCGAATCGACCAACTATCAAATCGAGCAGGACGATCAGGTCGATGCGATTTCTCAAGAGATATTAAGCAAACTAAACGCGGCTCCGCAAACGTACGATTACTTTGAAGGGATGACCGGTTCGGCTGTCAAAATCGAATTTCCGACAGCGCTTTCCGGTTTGGTTCTCGGCCAATTCACGGCCGAACAGTTTGTCGAAATGTTGAAAAAGGCGAGCATGGAATAAAGGGTTTGTGGCAAATATGACGGCGTTTACGCGGCCCATCGCCGCGGAGATGCCGTCAGAACCTTTGATTAGAGAGGTCCGAACATATGAAAAATCAACATCGAATAGGCGTTATTTTATTTTTAATCCCTGCCGTTGTAGTCTTCCTTATTTATTTTATATACCCGATCGGATTTTTGGCCTATACGAGCTTGATGAAGTGGGATTCGATCACGCCGATGGAATTCGTCGGATTGGATAATTATGGAAGGTTGCTCGAGGACAGCGTATTTCACAAATCATTGTTGAATACGCTTGCATGGGGCGCCGCCGCCGTCTTCATCCATATTCCGATGGCGATGATCGTCGCGATGATTTTATCGCGCAAAATAGCGGGGTGGAAATTTTTCCGGACCGTATTTTTTATACCCAATCTCATCTCCACCCTGGCGCTGGCGATGCTCTGGCAATTTATTTACAACGGGGAGTTCGGGCTGCTGAACGAATTGCTCCAGTTTCTCGGGCTAGGCTCCTGGCAGCGTAACTGGCTCGGCGAACTGCATACCGCTTTTCCGGCGCTGATCGGCCAATGGATTTTCTATATCGGGTTTTTCATGATTATCTTCATGTCGTTTATTTCAACGATTGACCCGTCCTTATACGAATCGGCGCAAATCGACGGCGCGAGCGTCCTGAAGCAGGAATGGCATATTACGCTTCCTTTGCTCAAGCCTGCGCTCTCGATTGCCGTCCTGCTGTCGTTAACCGATACGCTCAAAAATTTCGAGGCGCCGTTTCTGCTGACGAACGGCGGGCCGATCAACCAGACGATGGTTCTTTCGCTGCACATATATAATAAGATGGTTTCCTATCAATACGGATACGCGAACACGCTTGCCGTCATGCTGATTGCGATCGGCGCCGCCATGGTGCTTGCCGTGCGTCTGGCGTTCCGTGAGAAAGATCTGTAAAGGGGGATCGGTATGAATTGGAAAAACAGTGTCGCCAAGCTTCCGGCCTATCTCGTCATTCTGTTCTTTTTTTGCGTCACGATGCTCCCCATTCTTTGGATCTTGATCGGTTCGCTCAAAAGCAACGCGGAATTGATGAGTTCGCCTTTTTCCTTGCCGGAAGAGTGGCATTTCGCCAACTACCGCAAAGCTTACGTCGTAGGGCAGCTCGGGCAGCTGTTTCTGAATTCGGTATTCGTCAGCCTGTTATCCGTCGGCTTCTGTTTGCTGTTCGCGACGATGGCCGCTTATGCGGTCAGCCAAGGCAAGAAGTGGACCGTATCGGTGTATGTCGCGATGACGGCCGGTATTTTCCTTCCCGTCAATTCGTTAATGGTGCCGTATTATCTGATTGCGGGCCAGTTTGATTTGCTGAATTCGAAATGGGCGCTGATTACGACCTATACCGCGATGGGCTTTCCGTTAACGTTGTTGCTCGTATACGGATTCGTCCGCTCCGTGCCGAAAGAAATTATGGAATCCGCTTATATGGACGGCGCAGGCTTTTACTATACCTACGGACGCATTCTGATTCCGTTAATTCGTCCCGGCATGGCTACGGCCGCCATTTTTCAGTTTCTATTGTGCTGGAATGAATTTCTATACGCCCTGCTATTGACCAGCGACCAGAAAGTACGTACCTTACAGGTAGGCATCAGTTTGTTCAAATCGCAATTTAACGCCGACTTCGCGGCGATGTTCGCGGCGATTGTCGTCAGCGTCATTCCGATCGTCATTATTTTTATTCTATTGCAAAAACAGGTGATTCAAGGATTGACAAGCGGCGCGTTAAAAGGTTGATCTACCCGAAGGAGTGATTGATATTATGAACAGACTTCCCGAATCGCTGCAAACGTTTCGCAGCTTCTACGATTTCCAAATTTTTATCAATCGCAATGAAGGCGAGTGGCGCATGCCGTTCGAATGGCATGAACCGCTCGAAATTTTCTATGTCGTATCGGGCAGAGGCAAATATTATATCGAAAATAAAGTATACGTTTTCGAGCCCGGCGATCTGTTCGTCATCGGCAATCACGAATTGCATAAAAGCCAATTGATCAATCAAGAGCCGTTTGAAGCGATGATCATCATGTTCGATCCGTCGCTTGCCAATTTGATACAGTTGGACGACGGGGTCGATCCGCTAGCGCTATTCTACGAACGGACGGACGACTTCTCGCATCAACTGAAAGTGGATCCGACGCTGCAGCCGAAGCTGCGGTGGTGTTTCGATCTGATGATGGAGGAATACGACCGCAAGGAAGGATTCTCGCTGCGCACGGTCGGCTCCCTCCTGCAATGGCTGCTGCTGGAATTGAAGCGGGAGTACGGCCGGAACAAGCGCTATAACCAGATTGAATGCTGGAACGGCGTTCACTTGAAGCCGGTCGTCCAGAACGCAATGGAATATATTAATCGGTGCTATAACGAAGATATCAACTTATCCAAGCTGTCTTCCCAGCTTCGGGTAAATCCGTCTTACTTAAGCCGGGAATTCAAGCATAACACCGGCTTTTCGATCGTGGAGTTCATTTCGTTCAAACGAATTTGGCACGCTAAGGAAATGCTGCTCTATACCGATACGCAGGTCACGGAAATTGCGTACCAGGTCGGCTTCAACAATGTCACGCATTTTCATTGGATGTTTAAGAAAATGATCGGCATCAGTCCGAATAAATACCGCAAGCTGCCCAAAATTTTTTACAATCTCAAAAAATATTGACGTCGAGCATCGAATTCGAGGGTTGCGTAGCGACGCGAAGAAATCGCTGGCTTCTTGGCCAAGGAAATGAAATAAGGCTTCCTGCAAACGGAAGCTTTTTTATTTTTCCGCTTAGCGGTTCCGCCCCGAACGTTCGAACAAAAGCAACGGGTCGATGCATGCGCCGCTCTTTTGTGTATGATTTTTCGTCTACAACTACAGAATCAGGGCCCAGATCGCGTTTTGTATATGAAATTTCGAACTAAGTCGACGGATTCGCAGCGTGCGCGGCTCGTTTCGTACGATTATTCGTACACCTTTGCGGGAATAGGGCTCAAATCGGCGCGTATGTATGAAATTTCAAACTAAGTCGATGGATTGGAAGTGTGAGCCGCTTGTTTTGTACGATTTTTCGCATACCTGAGCAGGATCAGCACTGGCGTTGCATTAACTTTTTTCAGCAAATATTGAGACAACTGTGTGGATTACGGTGCTATTCCTTCACATTTCATCTACCGCCCTGCTCCCCAAGTTCGCGGACACAGGAGACGCTAATTGTGACAAACGGCCCGATTTCGGACCTTTTGCGGACATACGATCCTCTATTCGCGGCAAAAACGTAAAAATAAGCCCTCCGACGAACGGATAACGAACCACTGTCCGCCTAAACAGCGAAAAAGCAAGTTTGACACAAAATAACGGCCGTACGGTCCGGATAGCAATTTCCTCAATGCAACGCCATTGCAGGAGCAGGTCTCAAATCGCGATTTGAGTATGAAACTCAAACAAATTCGGAGGATTCGATCCATGCACTGCTTCATTGCGTATGAACGGAACGAAACTGAGGCGGCATCAACATGATACCGCCTCTGCTTGCTACTTCTTCTTCACAGCTTCCGATAAAGCCGCCGTTGCGCCGGTCTCGGTTTCAAACGCCGCTAACACGATCGCGTCTTGCCGCGCGCGGTCGGCCCGGTCCTTCGCAACCGGCAGGAGCAGCTTCTCCGGTTTGCCCGGCGCAAGCGGAACGGATCGATAAGCCAGCGCTTCGCCGCCTGCCCAGACGAACAGATGGGCTTCGCCCGCTGCGTCGGCTTTCAACTCGACGGCAATCGAACCGTCCTGCCAAACCGGCTTCGATTGGAATTGAACGACCTTGCCGGCATCGCGTCCGCCGGCGAGCGGAACGCCGTCCG
The DNA here is from genome assembly GCF_018918005.1 of Paenibacillus sp. MSJ-34. GTDB lineage: Bacteria > Bacillota > Bacilli > Paenibacillales > Paenibacillaceae > MSJ-34. The sequence goes on along the minus strand of NZ_JAHLPR010000007.1, from coordinate 33,686 downwards.
CTAACGATTGGATGATCGACTGCGGCGAAGCTACGCTGCGCCCGACGTCAACGGCGGCGTCTTTCGCCCGGTCGTAGCCGGATAGCGACACTTGGCCCCAGCGGTACGGATCGCCTTGCACGCCGCCCCATGTCGACCAGCCGAGACGCGTTTGGCCGGTTTTGTCTTGCGTGTCGGAATCGTAGATGAAAATATTCAAGCCCATCCGCTGCGGATCGATCGGCGCCGGCAACTCGGCGAACGGAATTTTCGCCTCGATCGTATAACCGGCATACGGCTCGCTTACCTTGGATTTGACGACCATGCCCGGAGCCGTCTCGGCAATCGGCCCTTGCTTATGATCGGCGTCGCGGTACGCCGCTGCGGGATTGCCATGCTGCGCATCGTCCGTGACCGGGAAAATGCCCACTTTGAACGTCGTGGACGTATTCTCCGAATCGCCGCGCGGATCGATGGCGATTTCGACGGAATCGGTGCGCCAATGACGCTTGGCGTCATCCGGCGGCAGGACGGCGCCCAGCACATCGTCCTTGACGTGAATGACGAAATAGAGCGCATCGTCATACCAACTCACTTTCGCGCTGCCGGAGGCGTCCGCCGTCGATTCCGGGGCATCGCCTTCCCACACCCGGCTTAAGTCTAACGCGACGCCGGGATATTCCCCTGGAGATTCCACGCCGTCGACGCGCGGCGCGGCATTCGCCTTCGCGATCTCCGCTACAGGCACGAGATTCAGAGCGGCCGCCTGCGTACTGCTTCCGCCAATGCTTGTCGTCTGAACGGTAAAGTTATAATCTCCCTTCTCTCCGCCCTCATTGGACGTTTTCAAGTTGGAATTCGTGTTTTTCACTTGAAATGTCACTTTGCCGGTAGCTCCCGGCTGCAAATTGGAATACGACCGCACCGCCGGCTCCGCCCGGAAACCTGCAGGCAGTTGCAGCGTTACTGTGCCGTTCTGCTTGCGATCGCTGTAATTCGTCACATCGACTTCCACCGTGCGCATCTCGCCGACGCCGAGAGCAAGCACCGGCTTGATCAAATTATCGAGCTGCGGTACGCCGACTTGCTGCGCCCAGTTCCGGAATTGCTTCACTTGCGGCAAAGGCTGGAGCGTACCCGCCACTTCCGGGGAAACGTTGACGACCCGGCTTGCAAAGCCTTTCATATTTCCTGTCGTCAAGCGGGCGTTCAGCCGCACGCGTTTCAACTCCGCATTGTCCGGCACCGTTACCGTAAATGCGGCGGAAACCGGTTGATTCGGTTCCAGCTTGGCGATCGCACCCTGACCCTCCGCTTTCCATCCGTCCGGCAATTCCAAACGGATTTCGGCATCGCGAAGCGTCTGCTTTCCGCCGTTCCGCGCATGGACCGTTACGGTAAACGATTGGCCGCGCACAAGTTGGAATGCATCGGTCGTCAAATACAATTCGGAGCCGAGCGGCAAACCGCCTTCCGCTTGCTTCAGCGCCCCGGCCAAGATCGCCGCGGAATCCGTCCCGCCTTCCAAACCGGGCACGCGGCTGTCGATTTCCGTAAATTGATCGCAACCTAATTGCTGCGGGTCGGAAGCCACGTCAGGGAAGACCGACCAGCCTTGGGTCACATACTCGCGCTGCGCATCCCGCTCCACTTGGCCCCATGTTTTGCCATGCTTTTCCGAATGGCGTCCGTTCCATACGCCGTATACCGCATCCGTCGGCTCGGTCGGCGCAAACGACGACTCGCAACGCTCTCCAAGCTGTCCCGCTCCGGCGGCATACCGCATCACTATTTTACTCGCCCGCCAAGGCTGCAGCCCTTCCTGCTCGATCTGTTCGGGGAAGACGTCCGGATCGGCGGCGGCATAGAACGCTTCGACCGCCAATCGGGCCGCATACTGGTGGTTGCCGTGATTGCCGGGCGTCGGCGAAGGATTCATCGTAACGATCAATTCCGGGCGCGTCATGCGCACGATACGGACCGTCTTTTCCAAAGAATCGTCGTGACCCCACATTTCCTCCGTCAGCGGAGCGCTGACCGTGTAGTAGAAATCCAGTTTATCCAGGTTGTAAATATGCTCGATGCCTGCTTTCCCCACTGCGTTGCGCTCTTCCTTTTCCCGTATAATGCCCAGAGTGGCTCCTTCTTCCGGTCCCGCCGCGTTGCCTCCTCCTTCTCCTCTCGTGACGGTAATGACGCCTGTACGAATGCCTTCATATTCGTTCCATTGTCCGAAGGTCGACAAGCTGCCCGCCTCGTCGTCGGGATGGGCTCCGATAAACAGCACGCCGAGATCGACCGGCCGTTCCGCCGGTTTGGCGGCGGCCATCATATCGTTGCCGGCCGAAGGGGCCAAGGCCATAGCCAAGGCCAGCAAAGCGCTTACAAAAATCGATTTTCCGCTTTTCGTCATCGCAAACATCGTTCTACTCCCTTCCATGATTAGAATATGAGTAGAATATACTTGTTTATGGAAACTGCCGCTAACGAAATATTGACAGAATCTTTAGATTTTATGACCTTCGTGGAAGGTGTTTTACTTACATAGGAGCGTGTTTAAGATGCAAATTAGAAAGGCAACTATAGAAGATATCCAAGCCATTAGAAACATCGCTGTAACTGCTTGGGAAAGTACATATAGGTCAATCATTCCGCCTGAAGTGCAACAGTCTTTTTTAGACCATGCTTATTCAAATGAAATGTTGAGTAACAGAATGGATAACACCTTATTTTTTCTTGCTATTTGCGAAAATAAAATCGTAGGATTTATTAATTATTTTGTTACGAAAAATGATTTGGTGGAACTATCGGCATTTTATATTGACCCTTTGTTTCAACGTAAAGGGATTGGTACTCAATTATTCGAAAAAATGATTGGGGAATGTAAAGTTGGCACTGAGATCGTATGTGATGTTGAAACAGACAATGCTATAGGAATGTCGTTCTATCAAAAAAAGGGGTTTAGAATTGAAAAGCAATATGTAGATCATTTTCTAGGGCATGACCTTAAAACGACAAGAATGAGATATAAGGTGTAAGCGGATCGAAGAAAACGGCAATGAAAATGATAAACTCAAACTTCCCAGCTTCTCGGAATCGAAGTTTGAGTTTCATCTCATAATTTAATAGATATCCTGAAAATTCATGTACTAACGGCAACTAGTCCTTTGCTTCCGCCGTCGATTGGCGCACGATTAATTCGGGACGCAATACGATCCGCTGCATCGCCGTATCCGGCTTGTTCTCCAAATGGCCGGTCAACAGGTTGAACACGAGCTTGGCCATCCGGTCCATCGGCTGAGCGACCGTCGTCAGCGCCGGATCGGTGACGGAAGACAGAATCGTGTTGTCAAACCCGATCACGGATACGTCTTCGGGAACGCGCAATCCTTCTTCCTTGGCGGCTTGCAGAGCCCCGACGGCAAGGATGTCGTTGCTGCAGAAGATGGCGGTCGGCCGTTCCGCTTGACGCAGCAGACGTTTGGCCCCCAGCTTGGCATCTTCGATCGTATGATCGCAAGTGACGATGCTCTCTTCGTTCAGCGCGATGCCGGCTTCGAATAAAGCGAACGTAAAACCTCTGATCCGTTCGCGGCTGCTGCTTACCTTCAAACTTTCCGTCAGTACGGAAAGACGAAGATGTCCGAGCTCAAGCAAGTGACGGGCCGCAAGCGTTCCGCCGAGAAAATCGTCCGTCACGACGGTATGCGCGGTCAACGATTCGACCTCCCGGGCGATCATCGCGATCGGTATCGATTTCTCCTGCAATTGCTTCAATAATTCGATATTTTCGATGCCTGTGCCGATAATGATGCCGTCCACGCTTTTTTGTTCCAACAGCTTGAGATAACGCTCGACTTTTTCGTCTTTATTGTCCGTACTGCAAATGATGAGACTGTACCCCGATTGATGGGCTTCGTCCTCGATCGCTCTGGCGATTTCCGCAAAAAACGGATTGGATACGTCCGGAATGAGCAAACCGAGGGTAAAGGTTCTTTTTCCCATTAAGGCCGAAGCAATCACGCTCGGTTTGTATTGCAGCCGTTCCATTACTTTGAATATTTCTTCCCGTCTTTTTTTGCTTATTTTGCCTTTGCCGTTGATCGCATTGGATACGGTCGCGATGGAAACGCCGGCTTCTTTGGCAACATCGTATATGGTAGCTTTCATGAACATCCCCGACTCATTGATTATTACCGACATGGATAAAAAACGGGGATGGATTCATGCGCTCTCATCCCCTTACCCCATTATGCGTATTTTCTGCGCCTGATGCAATATGTTCCCTATTTATGCGAAGACGGATGGTTCATTAGCCAAGCATGATCCGGATCGTTTTGGAACTTCCAGATGCGGACAGGGCCTGCCATGACATTTAAATAATATGCGTCGTAACCGGGAGGCGCGGACACGGGATGGTATCCGCGGGGCACCAGCACCGCTTCGCCGTCCCGCACGGCGAGCGTCTCGTCGAGCGAACGGTCGTCGGTATAAACTCGCTGCACCGCAAACCCTTGCTCGGGCTTAATTTTGAAATAATACGTTTCTTCCAGCAACGACTCGTCGGGCAACGCGTCGCGGTCATGCTTATGGGGCGGATAGCTGGACCAATGGCCGCCCGGCGTAAATACCTCCACGACGAGCAGGCTGTCGGCCGGCTCCTGTTCCGGCAAAATATTGTGAATATGCCGCTGCATATTGCCGCTGCCGCGCACCTCGACGCCGACATGCTCCGGGGCGATCAGCCTCGCTTTATGATTTCCTTGGCCCGGCGCGCTGCAAACCGCAACTTCTACATCCGTAAGCGCCTCGATTTCATATCTGTCACCGCTTGGCACATACACGGAATACGGAGGAATTTGCTCGAATACGCTCATCCGCTGCCCAATATCATGCCACGATCGTTCCGACGTGCTCGCATTCGCCTTGCCGCTGAGCAACACAAGGCATGCTTCCCGCCCCCCGGTATCGCTGTGCAAGGAACCGCCCGCAGCGATGCGGTGAACCTCAAATCCGACATAGTTCCATTGCGCGCCTTCCGGGGTGACGGCAAGGACTCGGGAATCGCCGTATCCTGGCGGCACCGGTTTTACAATCAAATTGGACATTCTCCTCACTCCTATTCCTTATTGCCGAGTTCGTCTAACTCATCCAGCCGGACCGGACGCCGCAAGCGTAAAGACAGTTTCGCTGCCAAGGCGATGCTTTCCGCCTGCAAGGCGTCATGGCCGTCAACCACGAGCGGCCCGCCGTCAAGCAAGCATTCGACGAAGAGCCGCGTCTCGTCGACGTACGCTTGATTGTAGCGTTCCAGGAAGAAATGCAGCGGCTTGTCGGAATACGTTCCATCCGCGCAGCTGACGACTGCGCTGTTGGGATAATCGTTGGCGACGGCGACGCTTCCTTTCGACCCGAATACTTCCGCCCGCTGGTCGTATCCGTACGCCGCCTTGCGGCTGTTGTCGATGACGCCGAGCGCCCCGTTCTCGAAGCGAAGCGTAATTACGGCGGTATCAATGTCGCCGTACTTGGCGAACACCGGGTCGACGAGCACATTGCCTTGCGCGTATACTTCCTCCACTTCGCTGCCCGCCAAATACCGGGCCATGTCGAAATCGTGAATCGCCATATCCATAAACAGGCCGCCGGACACCCGAATGTAGCTTTCACCCGGCGGACTCGGATCGCGCGACGTAATTTTGATCAGATGCGGCCGGCCGATCGTCCCCGCTTGCACATGCTCCCGCACCCGTTTGAAGTTATGATCGAAGCGCCGGTTGAAGCCGATTTGCAGTTTGACGCCCGCCTCCGCCGCCGCGGCGACCCCTTCTCTCGTCTGGGCGAGATCCATGCTGACCGGCTTCTCGCAGAAAATATGTTTTCCCGCTTGCGCCGCTTGTTTGATCAGCGGTACATGCGTATCGGTCGAAGAGCAAATGAATACGGCATCGATGTCGGGATGGGCGATAATATCCCCGCTGTTCTTTGTTACCAGCCCAATCCCCCGTTCCGCCGCCCAAGCTTCGAGTTCGGGACCCGCGAACAGATCGCTGATCGCCGCAATTTCGACATTCGGAAGCCTCGCCATATTGTCAGCATGAATCTTCCCGATTCTGCCCGCGCCGATGATGCCGATCGTTATTTTTTTCATAGACACGCATCCTCTCTACGGATTACCATCTTGCCGTCACCATTTTCTTTCTCGTGTAAAATTCAACCCCGTCCATGCCGTTCGCGTGCAAATCGCCGTAAAACGACTTTTTCCAGCCGGAGAACGGGAAGAACGCCATTGGTGCGGGTACGCCAAGGTTGACCCCGAGCATGCCTGCATCGATTTGCTCGCGGAACTGGCGGGCATGGCTGCCGCTCGTGGTGAACAAGCATGCTCCGTTGGCGAACTCCGACCGATTCGCCAGCTCGATCGCCTCCTCGAGCGTATCCGCTCTGACGACGGATAAGACAGGGGCGAAAATTTCATCTTCCCAAATTTTCATCCCGCACCGCACGCCGTCGAAAATCGTCGGCCCGACAAAATAGCCCTCGCCGGACGACGCCGAATCTTTGCGCCCGTCGCGAACGAGCAAAGCGCCTTCCTTCTCTCCGATTTCGATGTATTTCACGGTCCGTTCTTTATGGGAATCCCGAATAACCGGTCCGAGGAACACACCCTCGTCGAGACCGTTTCCGATCGTAATCCGGTCTGCGGCCTGAACCAGCCTGTTTACGAGTTCATCGCCGATCTCCCCGACCGCTACGACGACGGAGCATGCCATGCAGCGTTCCCCGGCGGAACCGAAAGCGGCGTTTGCGATTTCCTTGACGGCCAGGTCGAGATCCGCATCCGGCATGACGATCGTATGGTTTTTGGCGCCGGCCAAAGCCTGCACCCGTTTGCCGTGGGAGGAGGCCGTTTTATAGACGTATTCGGCGACAGGCTGGGATCCGACGAAAGAGACGGCTTTCACGTCCGGGTGCTCCAATATGCCGTTAACGACATCATGAGCGCCATGCACGACGTTCAGTACGCCCGCGGGAAGTCCCGCTTCGTGCATCAGTTCCGCCAATCGGTTGGCGAGCAGCGGCGTCCGTTCGGACGGCTTCAGCACGAACGCGTTGCCGCAAGCGATCGCGAGCGGGAACATCCAGCATGGCACCATCATCGGGAAATTGAAAGGGGTAATGCCCCCGACAACGCCGATCGGATAGCGGAACATGCCCGATTCCAAGTTCGTGGCGATATCCGGCAACTGTTTGCCCATCATAAGCGAGGGCGCGCCCGCGGCAAACTCGACGCATTCGATCCCGCGCAACACCTCGCCGTAAGCTTCGTTATAGCTTTTTCCGTTTTCTTTCGTAATCAACTTCGCAAGCTCTTCCCAATGCTGGACAAGAAGCTGCTGATACGCGAACATAATGCGCGCGCGGCGGGGTACCGGCGTGCGGCTCCAGGTTGCGAACGCTTCCCCGGCTTTCCGCACCGCCGCATCCACATCGGTCTGTGTGGAGAGCGGAACTTGCGCGAGAATCTCCTCCGTGGCCGGATTATAGACTGGCTCGAGACGTACGGACGACGAATCCGTCCATTCGCCGCCGATCCAATTTTTCAATATTGTCGCCATCGTGTCATATCTCCTTTTTGATCAAAATTGGCTGCTATTGCACTTCGATTTCGCCGGCTTTGCAGCGTTCGATATATGCATGAACTTGCGCGGCCGTCGGCATGGCGTCCGAACAGCTATGGCTCGAAATGACGATGCAGGCCGCTGCGCTGCCGAATTCCATGCATGCCGTAAGCGTCCAGCCCTGCATGATGCCGTACAGAAATCCGGCCGCATAGGAATCGCCCGCGCCGAATGTCTTCACCACTTTGGCCGGAAAGCTTTGGGCGCGATGGCCGATGCCGTCGCCCGTATAAGCGATCGACCCCTCCTTGCCGTGTTTAACGACGACGATTTTCGCGCGATGCCCGAACCAGTTGGACGCCGTCACCCGGTCGTCCCGCTCCGGATTGCCGCCGAACCGCTCCATCATATCGAACTCTTCGCGGGTGCCGAGAATGATATCGCATTTCTCCGCCGCCAAGTTATAGTAAACTGCCGTCTCCTCATCCGATTTCCAAGTGTAAGGGCGATAATCCAGATCGAATGCGACGATCGTTCCGTGTTTTTGGGCGTATTGCAGCGATTGAAGCACCGCTTCCCGCGACGGGCTTTGCGCCAGCGCCGTTCCGGAAATGAGCAGCACCTTCGATCCGGCAATGAGCTCTTCCTGCACTTCTCCCGCAGTCAGCAGCAGGTCGGCCGCATTGTCCCGGTACATTAAAATGCTGCAATCGGTCGGGCTTTTAATTTCCGTAAAGGCGAGTCCCGTCACCGCTCCGGTACGATCGGTAACGACATTGCCGGTATGAATCCGGTTTTGCTCCAAATAGCCGCGAATAAAGCGCCCCATTTGGTCGTCCGCGATTTTGCCGATAAAAGCCGTCTTCATGCCAAACCGCGACATGCCGATCGCAATATTCGCGGGGGAACCGCCGACATATTTGGTAAAAGTCATCGTTTCTTCCATCGGTCGATTGATCTCGTTCGCGTTCAAATCGATGCATAACCTGCCGATCGCCGTGAAATCATACGTACTGTCCGCCGGAAACTCGATATACCGTTCCACGTTTACGCACCTGCCTTTTCCGAAATAATCTTGTTCAAATAGTTGAGCGATGTCCGGGCATACTCATGCGGAGGATGCTTCGCCGGATCTTGTTCTCCCTCCAGCATCGCCCATCCGTCGTAGCCGCGCTGAAGCAGTTCCCCGACAATCGGCCGGAAATCGAGATCGCCCGTTCCGGGCAGCGTAAATACGCCCCGCTTGATGCATTCGATGAAATCCGCCTCTTCTTCCCGCGCCTGCGTTAATACCCCTTTGCGAACGTCCTTGAGGTGGACGTATGCGATGCGATCGTAATGCTTGCACAGAACCGCAAGCGGGTCGGCGCCCCCGAAATACGCGTGTCCCGTATCGTACAACAAGCTGACGAGCTCGGGGTCGGTCATCTCCATCAGCCGGTCGATTTCCTCGGGACGCTCGACGACCGTGCCTCCGTGGTGATGGTAAGTCAGCTTCATCCCATATTCGCTTGCGATCGCTCCGGCGGCGTTCAATCCTTCGGCAAGGCTCTTCCAACCCGCTTCGTCCAGCCGAATCACCCCTATCTGTCCCGGCGATGTTCGGGGATCGAACTGGGGCGAACCGCCGCTCTCGCAAGTGCTGATCACTTTGCAACCCATCTCATGCAGAAATTGCGCATGACGGCGATAGCTCTCCAGCTCCTCCCGGCGGCAGGACGGATCGGAGAACAGCACCGACTTCCATTGGGAGACGAGCCGCATGCCGCGTTTATCGAGCTCTTGCCGCAGTAGAGCGGCATCTTGCGGATATTTGCGACCCATTTCCGTTCCAAGCAATCCGAGCGATTGCATATCGTCGAGAATTTGTTCGTAAGTCGTATGTTCGCCATGCTCCTTCACATCCTCGCCGACCCAATTAATCGGATGCGCGCCGATGCGGAATAATTTCCGTCTCATATTCGGTCCCCTTCCTTTCTAATATAAGTTGATACGCTCGATCCGCCGCCGCCTTTTCGCATGCTCGGCAACGACTTTCTCGCTTGCCGACACTTCCGGCACGCCAACGTTCCACCAAGATTCGTAACCGTCCGTATTCGTCCCCGGCAAAACCGAGATTTCAATGAGTACGGTAACCGTTTCTTCCTTCGCCCGTTGCAAAGCTTCCCTGAGCTCTTCCGCCGTCCCGGCTTGATACGTCTTCGCTCCCAAGCTGCGAGCATGGGCGGCATAGTCAATTGGCATATAAGATCCCGTCAACCGGTTTGTATCCGCTTCCCGATAACGGAATTCGTTGCCGAAGCCGTCGCTTCCATGACCTCTCTGCAAATTATGGATACATTGAAAACCGTGATTATTGAATAATAAAACCGTAAATTTTATGCCTTCCTGCAAGCTTGTCACCATTTCCGAATGCAGCATCAAGTAGCTGCCGTCTCCTACAAGGGCGTACACCTCCCGGTCAGGTTCCGCCATCGCGGCGCCGAAAGCTCCGGACACCTCGTAACCCATGCAGGAAAATCCATATTCCATATGATACGTTTTCGGTTCCTCGCTTCTCCATATCCGATGCAAATCGCCCGGCAAGCTGCCGGCCGCGCAGACGACGACGGCGGAAGAACCGATCGTCCCGTTCATGACGCCCAGCGCCCGGGTTTGCGTTAGCCCTTGATCGTTTTCAAGCAGGTGCAAACGGTCGACTTCGGCATTCCATTTCGCTTGCAGGGCGGCGATTTCCCCGTCGGCGTAGCCGCTGCGGTACCCAGAGTCAGCCAAGGCTTCCCGAAGCGCCCGCAATCCTTCCCTCGCATCGGCGAGAAGGGAAACGCCGTTTAATTTCGCGGCATCCATGCCGTTTACATTGATGTTGAGAAACCGGACATCCCGGTGCTCGAATGCCGATTTGGATGAAGTCGTAAAATCCGAATAGCGCGTTCCAACGCCGATGATGAGGTCCGCCTCCTTCGCCAGCTTATTTGCCGCCAGCGTGCCGGTCACCCCCACGCCGCCGACGCTCAGCGGATGCTTCCATGAGATCGCGCTTTTCCCCGCTTGCGTTTCGGCGACCGGAATATGAAAAGTTTCCGCAAACCGCAGCAATTCCTGCTCCGCTTCCGAATACAGCACGCCGCCGCCGGCGATAATAAGCGGTCTTTTCCTGCCCGACATCAGTTCCGCTGCGCGCTTGACGGTATTAGCCGCAGGGGGACGGCGGTCGATGTAATGGACTCTCTTGGCAAAGAACGATGCCGGGTAATCGTAAGCTTCCGCTTGCACGTCTTGCGGCAGCGCCAAAGTGACCGCGCCCGTCTCGGCCGGGTCCGTCAAGACGCGCATCGCTTGAACGGCCGCCGACATCAGCTGTTCCGGCCGGACGATCCGGTCCCAATATTTGCTGACAGGCTTGAAGCAATCCGTCGTCGACATCGTGTAATCTCCGCTTGCTTCCAGCTGCTGCAGCACCGGATCGGGCTGCCTGTCCGCGAAATGGTCCCCCGGAAGCAGCAGTACCGGAATACGGTTTACGGTAGCGGTCGCCGCCGCCGTCACCATATTTAAAGCGCCCGGTCCGATCGAAGACGTACAGGCGAAAATTTGTTTGCGATTCTTTTGTTTGGCGTAAGCGGTTGCAGCATGAACCATTCCTTGTTCGTTCTTGCCCTGTATGTACGTCAGTTCGCCCGGGCTGCGCTCCAAAGCTTCCCCGATGCCTGTCACATTGCCGTGACCGAAAATGCCCATCACGCCTTGTACAAACTTCGTTTCTACGCCGTCGACGGAAACGTACTGGCAATCCAAAAACTTGAGCAATGCCTGCGCCATCGTCAATCGCAACTTGCTCATGCAACATCACCTCCACATAGGTTAAGCGCTTATCTATATACTTTATTCTATTTCCATTAATTTTATTACTAGTATTGGGTTAAGCGCTTTACCTTTAGATTATAATGAAATAGAAAATTAAGCAACACTTTTTTGTGCGAGAACGCAGAGCAATGATCGGAGCGCAAAAAATCCCTGAATGAAGCTGATATTCAGGGACTTCCGCCATGCCGGGCTCAGTATAAATCTGCAGATTCCATGATCGGCAAACTGATTGTAAACGTCGTTCCTTGGTCCGGCACACTCTCCACCGACATGCTGCCGCCATGATTGTCAATAATGTTGTAACTGACCATTAAACCTAATCCCGTTCCCGATTCTTTCGTCGTATAAAAAGGTTGACCGAGCATTTGCAGCTTGTCCGGAGGAATGCCGCATCCTTCGTCTTGTATCGATATATGTGCGTATTCCCCGTGAATAGTGAGGTCGATATGTATATTTCCGCCTCCATGCATCGCTTCAATGGCGTTTTTAATAATGTTGAGAAATACTTGCTTGATTTGATTCGGATCGCAGCTTAGCCATATCGCTTCTTGCGGATAGGCGGCAACGATCGCGCAGTTTTTCAGCGTCGCTTGTACGCTCATCAAAGCGATCACCTGCTCCAGCACCCGTACGATATCGGTTTTCGTTCTCGTCATTACGCTAGGTTTCGCTAACAAGAGCAATTCATTGCAAATAATTTCTATGCTTTTCAGTTCCGCTTCGATGATGTCATAATACTGGTCCTTCTCATGCTTCAAAGTGCGCATTAATTTAATGAATCCGTTGATTGACGTTAACGGGTTGCGAATTTCATGCGCCACGCCGGCGGCCAGTTGCCCGCATATCGACAGCTTCTCCGAATGAAGCATCCGCTCTTCTTCCTTTTTCCGTTCCGTAATATCTTGAAATACGCCGATTACCGCACGTTCGCCGCAATAGGTGGCCGGAATCGAAATGCCTTCCACATACTTCGTATCGCCGTTGTAACAATTGACCTTATATTTGACGCTTCCCATTTTCTCGCCATGGCGATACTTTCTTCTCCGTTCGTGCAACTTTTCGTGATCGCAAGGATCGACGATTTCGTTCGTAGACGTGCCTAAGTAGCGTTCTGCGCTGTCGGCTTCAATCAATTCGAGCGCGGCGGCGTTTAAATACTTGCATACGCCGTTTTGCGTAATGAGCACCGCCAGCGGCAGTTCTTCCATCAAAATGCGCAAGGACTCTTCCTTTTCCTTTAATACCGCCGCGACTTCCTTCTGTGCCAGTTCAGTCAGTTTATTCGCCGTAATATCATGGAACTGGGCGAATAAAAATATCGGTTCTCCTTTCTCGTTGAAGACTAACGATGTGACAATCATGCACCAAACCATTTGCCCTTGCTTATGAACGCAGCGCTTCTCGGTGTGAAACGCTTCTACTTCCCGGCATGCCAATTGATTGAAGCACTCTCGATGTTCCTCCGCATCGTCATGCTGGATGATCGACATAAAATTCATCGACAGCAGCTCCCGTTCATTGTAGCCGATCAATTCGCAAAGCGCCCGGTTTACCTGGATAAAGCGTCCTTCCAAAGATACAATTGCCATTCCAATCGATGCATGATTGAAAGCGAAATCAATTAAATCAGCCTGCCTCAAATGCATGAGCTTATCCCCTCTCCATTCGCTACACTTCAATGTCAATCGTATGACTACAGTTCGGAATCTGTCTGAATATAGGGAAAGGCAATACCAAAATATTGAATTAATTCGCTAAAGAAACAATATTTCCTCGTTAGGATTCGTTTTTTGTAAAAAAAATTAAGAGACGAAGAACACCGAATCGTGAATTTCGTCTCTTAGTTTTAATCTAGTATTGTACGGCTAACGGATCCAAGGGACCTTATTTGAGTAAAATCGCGGCTTTTCAAAATGTAACGGAAATGAGGAACCTTATTTGCGGTCATTCGCTCATTTTTCGCTAGAGAAACAATAAATAAGAGCGCTGAGTTCCGTTAGAATCCGAAAAGTTTGTTTTTTTCCGCTAAAAGGTCTTCCACTTCCGTTAAAAATGCTGCACGCCCCGCTCCCCTTACCTCTCGCCGTAATGCCGCTGCCGGAGCGCTTCATACAGCAGCACCGATGTTGCCATGGCAACGTTAAGCGATTCCGCCTCCCCATGCATCGGAATAATGATCGCGTCGTCGATCCAGGCGGATGCCGCGGCGGATACCCCTTTCGCTTCATTGCCGACAAGCAGCCATGTGCTTTGGTTGAAATCGTAGGAGTAGCAGTGCCGCTCCGCCTGAAGGCTTGTACTGACGATGTGAACGCCGCGCTCCTTCGCTAGGGGCAGCAGCTCCGCCAAGTCGCCCTCGACGATCGGCAGATGGAAGATCGAGCCCATCGTGGCGCGAATCGTCTTCGGATTGTATAAGTCGACGCTTCCTTTGCCGATCACGACGCCGTCGGCGCCCACCGCATCGGCGCTGCGGATGATCGTTCCCAAATTGCCGGGATCCTGCACGCCGTCGACCGCCACGACAAGCGCTTGCTTGCGGTTCAACAACTCATCCGCATGGGAGGAGCCTTTTCGTATGACAGCGAATATAGGCTGAGGCGTTAATGTATCGCTGCATTTGGCAATAATCGCGTCCGTCGTTCCGATCCATTCGACGTTAAGGCGGTCGCGGGCGGAGCGTTCGATTTCGGCAGGCAGCCCTTGCTCGATCGAATATACGATGCACTCGATGTCTGTATTCGCGGCCAGCGCTTCTTGCACGAGATGAATCCCTTCGATCAAAAATTTGCGCTGTTTGTCCCGATGTTTTTTGTTTAGAAGTTGCGCCCATAGTTTGACGCGAGGATTTTGATTCGACGTTATTTCCATAATGAACTCCTAATTGTATACTTCTGTAAAGAATCGCCGGCCGATACATTGCCTCATGCCGCGATGCCGCTTATTCCTCCGCGTAAGCGACTTCCATCTTCTGCAAGTCTTGGTTGCGGCCGACGATAACGAGCACATCGTCCTGCTTGATCATATCTTCCGCATACGGCGAAATATTCATCGTTCCATGGCTTTTGATCGCCATGACGTTGCAGCCGAATTTGGCCCGAATGTTGAGCTGCATCAAATTTTTGCCGATCATTTGCTTCGCCGCTTTCATCTCGACGATGCTGTAGTCGTCGGATAAATCGATATAATCGAGAATGTTCGGCGATATTAAATGATGGGCGACGCGCAATCCCATGTCCCGCTCCGGGTAGATCACTTTGTCGGCGCCGATTTTGTTCAGCACTTTCCCGTGCAGTTCGTTTTGCGCTTTGACGATAATTTTCGGCACGCCGAGATCTTTCAGAATCAAAGTCGTCAAAATGCTGGATTGAATGTCTTGTCCAATGGCAACGACAACGACGTCAAAATTGCGGATCCCGAGCGCTTTGAGCGCCTCTTCGTCCGTCGAATCGGCCGAAACCGCATGAGTGACGAAATTGACCACTTCTTGCGTCTTTTGCTCGCTGGAATCGATCGCAAGCACTTCATACCCCATTTGATTCAAAGAACGGGCAACGCTCGAACCGAAACGGCCCATCCCGATAATCGCGAATTGTTTTTTGCTCAAAAGGATTCCGACCCCTCTCCGCTCAGAATACATATTGCGTCTATTATATCATAAAGCTTTCCCGATTAAACGTGCGGAATGCTGCGCCGAAACGAATCCATTGAATCCATTACAGCCATCTGGGGAACGCTAAATACGGAAAACATTATAACACGGAGGTCGTTCATCATGGCAGTAGTTATGAGTTTGCGGGAAGCGATCGTGAAGAAGGTCGAAGGCCAGTCCAATGAAGATTTGCGCGAAATTATCGAGGATTCGATCGGTCAAGACGAACGCGCGCTGCCGGGACTTGGCGTCTTATTTGAAACGATATGGAAACAAATTGATACGAACACGCAAAATCAGCTAATCGACGCGCTGCAGCAAGGCTTGAAAGCAAAGCCCTCTTCTTAAACGAACATGCCGCCGAACCTGAGGCTCACCCTCAGGTTTGTTTGATTGAGAACATAAGAACCGGGATTGATCTTGTATAATATACAACATATCTCCATTTTTCTACCTCGCTACGCAAACTATGCTGTAAAATTTGCAACATAGCGGCGCTCAAACGGAGCGTTTCGCCCTTCCGCTTGCGTTTTTGTTGTACGAGATGCAACATGGTACTAGGCTCCTGCACTTTTTCCCGCTCAAATATTGTATTTCATACAACATACAACCCTCCTTGCGAAAATCCCCCTCCATTCATTTTTTTTCGACAAAATTGAAGTGAAAACCGAATCATGATCGTCTAAGTAATTGTGCAAGGGCTAGTTGCGTTCGGGTTCCATGATTTGTGCACAGGCAAGTTTTGTTGCGCAGGCAATCGAAGAAGCATCGCTTCACAAAACAGAGCCCATGCTTTCGAAGCAAGTTTTGTTGCGCAGGCAATCGAAGAAGCATCGCTTCACAAAACTTTTAGAGGGGAGGATTTGTCGTGCTGCACGTACATGATCTTTCGCATGTTTTTCGCAACGGCAGCGAAGA
Source organism: Paenibacillus sp. MSJ-34 (assembly GCF_018918005.1). Classification (GTDB taxonomy): domain Bacteria; phylum Bacillota; class Bacilli; order Paenibacillales; family Paenibacillaceae; genus MSJ-34. The sequence goes on along the minus strand of NZ_JAHLPR010000007.1, from coordinate 17,648 downwards.
TACGCCCGTACTGAAAAACATTAATTTTACCGTAGAAAAGGGGGAGATGGTGGCATTGCTCGGCAGTTCCGGCTCCGGCAAATCGACATTGCTCAACCTGATGGCCGGGTTAATGAAACCGACGGAAGGACAAATCATCATCAACGGCCAGCCGATCGAGAAAATGAGCGAAAACAAACTGGCCGAATACCGGCGTACGAACATCGGATTTATATTCCAAGCCTATGAGCTTATATCGCATATGACGGTGCGCGAAAACGTGGAGCTGCCGCTCGTCTTTCAGGGGATGCGTCCTAGCGAGCGCAAAGAGAAGGCCATCGAGCTGCTCCATCAAGTCGGCCTGCAGGACAAAACCGAGCTGTTCCCGTCGCAATTGTCCGGCGGACAACAGCAGCGGGTCAGCATTGCGCGTTCGCTCATCACGATGCCTTCCATCGTGTTTGCGGACGAGCCCACAGGCAACCTGGATACGAAGACGGAGAAAGAAATTATCGATCTTCTTATCGACCTGAACGAGAAATTACATATTACATTCGTCATCGTTACGCATGAACGCGAAGTCGCCATTCGAACGAAACGCATCATCCATTTGCGCGACGGGCAATTGATCGAAGACGACGAATGGGGGGAGGGAATAGCGCATGAGGCTTAGAGATTACCTCCGCATCGGCTGGGATCAGCTGAAACGGCGCAAAGTCGTCACCGCCATGTGCGCCTGCGGCATCGCCATCGGTTCCTCCGCAATCATCGTTGCGCTGTCGCTCGGCGAATCGTCGCAAAAGTATGCGCAGGAACAAGTGAACGCCTTTTTAAAGATCGATGAAATTACGATCATGGACAATTCGGAGGGAAATTCCGGCGAACCTTCGAACGAAAGCCCGGACGACTATGGGAAAGTTACGAAACAAAAGCTCGACTTGATTCGCAGCTTCCCGCATGTCAAAGCGGTTGCGACTTTTAAAGATCTGGGGTACTTCCCTTTCGTCGTCGACGACCAGAAAAACGGCCGCGTCAATCTGATCGCAACCGATCTTGACACGTTAACCTATTTCGACAAGGAGTTCAAACAAGGCAATTATTCCGATCAACCGAATACGATCGTGCTTAGCTACGGAGCGACGTTAGGCCTGTACGACGAACGCACCGACGAAATCCGGAACAAACAGTTGCAGGCGAATCCGGACAATAAGCAGCTGCGGGAAATGTACCGCAGTTTGGACAAAGTTCCGACGCCTCTATACCAGAAAGGAATCAAGCTGCTCATCACAGGCAATCCTTCCGGCAGCGGCCAGCCGAAGGTGATCGAAGTGCCCGCGCGCGTAACGGGAGTTCTTAACAAGCCGAGCGGGGTCCCGGAAGATTCGATCCCATATATGAAGGAAGCATACATATCGCATGAAATGGCGGAGCAAATTCAAAACGCAATGAAAGAATCGACCGGATCGAATGCCGGCATGGAGCGGTTCGACTCTTACGCAAGAGTTGTCGTGAAAGTGGACGACACGAAACATGTCAAAGCATTGGATGAGAAAATAAAAAAACTAAAATTAAACACCCAAAACAATTTGCATCAGCAAGACCGGTTAAACGAGCAATTCGCCGTTATTCGCACCGTCGCGTTGGGAGTGGGCTTGTTCGTGCTCTTCATCGCTTCGATCTCGATCGTCGTTGCGATGACAATGTCCACATATCAAAGGCGGAAACAAATCGGCGTGATGAAAGTGCTGGGCGCCAATTTGCGCCAAATACGCAACATGTTTATCGTCGAATCCGCGCTGCTCGGTTTGCTCGGCGGCATGGTCGGCATCCTGCTGTCCTATTGGGTCGTTTGGGGCATTAACGGGCTGTTGTCCGCGGTCGACAGCGGCACATCCGAGCTCATCTTTATTTCTACCTGGATTTTAGGGGTCGGCATCTTCTTCGCCGTGCTGACGGGCGTGCTGTCCGGCATTTATCCCGCCATCAGCGCTTCGCGGACCGATGCTTTAACGGCAATTAAACGAGATTAGGGGGAACAATCATTGAAGAAAAAAATTTGGCTGGGCGTCCTCGGAATCGTCATTATCGCTATCAGTTTCTTTTTATATCGGCTCAGTAAACCTCCGGCGGCAGCGCCCGTCGATTTGGGAGCGGAAACGATGCTGCAGTTCGATGTCACCCGCGAAAATTTGTCCAAGACGATCGAAGTGAAAGGGAAATCCTCTTACTTGAATGAAACTTTCATCTATGCGCCATATTCCGGCGATGTTGTGAAATGGCATGTGAAAGACGGGACGCAATTGAAAAAAGGCGATATCATGTTCGAGCTCGACGGCACCAAGCTCAGCAACGATATTGCATTGATGGAGGCGAATTCCAAAAAGGCGCAGCTGGAAAAAAGATTGAATGAGCTGCAGGCTGCCATGAGCGAACACGAAGCTCCGCCATTGACGACGGAATACGAATCGAAAAAATATTTTGTGGAAAAAGAACAAAACAAAATTGTAAACGAATTAAACGAAGTTAATGAACAGATCAATCGAACGGATATTGAGGAAAAGAAAAAGAAGCTCGGCCAATCGAAGTTTGCCGCGCCGGACGCCGGCATATTTCTATTCGAAGATTCCAGCAAAATTCCGCAGGCCGTCAAGGAAAGCGACCGGCTCGGCAAAATCGTCGATTTAGGCAAACTTCAACTGATAACGTACGTCGGCGAACAAGACGTATTTCAGATCAAGCCGGGCATGCCGGTTAAGGTGAAGATCAATGCGCTGAAAAATATTACGCTTGAGGGCAGCGTCGAACGCGTCTCCAAATTTGCCAAGTCGGGAACGGATCAAAGCTCCGGCCAAGCCGCGCAATTCGAAGTGAATATTCATCTGCAGCCGAACGAGAATTTGATCGCCGGCCTCAGCTTGACGGGCGAGATTGAAATCGCCAATAAGGAGAATATCGTCGTCGTGCCGACGCTGGCCGTGCAGCGGGAAAACGACAAGTACTATGTTATGAAGCAGACCCCGGAAGGACTCGAGAAAACATTTATTGAAATCGGATTGGAGACGGCGGATAAAACCGAAGTGATCAGCGGGCTGAATGAAGGGGACAAAGTTGTTCTTCAGTAGTGTTTGCCATTATTTATATCTTTTTCCTCCAGAAGTATTGACATTTCATCGGCATGAGTCGTATGATGCTATAGATAATAAAATGATTTGCCAATTACCTCGTTAGGTGAGGCTCCTATACAAACAGATGCCACTGCCCAGAAATATCGAAAGATGCCCATGGGTTGAACAGGGATTGCCGGATTAAGGCTTTTCATAATGTGGCTAAGACAACGCTCGACGTTGCCTTTACGTTGTATAGTGCCAAAACTCGACTTGGAGGGACATCGGAAGTTTCTATTTGCATTTGCATATTCCATGAATCCTCTAGTAGTTAGGGGATTCATTTTTTTTATTGGAGGTAATATGCATGTTTAAAAAGTGGAGAGAACTGGATTATATCATTTTGCTTATTGTCGGCATTTTCATGGCCGTGAGCACCATCGCCATTTACAGCGCAACCAATCTTACGAAATACGAAGGACTGCACATGAACAACCTGCTGCTATACGGGGTATCCGGTATTTTGGTCTGTGTGCTGGCGCTTATCGATTATCGAATTTTCGTTCGTAAATTATCCTATCTTTTATACGGAATCGGGATTGTATTCCTCATCTATGTCATGTTCCAAGGAGTAACGATTAACGGATCGAGACGATGGATCAATCTCGCCTTTATTCAATTTCAACCGTCCGAGCTTGTGAAAATTGCGCTCATTCTCGTCATTGCCAAACTGCAAGAAAAAAGGCAGGGCGACGCGCTTCAAGTGTGGAGCGACATCCTGCCGATTACTCTGTTCACGGCGGTACCGTTTGTGTTGGTCTTGATGCAGCCCGATTTAGGCACGGCGATCGTATTCATCAGCATTTATATCGGCATGCTATGGTCGGGCAATATCCGTATCAAACATATTGCGGTCGGCGCCGGAACGGCCGCTGCCATCGTCGGGCTCATCGTTGCTTTGTATTATTTCGATTTCAATCTATTCTCCAAAATTGTTAAGCCGCATCAATTAGAACGGATACAAACGTTTCTGGACCCCGGGGCGGATCCGAATTCCGCTTGGCATGTCATGAATTCGCTCACCGCCGTCGGGGTGGGGCAGTTGTTCGGCAAAGGGTTTCAGCACGGTTTTTATACGCAAAACGGATTCATCCCTTATAATTACGCAGACTCTATTTATGTCGTCATCGGAGAAGAATTCGGGTTTGCAGGCTCGGCGTTATTGCTCATCTTGTTCTTCCTGCTCTTCTACCGGATGATCCGCATCGCGTCCGAATGCAAAGATTTGTCCGGGTCGTACATCGTGGTCGGCGTCATTTCAATGTTGACTTTGCAAATCTTCGAGAATATCGCCATGCATATCGGCATGATGCCGATGACGGGAATCGCGCTGCCCTTTATAAGTTACGGAGGAAGCTCCTTATTGACGAATATGATCGCGGTAGGGCTCGTTCTCAGCGTCAGAACGCATCGGAACAGGCACGATATCCCCTAATCGCAATACAAGAAAAGACGGCTCTTACGGAGCCGTCTCCAGAAATTTTACGTCAGGCATTTTGTCGATTGCGGTCCGCATCGCATATTCGTTCTCGAACAAGGCGACGTAATTGTCTTTCTTGTCCTTGACAAGCTGCGAATTAATGCGGAATTTCGCCGGATCGATGCTGTCGCCGACAACCCAGCGGCCGAATTGGAACGGCAGCCGCTGCAGCAGCACTTCCACGCCATATTCGGCTTTCATCCGATATTCGAACACTTCGAATTGCAGCTGGCCGACAACGCCGAGAATCGTCTCGTCGAACGTCCCCGTGGAGTAGAACACCTGAATCGTTCCTTCCTCCGTCAACTGATCGACGCCTTTCTGGTATTGCTTATGCTTTAACGCATTCTTGACCGTGACTCTGGCGAATAATTCGGGCGAGAACGTCGGCAGTTCGTCGAATGTCACCTCGGAACCTTGACTCAAGCTATCGCCGATGCGGAATATGCCGGGATCGAACAAGCCGATAATATCCCCCGGATAAGCTTCCTGAACGATATCGCGGTCTTGCGCCAGAAATTGCTGCGGCTGAGATAGCTTGATTTCTTTACCGACGCGCACATGCTTCACGGCCATGCCCCGTTCGAACTTCCCGGAACAAACGCGCAGGAATGCGATTCGGTCGCGATGAGCCGGATTCATGTTCGCCTGGATTTTGAATATATAACCGGAAAATTTCTCGTCGGTAGGCTCCAGCAACCCTTCGATCGTTTGGCGCGGAGCCGGCTTCGGCGCAAGCTGCAGGAAATTTTCAAGAAACGTCTGCACACCGAAATTGTTGATCGCGCTGCCGAAGAAAACCGGCGTCAATTCGCCCCGCTTCACTTTCTCGAAATCGAACGGATCGCCGGCGACATCGAGCAGTTCCAATTCCTCGCATAGTTGGTCATGCAGAAACTGTCCCGCCATCTCGCGAATTACCGGATCGTGGTAATCTTCCACCTTTTGTACCTTAATGACGGAATGATCGTCCCCTTGGAACAGTTCCACCTGATTTTTCGCCCGATCGTATACGCCGCATAAGTCCCGCCCCATCCCGATCGGCCAGTTCATCGGTACGGAACGGATGCCCAGCACTTGTTCGATTTCTTCCATCAACTCGAACGGACTGCGCCCTTCGCGGTCCAGCTTATTAATGAACGTAAAAATTGGAATGCCGCGTTTGGCGCAAACCTGGAACAATTTGATCGTCTGCGCCTCGACGCCTTTGGCCACGTCGATCAACATGACCGCGCTATCCGCCGCCGTCAAAGTCCGGTACGTATCTTCACTGAAGTCTTGGTGGCCGGGCGTATCGAGAATATTGACGCGATGGCCGTTATAGTCGAACTGCATAACCGATGAAGTGACGGAGATGCCCCGCTGCTTCTCGATTTCCATCCAGTCGCTCGTTGCATGCTTCGAGGCTTTGCGCGCTTTTACCGTCCCTGCCAGCCGAATGGCGCCTCCGAATAGAAGCAGCTTTTCCGTTAACGTCGTTTTCCCCGCATCGGGGTGGGAGATGATGGCAAACGTTCTGCGTTTATCCACCTCTTTGCTAATTTGTTCCGAAAGCGTTTTGCTCATAGTTTTATCCCTTCCATACGAAAATCACATAGCTATTATTGTACCACAAAACGCGTCAAAACGTGATTTTTTTCCGCGATCGCGGGTTGGCGTCTTTCGGCGTCCGAAAGACAAAAATGCCCCAAGCGGATATTCCGCTTGAGGACATCTTGCCGTTTGTTTACGAGCCTTTCACCCAAACTACGTTGTCTTCCACTTGTCCGTTGACCGGCCACCAGTGAAAACCGTCCTTCTCCAGTATTTCGTCGGTTTTCTTCGGCCCCCACGTACCGGCCGGATATTGCTGCAAATCGTCCGTTCCTTCCGCCCAAGCTTCTGCGATCCGATCGACGAAAGCCCAAGCCGAAGCGACCTCGTCCCAGCGCGTGAAATAAGTGGAGTCGCCGCGCGCCGCATCGAAGATCAGGCGTTCGTACGCTTCCGGCGAATTAATGCCGACGAGACAGCTTTGACAAAAATCCATCGCGAGCGGTTGAATTTCCGATTCCGAGCCCGGCTTCTTCGCATTGATCTTCACATAGATGCCTTCCATCGGATTCACCCGAATGACAAGCAAGTTCGGTTCCAATTTATGCTTCTGGCCTAAATAGACATTCGTGGGCATCCGCTTGAATTCGACGACGACTTCCGTCGTCTTAACCGGCAGACGCTTGCCCGTACGGATATAGAACGGAACGCCCGCCCAGCGGAAATTGTCGACGAACACCCGGGCGGCGAAATACGTTTCCGTTACCGACTCCGGATTCACTTTATCTTCCTGCCGGTAACCCGGCAACGGTTTGCCGTTCAGTTCGCCTTCGGTATATTGGCCGCGGATGACATTCTCGCGCACTTCCTCCGCCGAAGCGAATTTGCGCAGCGAGCGGAGAACCTTCACCTTCTCGTCGCGGATATCTTCCGGATGGAGCCGGCTAGGCGGTTCCATCGCGATCATCGTCAACATCTGCAGCATATGGTTCTGTCCCATGTCGCGCAGCGCGCCGGCATGATCGTAGTATCCGCCGCGCTCCTCAACGCCGACCGTTTCGCTTAACGTAATTTGAACGTTGGCGATATGTTTGTTGTTCCAGAGAGGTTCGAAGAATTGGTTGGCAAACCGGATAACCTCGATATTTTGCACCATTTCTTTCCCTAAATAATGATCGATACGGAAAATTTCCTCTTCGCGGAACACTTCGTTAATTTGTTCGTTCAATTTCTGCGCGGATTCCAAGTCGTAACCGAACGGCTTCTCGATGACTAGCCGATGCCAACCGTCGGTGTCCAGCATGCCGCCGGCCCGCAAATTTTGCGAAACGCTGCCGAACAGTTCCGGCGCAAGCGCCAAATAGAAAAGCCGGTTGCCGGGAATATCGAATTCTCGTTCCAAAGCTTCCGTCTGCGCGTTGAGTTCGCGAAAGCCTTCGACATTGTTAATGTCCAGCGATTTATATTCAAAATGTTTGACAAATCGGTTCCATTGCTCGGCGTCTTCCGTTTTGTAACGGCAAAATTCTTGAATCGAGCGGTATACGTCCTCCCGGAATTCTTCATTCGTCCGCGGACGGCGCGCTACGCCGACGACGGCGAAATTTTCCGCCAACTTCCCTTCCCGGTATAAACTATAAAGCGCGGGGAACAATTTACGGCTTGCCAAATCGCCTGTCGCTCCGAATATGAAAAAGACGGCTCCAGATGTCAGTGCATGTTCGTTGTTTTGATTTTGTATCATGGTCCTCATTCTTCCTATATGTATTTTAGGCACTTACGTGTTTTTCCATTCTGGAATGAAAACTTGTTTGATAATATGTCATTTTAACATAATTGATCGCTTTACGCTATCCAATTAAAAATTTTTTTCAATATATGATGGCATAATTCGGTTAATATTCGATCGTAATAAGCGGAATTCCAATAGAAATACGGGATTTATCCTTCTCGCGATCGTCATGGACCGCGATTTGCAAATTGACGGTCTTCCCCCCGCTCTCGATTCCGACATCGATTTCCGGGGCGAAGTAAGTCGCGCTAACCGTCGTCTCATCCGTGTACCGTTCCATCTCTTTCATCTTCACGCGTTTGGCAATCCGTGCGGTGATCGCATCATAATCGGCCGTCCCGCCATTGCCCGCATATCCCTGAACGGTTGCATTCCAGCGGTATGGAATCCGATGCCGGCGCAATCGTTCCGTCTGTTTCCGCAACCGGTCCGCCACTTTGCGGTAACCGTCTCGTCCTTCCCCCGCCATTTCAACGACGAACCCTATCATGTGGTCTTCTTCTTTATAGACTGTCAGTTGCAGCTTATCGTTCGGCTGATCCGATACGGCCCGGTATATTTCTTTCCCTTGTTCCTGAAGGATTTGTCCGCCGGGAAAAGCCAACCTTTCGCCGATTCGCCGCGCCTCTTCGGCGAAATCGGATTGATCGGGACGATAGACCAAACTTCCGTTCAATTTGGCGACGATCCGCTCGGCTCCTTCCGCTTCGCCTAACGACCACAGCATGTCCAAATCGCCGGCAAGACGATCCCCCGGACGCGTGATCCCCGCCATTATCGCAACAACGATCCCCGCCCCAAGCAGCGCAATGAATACGAACCATATCGCCTTCCTCATAGCGTATCCCCTTTCCTCGAAATCAATCCGCCGTAGAGCGTCGCTTTCACTTCCGCCATAAAGCCGTTCGGAAAAATAGGCGTTTCTCATATAGGTTAGTAACCATACAAGGGATAAGCCTATCGAATACACTGAATCTAAAGAATGTTTCCGCCCTGTCACATTCGCTTGAAAACTAATAATAGGAGGTGCCCTGCATCTATGGTTCCGATTTATCCTTTAACCGAAGATGCTATCAATCCGTATTGCGGGTATTATGTATGCGCCGTTATGAAGGATGGCAGACAATACATCGGACGGATCACCGGTTGCAGAAACGGTCAATTGTTCCTGGACGGCGACCCGTCTGTCTTGACGAACGGCCATTCGAAAACATCCAAGAAAGGCGGCAAGCAAAAAGGCAAGAAAGTAGCGAACAAAGACTCCGCGAAACTTAACGCATTCGCCCCATATCCGTATGGTGGTTTCGGATACGGCGCCGGCATCGCTTTGGATTTGGCCTTGCTAGCACTTCTCTTCCTCGTGTTCATTTAATAAGCTTGGAGAATAGCCAAAAACCCGGAAATTCCGGGTTTATTCTCATTCAGCCAATCCGTTCTTATATGCATAAATGGCCGCTTGCGTACGGTCTTCGACGTTCAGCTTCGCCAATATGTTCGTTACGTGAAATTTTACGGTTTTGACGCCGATAAACAATTCGTCCGCGATATCTTGATTGGATTTCCCTTGCGCGAGCAGACGAAGCACGTCCATTTCGCGGTCGGTCAAATCTTCGTGGGCCGCTGCGCTCGCCTTCGGTTGCCGCAATCGGTTCATCATCTTCGAGGCGACTTGCGATTCGAGCACCGACTGCCCGCGGGCCGCGGCCCGAATCGCTTCGGCAATTTCTCCCGCGCGCGACGTTTTGAGCAAATAACTGAATGCGCCCGCCTCGATGACCGGATACATCTTCTCATCGTCCAAATAACTGGTCAGCACGATTACTTTACAATCGGGGTGGAGCTCAAGCAGCTTCCTTGTCGTCTCGATGCCGTCCATACCTTCCATGACCAAGTCCATAAGCACGACGTCAGGCTTATATTCTTGGGCCAACCGGATCCCTTCATGGCCGTTGCTCGCCTCGCCAACGACCTCGATGCCGTCTTCCGTATTCAATACGGCGGCAAGGCCGATTCTTACCATTTCATGATCGTCAACCAGCAATACTTTAATCGTCGATTCCGTTTCCATCTTCCCCATGACCTCCGCTTTCTTCTTTTACGATTGGGATCCGGATCTCAATTTTCGTTCCTTTACCCGGCGCAGTCATAATTTGAATGGAACCGCCGATTTCATTGACCCGTTCCTGCATCGTTTTCAAACCGTAAGAAGCTTGTTTTTGCACGTCCAAATCGAAACCGACGCCGTTATCCCTGAGCAGAACGCGAACGCCGTCCGCCCGGAGCTTCAGCTTAATTTCCATTTTGGTCGCTTTCGCATGACGCAGCGTATTGGACAACGCTTCTTGAACGATTCGGAATATATGATCTTCTATCCCTTTTAACAGTTGAATGTTCTCATCCATTTCGAAGACGATTTCCATCGGCACCTTCGCCCTCATCTCCGACAGCAGTTCCTGCAATCCTTGCTCCAACCCTTTTCCTTCCAAGTGAACCGGACGCAAATGCAAGAGCAGCGCGCGCATTTCCGATTGCGCAACGGAAGCCATTTCCTCGATCAGCTTCACCTGCCGCTGGGCCCGGTCGAAATCTTTCTCGAGCGTCCTCCCGACGGCCGTCGCCGTCATGGAAATGGCGAACAGTTGTTGGCTGACCGCGTCATGCAATTCGCGCGCGAGCCGCTGCCGTTCTTCAATGATCGCAGTAAACCTAGCCTTCTGCGCCAACTGCGCATTGTTCGTCGAAAGCCGCTGCAGCGAATTCACTTGCTCTTCCCATTTTTTGCTCATTCGTCTCACCTGCTCCGCAAGCTGGCCGACTTCATCGCCCCCTAAATCGGGCAACGGCGTGGACAAATTGCCTTTCTCCATTTGCAATACCGAATCGCGCAGCGTATCCAGCCTCTTTTTTATTGTATGGCTTTGAATAAAACCGAATACGGCGGCGATCACCGCGACGACCAAAATGGCCGTAACGCTTGCGTTCACCCCTTCGACCCAAGACGCGAACGGCTTGATATAGCCGTAATACTTCATTAAAAATATGATAACGCCAAACAAAACTAAAGAAAAGAGAATCGTTTGACCCATGCTTCGAATGACCATATTGGTCGTTTTTTTCGGTTCCAAACGCACGATTCCCCTTTCTTTAGTTCAATCGGATATCAATATCTCCTACGATATAGGAAATAAACAGTTTCACTTTATGTTCGCTCATTTCATAATTCGGCGATTGCCACACCCTTTTGTTCACCAATCCCGAGTCTTGATCCTGATCGAAGCTGACCTGTCCGAGGAGCACCGAGGCTTCGATATACACGCCGATATCGTCCGGGATCGTTATGTCGATATCGCCGAACGCCCCTTGCAGAACGACGACGTTTTCCATGCTTTCGGGAATAGCCAATGAGAAGTCCATTTCGATATCGCCGACGACATGCCATAGGCTAATGCTGCGCAATATCCACGGTTCGCGATTCCATTGAATGCTGCTATGCAAATTATGCCGCTGGATATAACGTTCGTCGCGATGAGCCTTCTTGGATTTGGCATAGAATAGGCCGAGCGAGATAAGTACGATGCCGAAAATCATCGTAAAATTGTCGAACATTAGCAGAATGGCGCCGACAATTAACAGCTTGTAGCTGCTTTTTCCTTCATTGCTGCGCAGTCTTTTCACGCCAAAAAAGATAAGAACGAGGGCGGCAATTGTCAAAATGCTAACCCACCGGCTTAACAATATAAATGCGCCTATCGCTATCAAGATGATCGCCAAGTTTCGGTTACGCTGATCCATGCCGCACCTCCTTATGCTCAACGAAAAGGATGGAAAGCCATCCGGCCGTGGAACGCGCCGTATGGCTTTGCCTATCATAGTCTATCAGAATTTCGCGAAAATCGAAACCTTAATTTTTGTCGTTCAATTTATTTTTCAATGCGTTCAATTGTTCTTCCACCTTGAGCTGCTTCTCAGCATCGACCGGCGGGCTGTACAGATTGCTGCCCGAGTACGGAGCGCGGATAACGTCGGCTTCCGCTTCTAATTGCATAATTTTCTCTTCCATCCGTTGGAAACCGCGGGCCGCTCCGCCGCCTTCAATCGTATGCAGCGTAGTGATGGAGGCCATTTGCTTTTTCGCTTTCGCCATTTGCGCGCGAGTCGCAAGTTCATTGCGTTTGTTGCGCAGCTTGTAGTACTCGTCTTTCATTTCATGCAGTTGCTTCATCAACTCGTCGGCCTGTGTTTTGGCTTCGATATGCATGTTGCTGTACTCGGAAACTTTTTGATCGTAATAAATTTTTTCCTCAAGCAATTTGCGGGCAACTTCTTCCTGTCCGTTGCGCAGCGCCAATTCCGCTTGCGCTTCGCGCTCTCCCGCGATGCGGGCCGCTTCGTCATAACGTTGTTTCACGCGGCGTTCGTTCGCCATTTGTTTCGCAACGGTTACTTCCGCTTCGTGAATTTCCCCTTCCATGTCGCGCAAGTATTGGTTCAACATGACAACCGGATCTTCCACCTTATCCAACAAGTCGTGAATCGACGCTTTCGTCATATCTTTAATTCTTTGAAATACTCCCATTCTTAAACATCTCCCTTCTCATATTTCGCAACTTTGGCGCGTAGTTCTTCCAATTCTTTTTTCAATGCTTTTTTCTCGATATCTTCCATGGCCGCATCGATCGGCGATGCGTTCGCCGGATTCGATCCGTTGACAGGACCGCCAGCGTTCATGTTTGTTCCAAATCCCGACGGGCCTTGGGGTCTCGGTCCGTATGACGGCCCGAAAGGACCGTTTGGCGGAACGGGGCCCTGGTTTCCATACCCGCCGTATTTGTTATGATTGTACCCGTGGAAGCCGTTGCTTCCATAGCCCGGACCCGGACCCGGACCGAACGGGCCGAAAGGCGGATAAGTCGGTTCTTTCGGTACGACCAAGCTGGCTACGATGTAGATGAACAGTACGGTCCCGCCTGTAAAGACCGTTAGAATCACTACCAAGACTCGAATCAGGGTAGAGTCCATCCCCAGCATTTCCGCCAATCCGCCACAAAGACCGGTAAATGTTTTGTCACGGTTAGAACGATATAATTTGGTCATCTTTTACTCCTTTCCGCTATCCTCCAATTTCTGCTTTAATCGGTTTAGCTCGCGGTCAAGCGCCGATTGCAAAGTCGTTCCCGCCTGCACCGCGAATTCTTGCCCCATCCGGCGCAGATCCCGCAAACTGCGCGATTCCAGCTCCCAGTCGGAGACGCGGTCTTCCAAGCGTTGAAACATGCGCGGAACGTCTTGCATTCCGTATGCGCCCATTCTTTGATTCATTCGCTGCTGCAATCGAAGCGATTCCATCCGGGCGAAGTAATACTGACGTTTGTCGAAGACGGTTTGATACTCCGACTTCAACATATTGATTTGGTCTTCCAACTCCAAAATGGCGTTTTTGCTTTGCTCGTACAGTTCCGTGTACTGTTCGATTTTTTCTTCTTGCTGGATTTTTTCTTGCAATGCCATTTTAGCGATATGTTCTTCTTCCGCCTTTAGGGCGAGCAGCGCTTGTTGTTCCCTCTTATCCCGAAGCAACTGCGCTTGTTGAAGCTGCTGCTTCATTTGATTCGCGTGCATTAAATACTGCTGGTACAATCTTTCCGCTTCGACGATTTCCTGCTTAGTCGTGACGAGAAACTGGTCAATCAAGCGCACCGGATCTTCCGACCGTTCCAAACGGTCGTTTAACGTTGCAGCAGTTATGTCCCTTACCCGACGAATAACACTCATCTTTCGGCCTCCTATCCTTCATTTACTTCATCGATATGATTTTCTTCGGTCGGACAGCATCGATATTCCGAAAACGATCAAACCGATCGCGAGCAGTATTCCGAAAATCCAAGCCATCTTGCTGACAAGCGCGATGGTACCGATGATCAAAATGATCCAACCGAAAAATTTATTGCCTTGTTTAATTCCGTAATAACCGAGGGCGATCATTAGGATCGGAATGATATACCCCATCAATCCGCCAAGGATGCCGAACTTTGAGAGTAGGAGGATAACCCCTAATCCGATGATTGCTATCGCAATTCCAAAATTTTTATTTGTTCTCATTGCAATGATTCACCGCCTTTCGTCTTCTTTCTTGCTTATGTCTTTATTTTAGGTTGTTTCGCTTTTTTTCAAAACGGACCCACGACGGTTTTTGCACCTAGACCTAGGTCGGGGTACACTATCGACTTAAGGTATGATGTCGATTGGAAACCTGTATTTCGCTATGATTCAACAATTCTCAATTGTAGAAATCACTCTTCTAATGTAAAATATGGTAATAGGAATAACGAACTATTCCCACTCGATTGGAGGAAATCAGATGGTCAGAGAGAGCGCGCTATCGACTGAGAAGTTTCTCGGCTGCCAGTTGAAGCGAGATATATTCAATAAGACGGGACTTCTGATCGTTCCGGCTTTAACCGTTCTGAACGAAGAACATTTGCAAATGATCGGGCAGCATCAAATCGACATCTCCATGCATGATGTTTACCCGCTTGAAACGCCGCCATCCAACGAACAAAACGGTCATAAAGCGCTCATTGATAAAAGCGTTTCCATGGTCCAGGATATTTTCAGGGAGGTCCGTTTCGAGAACAAAATCCCGCTCGAAGATATTCATGATCAGGTCATTCCGACGATCCGGAATGCAGCCGAAACTTCTAATTTGTTTCGCATTTTTTCATCGCTTCGCGCAATGGACGATTATACGTACCGCCATACGATTGCAGTCGGCATTATCGCTTCAATGATCGGGAAATGGCTTCGCTTGCCCAATGAGGAATTATCCGACTTGACGATGGCCGCCACATTATGCGATATCGGCAAAATGATGGTGCCGGAACATATATTGAACAAGCCGGGAGCGCTAACGGCCGAAGAATTCGAACAAATGAAAAAACATACGATATACGGTTACGAACTCATTCAAAGCACGGCCGGAACGACGCATAGACAGGCTCTAGTGGCGCTCCAGCATCACGAAAGACATGACGGCAGCGGATATCCGTACGGGATTCGCGAGAAAGAGATCGATCTATTTAGCCGCATTGTAGCCGTTGCCGACGTATTTCACGCGATGAGCTCAAACAAGGTGTATCGAAACGCCACTCCTTTCTACGAGACGCTCAAACAGATGAACCAGAACGCTTACGGTGCGTTCGACGCCAAAGTTATACATATCTTCCTTGATAAAATGATGCAATCGCTCACCGGGAGCGAAGTTCTGTTAACTGACGGAAGCAAAGGGAATATCGTTATGATCAATTCTCATGATCCGACCCGCCCGTTAGTGCAGGTTGGCGGCAATTTCATCGATTTAAGCAAGCAAACCTACCTCCATATCGAACAGGTGAACGGTTAGCCGTATCAAAAAACACCGGTCACGGAGCGCGCGCTTCCGGCCGGTGTTTCTTGTTACTTGAGAAAATCGTTTCCTTAACAGTACATTTTTGTGAAATGTTTATCGATAGATCCAAAAAGCGGCGTTAATTATTGCCCTAGCCTCAGTGCAAACTAATTAAATGGAAAAGTTGGCTCTAAAAGTCCCAAAAATCCGCATACTTGTCAAACCACGCTAAATTAGCTCCTGTTTTTGCCGCTACTTCCCATTTTCGCAACGAACTAGCCTAAACAACAGTAGTAATTGGCGTTAAAGTTTCCGAAGAATTAAATCTGTCAAATAAAATCAAAAAAGTCCTTGAAATCTCCAGTTTCAAGGACAAGAAGGTTATGAAGAATATGGTGCCGGTGAAGGGACTCGAACCCCCACGGTTTCCCTCACGATTTTGAGTCGCGCGCGTCTGCCAATTCCGCCACACCGGCATGTACTATATGATTATAGTATGTTTCTTTCGTCAAGTAAAGAGGGAATTTCAACCTCTGCAACCCGACAAGATGTTACATGGCGTGCCCTAAGAGATTCGAACTCCTGACCTTTTGATTCGTAGTCAAACGCTCTATCCGGCTGAGCTAAGGGCACATATGATGACTGGTGCGGAAGACCAGACTTGAACTGGTACGGTAGTCACCTACCGCAGGATTTTAAGTCCTGTGCGTCTGCCGATTCCGCCACTCCCGCACGGTGAAGATTGTGGAGGCGCCACCCAGACTCGAACTGGGGGTAAAGCTTTTGCAGAGCTCTGCCTTACCACTTGGCTATGGCGCCTAATAAATGGAGCGGACGACGGGAATCGAACCCGCGACCCTCGCCTTGGCAAGGCGATGCTCTACCGCTGAGCCACGTCCGCATAATGGCTGGGGATCAAGGATTCGAACCTTGGAATGACGGAGTCAAAGTCCGTTGCCTTACCGCTTGGCTAATCCCCAATAAGATGAAATTATGGGGCGATCGATGGGACTTGAACCCACGAATGCCGGAGCCACAATCCGGTGCGTTAACCCCTTCGCCACGACCGCCATATGAATGAAACAAGTTATTCTGGCAGGGGCAGCAGGAATTGAACCCACACTAACGGTTTTGGAGACCGCTGTTCTACCTTTAAACTATGCCCCTGTATTGTTAAGGAATGGTGGAGGCTGATGGATTCGAACCACCGAACTCGTCAGAGAACAGATTTACAGTCTGCTGCGTTTGGCCACTTCGCTAAGCCTCCACATTGTGCTGCATGGTGCCGGCGAGAGGACTTGAACCCCCAACCTACTGATTACAAGTCAGTTGCTCTACCAATTGAGCTACACCGGCGTATGTTGTTGTTCAATGGTGGCTCGGGACGGAATCGAACCGCCGACACGAGGATTTTCAGTCCTCTGCTCTACCGACTGAGCTACCGAGCCTTAATCGTTTCGAAAGTAAATGGCGGAGCTGACGGGATTCGAACCCGCGTTCTCCTGCGTGACAGGCAGGCATGTTAGGCCTCTACACCACAGCTCCGTATTTGATTGGTTGCGGGGGCAGGATTTGAACCTGCGACCTTCGGGTTATGAGCCCGACGAGCTACCGAGCTGCTCCACCCCGCGATATTGTATATGGTGGAGGCTGACGGGATCGAACCGCCGACCCTCTGCTTGTAAGGCAGATGCTCTCCCAGCTGAGCTAAGCCTCCGATTTAACGACAATCAATATCTTATCAGATTCTTCTAGGATATTGCAAGTCATTTTTCGATGATGATGGTTATCAAAGAGAAATAATGGTGACCCGTAGGGGATTCGAACCCCTGTTACCTCCGTGAAAGGGAGGTGTCTTAACCCCTTGACCAACGGGCCACATACTGGCGGAGAGCGAGGGATTCGAACCCTCGATACGCGGTTAACGTATACACGATTTCCAATCGTGCTCCTTCGACCACTCGGACAGCTCTCCATAATGGCTCCCCGAACAGGACTCGAACCTGTGACAACTCGGTTAACAGCCGAGTGCTCTACCGACTGAGCTATCAGGGAACAATAATATTCAATTCAAGGAGTTGCTCCCTGAAAACTAGATGCGAAACAAACGCGAATTCTTGTGTTATCCTTTATTCGGGGTCCCCCGAAAAGTAATCGGAATACGCTTCGAAGCATATCGTCACTTTTTGGGGTATGTTTTAGGATAAGCCCTCGACCGATTAGTATTGGTCAGCTGCACGCATTGCTGCGCTTCCACCTCCAACCTATCAACCTCGTCGTCTACAAGGGGTCTTACGAATTGGGAAATCTCATCTT
>NZ_JAHLPR010000006.1 GCF_018918005.1 Paenibacillus sp. MSJ-34 | reverse complement strand
GTCCATGTTCATCAAAGAAGATTCGTTTTAGCACGTTCGTCTCCATATCCTAACCTTACCAAAAACAAAAACGAGGCGGAAGCCCTGCCCACCCCAAAATTTTATAAATTCTATAATGTCAAAAAAAGCATTGGATCAAATCCAATGCCCGTGGGTCATCTTCAACCGCGTCGCTCGGACCGCCCCATGCTTTCCCGGACAAACCGGCGGTTCACTGCGTCTCGAGATATCGCAAATCCGCATGGACGAACGTATCTCATCATCGCATCGGAATCGCTCCTAAATCCGCCTGCTTACGAAAATCCCCCGGGGCTATCCTGTACAAAATACAACATTTTGCATCTTTTTCATGCGGCCAAGATGCCTATGCTGTAGTTTTTACAACATTTCGGGGTCAAAACGGGCCATACAGCCGTTCTACTAACGAAATTGTAGTAAATTGTACAACATAGCGGCCCATTTCGCCTTCTGCCCCGTCATCATGTTGTATTCCGTACAACTTGGACAGCACTGTGCCGGGAACGAAATTTCTCCGGTTTGAGCGCGCTCCAGGTCGCCGATCATTGCTTCGGGATCGATTGTCCTTCAATCCCAAGTAGACGACCGCATCCTCCTTGGCATCGAGCATGTAATAGCTTTCGTCCTGAGTGTAGTGCATACCGAATTGCTCGTAAATATATTCGTTCACGGATGAGCCTGAAGGCTCAAATTTTGTCCGCCCATCGTATCGAGGAAGTCGAACCGGATCGGAAATTCGGCGCCGAATCGCGTGTACAGATTCGACATAAATCCGAAGACGCGATCGTCGGTGGAACATGAAAAAGCGGCAGTTCACAGAAACTGCCGTTATTTGCTTGGTACCGTATGAACTTTAACGCCCGCATTGACGATTTGCTCGACGATATCCGCCGGAGCGGCATCGTCCGTAATGACGGCGTCGACTTCCTTCAACTGGAACGAAGTTAAGGAAGAGCATACGCCGAACTTGGTCGAATCGATCATCATGACCGTCCGTTTCGCGGAAGCTTTCATCGCCCGCTTGACTTGGCTTTCCATCAATTGGACACGATCTTCTTCAACGCGGAGGCGGTGTACAGGCCGTTCGTCACAATCAGCAAATCCCGGTATTGCCCGAGAAAGCCGGCCATGCCCGTTACGGTTGTGCCTCCCTCCAGGAAAATGACGCTGTCGTCGCGAACGAAACGATTGGCGGCATATTCGGCAATCCGCTCTTTCAAATCCAAATGCGCCCCTCGTTTCTCGTCAAAGGGCGGCTCCGGGTTCGGCGTTTGTACGAATACGGCTCCGCCATGCGTGCGCCATACGATGTCTTCCTTCTCCAATTCCTTCAAATCCCGGCGAACGGTCATCTCCGACACGTTCAGCAATTCGCTCATATTCGTAATCGTGCCCGCCCTTGTTCGTTTTTGTTAATTTTCGAGATCCGGAAGCTGCTTCACATAACTGTCCGATATATGCAGCAACTGCAGCGCCCGTTCATATTCGTCCCGGTACCGCTCCAATTGCTCGGCCAATCTTTGCTTTCCGAGCTCTTCATCCGTCTTCGCGCCGTCCCGATCGCCGGCTCCCGCCAGAACGCGGTCCCGGATTAAATGCAAGTCACCGTCCTCCACGCCTTCGCCGGGAATGAACACTCCTTCATCGTTAATAAACGAGCCCGAGGGCAAATAATAGCGCTCCGGCAAAATGTTATGCTTATTATTCAGCAAATTTTGCCCGAAGAACGTTCGCCCTTCCATCGGCATTCCCGCCAAATGAGCGACCGTCGGCATAATATCGACTTGTCCCCCTACTTGGTCGAACGCTTGCGGCGGCGGCCCGTCCGGAACGGAAACGATGAGCGGAATATTCAACATATCGGTATAAGAATAATCTCTTCCCAACATTTGCCGAAGCATCGCCAATTCCGGCTCGTTGAGCGAGTACATCGGAAGCCCCAAATGATCTCCGTAGATGACGATCATGCTATTTTCCCAAATATGGCTTTGCTTCAATTCTTCGATAAATTGGCCCAGCGCGGCGTCGGCATAACTTTGGGCACGAAGATAGTTGCCGACGAGCGTGTCCTTCATCTCATCCGGAATCGGCACGGCGTATTTGTCTTCCGGCAAATCGTACGGGTGATGCGCCGACATTGAGATGACATGCGCGTAAAATTTCTGCCCTTCTTCTTGATACTTGGCAAGCTCCGCCGCCGTTTTGGCATATAACACTTCGTCCGAAGCGCCGAAAGCGAGCTGATCTTCCTCGCCGAAAAACGCCCGGTCGTAATATCGGGTGAATCCCAGCGCCGGGTACATTCGGTTCCGGTTCCAGAAGGTCACGTCATTCGTATGGAACGTAAACGCTTTGTATTCATGCTCGCGCACCAGCTTCGGCAAGCTGGGCAAATCTTTGCCCGTATAGATATCCGCGGCGGCGCCGTTCGGCGGAATATAGAACGACGTATTCGTAATGAACTCGGCATCGGACGTATTGCCTTGTCCGGCTTGTTGATACATATGAGGAAAATAATAAGCTTCCTTCGCCAACCGATTTAGTACCGGCGTCACTTCATGCCCGTCCACCGTCAATCCGATCAGGAAGTTTTGAAACGATTCGAGTTGTATGATAACAATATTTTTATCTTTGGCCGCACTCCAATAAGGCCCTCGATCCTCGTTCCCGGACGCGATGCCTTTCAGCGTTCTGATTTCATCCCGGTCGATCGTATCGGGCGGGTCCAGCTCTTCTTTTTTCATATCCGCGAGTACGGTATAGACTTGATAATTAAGTATGCCCATCTGCTCGGCCTGCTTTATTTCGTTGACAATTCCGCGATTCATCCAAATGGTGGCGAGACAGAACAACAACGAAGCGGCGAGCATGATCGGAACGATGCGGCGCCCGGAACGTTCGAGCTCTTTGCCCCACCCGCGAATGTTCTTCGAGAACAGGAACATGACGAGCAGAACGACCACATCGAGATAGATGAGCAAATAGTAGGGATGCATTAAATCGAATACGCTGCTCTTGACTTGGACGACTTGTTTCGCTTGCTGCAGCGCGCGGTAATTGACAATGACGCCATAATATTTGTAATACATAATTGCCGCAAAATAAACCGACGTCATCGCGAAATTCGCAATCATATAAAATAAAATTTTACGTTTCTTAGCGAGCAATTCGATCAAGCCGAACACAACCCAAACGGACGGTACGCTGACAAGAAGAGCGGTTCCCGTATCCTTTGCGCCGAATATGACTAGCCAGGACAAGTTGATTTTCAGTACCATGAATACTGTAAAAACGAAGAACGGCCGGCTCATCCACCGTAATATCCCTTGCAAAACGATTCCCTCCCCTTTCGCGTTCAACAGTATATCACATGAACATGAAATGCAGCTTAAAACGTCACAAACTATATTTTACTACAAAACGATTGCAGAAGGTAATGGGCATGTTTTGTCGAATTAATGGTAAGACATTCTACCTAAACAATGCGAGTTCAAAAGTCAAAATGAGGACTTTTTGAACTACCTCTATTAAGGGACGGTGACATCATGTATTTCATCTTCGACCTCGACGGGACCATTTGCTACAAGGGGCTGCCCGTATCCCCGCAATTGACGAACGTTTTGCTTCGTCTCGAATCGCTTGGGCATCGGATCGGGTTCGCTTCGGCCAGACATTGCCGCGACATGTTGCCCGTATTGGACGACAGGCTTCACGGCAAGCTGCTCATCGGCGCGGGGGGAGCGATGACCCGCTTCCGCGGCGAAACGGTACGCATCGAAGCGTTTCCGCAGCCTGTGGCGGAATCCGTTCTCGCTCTTCTGCGCGATTGCCGCGCCACGGCACTAATCGACGGCGATTGGAATTATGCTTGCCTCGGCGACTCCGGCCATCCGTTTATACAACAGATCGATCCGCTGGGCTTGGCGGACAAGACGGAAATCGAACGGTTGGAACGAATCGTGAAAATATTGGTCCTCGACTGCGACGACGTGCCGACACTTCATGCAAAGCTCGAAACGGCCGGCGTCTCCATTCATTCCCATGCCGGGGAAAAAGTAGTGGACATGACTTGCCGCGGCGTTAATAAAATGACCGCATTGGAACATTTCGGCATACAGGAAGGGGAGTTCGTATGCTTCGGCAACGATATGAACGATATCCCGATGTTCGAGAAGGCGCGCCATTCCGTTGCGATCGGGGACCACGCGGAACTGAACGCGATCGCCAAAGAGCGCATTCCGCTTGACGGGCATGTCGAGGAACGAATAATAGCGAAGCTGGAGGAGCTTGCAAAAGCGGGTACTAGCGTATAAAATCCGGGGACTGAAGCCCCGGATTTTTTTTCGGCTTCAAGCGGCGCCCCCGGAAATGGTTGCGATGCAAAATCCGGCGTAGCGGTTGAAGCGCCGCGGGATCATTTCTGTTATTATGGAAGGATAAGCTTTTTCCGAAACGCCACATTTCCATAAAAGAAAGGAACCAGCTATGGGCATTCAGATGACGGAACGACTCATCGCGTTATTATGCGGTCAAATTTCATATAAAAAAGGAAAAGCCTTTAACAAGGCGGGGAAGGTGTCTTTTACCAAATTTGACGCCGAATCGCAAGTTTATGAAGCCGACGTTAAAGAAAGCTCCGTCTCCCGCGTGTCCGTCCACGTCGAGCAGGGCGGACGCGTGCATGCGGAATGCACTTGCCCCTCCCTTTCTTCTTATGACAAATACTGTTCGCATATCGCCGCCGTGCTGCTCGCCATCCGGGATCGCGAGCATGCCGGAACGGCGCCGGTTCGTTCGGGAGCTTCCCGGGCGTCCGCGGACGATTTGCGGCTTACGGACGACGTGCTGGAATTGTTCGACTACAAACCGATGCGCCCAAGCGGCGCGGGAATCGTCTACGATACCAGGCAACCGCTGAAAGTATCTTTTACATGCAAATGCCTGCCCCTTCGAGACGGAAAGCAGTTCTTCGCCATCGAAATCAAGGTTGGGCCGAAGCGGCTGTACTCGGTTCGCCGGATCGCCGATTTTCTCGATCGGGTTCAGCGGCGGGAAACCTGCGCCTTATCCAAATCGTTCACCTACGATCCGGAGGTGTACTGCTTCCAGAAAGAAGACGACGCGGTCATTCGGCAGTTAATCCGGATTTCGCAGCATGACCGGATGTATCGCGACCATTCGGAGCCTTATCCCGTCCATGCCGGACTTGCGGGAGGCGAAAGCGCCCTGCCCGTCCCCCCGGTGTCATGGGAAAGCCTCCTTCCTTTGCTCGTTCAGGCTCCCAGCACCCAGCTCGAACATGCAGGCGGCTGCTTTGACGGAATCCGCATATCCGACGAAGCGGTCCCGGTTCGCTTCGAGCTCGGCCAAGCGCCGACCGAAGAGACCCCGGAATATCAAATGGACGTGCAAGGATTGGAGAACATTACGGTGATGGAATCGTATGAAGCCGTCCTGACGGAAGGAAAGCTGATTCGGCTGCCGTCCGATCCGTGCAGGCGGCTCTCCCGGCTGAAACGGATGCTGGAAACTTCCCGTACGCATCGCATCCGGATTCCGCCGGAGCGGATGGAGCCGGTGATGGAACAGGTCGTGCCCGGCTTGATGAAACTGGGCAGCGTCCGCATCGCCCAATCGGTTTCCGATCGCATGCTGCAAACGCCGCTGCAAGCCAGGCTGTATTTGGACCGGGTGAAGGACCGGCTGCTTGCCGCGCTGGAATTCCAATACGGGGACATCGTGATCAATCCGTTGGAGAGCGGCGCCGGCAGACGCAACGGGCCCATCCTGATGCGGGACGGTGATCGGGAAGGACGGATTCTGGAACTGATGGAGCAGAGCTCCTTCGCTCGGACGGAATCCGGTTATTTCATGGAGGACGAAGAGGCGGAATTCGAATTTTTGTATCGCATCGTGCCGCAATTAGAGAAGCTGCTTCAAGTCTACGCAACCTCCGCCGTCAAGATCAGGCTTCATACCGGATACGTTCCGCCAAAGGTAACGGTGGATACGGACGAACGAACCGATTGGCTGGAAGTTCGTTTTGACATTGACGGCATTCCTCCGTCGGAAATCCGCGATTTGCTTCGCTCTCTCGAGGAGAAGCGCACCTATTACCGGTTAAGAAACGGTGCGCTGCTGCCGCTGGAAAGCGCCGAATTCCAGGAAATCGCCCGCTTTATTAACGAAACCGGCATGGCCCGAGGAGATGTGCTTGGAAACGAATTTCGCCTCCCCATCGTGCGCGGGCTCCGTTTGATCGACGACCCGCAGCAAGGAAGGGCCGTCAAGCTGGGCAAATCGTTTCGCCGGCTGCTGGAAAACATGCGAAATCCCGATCATTCCGATTTCCCTGTCCCGCAAAGCCTTGCTTCGGTGCTCAGGGAATATCAGAACGAAGGATACCAATGGATGAAGACGCTTGCCCGTTACCGTTTCGGCGGCATTCTCGCGGATGAAATGGGGCTTGGCAAAACAGTGCAAAGCATCGCATTTATCGCTTCCGTGCTGACCGAAATCAGAAGCCAAGGCCAGCCGGCGCTCGTCGTTGCGCCCGCTTCGCTCGTATACAACTGGTTGAATGAACTGAAGAAGTTCGCTCCGGACATCCGGGCGGTGATCCCAAGCGGCGGCAGTACGGAACGGAACCGGATGTTGACGGATGCCGTCCGGACGAACAGCGCCGACGTCGTGATCACCTCCTATCCGCTGCTGCGCAAAGATATGAAACGCTATGCCGAGCATTCGTTTCACACGCTTATTTTGGACGAAGCGCAATTTTTCAAAAACAGGACGACGCAGACGGCGCAAGCGGTCAAGCGAATTCAGGCCAAGTATCGGTTTGCCCTTACCGGCACGCCTGTAGAGAACGCATTGGAAGAATTATGGTCCATCTTCGACGCCGTGTTCCCGGAATTATTCCCGGATCGGCAGGCTTTCGTCGAATTGCCCCGGGAAACTGTGGCCAAGCGGATCCGTCCGTTTCTTATGCGCCGCTTGAAGAGCGAGGTGCTGAAGGAATTGCCGGACAAGATCGAATCCGTGCAAGCCTCGGAGCTGCTTCCGGAGCAGAAGAAGCTATATGCGGCTTACTTGGCCAAGCTGCAAAAAGAAACGTTGCGGCATCTGAACGAGGACGGTTTCGACAAAAACCGGATTATAATTTTGGCCGGGCTGACAAGACTGCGCCAGTTATGCTGCCATCCCGCCTTATTCGTCGAAGGATATGCCGGCGGTTCGGCCAAGCTGGAGCAACTGCTCGACATTATCGAGGAATGTTTGAGCGCGGGAAAACGCATGCTGATCTTCTCGCAATTCACCGAAATGCTCGGCATCATCCGGCGGGAACTCGGGTATCGGGGCGTTCAGCATTTCTACCTGGACGGCCAAACTCCCGCTTCCGAGCGCGTTGCGTTATGCAACAGGTTTAACGGGGGCGAACGCGAGTTGTTCCTTATTTCCTTAAAAGCCGGCGGAACCGGGCTCAACTTGACCGGAGCCGATACCGTCGTTCTATATGATCTTTGGTGGAATCCGGCCGTAGAGCAGCAAGCCGCCGACCGCGCCCACCGGATCGGGCAGAAGAGCGTCGTGCAAGTGATCCGCCTCGTCGCCCAAGGCACCGTGGAGGACAAAATGTACGAACTGCAGCAGAGAAAGAAAAACCTGATCGACGAAGTGATCCGGCCGGGCCAGGAATCGTTATCCTCGCTGACGGAGCAAGAGCTGCGCGACATTTTAATGATCTGACCGGACGGTCCCTCCTCCATTAAGGCCAAGCGGGATTCACTAATAAAGTGCTGTGCCAGCAATTACTGATGCATATTTTGTGCGAATTACGGAAAGGCGGCGAGAAGAAACCGACGGAGACCCGAAGCAATCAAAAGACCGTGTCGAAAATGATCCTAGTCAAAAATTATCTTGTCGATCATTATCACGAGAAAATCAACATGAAGGATATCGAGGAAATTTCCGGCTTGAGTAAGCGGATTGAAAAAGCGAAAGAACTCGCCATGCAGACCGATTTGTCTTTCGGCGAAATCGCGGAAAAGGTCGGTTATTCGGACATTCATACGTCCAGTAGAATTTTCAAGCGGAAGACCGGCAGCAGTCTGAGCCAATTTGCTCTTCCGTGACGACGGCCCGGGATCTTTAATCGGTCGAGGATAGCACCGACTTCCTATATTTCTCCGGAGACAAACCTGTTTGCTGTTTGAACACGCGGCTGAAATGAGCGAGATGCTTGAAACCGAGCTTGAAGCAGACCTCAGTCACCGACGCCTTCGGATCGAGCATAAACTCGATTTTCGCCTGGTTGATGCGCCGCCGGTACACGAATTCAAAGATGGTCACGCCGGTAATTTCTTTGAATATTTTCGCCAAATAATATTTGCTCAAGTGCAAATGCCGTTGAAGATGCTCCAGATGTAAGTCTTCCATGTAGCTGCGCTCCAGCAAAGAAATGATCCGCTGCACCGTTTTTTCTTTCTCCGAGAGAAGCTCCCCTTTGTCTTGCAACGGCTTGCGGCAATGTTCGTAAATGAAATACAGCAAGTCCACAAAAGCAAGCTGGCATCGGTTCATGCCGATGCGGTCGCCGCGCTTGTATAACACATGCAAATAATCGAGCATTCGCTCCATCTCCGCTTTGTCTTCGCCCCGCAGGCCGATTCTGACATTGCCCAATTCCTGAAAGGGCTGAAGGACGTTTAACGAATGATGAGGCTCAAGATACGGGCGCAATCCAGCCGGTTCGAAATGAATGATGGAACGGACGTATTTGACGTTCGGATCGATTTTCGGACAATGCAGCGTCATGCCGTTCATCAAGATGAGATCGCCGGGGGATAGAAAATAAATTTTGTCGCCGATGAGGTAATTGCACTTTCCCTCGACAAAATAGTAAATTTCGTAATGGGAATGGGAATGAAAAACAGGATCGATCGGGCTGTCGTTGCGATAGATAAAATCGATAATGCTCGGATGCGCGGCAGTTAGGGCGGACATTCGCTCTCCTCCTTCGTAGCTCGTTGTTCAAAGCATACCACGATCCTTCGAAAGAGTGAACCTGTCCCCTCCTCTTCCTTTTGTGGCGGATAGCGTGCGTTCCTTTTCGCGTTGTGTTATGCCGGACCACGATATCTGCTTTTTTCCGCCTTCGATTTCGAGTGATGCCAGACCATGGCGGTATCTGTTTTTTCCGCCTTCTGTCGAAATCCCGCTCGCTCAGGTCAGAAGTATCTGTCATGAATCTCTAGTGAAGTTAAAAAGTACTCTCACGGGCTCGAAGCTAAAAAATGTATTTCGAATGAAGTTGAAAAGAGAAACGAACGCACCTGAAAAGTGGTGCAAATCATACGATAATGCAAGTTAAATGAAAAAAACATTACCCTATCACAAACGTAACTAGAACGATGCATTTAGGACGCGATTTTATAATGAGTCATACCCGATTCGGCAGCACTGCCGACAAGCTCCCGATAGGTAATCGTTCGTGACTGCACACAGCTATTAAACAGCGGTTTGAGCAGAGACTCTCGGAAATGATTAAACATATAGCAAAATTGATTTAGATAAGCTTGCAAATGTTTGCTGCCAATGCCTCCAAACACAGCAGCCAACCACTTCTCAGCTTCCCACGCAAGTGAGATCAATCTGAGGTTGCGCCTGCGCCCCGTACAGCGCGTTACAACGGCATGGGCTGCCGCTTTCCTTTCCACATGACGATCGATAAAACCTTCAACCGAAAAAGGCGTATAGGGGTCTTTGATTTTTTCTTTCTTTTGCTTCTCTATTTTCAACTTGAGGATGGTTCCGTTGTCGTCCGTCGAGACACCGACCAAAAGAGGTTGTTCCGGCACATGCCATGACCAAAAGGGCCGCGTAAACCTTCTCGCGTAGATGGCTTCCGAAATGCGAACCAGCCCCGACAACAGCTCCGCTGATTCGATTTGAGACATGGCATGCCGCAGCTTATGGCAGATCAGCCAAGCTGTTTTGTAAGTAACCTCAATGATCCGGGCTAATTGGACAGCGTTGACGCTCTCCGGCCTGGCATGTAGATAGATCGCCTGAAACCATTTGCGCAACGAAGTGCGGCTGCCTTCCATGACCGTCCCCGCAATGAGCGAGGTCTGCGCCCTGCAGCTTTGACACTCATATAAAGGAAGCCTGCGGGTCTTGATAATGTAAGCGTTAGGATGCTGACACCGGGGGCAGCGAAAGCCGTCCGGCCATCTCATATCGAACCATGCTTGTACACACGTCTCTTCCTTCTCATAGTAAGTGGAGAACGCTTCAAAGGATAACAACTCGGACATGGCAATACCTCCCGAATCACCAAAAACAAGAACCTATGTTTGCATTTATTTTACCAAACATATGTTCCTATTTCAAGTATCATTTTTATTTTTTTGAAAAGTATAAAGCCTTTTTCCGTTCGAATCTGCAATCGTCCCTGAAGGAAGTGAATTTTTGGCATATACCTCTTACCTCTGGAAATAAACCTTGCTTCTGAACAAGAGGGATTTCGACAGAAGGTTTGAAAAAAAGATGTTGGTAAAAGGATCTGAATCAAAGGGATTCTGACAGAAGTCTGAAAGAAGGGGATATCGACAGAAGGGCTGAGCGAGAGGGATATCGGCAGAAAGATAGGAACAGCAATGGTGCCACAATGAATAGCGCTGCAACGGCTGCCATCCATTATAAGAGAGGCTCCTTCGGAGCCTCTCTCGAAAGTAGGTCCACCTTTGGGGTCCGAAAAACTATAACAGGCTGCGCAAATAAGCTGAGAACCGCATAAGCATGTCTCTCGACGCATATTCGCCGCTGAAGTCCTCCACGCCCAAATATCCGTCGTAGCCGACCGCCTTCAAGTCCTCGATCACTTGACTCCAAGGGACGATTCCACGCTGTATCGGCTGCCAGGAGACTCTCCAGGCTGCGCTCGCGTCGGACGCTTCCCCGCCAGGTTGCCATACGGCGTTCTTCACATGAACATGAGCCAAATACGGTCCCAGCAATTCCATACCCATGCGGTAGTTTTCGTAGCCTTCATGGACCATGTTGCCGGGATCGTACAGCACTCCGACCGTATCCGGGTCGAATTCCTCCACCAAGCGCAATGCCGCGCTGGCACTGGCCGCAATCGTACCGTGATGCGTTTCGAGCAAACCTTTGACGCCGTACCGTTTGCATAGCGGCGCCGCCTGCCGCAAATAGGCCAGCTCCTGCTCCATCAGTTCGCGCACATGCTTCGTCCGGTCGTAGCCAGGGACGGCAAGGCGGATGAAACTCGCTCCAAGCCGGCTCGCGGCCTGCAAGACGCGTTCCGTTCCTTCCACGTCGCCTACCGTCAAATACGGGGTTACGCTGACGGATACACGTCCATGCGCGGCGGCGGCCTGTCGGAATCGCTGCAGCAGTTCGTCGTCAGCGCGCGTAGAAATCGAGCAGCGGTTGTTGCGCCAATAGGACGGCGCCTCGTCCTTCGCGTCTTCCGGGACGTCTTGAAATCGCCATTCAATGCCTTCTATGCCCGCCTCTTGGGCCGCCAACGCCAATTCTTCCGGCGTCAAATCGGGGGTGGAAACGGTAAAAACGGATAGTTTCATACGCCTAACCCTCCAATGCTTATTCCGCTCTAATCGCCTGCTTCTGCGCGAGCAAGCATAGCTCCGCCGCCTTGAACGCATGCTCTTGCGTCATTGCGATTTCCGTGCGGTTGATACAGTCGAGAATCAGTTCGCCGAAATACGGATAACCGACTTGACCGCTTAATTCGTAATGGCGCTCGCCCGATCCGTTGACCAAATAGAGGTGGTCTCCTTGGGGATCGCGGGCGATATCGATATATTTGCGCAATTCGATGTAGCCTTCCGTGCCGAGAATGACGGTCCGCCCGTCGCCCCATGTGCCCAATCCGTCCGGCGTCAGCCAATCTACGCGGAAGTAATGGGTTGCCCCGTTATCGCCCAGCAGCGTCGCGTCGCCGTAATCCTCCAGCTCCGGATACTCCTTGGAACGGTAATTGGCAACTTTGCTATGCAGCACCTTGGCGTCTTTGCATTCGCTGTAATACAGGAACTGCTCGATTTGATGACTGCCGATATCGCATAATATGCCGCCGTACTTCTCGCGCTCGAAAAACCACTTCGGCCGCGAAGCGGCGTTGAGACGATGCGGACCGAGGCCAAGCACTTGGACGACGCGTCCGATCGCCCCTTCCCGAATGAGCGTGCCTGCGAACACGGCGCTCTCCACATGAAGGCGCTCGCTGTAATAGACCGCGTATTTCCGCCCGCTAGCTGCAACTGCCGCCTTCGCTTCTTCCAATTGTTCGAGCGTGGTGAACGGCGCTTTATCGGTAAAATAGTCTTTGCCGTGCCGCATCACTTCCACGCCGAGCGGTCCGCGTTCCACGGGAACGGCTGCCGCCGCGACAAGGCTTACCTCGGGATCCTGCAATATTTGTTGTGCCGATGTCGCCGCCTTAACTCCCGGATAGACGTTGCAAAAATTTCGGACTTTGTCCGGATCCGGGTCGAATACCCATTTCAACGTCGCCCCCGCTTCTACAAGCCCGTTGCACATCCCGTAAATATGCCCGTGATCGAGCGCCATTGCCGCAAAGACGAATTCTCCGCGGCTCACGACCGGCTGCGGCTTTCCTTTTGGGGCGTAATTCATTCCGTCTTGTTTTTGCATGTCCTTTCCCCCCTTAGTATGTGCCGCCGACATCCAGCGTTTTGTATTCGCCGGATTGGCCGGACGAGGCGGAAGTGCGTATTTTTTCCTGCAAATGTTGATAGAACAAATCTTCGTCGATCGGCAGATCGACCCAATCGTCCGTCCAAGTGGAGAGAAGCATCGCATTGGACAGCATCAATCCTTTGATGCCCTCTTCGCCCGGAGCGAGCAAAGGGGTACCGTGCAAGATCGCATTCGTCCAATTTTGCGTGATGCCTTGATGTTGCGGGTTATCCCCTTCCACCGGCACTTCGCATTTCCAATGCTCGGGCTCGCCGAATCCGCCCTGGAATGTTCGATTGAATTCCGGCTCGGAGACCCGCAAACGCCAAAACGTCAAACGTCCGTCTTCAATGACGACCTTGCCCCGTTCGCCGGTAACCTCGAACCGGTTCGTTCCCGGAGCTTCGCAGGTCGATGTCACGAATACGCCTGTCGCTCCGTTGTCATACTCCGCATAGGCGGTCACTTCATTCTCGACCTCAATGTTGCGATGCTTGCCGAACGAGCAGAACGCCCGAATCCGCTTTGGCATCAGACCTGTCGTCCATTGCCACAGATCAAGCTGATGCGGATCTTGATTGATAAGCACGCCTCCGCCCTCCCCAGCCCACGTCGCCCGCCAGCCGCCGGAATCGTAGTAGCTTTGCGAGCGGTACCAGTTCGTAATAATCCAATTCGTCCGCCGAACCTCGCCAAGCTCTCCGGAGGAGATGAGATCTTTCAATTTCGCGTAAAGCGGATTTGTCCGTTGATTGTACATAATGCCGAATACTTTGCCGGACTTCGCCGCCGCTTCGTTCATTTCCCGGACTTGCTTCGTATAGACTCCGGCCGGTTTCTCGACGAGCACGTGCAGGCCGCGCCGCAAAGCTTGAACGGCTTGTTCGGGATGATCGTAATGCGGCGTCGTAATCAGCACCCCATCGACCTGTCCGGAATCCAGAAGATCTTCCGCGCGCACATACCGTTTGACCCGTTCGCCCAGATTTGCTTCCGCCCACAGCAGCCGTTCCGGCCGATTGTCGCAAACGGCGGCAAGCTCCGCTCCCTTCACTCCATTCTCAATCAAATATTTCGCATGTGCCGTACCCATATTTCCTAGCCCGACGATGCCGATGCGCACTTTTTCCATAGCGGTAAATTCCTTTCATTAGCAATTATTGTAACATGTTTCGCTATGTTCATCGTAGCATGGCGGGGGTGCGATCTCTTCACTCACATTAACCAATGTTTCTTAAAAATTTAACTCTGGTTGTCATTTTACTGTTATTGATCCAAAATCGTATCGGGCAAGCTAAGAAATACGTCGACGTAATATTTGTCGAATTGCGTACCGCTATTGTTCCGCAGTTCATCCTTCGCCTGGCTTAACGACAGCCGTTTCCGGTAAGGACGATCCGAACGCATGCTCTCGAAAGAGTCGATAATGGCGCAAATCCGGGCGAACATCGGAATATCCGCTCCTTTTAAGCCGTAGGGATAGCCATGTCCGTCCCATCGTTCGTGATGGAATTCAACAATGTCGATAATATCCTGATCCACATTCGATCGTTTTCGCAACAGTTCGGCTCCAAGCGAAGGATGGCTTTTCATCGTCTCCCACTCGCTCGGCTCGAGTTCTTCTTGATTGCGCAATATGGTATCCGGAACAAACAACTTTCCGATATCATGCAAACAACAGCCGTTGTAAAGCAGACGCGTTCGCTTCTGGTCCAAATTCAAGTGAAACGCCATACTTAGCGCGAGTTTGCCTACTTTAAGGCTGTGGCGGTATGTATCGATATCTTTTTCCTTTAACAAGTCCAACTCTTCGAAGGTTACAATACTTTGCATATGACCCCTCTTTCGTCGCGTTTATGGCGACATTCCTATCAGACGAACAGGTAAAAAACAAGAAAATCCTCCGAAAAAACAGAAGGATTTCCTCTTCATTTCGGTAACTGGCTAGCATAACGTTTCCATGCGGACAACGCCTTAACCCCTATAGCTTTGCGACCCTATCTTTCGATAAGTGTGCCTTTTCGGTTATGCGATTTAATTAGGATGATCTTTTTCCCGTTTATAGTATTCCATAATTAAGCCGTCTAATTGAACGCTAACGTCGTAAACGCCAGAGTCCGACAGCGTACCCCCCCGCCGCTCCGCCAAATGAAGCTTTTGCCTCGTTTTCTCGATTTTTTTACGCAAATTGCGACGATTCCGGTCGGTATTTTTTTCCTCCTTCCCCTTCATCTCCAAACCCCCTCTTTTTTGAATTTCTCGTGGTAAAATATAGTTCGTACAATTTGCGTTGTTCGACAATTAACGATAAAATACTCTTTATTTCTACAACTTATTACCAATTTGTATTATAGTAAAAATGGACCAAATTAACAACTCTTTCCTCGAGGAGATCTAGGAACTAGTGCCTAGATCTTTCCCTTTAAGCAATCTTCGACATAGTCGGGAGCTGCTTTTTGAATTTGTTGTACCGTGTGAAGATAACGTTGTGTAGTGTTGATATGCGTATGGCCTAGCGATTCTTGGACTTGCTGCAACGACGCTCCGCGCAACAGGGCCAATGTGGCGTTTGTATGCCTAAGCCAGTGAGGGGTTACTTTTTTGCCTAGACCGCTGCGGTCGCGCGCTTTCTGGATGATTTTCTCTATTAACCGAACGGAATAGGGAAACAATCTTTGATTCGAACCTTTCCCGTATATTGGATCCTCCGTTGCCGAATACTGACCTAGTAAGTCCCATAACATCTGCGGTACTTTTACCTCGCGCTGCTTGTCCCCCTTGCCGTGTACCGTCAGCCAAATCGAAGTTTCCTCCGGATCGGTATGGAAATCTTCCCATTTTATAGCCGTCAGTTCGGAAACTCTGAGCCCCAGGAGAACGAGGGTTAGTCCGATAATATAATCCCGAAATCCTTGTTTTTTCAAATGCTCGAACAGTATAACGACTTCACGAACCGTTAAATAATGATTTTTGCTGGTCACCTTAATTTTCGGCGTACGAACGCAAGTTGTCGGATTGTGACTGAATATGCCGATGTTCGGATCGCTCCCCCAACTATACAGCGAACGCAAAGGAGCTATATGTATAGCTATAGTCGCAGGAGATTGAGGCTTGTTGTCTTTACTGAGATACCCTTCCATTAAACTAATCTTGTAAACCTCAATTTCCCTCCATGTCACATCTCTTAATCTTTTATTCGCGATAAACATGCGAAATTTATTAATGGCGTTACGATAATTTCGAATCGTATATTTGGAACGATTACCCGTGGAGATAAACATATTCACGATCTGGTCGTCGGAATACGACTCGCTGTTCGTCGTGTGATTAGGGAGATGAGGTAAGATTGCTTGAAGTTGCATGAGTAGTTCTGCCTCCTTTATTATTTCAAACAACGCAAATTGTACGAACACCATTATTTGCATTTTCAGGATGAAACAACCTTCGGTTATGTAACCGCTTATACATTCAGGACATCATATTCCCATTATTCCCATCCACTCTACCTCCGTCGGTTGCTTTTCGCTCTAACAGCTACCATTATACGTTAAAAAATGACCCAAAGTAACTCTATTTCCGATAAACTATGCCTTCGGTAGTAACCTTTCCCCAACTTAAGGCCAGTATGAAAAACCGCCCGGGGTCCGTTTCAAGAAAATCTCTCCGGCTCTACAATAAAGACATAAGAAAACAACAACAACGTTTAACGATAAATGAGAAGGAGACGATTCGAATGAACAAACTATATCGTTCAAGGATGGACAGCAAGCTGACGGGGCTGTGCGGAGGCGTTGCGGAATGGCTCGGCGTCGGTTCCGGCATCGTAAGGCTTCTTGTAATTATATCCGCGCTCTTCAGTTTCGGAACGGTCGCGCTGATCTACATCGTTGCCAGCTTGATTGTCCCGAAAGCGCCGTATGGGGAACCGTTCTATACGAATGATTACAGATACTATTAATTTCAAGCCCATTGTAAATATAAATGAATAAAAGGAGTGGAACAACATGGGAGTATTGAATAGATTGGTGGATTTGACGAAAGCGACGGCGCACGAGGTGCTTGGCAAGCTTGAAAATCCTGTCATCATGATGAACCAGTATCTTCGCGATATGAAAGGCGATATCGACGAGCTCAAACAATCGCTTCTGCAGCAGCAAGCGACGGAGAGAGCGATGGAGCAAAGAATCGTAGAATTGTCCCGGCTTGCGGAACATAGCGAATTAAAGGCCATGGAGGCTCTCCAAGGAGGTCAAGAGGCGGAAGCGCGGCTTGCGCTGGAAGCGAAAATGAATTATTCGGAAAAAATAACGGAATATACGGCTCGCCGCGAGGACGCCAAAGTGCAATCCGTAATGCTTGCCGAGCAGTTGGAAGCGGCAGAGACGGAATATGCCAAGCTGCAGGAGAAACGGACGGAATTGGCCGCGCGCCTGCAAAAAGCCGAAGCGCAAACGGCTGTGTCCAGTTTTTCGCGAGGGCTCGAAGGCGGAACGGCCGCGCGCGGTTTCGAACGAATCGAAGAGAAAATTATGCAGTTGGAAGCTCAGCATGAGCTAAGCAAGTATGCATCCGCGCATGCGGGAATCGCGCCGATTCCGGCTGCCGGTTCCGGCGAGCAGACGGAAGCTGCCGCGAAACGGGAAGCTTACATCGAAGAGCAACTGGCGCGGCTGCGCAACAAACTGCCGCAAGCGGAGTAATATACGGAAGGCTGCCTGACCCGTCAAGGTCGGCAGCCTTCTTGTATTCGATCATGTTCTTTTGCGCCCGTAATCAATTCATGATAAAATAAAGTCCCGCTAAAACGATACCGAATACTGCGGTAAATATTAGTGCGTTTCTTACATCGCGCACCATGATCATTTGCGCCTTATCCCATTCCGCCTGTTCGTCGTGATGCCTCCCGCGTTCGGTTACACCCTTTTTAACCGTCGGTTCACTATGCAGACTCACAACTTTTCATCCTCTCATATTATGATTCGATCCTTTTCTTACAGGTTTATCCCACTTAAACACTTTGTTCAGCAATTTATAGACCATTTTCGATTCCTTGGTGAGGAGCGGCCCTAATATAGCCAGAATCAAGACGTACAATGCCGCAAATGGCTGTAAAATTTCGAGCAGTCCGCCCGCTTTGCCCAAATTGGCGACAATAATGGAAAATTCGCCGCGGGATACGATGGTGAGCCCGATATTGGAAGACGCTTTGCCGGATAATTTGGCGCTTCGTCCGGCCAGCATCCCTGCCACGAAGTTCCCGACCAGCGTCAACGCTACCGCACCCAACGTCATCCATACGGCGCCGCCAAGTTCCAGCGGATTAATGGTAAGTCCGAAACTGAAGAAGAAGACCGCCCCGAAAAAGTCGCGAAACGGTAAAATAAGATGCTCGATCCTTTTCATATGTTCCGTCTCCGCCAGCACCAAACCGACAAGCAGCGCGCCGATCGCTTCCGCGACGTGGATCGTCTCGGAGAAGCCCGCCACGACGAACAACAGTCCGAAAATAACGAGCATAAAGACTTCGTTCGATCGTATATTAAGCGCACGGTTCAAAAGAGGAACTGCTTTGCGGCCAATAATGAGGAAAGCGAGCATAAATCCGAGCGCGATTCCGGCGGACAACAAAACCCCGCCTAAAGAAGAAGAACCGCTCAATACGAGGCCGGACAATATCGAAATATAAACGGCCAGGAAGACATCTTCAAACATGATAATGCCGAGAATCATCTCGGTTTCGGGATTCGCCGTCCGCTTCAGGTCGACCAACACTTTGGCCACGATCGCGCTTGATGAAATCGTCGTAATCCCGGCGATGACCAACGTCTCGCTTAAAGGAAAACCTAACGCCCACCCGAATATCAATCCCAATGTGAAGTTAATTGCGATATAGATCGTTCCGCCCACCGCGATGGAACGGCCCGATTTGATCAGGCGGCCTACCGAAAATTCCAGCCCCAAGTAAAAAAGCAAGAACAGGACGCCAAGTCTGCCCATAAATTCGATGAACGGCGCGCTTTCGATAAACCGAAGGTCGAATGAGCCGAATTTGGGGGCGTGGGGACCTACAGCCATGCCGATCAATATATAAAACGGTATGATGGAAAACCGTAGTTTAGCCGAAATAAGCCCGCCGATCGCGATAAGAATAATCGCAAGCCCGATCTCTAGTACGATGTGGTCCAATATCAATCACTCCCATACAGTATAATGTGCTTCAATGCTTTCAGTTGCTGCCTCTCACCTGCGACAATGAGTGTGGAGTCCGCATTTAGCCTGTAATCGGGCCCCGGGCTAATATATTTTTTGTGGTCTTTTTCCACGACGGCAATGACGGTCGAGCCTGTCTTTTGGCGGATATTCAATTCGCCGATCGTCTTGCCGACGCATTTGGCGTTTGCATCGACACGGTACCATTCCACGATCAAATCGTTCAGTTCGATTTCAATCGTCTCCAAAGCCTTCGGCTTATAGCTCATTCCGCCGACAATAGCGGCAACCGTCCTGGCTTCATCGTCTTCAAGCGTGATCGAGGAAATGCATTCTTCCGCATCGTCGTGAAAGAAATGATATAATTCTCTTCTTCCGTCATCATGAATAACAATGACTAACTTATCTCCGCCGCGGGTTTCAACCAGAAATTTCCGGCCAATGCCCGGCAAGTCGGATTCGCGAATATTAATCATACGCTGAACCTCCCAAATGAAATTTTACGCGCTCCGCGAACGTGAAATAATCGCGTTGCCTTACAACAACACATTCCAAATAATAACAGTATAGGGCATTCGCATCATTTGCATACAGTTTTTGTCATGGTATACCCGCAAACGAACTGAATATTATAGTTTTCAGCTTGTATAACTTGGATTTAAAAACGACTTTGTCGTACGAATAAAATATTGATTTTTGTAGTTAATGGTACTGGTTTTAGGAAAAATCATAGAGAAGGGTCGGTTTATCGGGCATGCGAAAACATCCCCCGAGCAAACCGGCTGTTAAGCGGTGCGGACGATATAGTAAGATGAGGTAAATTGTAAAGGGCGCAGCAAAAGTTGCCTAAGCAGTATAGGAACGAATACGGCAAGACGAAATCTTGGTATCCTGATTCTAGACAAGCTCATTAAACAATAAAGGCTGAAGAGCAGAACGAATTGCGCCATGGCGTGCAGTTTCGCGATTTGATGATGAGTAGCCCCTACCGAATGATGGACTGTGGGCTCTTTTTTCACGGAGAGCATTTCGTTCAGCAATGCCGTATTGTCGAATTCCAGGACGGGCACTAAGGAGGAAACGAGCAAAGCAATCATCGTTACAACCAGCAGCAGCACCCGATTCATGGTGCGTCTTTCGTACATTCCTTTCCCCCCTTTCAAAGTAGAACATTCTATTGCAGAATAACATAAATTTGTCCATGCTAGCAAACATAACATGAAGGCAAAACCTGCCTGCAGCGGCAGCTAAACGGAACCGTCCGCTTGACTGCTCTTCGCGGCATGGAGCAGCGAATCGAACAAATCGTCGTCCTGTTCGAGCATGTCCTCGATCGCAACGATATCCTCTTCTTTTCCCGATTCTTTGCCGAAGCTTAAACTATACCCCCAATCTTTCCCTTTCTGGCTATAGAACGTAATTTCATAGTCGGTCGGCTGTCCCGCAAGTTGAAATAGAACCCGGCCGACAAATCCGCTTTCTTGGTTATGCGTCATGCTTGCTTCGATCACTTTCAGTTTCATTTTCCACAACTCCTCGTATGTATTGACTAATAGAATCCTTTTATGTAATCGGCATCCGCCATATCAACGAACCGTTCTGCCTGCGGCGGGACAGGCAAGCCGTCGGTTTTCGAATAACAATCTCGAACGATTCGCCCGAAAGTGCGCGCGAAATGAATCGTCAATTCCGTTTGTTCGTTTACGCCAAGTTCCGGAACAACTCTGCGAACCATCGTCGCAAACCCCGCCAAAAACGATTCAGGCTTACATTGATGCGTGATCATAAGCTGTCCCCGGTCGGTCGCGCTATTGACAATTCCGAACATAAACGCAGGCTTTTCAAGGATAAAACATCCCGTAAATAACGTATACGAAGTTTCGTCGTTGGCGGCAAACGAAACGGTATCGATCGCTTCCGCCAGTAACGCCGGCGAAACTCTTATTTCCCGGATATGCGCTTCGATAAAGTCCCGATTTCCCTTTAGCATGTCGCTTCAGCCCCTCCCGCTTGGCCTTCCTAGCATGGCCCCCTTATCTTTTCATTATAACATATGATGGATGGGAAAAAGTTCATGCGCAAGTAGAGCGGAGCACGCCGGTCTCTCCAAATATAGATAAAAAACCGCGGCCGATCCATCAATCGGCCACGGTTCTCCAAGGTATCATTTATCGCTGCCATTTACGCTTCGATCGGTTGTCCGCCTCGCTCCGCGTAAACGGTCGTATCCAGTTCTTTCACCGCTTTGCTCGTAAGAACGCCCGCCGTCATGCTTCCGCTGACGTTAAGCGCCGTACGGCCCATATCGATCAACGGCTCGACGGAGATGAGCAGCCCCGCCAAGGCAACAGGCAAGTTCATCGAGGACAGTACGAGCAGCGCCGCGAATGTCGCGCCTCCGCCGACGCCCGCTACACCGAACGAACTGATGGCCACAATCACAATCAATTGCGCGATGAATGAAAACGACAGCGGATCGATGCCTACCGTCGGCGCAATCATAACGGCAAGCATGGCCGGGTAAATGCCCGCGCAGCCGTTCTGTCCGATGGAAAGGCCGAGCGACCCGGAGAAATTCGCGATTCCGTCCGGCACGCCCAATTTATCGGTTTGCGTCTTCACGTTGAGCGGCAGCGCCCCCGCACTGGTACGAGACGTAAACGCAAATACGAGAACCGGGAAAATTTTGCGCACATACGTGATCGGGTTCAGACCCGAAAAGGCCAACAAAAGCATATGAACGATGAACATAATTGCTAAAGCCACATACGAAGCGACGACGAATTTGCCTAGTTTCAAAATGCCTTCATAGTCGCTCGTTGCCGTCACTTTCGTCATCAAGGCAAGAACGCCGTATGGCGTTATCCTTAGCACGATCGTAACGACGCGCATAATGATGGTGTAGAACATTTCAACGAATTTTTCAAACAAATCCGCTTGTTCCGGCTTTTTCCGTTTGACGCCCAAGAAGGCAAAGCCGAGAAATGCCGCGAAAATAACGACCGCGATTGTTGATGTGGCGCGAGCGCCGGTCAAATCCGCGAACGGGTTGCTCGGCAAGAGTTCGACGATCTTCTGCGGCATCGTCATGTGTTGGATATCGCCGAGCCGTTGTTCGAGCGCCTCCCCGCGCGACGTTTCCAAATCGCCCGCCTCGATTTGGATCGCCTCCAGCTTGAATGTTGCCGTCGTGGCAATTCCGATTGCCGCCGCCACAGCGGTCGTGCCGATTAAGATCGCAATAACAAGAACGCCGATTTTCCCGAAGTTTTTGCTAAGCTTCATTTTCGTGAATGCCGATAAGATCGAGACGAATACGAGCGGCATAACGATCATTTGCAAAAACTTGACATAACCGTTGCCGACGATGCCGAACCAGTCCAAAGACGTTTTCAATACTTCCGATTTGGCTCCGTAAATGTATTGCAGCGCCAACCCGAATAAGACTCCCACTCCCAATGCAGTAAAAACGCGTTTCGAGAACGAGATATGTTTTTTCTGCATATAAAATAAGCCGGCGATGAATATTAGCATAATAACAATATTAATAATCGTCTGAAGCGCCACCGTTACCTCACTCCTTAACTTCATGTTTAATCTTAGGATAGCCAAACTTGAAATTTACAATGTAATCTATTTATAGTTCAACAATCCCTATCTGTCAAGTAGGAATTAATTATCGCTTTCTTCGTCCTGAAAAATTTTGCTATTTACAGCGATCTTTAAATTCGATAGTATAGAGCATTATAGTTGTATACAAGTATACTTGTATGATGAATATGAGAAGAAAAGGAGATGCTTTGACTTGAAGCTAGGTATGATAGGCCTTGGCAAAATGGGGTTTCATTTGGCTGAAAATATGCTGCGCCATCGCCATGAAGTCGTTGCATACGACGTTCATCCCGAGCCTGCTCAAGAACTGTCGGAACAAGGGGCCGTTGCCTCCAGTTCGATCGAAGAACTGGTCGCCGCATTGGAAGCGCCTCGAACCGTGTGGATCATGGTTCCGTCGGGCCCGGTCGTGGACTCGGTGATTGACTCGCTTATCCCGTTGCTCGGCCAAGGGGATACGATTATCGACGGCGGCAATTCCCATTATCAAGATTCCATCCTGCGGGCCGGCAAATTAAAGTCCCGCGGGATCCATTTTCTCGACGTAGGCACGTCCGGCGGAATCGAAGGGGCGCATCGCGGCGGCTGTTTCATGATCGGCGGAGAACGGCGCAGTTTCACGCTTGTCGAACCGCTGTTCCGGGATATCGCCGTGGATCGAGGGTATTTATACGCGGGCGAATCCGGCAGCGGACACTTTCTGAAAATGATTCATAACGGGATCGAATACGGGATGATGCAGTCGATTGCCGAAGGCTTCGAATTGTTGGAAAAAAGCAGCTTTCCATTCAACTTTGAAGAAGTGGCCCGCGTGTGGGCGAACGGTTCCGTCATTCGCGGCTGGCTTATGGAACTGACGGAGAGAGCGTTCTCGAAAGATCCGAAATTGGCCGGCATCCAAGGGGTGATGCAATCGTCGGGCGAAGGCAAATGGACGGTCGAAACGGCTCTTGACCTGCAAGCAAGCACTCCGGTGATCGCCATGTCCCTGCTGATGCGCTACCGGTCGCTCGAAACCGACGCCTTTCACGGCAAAGTCGTCGCCGCGCTGCGGAACGAATTCGGCGGCCACGCGGTTGGCAAATCCCAATGAGCCAAGCTTTCGGGGATGGAATTGCGGGAGGCATGTATGCTAAAATCGATGTATCGTCTTGGACGAAACGAAGTTCGATAGGAGCGTTATATTGGTATGCAATATCCATCCGCTTGGCTGCAAGGCTCATCGCTCGGCGAATCCATCGCCTGCGAATTAAGATTGCGAATTGTGAACGGAAGCGTGAAACCGGGAGAGGTCTTGTCCGAGAATCGGATTGCCTCCGATTTCGGGACGAGCAGATCGCCGGTGCGGGAAGCTTTAAAAACGTTGTCCGGCGAAGGCTTGATCCGTTTGGAGCGGATGGGCGCCGTCGTGATAGGCTTGAACCGGAAAGACGTCGAAGAATTATACGATGTCCGTTACCTGATCGAAGGCTTTGTCCAGCAGCGAATCGTCAGCATGCCCCAGGCCACGAATCCGGACGCCTTGCTGCAACAGTTGCAACAAATCGTCGACAAAATGGAGCTTGCGGCGAAACACGGCAATGCGGTCGATTTCTCATATCATGACATGTCATTCCACGAAGCGATCGTTTTGCGGGCCGGGCATACGCGAATGATTCACCTCTGGAACAGCATCCGCCATCTCGTCATGGCCGTTATGCTGGTTACCACGGAAAACGTTTTCTCGCAGGGAACCCGCAAAATAAGCGACGTCATCGAGAAACATCGCAAAATCATGCAAAGCATGGAATCGAATGACATCGAGCTCATTCAAAAAGGGGCTCGCGACTATTTTGCCGATTCTCTTGCCACCCTTCACCGCAGTTTTCCGTCTGGTTAAAGAAAGCTGCCGGATTGCGGCGCCTAAAGCTGTCGACAAGTATACACGAAACATGCATGTGATAGCTGCCGGATGAATGACAAATACTAAGGCATGCTATGAAAACATTATGTAAGCGTTGCAAACGTAAAAAAACAGCTCTGTTCAGTCTGAGCCCATCTTAGGAGGTTAGACAGCATGAATTCGCTTTTCGGGCTTAGTCATAACGTTACTTTATTAATGTGGACGCTCGTTGCCATCGTCTTTCTCATTGTGCTTATCTCGAAATACAAGTGGAACCCTTTCGTTACCTTGTTGATTTCGTCTATGCTGCTCGGGCTGCTTGCGGGGTCGCTACCGGTTCGGCTACGGTGGCTATGACTACGGCCGTCGGCATCGTCGCTCCCGTGATTGCCCTCAATCCGGGAACGAATATCGAGTTGGTCGTGCTGGCCACGGGCGCGGGGTCGCTTGTACTCTCGCATGTAAACGATGCCGGCTTCTGGATGGTGAAGGAATTTTTCAATATGTCCGTGCCGCAAACGTTGAAATCATGGACGGTTATGGAGACATTGCTGTCCGTAATCGGATTGATTTTTATTCTTGCGCTCGACGTTATTATATAAGCGCGATAAGCGCGAATTTTGCAGGCTTGTTGTTTTGGAAAGGAGAATTGCCGTTGAATCCAAAAACGTATATGATCGGTATCGACATCGGAACGACCAGCACTAAAGCCGTATTGTTCGAAGAGGGCGGAAGCATTGCGGCGAAGGCGGACGAGGAATATCCTTTGTTGACTCCGACGGCGTCCGCGGCGGAACAGGATCCGGATCAAATTTTTGCGGCCGTGCTTCATACCGTCCAAGCAATCATGCGCACCGGGAAGATCCGCCCCGAACAAGTCATGTTCGTGTCGTTCAGTTCGGCAATGCATAGCGTGATCGCCGTCGACGCGGACGGAAAGCCGCTGACCGGATGCATCACCTGGGCCGACAACCGCAGCGAAGAATGGGCCGCCCGTTTAAAACGGGAAATGAACGGCCACGAACTCTACTTGCGAACGGGAACGCCGATCCATCCGATGTCCCCCGTTACCAAATTGATATGGATGAGGCATGAGCTGCAGGACGTTTTTGCCCGGACCTATAAATTTATCTCGATTAAAGAATATGTCATTGCTAAACTGTTCGGCCAATATGTTGTCGACTACTCTATCGCCTCCGCTACCGGAATGATGAATCTGGAGCGGTTGGCATGGGACGAAGAGGCGCTGCGCCTTGCCGGCATTACGGAAGGGCAGCTGTCCCTGCTCGTGCCGACGACCCACGCCATGCATGGCTTGCGCCCGGAATACGCCCGGGAGATGGGGCTTGCGGCGTCGACCCCTTTTATCGTCGGGGCCAGCGACGGGGTGCTGTCCAATCTGGGGGTTAATGCAATCGCCCCCGGCGTCGTAGCGGCTACAATCGGTACGAGCGGAGCCATTCGCACGGTCGTCGATAAGCCCGCGACCGACCCGAAGGGGAGAATTTTCTGCTACGCGTTGACCGACAAGCAATGGGTGATCGGGGGACCGGTTAACAACGGCGGCATGATTTTTCGCTGGGTGCGGGACGAATTCGCGGCCGCGGAGATGGAAACGGCGAAGCGCCTCGGCATCAATCCGTACGATGTGTTGACGAAGATCACCGAACGGGTTCCTCCCGGAGCGGACGGATTGATCTTTCATCCGTATTTAACCGGCGAACGGGCGCCGTTATGGAACTCCCACGCGCGCGGCTCGTTCTTCGGATTGACCATCCGCCACAAAAAAGAACATATGATTCGCGCCGTCTTAGAAGGAATCATTATCAATATGTATACCGTGCTGCTGGCGATGAAAGAGCAAATCGGGCAGCCCCGCAAAATCCACGCGACCGGGGGGTTCGCCCGTTCGGCGGTTTGGCGGCAAATGATGGCCGATATTTTCGACCAGGAAGTGGTCGTCCCCGAAAGTTTCGAAAGCTCCTGTTTAGGGGCTGTCGTCCTTGGGCTGTATGCGCTCGGGAAAACCGATTCCTTGGATATCGTCGCCGATATGGTAGGAGTGACGCATTCGCATACTCCGATTCCGCAGAACGTGCAAATCTATCAAGAATTGGCTCCGATCTATATAAGCATCTCGCGCAAACTGCAGGAAGAATACGAGGCTATCGCCAGGTTTCAGCGACGCGACGCGGAACGCCGGCAATGATCGAAGGCCGTGGGATATCTGAATCCCGCGGCCTTTTGCTTGGGCGCTTGCCATGCCCGCGGGCCCGGTGATATGTTAGGTATACGGAAAGATCGAT
This sequence comes from Paenibacillus sp. MSJ-34, assembly GCF_018918005.1. Lineage (GTDB taxonomy): Bacteria > Bacillota > Bacilli > Paenibacillales > Paenibacillaceae > MSJ-34. Next base: position 130,589 of record NZ_JAHLPR010000006.1, on the reverse strand, counting down.
CTGAAAAAGATAAGAGAGATCGGCCAGAGACCATTTTCCCGGGAGGCAAAAAAAAGCGATGTCGACAACCGTGATCATTGTTGTTTCCGTAATAGCAATCATCGTTATTGCGCTTATCGCCGCAAGCCTGTTCTTCTATAAGCTTGCCATCAAACGAGCGAACAAAGATTTTTTGGCGGGAAATCCCGATTTGAAAGTAAACGAAGGGGCGGACGTATCGGTGTACGAATCCAAATGGGTCGATTCGCAAACGTTCGAGACACTGACTATTACATCCGATGACGGCTTGGCGCTGCGCGGCTGCTATCTAAAGGCGAAAAAACCGACGCTGCAAACCGTTATTTTGGCGCATGGATATTCGGGCAGAGGCAAAGATATGGCTTCACTGGCGGAACTGTATCATGAAACGATGGGGTTCAATGTCTTGATGCCGGATAACAGAGGCCATGGGGATAGCGAAGGGGACTATATCGGATTCGGTTGGCACGACCGCAAGGATTACATAAAATGGATTGATGAGATCGTTCGCCGGGACGGCAAAGACGCCCGAATTGTGCTTCACGGCATTTCCATGGGCGGAGCGACCGTGCTCATGACCAGCGGCGAACGGCTGCCCGAGCAAGTCAAATGCATCGTCGCGGATTGCGCCTATAGTTCGGTGAAAGACATCCTATCTTATCAACTAAAAAGAATGTACAAGCTGCCCCCTTTCCCGTTCATTCCCCTCACCAGCCTCGTCTGCAGGCTGAGAGCCGGGTACTTCTTCGGCGAAGCGTCGGCGATGGATCAAGTAGCCAGAAACGAAAAGCCGATCCTGTTCATTCACGGGGAAGAGGATACGTTCGTACCGACGGAAATGGTTCATCGGCTGTATGAAAAATCGAAAGGATACAAGGAGATTTTCCTTGTGCCGCAGGCCGGGCACGGGACGGCCTACGCCACGGACAAGACGGGCTACGCCCGCAAAGTGAAGCAGTTCGTCCAAAGATTCGTAGGGGCGGGCGAGAAGGAAACTTTTGCGTAGGCAGCCTGCCCCTCCAATGTATTCACGTTCGTGCATCCTACGCATTGCGGGATGCTTGTGTGCGTACGGTGCAACGCTAATGCCGCGCGATGTGGACAGAGATCCCTTATAGTCTCACAGATTGAACGCTCGTTCGAGCTCGGCAATTTGGGGCCGATCGATCGGTATAATTTCGCCGAGGCATTTGGAGGAAATAACGGCCTTGGAGCTATATTCCGCCACTTCCAACCGGTCGAAGGCGTTGAGCAGCCCGCTGCCGGTCACGATGACGCAATCGTTCTCCACCATGGCGATCGGCGTGTCAGGACGGAAGACGTCCGCGACGGCCTGCGGCTGTAGAAACGGCGCTCCGAACGGAAGCTTCGGAATATTCCGCAGCAAAATATAGCTCTCCGGTATCGTTCGCGAATCGAACGGTTCTTTCGTCGCGGCAAAAGCCATAATGTTGGGCGGATGCGCGATCACAATCGACTCGATATGCGGATGCTTCTCGTAAATCGATTGATGCAACAATACCGATCGGCTTGGTATTTTGCCGGCTTCCTTCCTGCCGTCGTCGATTCGGACGATATCGTCCGCCTCCAAATATTTGCGGTCCTTATCGCACGGAGTAATAAGAAACGACCGGCCTTCAAGCCGCTGCGAGAACGTTCCTTGCGTGCTCGTAAACAGTTTCTGGTCATAGGCGCGGTGAATGAGCGCGCACATCTCTCTCCTCGCTTCTCTTTCCCTGCTGCCGAACCGCGACGGTGCGAATTCCTCCATATCCGGGTGCTTCTTGCAGCCCGACTGCTCGATTTGCTCCTTCGTCAACGTGACAGGCTCGCCGATCCGGTTCGCTTTAATTTGCAGCCGCGCGCAAAATTCCAGCGTCTCGAACGCCATAAACGCTTTAAAGAGGTTTTCCCCTCCGACGACAATGCCGTGATTTTCCAGCATTACGGTATTGAATCCCCGCTCAAAGACGGAAGCGATGCGCTCTCCGAGCTGCGCGCTCCCCGGCAGTCCGTATTCGGCCATCCCTACTTCTCCGCAAATTTGCTTGACGCCCGGCAGCAGGTATATATTCGGCGTTTGGCGCACGATGCTGAATGCTACGAGGGCAGGCGGATGCGCGTGCAGCACGGCCTTAATATCTTTTCTGCTCCGGTAGATCAGTTCATGGAACGGAAATTCGCTCGACGGTTTGTAGTTTCCGACGACCGTGCCGTCAGGTTGAACGCAGACGATATCTTTTCGCGACAGCGATCCTTTATCCACCCCTGCCGGCGTAATCCAAATCGCGCCGTTGTCGTCGAGAATGGACAGATTCCCGCCGGATGTCGTCGTCATTCCATATCCATATATGCGCTCCATCATCATCATAATTTGGTCGGCTGGATGCAGCATGGCGAAGTTCATGGTTTGTCTCTCCCTCTTTTTTGAATTTGTCTGTTTGCATTTGTTTGTTTTTATTATACAACGTTCACACCCGTTTTTGTGTGATTTATATAACTTGATCGTGCAAAAAACACATGAATGGCATGTCCAGCGGGAATGATATCAAATATGATTCAGGAGGTGTCTTCATTTGGATCGATTCAAAGAGGAAGAGAAAGAACCGTATACCGATTTGGCGACTGTCGAATCGCAGCGCAACGATTTGACGGCTGAAGAGTTTCCCGAGGGGCCGTACGGGTCGAGTTTGGAGGTGGAGTCGCTCGGCAAAAGCTCGCCATGGCGCGAGGATCAGCGTCCTCCCAATACGTTTGCTTACGAAAATCGGGAACTGCACGAAGGATTGGAACGCGGCTATCCCGGCGATCATCCGACGCATGACGAAGACGCCGATAAGGAGTGACGCTTTCGACAACCGGCGGTGGCTGCGGTTTGCCATTCGCCGGAAGGTTGTCGTACCCGCCGACGAAACCCGCTATTGGAGTCAATTTCATCATACCGCTGGCGGATGACGACCCGCCGGGCGGGCTAACGAAACTAGAACACGCTAATTGCCTGTAAATTACCTTATTGCTGATTATGAAATTGACTCATTTGCTCGAATTTCACCGCAAACCGTCCCCTCCCCCATCGAAGCCATTAGCGTTGCATAGGCTTTTTCGTACCTTTCGTGCACTCAAGCTTTTTTTTCGACCCTTTGTGGAAATCCCCCTCGTTCAGAAGTGAAGCCTCATGGGAATATCGCATCCTAAATACCGTATGAGACTGGAGTTATTGTGCCGGACATCCCGTTTCACTCTGCTGAGCGAAGGGGATTTCGACAAAAGGGGGTTACGGTATCCCTAGATCTGCGAACGAATCGCTTGAACCTGTCCGCAAATGACTGTCGCGAGAAGCGCGGTAAACCGCTCAATGCAACGCTACCCCATCGAAGCGAGAAAAAAAGGGCATTCTCGCAGCAATTTCGCAGGCTTTGCCTGGCCGATCGGCGACATCAACGACTTTTGCAGGTTTGGCGGTTCGCGGCTAGACGTATGCGGCGCTTCGGTCGGAAGTACGGTTTGCGAACCGTTATCCCTTCAACCCGCCCAAGCTGATCCCCGACGTAATTTGCCGCTGCAGTATCGCGTACAGCACCATCGTCGGAATCATCACCGTCACGAGCCCTGCGAACAATGCGCCCCAATCGGTAGCGTACCGCTGCACTTCCATCAAATAAGCGAGCCCGAGCGTGAGCGTTCTTTTGCTTTCCGTAGAAATGAAAGACAGCGCCATAATATATTCGTTCCAGAACGCCATAAAATTAAAAATGGTGATCGTGACGACCCCAGCCTTCGCCATCGGCGCGATAATACGCAACAAAATGCCGAAGTGCGAGCACCCGTCAATCATCGCGGCCTCTTCATACTCCTTCGGAATCGTCACCAGAAATCCGGTCAACAAATAAATCGTGAACGGAATGGCATGCGCGGCATAGGCGATGCCGAGCCCGGCCAGATTGTCGAGCAGATGCAGCTTGTTAAGCAGCATAAATAACGGCACGATGCTGAATGCGATCGGGAAAAACAACGCCGACATAAACATCCGTCTCAGAAATCCGGAGAACGGAAAACGGAAACGAGTAATCGCGTAAGCGGCGGCAAACGAAATCGAATTGCAAATGAGCAGCGCTACAATCGTAACAACGGCCGAATTGATGAAATAATGGCCGATTTGCGCCTCCGTAAACGCTTTGACAAAGTTTTCGAAATAGAATTGCTTCGGCAGCGCCCAGGGGCTGTCGTAAAATTCGTTTGTCGTTTTGAACGAAGTATACACCGTCCAGATGAGCGGATACAAAACGACAATGCTGTACAGCATCAAAATCATTCTTGTCGGCAACAGCGATAAGAACGGGTCCGACTTTCGTTCCGTCTTCATAGGCATACTCCTTAATATTCGACGGATTCTTTGTCCGTCAATTTTTCGCTAAGCCAAGCGAGCGTTATGGTCACGATTAAGGTAAAAACGCCGATCGCGGCGCCGTACCCGAAATTGCCGTTTTGCATCGCTTGTTTGTACAGATAGGTCATCAACACGGACGATTCGTTGTCGGGTCCGCTGTTGGTCATCACTTGAACATACGTAAAGCTGTTGTTAAACACGCCGATCAGGAAAAAGACGATCGTAATCCGCACGACGCTCCAAATAAGCGGAAACGTAATATGCAGAAATTGCTGCATTTCCGTCGCCCCCTCCAGCACGGCCGATTCGTACAAATGAGCAGGAACCCCCTCCATCGCCGCAATATAGATGATCATATAATAGCCGACCGCCTGCCACACCATCGGAAACACAAGGGCCCACAGTACCGTGCCGCTCTCCCCGAGCCAGGCATGCGTCAAGCTTTGGAGCCCGATCGCTTCCATAAAGGAATTTAAAATGCCGAACGTCGGATGGTAGATGAAAGACCATAAGATCGAAATGACGACGAGCGCAAGCACGTTCGGAAAGAAAAAGACGGTACGGTAAAACGGCCGTTCCCGAAACCTTTTGCGTGTCAGCAATACGGCGAACAGCAAAGACAGCGCCATCGTGACGACCGGGACGACGAGAAGCAGGAAAATATTGTTGCGCAGCGATTTCCAAACGATCGGATCCTGTGCCAGCGTGCGGAAATTGTCCAAACCGATAAACTCGCTCTCGGCCGAAATGCCGCTCCAACTGTAAAAGGCCATCGTAATGGCCCGGAGAAACGGATACAGCGAAAAAATGCCGAAGACGATCACGGCGGGAAGGACGCAAACCGCAATAAAAACATTTTTGCTACGGTTGGTCATGAATTTACCCCCTGGAAGCGATGTCCGGGCGAAGGCGGAGCTTCGCCGGACGGATAGGAAGAATACTTGCCTGAATACCTGCTTTTACTGGGAAGACTTCGCCATTAAATCGCGCAGTTTGGCCGAAGCTTTCTCCACGCGGTCCATCCACTCGTCAACGGTCGATTTCTTGTTCATAATATTGTTGAGCGGATTGTACAATTCGTCATTGATAATAATTTCCGTCTTCGGCGTGACCGTCCATTGGAACAGAACCGGTTTGACGCCGTTATCGAATACCTTAACGGAATTGTACATCGATTCCGAAATATACGGTTTCGCCAGTTCGGCCCCGTTCTTCACCGCCAGAACCCCCATCGACTTCTCGGCGTTCGACTTCACGCTCTCTTCCGTATATTGATATTTCAAAAATTCTTTCGCCAGCTCCGGATTTTTCGCTTTGAGCGGAATGTACAGACCTTCAAAGCTCGTTTGCGCATAGCGCTGATCTCCCGCATTTTTGACCGGAGGAGCCATAAATCCGAATTTGAAACCTTCCTCGCGCGGAGCGTCCTTCATCTCCCCTTCGAACCAGTTGCCGTTCGGAATGAACAGCGCCTTGCCTTTCAGAAACTCGGTTTGCGCCTGCGTATGGTTCAAGGCGACCGTTCCCGGCATTAAGTACCCTTTTTGCGCAATTTGATTGTAAATTTCGAACGCCTGCTTTACCGCATCCGATTTAAACGCGTTTTCTTCGTAATTTTCGATTTTGGCAATCGCTTCGATGCCGCCGAACGAAGCGATCGTAGGCACGACTACGCTTTCGTTATAGGACGGATAGATGCCCTGATAAGTGAAAAGAGATCGCCCTTCCTGCTTGGCCGTTTCGCCCAGAGCGAAAAATTCGTCCCAAGTTTCGGGAGCTTTCCAACCTTTTTGCTCGAATAACGTCTGGTTGTACCACAAGCCCAACGTCGAAACGTAGAACGGGGCGTAATAAATTTTGCCGTCTTTATAAGGCTGGGCATACTCCAACATGCCGTCCGTGATGACATCTTTAAGCGGGACATCCTGATCGAGCGTTTTGCTGTCGAACACATCGTTCAGTTCCAGAAACGCCTTTTCCTTGATCATCGCCTGGATCGTATGCGTATTCTCGGTTAAAGGGGCGTAGATGAAATCGGGCGGATTGCCCGCTACCAATTGCGGTTTGATGACATCCATAATTTTCGGATTGGACGTCAAGTTGACTTTGACCCCTGGGTAATCGGCTTCGAACCGTTTAATGACTTCTTCCCAATAAGCTTTGCCGTAGCCGCCCTCAAATACGGCGACGTTCAGCTCCTTGTTGGCAAATTCCTTTTTCTCTTCCGTCGGCGCAGGCTCTTCGCTCTTCGGCGCTTCCTCCTGCTTCGCCTCCTCTTGCTGGGCGGCCGGCTGCTGCGGTTGTTCCGGCGGCGCCGCCTGATTGCCTCCGCATGCCGATACGAAAATGACGATCAGCGCCAGCATGGATAAAAGTACTGCGTGTCTCAACAGATTATCTTTCATCTAGAACCCTCCGTTTTTCGAATCTTGCGTTCCCGGTTCCATCGTAATATAGATAAGAGGGACTTGGTATCAATTGTATTTACCTAAACATCAACTATTTTGACTATCGGGGAAAAGAACTTTTTTCTTAAACTCGCTCGGGCTTTGCCCGTAATATTTGCGGAACATGCGATTGAAGTAAAACTGATTCTCGATGCCGATGGAAGCCGCGACTTCGCGAACGTTCAGGTCGGGATTGGTCAGCAGCTTACGCGCCCGCTCCATCCGGTAATCGTTCAAATAATTGATAATGTTCTTGCCGGTCTCGTTCTTGAACAAACGGCATAAATAACTTTCATTCATGCTCACTTGTTGGGCGACCATTTCCAACGTTATTTTTTGACAGTGATGCTGCTCCAGGAAATCGATGATCGCGTTCACTTCTTTGCGGTATTTGCGCCGTCTCGGCTCGTTCGCTTCCGCTCGGCTTTTTGCCAGCGATTCGTACGCCGGCCTCATTCGCTCCAAACCGTTGAAAGGTTCGCTAAACGCCGCGCTGACCGTCAAATTCAGATACATTTGCAGCATGGCGGGAATTTTGCGCAATAGATGCCGCTTGCGCCGTTCCGTATCGGCATCGCCGCCCGCCGCCGGCATGAGCACGACGTATTCCTTGCTGTGCAAATCCACCACTTCGATCGGCTCGAACTCGCTTAATACGTCGCGAACGATGTTCCCGACCGAGAAGCCGAGAAGTTCCTTATCCTTGATTTTCCCTGTCGATAAAGCGCTCTCAAAACGCTCGATCTCGATCCGCAGCAGGCAACTGTCGCCCGGAACGGCTGCGATGCCGAGTTCCTTCGCTTTCCGCTCGATATAGGCCGGAGGATAGGACCCGTCATGCAGCAGATCGTATAGAAACTGCCTTTTCAAGAGCAATTGATTTTCCTTCAAGGCGAAATGCACTTGCAAATGAAGTTGTTTCTGCTTTCTGTCCTCCGCGATTCGTTCCGCCGCTTTCCTCAGCAATTCCAACAATTCATCCGGTTTCAACGTAATTTTGAGCAAATAATCGAACGCCCCGAGCTTCATCGCCTTTCTCACCAATTCGTACTCCCCGTAATTGCTAAGCACGATCGTTTTCCCGGGAAAGCGGTTTTCCTGCAGCTTGGCGATGAGGCCCAACCCGTCCAGCTTCGGCATTTTCAAGTCGGTAATCACGATATCGGGCTGTTCCCGCTCAATCAGCTTTAACGCCGCGAGCCCGTCCGACGCCCCTCCGATCAGTTGAAACCCATAGTCTTCCCATGCCACCATCGTCTTCAGCGCGATTCTTACAATTTTCTCGTCGTCCACGATCAATACTTTCATTGCCGACACCCGCCTTTACTGAAATATGAGGGGAAGCTTCATCGTAACCTTCGTCCCGGCGCCGGGTTCGCTCTCGATCCGCAAACCGTACTTCTCGCCGAAGTTCAACCTGATCCTTTCCTGAACGTTCGATACGCCGATATTCGCCAGCCGCTCTTCGGAATCGTATTTCGCCTGCAGCAATTTGCCTAGTTGCCGCTCGTCCATCCCCTTCCCGTTATCCTGAATCACGATTTGCAAATCGCCGCCCTCCTTCGAGCAGGCGATGACGATTTCCCCTTCGTAGTCGATCTCCTCCAAACCGTGAATGATCGCATTCTCAACGATCGGCTGCAAAATGAACTTCAACACTTTACATTGCCATAGATCTTCCTCCGCCTCGATCGTAACCTTGAATGCATTAGCGTACCTCATCTTCTGGATCACGATATAGTTTTCGACGTTGCTCATTTCCTCGCGCAGGCCGATCATTTCTTTTTGATTCACAATCGTACTCCGCAACAGTTCGGCGAGCGCGCCCAAACCTTCGCTCACGCTGTGGGCCTGGCTTAAATGAGCCGTCCATTTTAAAGAATTCAACGTATTAAACAAAAAATGGGGATTGATTTGCGCTTGCAGCATTTGCAGCTCCCTTTCCCTGATCATTCTTTGCTTTTCTTCCGATTCTCCCATCAAACCGCGGATTCGTTCGATCATCTCGTTGAATTTCCGGGTCAAATAGCCGATTTCGTCTTTGCTGTCGTCTTGCAAATGTACGTTGAAATTGCCGGCCCTAATTTGATTCATGCGGCGAATCAGCCGTTTCAGCGGGGTAGATATGCTGGATGAAATGAATAACGTCATGACGATGCATAACAGCAGGCAAATCCCGGAAACGAGCAAAATCCCCTCTTCGATCCGGGAAGTTTCTTCATTCAGATAGGCAAAAGGAATCGCCGCCACCAAATACCAATCGTAGTTGATGTCGTATGAATACACCGCCAGTACGTCGTTTCCCAGCATCGTCGTGCGGAAGGAGCGCTTGTTCTCCAATTGATTGGCGTTCAGCGCGTCGATGAAAGCTTGTTCGGCATACCGCGTGCCGATTGGGACTTGCGGATTCTCGCTCGACAGGACAAGCCCTTCGGATGTCACGATCATAAACGCGGCATCCTCGCCCAATTCCACATCCCGATAAAAGGCCTGATGAATAAAATGTTCTTCCATGGCGACAAAAACGTATCCGAGCTTTTGCGTCCAATCCGTCCGCGAAAAAATGCGTTTGCCCGACATGATCGTATGCGTCCCGCCATTCGTCAGCGCATACGTCCATAGGTCCCTGCCTTCCTCTTCCCTTAAACGCTTCATCATGCCTTCCATGGCCGATTCCTTTAAGGAATCGTATCCTAGATCGAAAAAGATCTCTCCGTCTTCGGTTAAAATTTGGAAAGCTTTAATATGGTTCAACAATTCGAATTTATCGCCGAGCAGCTGAAAGATATGCATTTGTATTTCCCAGCGTTCGCCGCTGTCAAGCGAATCGAAGTTCGCCAACTGGGCTTGGACGGTTTTGTCCATCATAATTTGGTTGCCGAGCGCTTCGATGCTTCTCATTTCGCTGCCTATGTTTTTGCGCAACTGGTCGATCAACGCCACGGAGTAAGTGCTCGTTTTGTTGCGGATCGCTTCGCTCGACTTGTGATAGGAGAAAATGCCGACGCTTAGCAGCGGAAGAATCGATAGAACGAGAAACGAAACGATCAAGCGATTTTTAATCGTGGAGTGGCGCAATAATTTCCTCTCTCCCCGTGATATCATTCGATCTTCTCCCCCGGCACGATCTGTATGTATTCCGAAATATCCCGTTATGCCCATCATACGTGCCGAAGGCCGGATATCGATATGAAAAATATTGATCTATGTATTCACTATTTTTACTTTTGGTACAATATAGCTATTATAATATAAAAATTGGAAACGAAGGAGAAGCGGATTTATGATTCGATCGATTGCAACGGTGGCGGTATATGTGGAGGATCAACAAAAGGCGAAGGAATTTTGGACGGAACGGGCGGGATTCGATGTCGTGGCGGAGTTCCCGATGGGACCGAATGCCGTCTGGTTGGAGGTCGCGCCGAAAGGAGCGCAATCCCGGCTCGTCATCTATCCGAAATCGATGATGAAGGATTGGAACCAACGAAAGGCGTCGATCGTGTTCGAATGCGACGACGTCGGCCAAGCTTATGAAACGATGAAAGCCGCCGGAGTCGAATTTGCGGACGAACCGAAGCAGATGCAGTGGGGTACGTACGCTACGTTCAAAGATTCCGACGGCAATGAATTTTTACTGAAAGGTTAACTTTTTCATGTCCGCTTGAACTTGATTTTTACGCATCGTGATGGTGTACGATCAATGATTGGCGCCATCACGCATGTTCTGCTTTTTTTGTTTCAGTGTTATGATTGCCACCAAGATGCCAAGCAGCGCGATCGCAGCGCAAATGACGAAAGCCGTGCGGATCGCTCCTGTCAGCCGTATAGGATCCATGGTTCCTAAAGTCGCGCTTGTACCTAAACCGGAGGAGATCATCGCCAGGATGACAGCCAATCCAAGTGCAGTGCCAATTTGTTGGCCGGTATTGACGATCGCGGACGCGACTCCCTGCTCTTTCATATCAATGCCGTAACCGGCCGCAATGTACATGCCCGTAAATACAAACGATTGACCAACGCCAATCATAAGCATGCCGGGGATCATTTCCCAAACTGCCCCCGCTGCGGATAACCGGGCGAATAACATAAAGCCGGCTGCGCCAAGTCCCATTCCAATTGCTACTGTACCGGCTAAGCCGAAAACCGCGATCAATTTGTTGACGAATCTTGTGGCAAGCAAAGAACTGAACGTCAGGGGCATAAAGATCAATCCCGATTGGACGACAGAATAATGCAATACCTCTTGTGTATATAAAGTCATAAAATAGTATAAAGCGCCAAACGACCCCGAACATAAAACAGCAGTTAGCGTAGCACCCGTTAAGTTGCGAATACGAAACAATCGGAAGGGAACCAATGGTTCTCGCGTACGAAGCTCAATCGCTGTAAATAACAAAAGTAAGCCAACCCCTGCCAAGCCTGGTATAAAAGTTGTTAGGGCAAACCAACCTTCAACCGGAGCCTGAATCAGATAGTACACAATGAAAAGCATTCCTGCCGTCACTGAAAAAGCTCCGGCCGCATCGTAATGGCGGCTTTTCGAAGAAAACCTGCTCTCTGAAAGAACGACAGGCGAAAGAATCATAACAAGAAGAACGATGGGTACATTCACAAAGAAAATAGCTTCCCATCCGATATAGTTCGTTAACACCCCGCCTAACAGCAATCCGAGCGACAACCCTACACCGCCCATTGCCGACCATACGGCCATTGCACGATTGCGTTCCGCCCCTTCTTCAAAATTTGACATGATGAGGGATAACGTCGCCGGAGATAGAAGAGCTCCCCCGAGACCTTGAACCACCCTCGAAAAGATAAGAAACAGTTGAGAGTGTGCCAAACCGCCAAATAGAGATCCTAAACCGAAAAGTCCCATGGCAATGATCAGCATGCGCCGTCTTCCCGCCAAATCCGATAATCTTCCCCCAATAAGCAAAAATCCGCCATAGAATAAGGAATACGCACTGACTACCCACTGAAGATGGTTGGTTGAAAAACCTAAATCTGCTCCAATGGAAGGCAAGGCAACAAACACAATCGTGTAATCAAGAGCAAGGATGAACTGGGATACTGCAAGCAGCATTAACGCAAGTCCTTTATGTTTATTCCGATTCATAACAGATAGTTCCTTCCCATTTCAGACTGTTTGGTCTAGATTAAACAAAAAAATAATCGTTATTTCCGGATTTATTGCATAGTGAGCACCCCTCCTTTCCAGACTGAATGGTCTAAAATAAGCAAAATGATAATGAAGCGGTATCGCTTCATTACGAATCAAGCGCGGAGAGGATGATGGCAACATTATCGTCCAATACTTCGGGATCCGAGGTTAACTTGGCAATTTGGGTCAGCGAATATCGGGCATGATTCAAATATCGGGCGAGAGCATACAGGTTTTTGTGTCGGCCGCTAAGTTCGCCTTGCCCTTGGGCGCGGACTAATGCTTGATAAAAAGCTTGTTCTAAGAGCGACCTATCCTGCTCGAAAAATTTTGCAATTTCCATATCGTGCGGAACTTGATCAATAGCGCTGTGCAGAATAAAGCATTCCTTGCGCCGGTGTTCATCTTTCAGTACGGCAGCCCCTTCATGAAAAATAGCGGCAATTGCCTCTTTTACCGAACCTGGCTGTTCCAGACGTGATATGACTGATGCGGTTTTTTCTTTTTCATAATGTTTGACGGCCGAGATAAAGAGATCTTTTTTGGTTCCATACGTATCGTACAGACTTTGACGCGCTATACCTAAACCATCGAGTAAATTTTGCAACGAAGTGCCCTCATAACCGTAATGCCCGAATATCTCCATCGCTTTACGCAATACAAGTGTCGTGTCGAATTCTTTATTTCTTCCCATCCCTTGCCCTCCTCCCCCAAAAATTATATTCTTTCCCGGACTGAACAGTCAAGAATTACGCAATTATTCATTTGTTACTGAAACGATATCGATTCACTCCTATCGAAACCATTCCTTGCAATTTATATTCTTATATCGTAATATTAAGATATAGCGTTATAGATAACCGAAAGGATGCTTGCCATGGACAACAATTTTAAAGCGTATGAGGAAGCGGCCGAGCTTTTGAAAGCTTTGGCGCATCCGGTGCGCCTATGCATCGTGAAAGGCTTGCTGGAGCAAGGCGGCTGCAATGTGAGCCATATGCAGGAATGTTTAGGCTTGCCGCAATCCACCGTATCCCAGCATTTGCAGAAATTGCGCAGTATGGGGATCGTGGCGGCGGAACGCAAGGGACTTGAAATCAAGTATACGGTCGCAAACGAGCAAGTCATACAATTGATCCGAATATTATTCGAGGAGGAATCGCCATGAGCAGAAAAGTTGTCATCGTCGGCGGCGTAGCCGGCGGAGCGTCCGCGGCGGCACGGCTGCGGAGACTGGATGAGGAAGCGCATATCGTCATGTTCGAACGGGACGAATATATTTCGTTCGCCAACTGCGGACTCCCATACTATATCGGTAATTCGATCCAAGACCGCAGCAAGCTGCTCGTCCAAACGCCCGAAGCGATGCATCGGCGTTTCAATATCGACGTGCGAACGAGAAGCGAAGTGATCGCCATCGATCCGGCCGCACAAACCGTCACCGTTCGCAGCGAAGAGCGGGGCGTCTATGAGGAAAGCTACGATTCGCTCATTTTGTCCCCGGGAGCGAAGCCGATTCGCCCGAATCTTCCCGGCATGGAGAGCGACAAAATCTATACGCTGCGCAACATTCCGGACACCGATAAGATCAAAGCGAAAGTGCAAGAAGAAGGAACGCGGTCCGCGGTTGTCATCGGCGGGGGCTTTATCGGCGTCGAGATGGCCGAGAATTTGCGGGAAATCGGATTGGAGGTGACGCTGGTGGAAGCCGGGCCGCAAATATTGGCTCCGTTCGACCCCGAAATGGCCGGCGCGCTGACGAAGGAATTGGCGCATCGCGGCGTGCGAATCGTACTGTCCGACGGCGTACGCAGCTTTGAAGAAACCGGCGGCGGCATCGCGGTACGGCTCGCTAGCGGCATGACGCTGCACAGCGATATGGTCTTGCTCGCCATCGGCGTCGCGCCCGATACCGGGTTCTTGCAAGGAAGCGGCATCGAGCTCGGCCCCCGCGGCCATATCGTCGTCAACGACCGGTTGCGGACGAGCGCGGAGCATGTGTACGCGGTCGGGGATGCCGTCGAAGTCGTCGATTTCGTCAACGGGGATAAGACGGCCGTTCCGCTCGCGGGTCCGGCGAATAAGCAAGGCCGGATCGCGGCCGATAACGTCTGCGGATTGAATGCCGTCTACCGCGGCTCACAAGGCACGTCCATTATTAAAGTGTTCGGACTGACGGGGGCGGCGACGGGAAATAACGAGAAAACGCTGCGGAAGCGCGGCATTCCTTACCATACCGTATTCGTTCATCCAAGTTCCCACGCCGGTTATTACCCGGGAGCGACGCCGATCACGATCAAACTCATTTTCGGCCGCGACGGCCAAGTATTGGGCGCTCAGGCGGTCGGATACGACGGGGTCGACAAGCGGATCGACGATATCGCTGCGGTCATTCATTTCCGCGGGACCGTCGCCGATCTAACCGAGTTGGAGCTTGCGTACGCGCCGCCGTATTCTTCGGCCAAAGATCCCGTGAACATGGCCGGCTATGCGGCGGAGAACGTATTGACAGGCAAGACGGACGTGTTCCTGCCGCGCGATTTGGAGGACCGGGACGCAGCTTCTGTCGTGCTCGTCGACGTCCGAACGGAAATCGAGCATCGGAACGGCCATATCGAAGGCTCGATTCTCATCCCCGTCGATGAGTTGAGAGACAGGCTGCATGAACTCGACCCGAACAAAGAAATATGGGTTTACTGCCAGGTCGGATTGCGCGGCTATACCGCTTCGCGCATATTGCAGCAAAAAGGATTTCGGGTTAGAAACTTGACCGGCGGATATAAGACGTATCTGATGGCGCAGTATCGCCCGGAGCTTGAGGCAGACGGAGCGGCCCCGGGACCCGATGCGGGCCGAACGGATTTTGCCGGTTCGCCGGCCGGAGCAAGCGCCGAAACGGCCGCGGCCGCAAGCGAGCAGGACGGGAAAACCGCGCTAGCGGAGCCGCGCGAACCGGACTTGACCCTTGACGCCTGCGGGCTAAGCTGCCCGGGGCCGCTCATGCAGGCGAAGCAAGCGATGGATCGGCTGCTGGAGGGGCAGACGCTGCATATTACAGCTTCGGATCCGGGCTTTTATGAAGATGTGCAGGCTTGGACGCAAATGACCCGGAACCGGTTGCTCCGCGTGACGAAACGGACGGACGGCGCGATCGAGGCTCTCATCGCCAAATCGGCGGAGGGCGACCGGCCCTCGGACGCCGCGCCTCAAGAAAAAGACGAGAGCCAAGACGGCAGCACAATGGTTGTCTTCAGCGGCGATTTGGACAAGGCGATCGCATCGTTTATTATCGCGAACGGCGCGGCGGCCAGCGGCAAAAAGGTCACCCTGTTCTTTACTTTCTGGGGGCTGAACATCATTCGGAAGCATCATAAAGTTCCGGTTTCCAAAACGATGATCGGCAAAATGTTCGGCGCGATGATGCCGCGCGGAAGCCGCAAACTCTCTTTGTCGAAAATGAATATGATGGGCATGGGCGCCAGAATGATCCGGGCCGTCATGCAAAATAAAAACGTCTCTTCGCTGGAAGAACTGATCGAATCCGCGATACGGCAAGGCGTTGAAATCGTCGCTTGCCAAATGTCCATGGACGTGATGGGCATCGCCGAGGAAGAATTGATCGACGGCGTCCGCGTCGGCGGCGTCGGCTATTATTTGGGCAAAGCGGATCGATCCGGAATCAATTTGTTTATATAATTTTACCGCGCCCTCGACCGAAATCGATACTTTTCTCTTTTCCGTCAAATTCAGTATAATAGGAAAAGGACATTTCAAACAGCGTCTGTACCCGCTGCCTTTGTAGGAGGAGATCATATGAGCATAAAAAAAGTATTGACGATCGCAGGTTCGGATACGAGCGGCGGCGCCGGAATACAAGCGGATTTAAAAACGTTTCAGGAACGGGACGTATACGGAATGACGGTATTGACGACCGTTGTGGCGATGGATCCCGATCAAGAGTGGAACCACCAAGTGTTCCCGATCGAACTCTCCACGATTCGTACCCAATTGAAGACGGTATTGGACGGGATCGGCATCGATGCGGCCAAAACCGGGATGCTCGGTTCGGTCGAATTGATCGAGATGATTGCGAATCAGGCGGATTCGCTCGGCGGCATGCCGTTCGTCGTCGATCCGGTCCTGGTATGCAAAGGAACGGACGAAGTGCTTCACCCGGAAACGGCGGTCGCCCTGCGCGAATTGCTCGTGCCGAAGGCGACGGTCGTAACGCCGAACTTGTTCGAAGCGTCGCAATTGGCGCAGCGTCCGCCGATTCAAACGTTGGACGATATGAAGCAAGCTGCCGAAGCGATCTTTGCCTTGGGCGCCAAGAACGTCATCATTAAAGGCGGCGCCAAGCTGAACCATGACAAAGCGGTCGATTTATTGTTCGACGGCAACGAATTCGAACTGTTCGAAGCGGAGAAAATTGCGACAACCTACGTTCACGGCGCAGGCTGCACCTATTCGGCGGCGATTGCGGCCGAACTGGCCAAAGGACATACGGTTCGCGAGGCTGCGAGCATCGCCAAAGACTTCGTCTCGGCAGCCATCCGCGGCGGGTTCCGGTTAAACCGTTTTGTCGGCCCTACTCTGCATGCGGCCCATCGCATGGCATAGCGGAAGGACGCAACTATGGATTTGGAACAGGGCTATACCGACTATCGGCCGCTGCTCTTATCCATCGCGTACAGGCTGCTCGGAACGGTGTCGGAAAGGTACGCCTACGGCTGCGAGTATGCGGAAATTGCCGATATCGTAGGGAAATCCGCGGACAACTGCCGGAAAATATTCAGCCGCGCCGGACAAAAGACGAACCGGCTTCCAAGCGAACCGGTTCCTTCCTCCGGGCACGATGCGATCGATGCTGAGCGCGGACGAAGGCGAACCCGCAGATTTAGCGCGGTTCCCGAGACGAAGGGGCTGTCCCTGCAGTCGTTGCGACTGTGGGCGCAGCCCCTTCTATGCGTTGCGGGAGCGAGGCTCCTGCATTCGCCGGTTTTCCGCCATTGGAAAATGTCCAGCAAATCATGCGGAATTGCCGATTAAAACGGGAATCCATTGGAAAACATCCGGTATATTCCTCTCTTTTCGGCCATTCGGCCGCATTTCCGAAGATTCCATTGGAACAATTCCAATGAAAAGTCGAAGGATGGAGTGTTTATCGAAAAAACGTTGGACAATATCCAATGGACATCAGGATTCGGCAGCCTGCCCCACCGGTCGATCGCCCTGCTAACGGCTAACGGTTCGAAAGGGGGCCGCCCTGCCCCTAGTCCCTACATCTCGTAAAACGGCACGAGCAACGAATGCTGGCAGGCCGTATGCAGATCGCGCCAAATCCGATTGATCGGCGCGTCCTCCATAACAGCGCCGATGCCCATATACGGGAACACCGATTGCGCGCCTTGCAAAGCCGCTCTCGCCGTTTGATGGCATTGCCGGGAAACCAGCTGCAGTTCTTCGTCGGACAGCTCGTTCCCTGCCGCATGCCTCGACCAAGACGAATTCACCGTGTCGTAAAATTCAGCCACGCTGTGCCGCAGCCGCTCCTCATGCCGTTCGACGGTTTGCCGTACAAACTCGTATCGATCCGCGCCTTGCCACGCTTCCCGCTTCTGCCGCAGTACCTCCCGGGCTTCCTCGAAGAAATGGCGTCCGATCCCCGCGGCGACCGCGGCAAAGGTAGCTTGCGCAAACTGCAGGAACGGGTAGCGGTACACCGGATGGTCATAGTAATAATGATCGCTGAAAATGCTAAATGTCATTTCTTCCGGCACGAACGCCTCCGTTACTTCGATCGTATGGCTCTCCGTCGCTTTTAAACCGAACGCGTTCCAATCCCGCACAATATGTACTTGATCCGGCCAAAACACAAACGAACGCACCTCCGCATTCCCATCCGGCCGCGCTCCCTCTTCCTCGATGATACAATTAGCCGTAAAAACGGTCGCATGCGTCGAGCCGCTGCAAAATTTCCATCGGCCGCTCGCCACATAACCGCCTTCCACCCGTTTAGCCGTTCCGCCGGCGGTTCCGCTCCCGGCAATGACCGCGTCTCGGGGAGCAAACATCCGCTCGGATACCGGCGGCTCGATGAACGGAGCGAAGAAACCGCCCCCGGCGCCGATCGTAATCAACCAGCCGAAATTGCCGTCGATCCGCGAGGCCTCTTCGTAGATGCGCAGCGCGTCCGGCAACGAGCACATTCGTCCGCCTAGCGCTTCGGGCACGAACAGCTTAAACAAGCCTTGTTCATAAACGGTATCCAGCATTAGCCGCGTGGGTACGCCGGTTCGATCCGCTTGTATCGATTGCTCCCTGACGGCTTTTACGGTTTCATCGGTAAACAAAGTCATCATGCATCACTCTCCAGTTTGTCGTACCTTTACTATGACACTATTTGGACAGAGATTTCAACATGTTCATGACGATTCGCTCGAACCATTTCCATGGGAGCAGCGTTTTGCCGAGCAAAGAAATGCGATTGCCCTTGCCTAACGTGTACCGAAGTCTCGGGGCGGGATCCTTCGCCAGCCGGACAATGAGATCCGCTACTTCCTGCGGATCGGAAGCTTCGGAGGCGGTTTTGCGGGAATAGCGCAGAACGGCTTGCAGTACGGGGCGATACGGCGAATCGGGACGGGATCGAATCTGATCGAACCCTTTCTCCCAGATCGCGGTGTTGTAAGCGCCCGGCTCGATCAGAACGACATGAACGCCGAACGGCAGCATTTCCAGGCGCAGCGCCTCGCTGAAACCTTCCACCGCGAACTTGGACGCCGCATACGGCGCATAGCCCGGAAAACCGATCCTGCCGCTGATGCTGCCGATATTGACGATCAATCCTTTGCCCCGTTCGCGCATAGAGGGAAGGACTGACTTCGTGACGGCGATTAAGCCGAACACGTTCGTTTCCATCTGGCTTCGCCAAGCGTCCATCTCAATCTCCTCGACCACGCCGCCGACGGCGAAACCGGCGTTATTGACCAACACGTCGATGGCGCCGTATTGCTCAATGACGGAGGAGACGGCCTCAAGGGCGGCCCGGCGGTCGGTTACATCCATCTCCAGGACGCGGATCGATTCGCTTACGCCATGAGCCGACGCCTGCCGCAGCAATTCATGCCGCTTGTCCGTATCTCTCATCGTCGCCATGACGAGATAGCCGCTCCGGGCAAGCGAGACGGAAGTAAGCAGGCCGAAGCCGCTCGAGCTTCCGGTCACGAACGCGACCGGTCTCGCCGCATGATCGTCCCGATGTTTACTCATAACATCTTTCCTTTCCGTTTACAATTTATATTTCCGAATAATCGGTACGCCGATCCGCTCCAATACCGCAGCCAGCCCCCTCCAGCACCAGCGCCGCCGCAGGGGCAGGTGCCGCTCGTACACCGCGCTGTACTCGATATGGGCGACCGCGCCGCGGTTGCGTTTGAATTGGGCGGCCCCGGAGCTTTCGTGCAGCAGGCAGCCGTTCCGCCCTGCGATATCGATCAAGACGGCCGAGAGCATGCGATACAGGCCGGTTTCCTGCGGCAAATCGGTATCGTACCCGAACAACGGCGTCGTCATCTTCCCGTGGCGGACGTAATATCCGAGCACGGCATCGATTTTGCCGTTTTTGCGCAGCGCGCAAAGCCGCAAAATACCGTCCCGCCGCGCCAGTTCGATGAAGCGTTCCTGAAATTGCGGATTATGAAACGAATATTTATGCAAATATAGCGCATTGTACAGTTCCGTTATGCGCGGGACATCGGATGCCTGCAAACGGTCCGCCTCGACAATTTCGTAGCCTTGTTTTTCCAAAAGCGAATAATCCCGTTTCAGCAGCCAACGCGCCTTCGCGTTGCCATGTCCTTGCCCGTTCGGGGGCAATATATAAATTTGGCGGCTCGGCACCATCGTACAGCCGAGCGTCCGCATCGTTTGGAGCAGCGGACCGTCCGTCGCCCCGTTCAGCGAACGGAAAACGATCGCATAGTTCGGGAATTTCCCGACAAGATAAGAGACAATCGCTTCGTACAGGCCGTCGTCCATATCCGGGTATAAGTTCGTAGAGAGCAGCCAGTTGTTTACATGTACCGTCCGATTCATTTTCCCGGCTTTCAGCAGCCATCCGATTCCGCTTGCCACAGGCTCCAGAGCCTTCCGGACGAGCCGGCTTCGCAGCATGGCGAGCTCTTCTTTGGCATAGCTGACATAGTGAGTATATGGGGAACAGACGTAAGAATTGCTATATTCCTCCTCGTTGACCGTAACCGGCAGCACATGTCCGCGGACAACGAGCGCGTACAGGCGCGTTCGGACATTCGCAATGTAATGTTGCGGCGTTTCCTTCATCAGCGGCAGCAAAAAACGCCGGGCATAACGGCCGTCATCCGTATCGGGCCACGGCAGGCGATCGATCGTATCGCGGTCGTATAAAACGATGCTAACGTTCAACGGCGCATCTCCTCTCCACTCTGCGCAGCTTCCGCACGCCGGGAATAAACCGGTACGCCGAGAACGCGATATCCGGCACCCGGCAATCCAACTTGCGGCATAGTTCGGCGATTCGATCCGCGACCTGCCCTTGAACCTGCGCCCGGGACCGATCTGCGGTCCGCAGCGAAATTTCGATCTTGTCCGGCGAATGCTGGACGATTTGATATTCTTCAATTTCCGCCGAGGAACCGATCACCGCTCTGGTAAGGAAATCGGGAAATACCGGAATCAACCGAGCGAACCCGCCGCGAACCGGGGGAAAATAAAACAGGTCGTCGCATCTCCCCTCGATCGATTCGATCGCCGTCATCACCGAACCGCACGGGCACGGCTCGAGCCGCTCCGTCAGCAAATCGTTCAAGCGGTATCGCACGATCGGCTGCGTCGTCCTGGAAAAATCGGTGACGATCGGAACGAATTTGCGCAACTTCTCGTCCGCATATTCCTTTTGGATACAGACGACATCCTCGTTGAGATGAAGCGTGCCGTGAGCGCATGTTGCCGCCAGAAACCCTTCCGTACATTGATATACTTGATGAGCCGCCTGCCCGAAGGCGTCTTCGATATAACGCCGGTCGATCGGGTCGAGCACTTCGGCGACCGATATCATTTTACGCGGCGTTACGGCAAGCCGGGAATCGCGAACCGCGCCCGCCAACATGCGCAATACGGATGGCGGAGCGATCAACAGCGTCGGATCGTACTGCTGCAATCTGGCCAGATGCTCTTCGAACGGATCGAGCAAATCGAAGAAGGCGAACTCCAGTCTGCTGCTGCGCACGGTACTGTATAAATTGTTGTTTGCCCGAAGGAAGAAGGCGATTCGCTCGCGCCGCAGGAGCCCTCGCGGCAGCGTCTTGGCTAGCACGGTGCCTGCCCAGGCGAGCCGTTCGCGGCCGCTGATCAGGAAAATGCCCCGGTTGCCTGACGTTCCGGAGGAAAGACCTACGCTGACGTCGCCGATCGCCGGCGTGAAATCCCGCGTCTCCTCCGCTTTCCGCGCGATGTCAAACGCTTCGTCTTTGCCGATCCCCGCCGTATTCAACCGATCGAAATGCTCCATCATGAGCTCTTTGTCGATCGCAGGAAAATCCCTCCACTCCGAAAGGGGGCGGTTCCCCCACAGCTCGGCGTAAAAAGGCGACGCGCGGCGCACCCATTCCAAATGACGGAGAACGCGCGATTCCTGCCATGCTTCGAACGCTTCTCTGCCGCTCCAACGATGGCCGTATTTGGTTCGCATATAATGTTGTATAACGGTCCATTTGCCTTTCATGACATCCACCATTCCGCGAACGCCTCCAATCCCGCCTCGATACCGATCCGCGGACGGTAACCAAGCAGCGTTCTCGCCGCGGTAATATCGAGCGTTTGGCTGCGTCCGAGCAAGCCGACCGAGTAGCGGGTCAATTGCGGCTCGCTCCCCCCCGGCCGAAGCTTCGCCGCCGCTTCCATCGCCGCGGCAAGCAAATAGGCGGCCCGATAGGGCATCGGCCTTAGCCGCAGCGGCTCGTCAAGCATAGCGAACAGCCGCTCTACCACGTCGATAAAGCGGACCGGCTCGCCGTTCGTAATGTTAAACGTTCTGCCGAGCGCTTGCCGCGGCGCTTCGGAGCATCGAACGAGCGCCTCCACCACATTGTCGACATAGGTCAAGTCCATCTCGATGTTCCCGCCGCCGAACAGCGGCACGCCAAAGGAGCGATTCGCCCGGATGAACCGCGGCAGAATCGTGCGGTCGCCGGGACCGAATATAGCGCGGGGCCGTAGGATGATCGCGGGCAAACCCGCATCGTGCGCGCGATCCACCGCCAGTTCCGCAAGCCGTTTCGTATGAGCATAGGCATTGGCGAACACCGCGGGCAGCGGCGAGGATTCGGTCACCATGAACCGATGCGTGCCGTCATAATAGACGCTCGGCGTCGAGACATAGACCAACCGGCCGACTCCATGCCGCCGACAGCCTGCGATCACATGCTCCGTTCCCCGGACATTGCAATCGTAAAACTCGCGGTAGGGCCCCCACAGCGACGACAGCGCGCCGCAATGAAAGACGGCGTCTTGGCCGGCGCAGGCGGCGGCGATCCGTTCATCGTCCCGCAAATCCGCGCGCACAAAGCGGATCCCTTCCCGTTCCAGCGACGCGCCCGCTTCTTCGTTGCGTCCCGAAGCGCTCACGTCCCAACCCGCTTGGACAAGCCGCTTTGCCAAGCGGCTTCCCAGAAACCCGGTTCCACCGGTTACGAATGCTTTCATCGCTCACCATTCCATTCAATATCGTAAGTCGCCGCTTCGAGCAAAGACAGGCGGCGCCGTTTGCCGACGCTCCGCAGCGTCCTTAATACGTTGACCTGCTCCCAGAAAGGCAGCGGATCCGACCACCGAAAGACGACATCCTTCCCGCGGACGAACGACTTGATCCACTTCCCCCAGGCTTTGCGGGAAACGCCGCCCCGCAAGCCGAACGCAAGCATAGCGATCCCGACCATCGAACCTTCCGCCGTACGCGGGACAAGCGGCGGCCCCTCATGCGTCTCGGGCGCTAGCAGCACCCTGTCCAATCCGGGCGTCCCGCGAAACAAATGAATCCCGCTCGTCGCGCGGGGATTGCACTCGAGCGGCAGCAATGCGCCGGCGGGCGTTTCGATCAAATCGAAAGCGATTTGCCCGGTAAAGCCTTGAGCGCGGACGAAACGTTCGACCCATTGCATCGCGGCCGGATGGGACAGCGGTTCGAAATAGATGCATGCGCCCTTCCCCATCGTATATTGCGCCGCATAGGCCGCATGCGCCAGCAGCGTCCCGCGGTACGCGACGCTGTACGTACATATCGCCCGGCCTTCCACGTACTGTTGGGCGACCCAAGGCCGTTCGGGCGTCGCCGACCGCCCCGCTTCGTCCCATTCGGGCGCCTGCCGGCCCGGGGCGGCGGTTTCGCCGGGGAGCCGGATCAGCACGTTGGCCGCGGCCCGCGAATAGACCGGCTTCATGACGAGCCCGTCGCGGACGGGATATCGCTTGACCGCATCCGCCCATTGCTCCGGCGAAGCGATCAGCGAAGTTCGCGGCACGGCGAACCCGGATCGGGCGGCCGCTTCGATGAAAGTCCATTTATTGTGGAGACGCAGCAATTTGTCGAACGAATCGGCCACGACCGTGCAATGCTTCGATAACCGTTCCAATCCGGCGGCGATGTAGAAAATCTCCTCACAGGTCGGAATCAGGATATCGATTCGATGCTCCCGGACCATGTCCTCCAATGCCGCGACATACGCTTCCGGATCGTCCGCCGGCTTCGGCAGCGCAAACCGTTCCGCAACGTGGCGGGACAACCGGCATAAATGATAAGGCTGGCTCTCCGCCGCGGATACCCGGTGACCCGCTTCCGCCAGCATTCTCGCCAGCTCAAGCGTCGCCGGCGCCCTCCCGCCGGTTAGCAACACGCTCAGCTTCGCCATACCGCTCTTAATAGTCAAGGATCATTCCTCCGATCGACAGCCCTGCCGACGTTCCAAGCAGCAATACCCGATCGCCGCGGTTGATGCGGCCGCGCCTTATCGCTTCATGAATTCCCATCGGAATCGAGGCGGCGATCGTATTGCCGTGATCGGCCGTAATATCCATCAACTGATCGTCATGAATCCCAAGCTTCCGGCACATTAGCCGCATCGCCATGGCGCTGCCTTGATGCGGAATGACCGCGCGGAAGTCGCCCATCCGGACGCCGGCTTCGCCGAGCAGCCGATCCACGAAGCCGGGCAGCAGCTTCGACGCAAACTTGAACATCGCCGGGCCGTTCATATCGAATAAATAATCCGCTGCGCCGGCTTGCTCGTAACGGCTCGCGTGCAAGCTGCTGCCGCCGCCGCGGATTTCCGAGAACGCCGCGCCTTGCCCGAACGTTTGCATGGAAGAATGCACGATACCGGACGAGTCTCCTTCCCCGGAGCGCTCGACAATAACCGCGGCCGCCCCGTCGCCGAACAGCGCCGCACTCTCCTTCTGCTTCCAATTCAGTCCGGCGGAGGCGATCTCGGTGGCGACAAACAATACGCGCCGGTAACGCCCCGCTTGCACCAAATAGGACATCACATCGAGTCCCACCACAAAGCTGAGGCAAGTGGAGTTGATATCGAAACACGGCACGCCGGATTGCTCCTGTCCCATCGCTTTCTGTATAAGCGCCGCCGTGCATGGGATCGGCTGCTGCATCGTTCCGCTCGTGCACACCAGGCAATCGATATCGCCAAAGGCAAGGCCGGCATTCTCCAGCGCCGCATATGCCGCTTGAGCCCCCATTTCGGACGCCGTTTCACGTTCGGCGAAATGGCGGACGCATACATTCGCTTTGCTGCGCACCCATCCCTTCGCGACGCCGAGCAAACGGTCCATTTCTTCGTCCGTCACCGTTCGTTTCGGCAAATATTTTCCCGTTCCGACAATTTTCACCTTGCGCAATTGCATGACATGATCCTCCTTGGTCGTTCAAGTTATGACTTAGTTACAATTGTAGTCGGATGTTCGGGAACCGTATAGTACCAAGTTTCTCTAGTACCGTTTCGACAAAAAACGGACCCGGAAAGCAATCTCTCCGGGCCCGAACTATGTTTCACGGATAGTAACCATCACTTGTCGTTTTCGATCGTTTGCGCCTTCCGATCCCGCTTCCTGCCGTCGTCCAATATCGGGACTTCGATAATATCCAGCAAGAACATGAAAATCGGTATGCCGAGAATCAATCCCCATACGCCGAAGAAATGCTCCCCGACGATCAACACCATAAACGTATAAAATATCGGCAAATGCGTTTTATTCGACATCAGCTTTGGATTGAGGACATAAGCTTCAAAGGCGTGCAGCAGCGCAATCATGATAAGCACGTAGACGACTTTCAGCAGCCCTCCGATTTTAAACGCAATCGCGCATAACGGGATGAGCGAGACGATGACGCCCATGACCGGAATAAGGCCGAGCAAAAAAATCATGATTCCGAGCGCGAACAAGCTTGGAAAACCCAGCATCCATAAAAACAGAACCGAGAATACGCTGTTCAGCAGCGCGATCAAAAATTGCACTTCGATCACTTTCCCGAAGGAATGAATAAATTTGCGGCCGAAAAATTCGATTTCATTATAGATGAAACCGATTTTGCTCGATTTGAATTTCGCGGTGAATGCCGTCACTTTCTCCTTCTGAAGCGAGAAGAACAGGCTCATAATGATCGCGATTAGCAAATTCAAGCCCCATTTGCCGATGTCGGATATTTTCTTCAGCAAAAAGTTCAACCCTTGGTCCACATAGCTCGCCACATCGATGTTGCGCAGCGATTCCATGATATAATTGAGGATCGGATTGTCGTACGGTTCGAACGGCTTGCTGTAAAAGGTCATAATAATTTGCACGAGTTCGTTCAGTTGCTGAATCAAACGGGGCAAATACATGTACGATCCCCAGAACAGCCCCGCCACGAGAATGACATATAGAAAAATAACCGTCACTTTATTGTTGATTCTCACAACTTTGCTTACACGCCTAGTAATCGAGGAGCTCAAACGGTTCATCAAATAAGTAAGAATGAACGTAATCAAGATCATGTTGAGCATGCTATGTAAAGCATAGATGAGCAAAGCGATAATCGCTAATGCAACGAGCCTCTTAAACCCCCGGCTTTGCAAAAATTCTTTAAAAGTCATCATAGATTCGAAGCTCCTTAGTTCATAAGTTCGGCGTTATAACCATCTTAAATCAAAAAGAACCCCATCCGCAAGGGAATGGGGGCCGAACTCGCAAAAATTATATTACTTCGATCCGGATACCATGATTATTGTACCGTTTTGTTATATTGCTGAATTTTCGAGGTAATTTCTTTCGCCGCTCCGTCAAGCGCGTCCTGCGGCGATTTTTGATTGTTCAACACCTCTTCGATCGCCCCTTCCACCAATTGGCGCGCTTCGGGGAATACGCCCATCACGGCTCCTTGCGTCGCCGTGCTTAGCTCCGTCTGGTGCAACTGATCGACCGCCGTCTGGAATTGCGGGAATTTGGCCATATTGTCTTTGACGCTTTGTTCGTCATACGCTTTCTTCGTGATCGGAAAATACCCGGTATTAATATGCCAGTATGCTTGCTCTTGCGGCGACGTAACAAACTTCACGAATTCCCAAGCCGCCTTCTGTTCGGCTTCCGGCCTGTCGTTCATCATCCATAAGCTTGCGCCGCCGACAATGACGCCGCCCCCGCTCGCATCCGCCGGTTTCGGCAGAAAGCCGGTGCCTACCTCAAACTTCCCTTCCGCGTTGTCGACGAGCCCTTTCAGCGCCGCGGTCGAATCGAGAATCATCGCGACCTGGCCGGCGGAGAACGCCTTTTTGGAATCGTCGGTTTTGCGGCCGAGGTTGATCATCGCTTTCGAGTCGATCATATTTTTCCACCAGGTCAACGTTTTGACCCCCGCTTCCGAATTTACCAACGATTCCGTTGCCAGCGCTTCGCGTCCGTTGCCGTTATTGACATAGTCCGCGCCTTGGTTCGCAAAGAACTGTTCCATAAACCAGCCGTATATCGCAAAATTCGCTCCGGTCGCTTTGCCCGATTTGGTAATCGTATCTGCCGCCTGCTGCAATTCCTCGTACGTTCTCGGCGGTTTCTCCGGATCGAGACCTGCGGCTTGGAACAGATCCTTATTGTAATACAGAATCGGATTGGACGTATTGAACGGCATCGAATACAGTTGGCCTTCGAACGTGTAATAGCCGATAATGTTCGGCTCAAGCTGGGTTAAATCGTAATTGTCGGCGTCGATGAACGTCTGCATCGGCGTGATCAGCTTCGAATCGATCATGAAGCGGCTGCCGATTTCATACACTTGAACGATATGCGGAGCTTCCTTCGTCCCCATCGCCGTCTTCAATTTGCTCAGCAAATCGTCGTAGGTTCCCTGAAAGATCGCTTCGACCCGGATTTTGTCCTGGGATGCGTTAAAATTAGCGACCATCTGGTCGACCACTTTCGTATTCGCCCCTCCCATCGCATGCCAGAAGACGACTTTCGTCGCTCCCCCTGAGCTTGAACCGTTGCTTTGCGCCTCGCCTTGGCCGCCGGACTCGCCTCCGGCGTTTCCTGCGCCTCCGCCGCCCCCGCTGCATGCGGTTGCGACGAGCAGCATCGCCGCAAGCAGCAAACCGATCCACCTTTTTTTGTTCATACGTTTCCTTTGCCTCCCCCGATTACGAAATTTTATGATAAATCCGTCGCCATGCGCGCCCGCCATTCCAAAACGCTCGGAGATGAAGCCGACCGCATGATTCGGACGGGTTTACCGACATGAAAGTTTTTAATTGTTGAATGTTCAAAAAGTCAACTTTTCAGCACCGAGAAGGTTGCGAGAGAACCCGAAGAAGGAGGAGCGCAGTGTAGGCAAAACCTACATGAGCACCGGACTTCGAGGGTGAACGCAAGATTCGATGCCGAATCCGCCTCAAGATATACTTCGTGATCAAAAGGGGACTTTTTGAACTACCTCTATTACCCTTTGACGGCTCCGGCGGTTATGCCGCGAACCAACTGCTTCACGCCGAACGCAAGCAGAAGCAGCGACGGCAGCAATACGAGCGACACGCCCGCCAGAATCAAATTCCACGACATCACTTCCTCGAATTGCAGCATGGCGACGCCGATTTGCACCGTGCGCATCGTGGCGCGGTTCGTAATGAGCAGCGGCCATAAATAACTGTTCCAATGCGTCAAGAACACATATACCCCCAAGGTGGAAAGAGCGGGTTTGGACAGCGGGAGAACCATCGTAAAGAAGTTGCGCATATGGCCGCAGCCGTCGATTTTCGCCGCATCGAACAATTCATGGGGAAGCTGCATAAAAAACTGGCGCAGCAAAAAGACGCCGAAAGCGCCGGCCATAAACGGGACGACCAGCCCCTGGTAGCTGTCCATCCAGTTCAAGCTTTTGATCGTTAAATAGTTGGGGATAATCGTCACTTCCCACGGAATCATCATGGTCGACAGGAACAGCATGAACAGGGCGTTCTTCCCCCGGAAACGAAGAAACGAAAAAGCGTAGGCGGCCATGCTGGACGTCACGATCTGGCTGATCGTAATCGCCGCCGAAACGATAAAGCTGTTTAATACAAACCTCGGAACCGGTACGGTAGCGATCGCTTTTAGAAAATTGCCCATATACAATTGGCTTGGAAAGATCGGCGGCGGATAATTCGACACTTCCCGCTCGGTCATAAAGGAGGAGAAAAAAGTGAACAAGAGCGGGTATAGAACGATAAGCGCGAGCACGGTCAGCAGCAAATACAGCAGCGTATAGTTCAATCTTCTTAGCGTCACTGGTAGTGCACCTTCCTTTCCAATATTTTGAATTGGAGAGCGGTCAACAGCAGAATGATCGCGAATAACACCAGGGCCTGTGCGCTCCCCGTCCCGAAGCGGAAGTTGATGAACGCGTCTTGATAGATGGAGTAAACGACGACGTTGGTCGCCCCCGCCGGCCCGCCTTTCGTCAAGATGTGGATTTGGCCGAACGCCTGAAACGCCCCGATCACCGAAACGATTAATGCGAAAAAAATAACGGGCGACAGCAATGGCAGCACAATGCGGACGAACGTGCGCACCGGGCCGGATCCGTCGATTTTGGCGCTTTCGTAAATTTCGTCCGGCACACCCTGCAATCCGCTCAGCAGCAAAATATAAATGAACCCCATGTTCATCCAAACAGTCATCAAAGAAACGGATAACAGCGCTACGGACGGATCGATCAGCCAAGGAACCGGACCGATGCCGGCCAGACTAAGAAAATAGTTGAGCATCCCCGCCGTAGGATGAAACAGAAGCAGCCATATAATCGATCCCGTCCCTACCGAAATGACGATCGGCAAAGAGAAGATGAATTGAAACGCTTTCATGCCGCGCAATTTATTATGGGTGATGAAAGCGAGAAACAGGCACCAAACGATGCATGTCGGCACGGTAAACAAAATAAACAACAGCGTAACTTTCATGTTGGACATAAATTGGCCGGACTGAATCATCTCCACGTAATTGTCCAGTCCGACAAAGGCGGCGACTTTGCCGCGCGGGTCTGTAATCGTCAAGCTAAGGTAGACGGATCTGATCATGGGATAGAATAAAAAGAAAAAAAAGATCAGCAAGGAAGGCGCAAGAAAAGCATATCCCAACAGCCCCTCTCTCCGCTTCCTCCTCCGCAAAGCGCTCGATTGTTCCGTCGTCATCGGCTGCACTCCTTTCCGCAATTTGAAAACAAAAAAACACATGCAGCCGCCGGCCCCATATCGGGGCAACAACCCATGTGAATGTCTCCAAGTCTCTTTCACAATTGTTATAGGTTATTAACCTTTCATAGAAATTATGCCAAAAAAAAGTCCCCGCCAAAGACGAGAACAGATTGAGCGGATATGATGAACGGCGTTATTCGAACGAGCGGCGCGCCGGCCACGATCCTTGCAATTTGCGGATTTGCACGATTTGCCCCGTGTGATATGCGTCATGCCTGACGAGGCTGGCAACTTGTCTCGCTATGGGAAGCGTCGGCATAGGGCGATCGAGATCAGCTTCCGTCAAGTTCGCCAGAATATCCCGAATTTCCCGATGAGCCCGTTCGATGTTGGCGACAGTTTCCTCCCATCCTTGCGATTCGTTCAGAAACGTCTCGTCATTGGTGCTCGCATCGAAACGGGACGCGTCTTCCCCTTTCAACCTTCGCAGCAACCGCTCCTTGAAAAAGAGCAGATGACTGACGTTCTCCCGAATTGTATTGGAAGCTTCCCCTTGCGGCCTCCAATCGGCTTGCTCCGCGGTCAATCCGGCCAACGCATCCGCCAGCGGGGGATGCCAATCCTCCGTCACGTAACAATAATCCCATTCTTGCAGCAGCACATCGATTTTATTCATCGTTTCTCCTCCTCACAGAAATATGTAACCATCAAATAATAATTAGATAGTTACAACGAAAATGTACCATACCCATCTCGCTCGCGTCAAGCAGTTGGCAAAAACGATATTTCATTGTTACTATGTAACAAAGGAGTAGAATCGATATGTTATGGGTTGACTTTCTAAACAGCGAATGGCATGACTGGCGCGGCAGCGGCCGATACGAGGACCGGCTCGACCAACCTGCAGTGGTGGAACAGTTGCTGAAGGAGCACGGCTTGCCCTCGATTCCTTCGCCCGGCGCCGAGGAAATGGCGGAATTGAAGCTGCTCCGCTTCGCCATGCGCGAGATGGTGAAAGCGATCGTACGCGGACAAGAGCCGGAGTTGGAAGCGTTGGAGCTGTTAAACCGTATGATGGCGCGGGGCCCGGTCATTCGCCGCATCGTCAGGACGGACGAGCGTTTCCGGTTGGAGCAGACGGCGGAACGGGCCGATTGGGCGCATACGATGGCGGAAATTGCGGCGTCTTTCGCCCGTACGCTGGCGGAAGGAGAGACGTCCCGCATCCGCATTTGCGACAATCCGGATTGCAAATGGATTTATTATGACGACACCCGCAACCGCTCCAAGCGGTATTGCGACGATAAAGCTTGCGGCAACTTGCTGAAAGTCCGCCGTTTCCGCGCACGTCAAAAAGCGTCGAAGGAACATCCTTCGACGTAGTAACGCAACATCGGAGTCGCAGCTTATTCGCCCTTTTCTGCTTCCGGCTAATCATCGCCCCCGGCATGGGACGGGACAAGTTGTAAGAAATACAACATACTTAGGGTTGCAAAGCCGATATGGGCCATTATGCTGCACATTGTACAACATCATCGCGAACAGAATGGCGAAACCCCACGTTCCGACCCCAATATGTTGTACAAACTACAACATACTTAGGGCTACAAAGACGAAACGGGCCGATATGCTGCACTTTGTACAACATAATCGCCCCTTCAACCGAAAAAAGGACAGAAGAAACGGTTCATTTCTTCTGTCTTTCCTTATTCCTCGTAAAAAGCCGCCAATTCCGACTCGATCGTTTGCTTGATGCGTTCGACGCATTCTTCCGTCGTTTTGGCGAACACTCTCTTCCCGTTAACGATGGCATACGGCCGAAGCCGGCATAGGCCGCAAAAACTTAAACAATCCAATCTTAAGACGGAAACTTCGGGATACAACGTCTCGAGATCCTCCAGTTCCAGCGCGCTGAGCAGATTGCTGTCGCAAACTTCCACTACGACAATGCCCAGTCCCATAGCGTATCACCTCTTTGCGTCGGCCCCGATGTATTGCAATTCAACCGATTCGAAATTCAATATCTTCGCCGCCGCTGCAGTCGATCGTTATATTATTCCCTTCCAGGAACCATATATCATGCCGTTCCATATAAAATGTAATCTTTCCGGCTTCCGTCGTCAACAAAGGATCGCGCGGTTCGTCGCGGCCGATTCCGAGCGCGAACGGTTCGCCTCCCCCGCCGCTGTATCTAACGAAAACCCGAACATGATCGCCTTCCTGAAAGTCCCACTCGTTGACAAGGCAATCGACTGCCGACGGGGTGACATTGATTTGCATTACAAGCACCTCATTTTTATTAGAATCATCTATCAATGCGAAACATTCCATCATTCATTCATCATACTTTTTAAATATTATTATTTCATAATTATGATAATGTCTCGCCGATTTGTCAATTGCGGTACGTTCAACGGCAAACCGAAAAACCCGGAGCGATGCCCCGGGCTTTTCCTTATTGTCTTCTATCTTTTGATCAAATCTTCGCGAACCGGCGTAAAACAATCGAGCAATATGCTGGATTCCAGCGCCTTCGCCCCGTGTTTCGCGCCGCTTGGGATACATATATGTTCCCCTGCGCGAACGACCGTTTTCACGCCTTCGATCGTAAATTCCACGCTTCCCTTTAAACAGTAGGACATTTGCTCATGCGGATGCGAATGCTCGTATCCTTCCGCAAGCGGTTCAAAATGAACTTCCATCATCATGAGAGACGTTCCCGGCTGCATCACTTTCCGTTTGACGCCTGGCTCCGCATTTTCCCAAACACCGATATTGCTCATGGCCACACACTCCCTTAGCGTTTATTTACATTCGAGCGATCGTTCGGCGATTTCGCATTCCATGTACCTTACAGTCCATTATAGACCAACTGGCATACATGAAGGGAGGGAGCGAATTCAGGTCGGCTTGTGTTTTTTTACGAATTTTGCTCCGGATCGTTCATCTGCAAATAGATGTGAACAATCTCGTCCAGCTTCATGCGTACGAGGCCGCTGGACGAAGGGGCGACGAATTCGCGTACGCCCGGAACGACAGGCTCGGCCTGGAAACCCCAAGCGACGTCTCTCCGTCCGCTATACGCTTCATAGACGCCTTTGCCGACAAAACAAACGATGCGCGGACGATACTTCTCGATTTTGCGGCGCAACGCTTCTCTCCCTTCGGCATATTCCTTCGCGGTAATTTCGGCGGCCGTTCGCGTCGGACGGGCTACGATATTCGTGAACCCGTACCCCAATTCCAGCAAACTGCCGTCCTCGTCCGCCTTATAAAGGCGCGGCGTCAGTCCCGCGCGGTGCAATATCGTCCAGAAGCGGTTGCGCGGGTTGGCGTAATGATGCCCGGTCTCCCCCGACCGTATGCTCGGGTTGTATCCGACGAACAGAATGCGCAGCCCCGGCGCGATATGATCCGGTATGTTCGGCATCGTTGACCCTCCTCTTTTTATCGTTTATCGTCCCGCTTGGAAACGCAAAGCGCCCGCTCCCATCGCAATGCCAAGGGAACGGGCGGCATTCGTTTTTACTTGATGCCTTCTTCGACCTCTTTCAACATTTCCGGAACGGACAGCAATCCGCCGCCGGACAGATACCAGTAGCTCGGGTCAAGATAGATGATCTTGCCGTCTTTATACGCATTCGTCTTTTTCACCAGATCGTTCTCGACGATTTCTTTCGCAGGCTTCACATTTTCGCCGCTAACGACCGCGTCGCGATCCACTACGAAGAGATAATCCGGATTTTTTTCGACGACATATTCGAACGAAATGCTGTCTCCATGCGTAGTAGCGGAAATCGTATCGTCAACCGGGGCGACTCCGACCACGTCATGAATAATGCCGAATCTGGAACCCGGGCCATAAGCGCTGACTTTGCCGCCCGTCGTTAGAATGATCAAGCCTTTTTTGCCGCCGGCCGTTGCCGTCTCGTGAATCTTTTGAATGGATTCGTTAATGGCTGCCAATTCCTTCTGCGCTTCGTCTTCTTTGCCGAAAATCGAAGCGATCGTGTTTACGTTCTCCGTAAAGGATTCCATATATTTTTTCGTATCGACGCCCATGTAAATCGTCGGAGCGATTTTGCCTAATTCCTCGTATGCTTCGGATGTTCTGCCGGAAATGATAATCAGCCCCGGTTTGATGGAATTGATCTTTTCAAAGTCAGGTTCTTTCAAAGTGCCGACATCCGTATATTTCGCGTCTTCGAATTTTTTCAAATGCGGCGGAAGAGAGCTTTTAGGCAATCCAACCACTTCAACGCCCAATTTATCCAATGTTTCCAAAGCGCCATAGTCCAATACGACGACATTGCCCGGATTTTTCTTCACAGGCGTCTCGCCCAATTGATGCGTAATCGTAATCGTTTCATCCTCTTGCGGAGCCTCGGCCTCTTTCTCTGTACCGTTCACGTTCGTTTCGGCGGCGGTTGTTTGCGCGTTCGCATCGCCCTCGTTTCCGCCCGAATTTTTAGCGCCGCATGCGGCGATTACCAATATGAACAAAACAGTCATGCACAACATGGTTAGTTTTTTAGTCACTCGAAACACCCCTAATTATTTTCATTATTTTCATTTGATTCATTATGAAAAATACACGCAAATTTTATTGCCGTTGATTTCTTGAATATGAATGTCCATCCCGTACACTTCCTTTAAGACGGACGCATCGATAATTTCATCGGTAGTGCCTTCCTTCACGACTTTGCCGTTTTTGAGCGCCACAATGTAATCGGAGTAGCAGGAGGCAAAATTGATATCGTGGATGACGATAATGACCGTTTTCCCCAGTTCATCCGTCAAGCGCCGCAGTACCTTCATGATTTGAACGGAATGCTTCATATCCAAATTGTTTAACGGTTCGTCCAGCAGGATGTAATCCGTATTCTGGGCGATAACCATGGCGATAAACGCCCTTTGTTTCTGACCTCCGCTCAGTTGGTCCAAAAATTTATCCTTCATGTCCCCAAGTTCCATATATTCTATCGCTTCGTCGATATATTTCCGATCCTCCTTCGTCAGCCTTCCTTGCGAATACGGAAAGCGGCCGAAGCTAACCAACTCCTTTACCGTTAATCTGATATTAATATGGTTTGCTTGTTTCAAGATGGAAATCTGCTTGGCAAGATCGTTGCTTTTACATTGCCCGATCTCCTTCCCTTCAATGAAAATGTCCCCTTCATCCTTGGAGATCAGACGGCTGATCATCGCCATCAGGGTGCTCTTCCCCGCCCCGTTCGGGCCGATAAAAGAGGTAATCTTCCCCTTGGCTATATTCACGGATACTTGGTCAACAACGTTTTTGTTTCCGTACCGTTTGGAAACGTTTCTGACTTCTACCACGACTTGTTCTCCTTTAACAGAAGGTAAATAAAATATACGCCGCCGATGAAATTGATAATGACGCTTAAGGAGGTGGAAAAGGTGAATACCCGCTCAACGATGAGCTGACCTCCGAGCAAAGCGACGATGCTGATCAGCATGGAGCCTGCGATGATATATTGATGACGGTACGTTTTGATAAACTGATAAGCGATATTGGCGACCAGCAAGCCCAAGAATGTAATCGGCCCGACCAAAGCCGTCGACACGGATGTGAGAACGGCGACGATAATCAGCATTCTTTTGACAACGTAGTTATAATTGACGCCGAGATTGATGGCATGCTCTTTGCCGAGAGACAGGACATCCAAGTATTTATTGAACCTGTAAAAATAGGCCGCCGTTGCGAAGACGATAATGAACGCTAGTATGAGAATGTCCGTATTGACATTGTTGAAGCTGGCGAACATTTTGTCCTGAATCACCAGAAACTCGTTCGGATCGATAATCATCTGCATGAAAGACGAGATGCTCGAGAAGAACGTCCCGAATATCAATCCGACAAGGAGCAGGAAGTAGATGTTTCTCCCTTCTCTTTTGAACAAAAATTTGTACAATAATCCGGCGAAAAAAATCATAAGACCGACAGAGATGAGAAAATGTACGTTTTTGCTCATCATCGTCAAGGCCGTGGAGCCGAAGAAGAAGACGATGAACGTCTGAATCAGCATATACAAGGAATCCAGCCCGATAATGCTGGGCGTCAATATTTTATTGTTCGTCACCGTTTGGAACACGACGGTCGAGAAGGCGATGCTTCCGCCGGTCAACAGAATGGCCAATATTTTCTTGGTTCTTCGCTCCAGGACGTAACTCCAATTGCCCCCAGCATCGATGGACAGGAAGACGACGATTAACAACAGCGCCGCAGCGGCCAGGATATACAGCTTCGTTTTATGACTCATGTGACTTTCTCCTCAATAGCAGATAAAGAAAAATGCCGCTTCCTATGACGCCGACGGTTAAACTGATTGAGATTTCATACGGGTAGATGACGAGACGGCTGAAAATATCGCATGCCAGAACGAACACAGCCCCGAGCAGCGCCGTATGGGAAAGATTTTTCTTCAAGTTATCGCCCTGATAAATCGACACAATGTTCGGAATGATCAAGCCAAGAAACGGGATATTGCCGACCGTCAAAATCGAGATGGCGGATACGAGCGCGACAATGACCAGGCCTGTATTGACCACCCGTTTATAGTTCAGCCCCAAGTTGACGGAAAATTCCTCGCCCATCCCGGCCACGGTAAACTTATTCGCAAACAAATAGGCGGCGGCGACAAGCGGAATGCTAAGATAGAGCATTTCATAGCGGCCTTGCATAATCATGGAAAAACCGCCATGCATCCACGAATTCACGCTTTGGATCAGGCCGTATTTCAAGCCCAGGAACGTTGTGATCGAACCGATGATGCTCCCGAACATCAGACCGACTAGCGGAATGAAAATCGAGTCTTTATATTTAATTTTGTCTAATACCTTCATAAAAATGAAAGTCCCTGCCAATGCGAACGCAAAAGCGACGATCATTTTCAACATCATGCTCGCTGAGGCGAAGATCAGTAAGGAAACCAAAACTCCCAAGCTCGCCGAATCCATCGTTCCGGCTGTCGTCGGAGAAACGAATTTGTTTCTGCTGAGCTGCTGCATGATCAAGCCGGCAATGCTCATGCTTACCCCGGCGATAATAATGCTGATCAAACGGGGAATTCGGCTGATCATCATAATTTCCAATTGATCTTCCGTTAACCGGAATATGTCGAACACGGATATATCGATTACGCCAATCAATAGCGAGATGAAGGACAAAAGGATGAGAGCGATCACCAGATATCTTTTTTTCATAACGTTTCCCTTACGTGTAGCCATATTTTGTTATGTAATTGCATGTACGGCGGGTAATGCAATTGTTAATGCGTTGCAGGTACTTTAATGTTGCCGCATTTCCGTATTTCGGTATTGCAGTGCTAAAGCAATTTGGCACGGCAGCATTTCCGTCTTGCAGTTATGCCAGTTTATTGAAAGTTTGGCTTTTCTTTAGATAATGATAATCATTATCAATTACAACAATTATGATTATACCTGTTTCTCCGCAATTGTCAACGTATTCGGGGAAAAATCTCGTAAAATTTCAAAGCGGGATGCGGTATAGCCTATGAACGGCCTTATGAAGCCCAATGTACGAGGTAAGCCCCCGAAAGCGCGCCATTTTAACAAAAGCCTGCCGCGCGGCAGGCTGTTTACGGTTCCGCATGGCTTGCTTCCTTGCGGAATTGTTTGGGGGTCATTCCGGTGCATTTCTTGAATAAATGCGAATAATAGCTTTGATTGCAAAACTTGAATAGAAGGGCGATTTCCGAAATCGAAATATTCGTATGGGTCAAAAAATTTTTCGATTCTTCTATTTTTCTTCTATTTATATAGGCGGTAATGGTCCAGCCCGTCTCCTTCTTGAACCGGTCCGACAAATAGCTTGGATGCACATACGCATGCTTGGCGATCCGTTCAAGGGACAACTCCTGGAAAATATGCTCCCGAATATAGTAAATCGATAATCTCACGAGATGGCTGTAATCCAGGGTCTCTTGTTCCCTCTTCATCACGGCGATAAACTGCGTGATCATCTCGTATTCGAAATAAGCCAATCTCTCCATAGTACCGATTCTTTCTATTTCCTGAATAAACGTATCGCTTAACTGGAATGCCGTCTCCGGATCGAGCCCGCCTTTGATGATCGCCCTGGTGAAGAGCGTACACGAAGCGATCAGCGCGTTTTTTTTCGAACGGATCGGTTCTGCGGCCAAAGTCGCCCCTTCCAATTCGTTGATTTTATTCATCGTGCTCATCGCTTTACTCTCATCGCCGAGCCTGATCGCCTCGAGCAATTCTCTTTCGTAATCCAACGGCGGGTGAACGAAGCTTTGCTCTACGTTTTTCATGCGGGCGGATAGAAATTGCCGTACTACGGGAGAATATAATGACAAATCTATACCCATCGTCTGCACCTCGCCATACCTAAAAATTTTAACAATTTCCTAAAAAATTTAATATCATTTTAAAGCGTTCGCGGATAAAATGCAAATCATAAGAACTATCTTTGGAGGGAGCAGCAAACATGACTTGGAACATATCAAATTCGGGCTTACGCGAAGATCAACTTTTAAATCTGGAAAGTCTCTTCGCGCTAGGAAACGGCTATTTGGGCGTTCGAGGCAATTTCGAAGAAGGTTATCCCGAAGGAATGAACAGCATCCGCGGCACATATCTGAACGCCTTTCACGACCGCACCGACATTCCGTACGGCGAGAAGCTGTTTGCCTTTCCCGATACGCAGCAAAAGCTGGTCAACGTGATCGACGCTCAAAGCATACGCATCTATTTCGGAACCGAAGAGGAAATGTTCCGCTTCGATCAAGGAAAGATTCGTTCTTATGAACGGAATTTTCATATGGACCGGGGATATTCCGAGAGAATCATTCATTGGGAATCGCCCTCCGGCCAAGAGATTAAATTGCATTTTCGCAGAATCGTTTCTTTCGAATATAGAGAGTTGTTCGCGATCGACATCCGGATCGAATCTGTCAACTTTACAGGCCCCGTGAAAATCGTCTCCTCTGTCAACGGCGATGTAAGCAACTATACGAATCCGAACGATCCGCGCGTCGGAGCCGGACATGCCAAGCGTTTATCCGTCGCGGCTTGCGGATATCAAGACGATTACGCTTATGCGATGGACGAGACGCAAGCGTCCGGGCTGCAAGTAGCTTGCGTAACCGCGCACCGGTATGAGCAAGAGCGCGCTCCCGAGGTGCAAGTCCTCGCTTCAGGAACCGAAACGGTGAGTACTTATACGTTCGCGATAAAGGAATCGGAGTCCGTTTCTTTTGCAAAATGGAACGTTTATACCGATACGCTGCGCCATCAAGACCGACTGATCGACCGGGGGGTTGCGTTGCAAGAAGAGCTTGCCGGCGTAAGCTTTGAAGATTTGTTAGCGAAACAAAAACAGTATTTGGACGAGTTCTGGAAAACGGCCGATATCGTCATCGAGAACGATGCGGCATTGCAGGAAGGCATCCGGTTCAACCTGTATCAAT
Source organism: Paenibacillus sp. MSJ-34 (assembly GCF_018918005.1). GTDB lineage: Bacteria > Bacillota > Bacilli > Paenibacillales > Paenibacillaceae > MSJ-34. The sequence goes on along the minus strand of NZ_JAHLPR010000006.1, from coordinate 91,356 downwards.
TGCTGCAATCCGCCGGAAGAGACGAATTCAGCAATATTTCCGCCAAAGGCTTGTCCGGCGAAGGCTATGAAGGGCATTACTTCTGGGATACGGAAATCTACATGTTCCCGGTGTTCCTGATGACCAAGCCGGAGATCGCCCGCCAACTGCTGCTTTACCGTTACTCCAAGCTGGATCAAGCGAGGGCGAGAGCGCGGGAAATGGGGCATAAGAAGGGCGCGTTATATCCTTGGCGCACGATATCGGGAACGGAATGCTCCTCCTTCTTCCCGTCGGGTACGGCGCAGTACCATATTAGCGCCGATATCGCGTACAGTTATATCCAATATTATATCGCGGAACAGGACAACTCCTTCTTGCTCGAATACGGGGCGGAAGTGCTGTTCGAAACGGCGCGGCTATGGATGGAGATCGGGCACGAATATCAGGGCAAGTTTCATATCGACGAAGTGACAGGGCCGGACGAGTACACTTGCATGGTGAACAACAACTATTACACCAATGCGATGGCCAAACATAATTTGAAGTGGGCCGCCAAGAGCTTCGACATTTTGCGGGAATACGACGATCAAGGCTTCAAAGCGCTCTGCGAGCGGCTGCAAGCAACCGCCGAAGAAGCGCAAGCATGGGGGAAAGCGGCGGATGCGATGTATTTGCCGTACGACGAGGAGCTTGGCATCAACCCGCAGGACGACACGTTCTTGCGCAAGGCGGTATGGGATTTCGCAAATACGCCTGAAGAGCATTACCCGCTGCTGCTGCATTATCATCCGCTGACGCTGTATCGTTATCAAGTGTGCAAACAGGCGGATACCGTGCTCGCTCATTTTCTGCTGGAGGACGAGCAGGATTCGGATACGATTGTTCGTTCCTACGATTATTATGAAAAGATTACGACGCATGACTCGTCCCTATCGTCCTGCATCTTCAGCATTATGGCTTCCAAGATCGGTTACCATGCCAAAGCATACGATTATTTCATCGAAACCGCGCGGCTCGATCTGGACAATACGCATGGCAATACGAAGGACGGGCTGCATTTGGCCAATATGGGCGGAACGTGGATGGCGATCGTATACGGCTTCGCCGGCATGCGATTGAAGGAATCCGGCCTGTCGTTCGCGCCATCGATTCCGGACGCATGGGACAAATATGCGTTCCGCGTACGTTACCGCGGCCGGTTGATCGAGGTTCGCATCGGCAAAGAGCGAGTCCAACTGGAATTGTTGGAGGGCGGGGAATTGAGCCTGAAGCTGTACGGGGCTGAAACGACCTTGCAGCTAAGCCAGCCTGTGGAACGCGCAATCGCACAGTAAGGCGAACTAAACGCGGCGGAAGCGACTGTCTAGTAAGCTGCTTGCTGCGAAATCGACGACCACACTAACTGCAAAAATACAGCTAATTTCATATATTTTGCTTCCATGGAACTAAATAACTGAAAATATCCAGTTATTCCGGCTATTTCTGGTTGAAATTACACTAGCGTTGCACCGGATGTTTTACTGCGTTTCAAGCCGATGATTGCGATAGGGATGAACAAGGTTAACGGATTTTGGAGGCCTTATTTGATCCAATAACGCAATTTTGGCGGAGTTAGCGGATTTTGAGGGCTCTATTTTTGTCGAAACTTCACAAAACCAAGGATTCTCAGCCGATCGCGACATGGTAACGGTTCGAAAATCCGTTAATTCCAAATATTCGACTGGAATTTAAAAAATAAGACCTCGGAAATCCGTTATATTTCCATGGTACCGCATCCCAGCTAGAAGATTTAATGCAACGCTAGTGTTGAAATTATCGAAAATCGAACTATTAACTGGATATTTCAGGCTGTCGATAAACCCCGTTTTCCGCAAAGGGGGAGGCGCAAAAACCCAGCAATGACGCGATTTCCCATTCATAGTTTTTGCCCAAAAGCACTTTTTCAACAGCCTGATTATTGCAGTTATTTCTCTTGCCATCGTTCAAAAATACCTGCGCCACATACCGTTGAGAGGAGAATCACCCTATGATGAAGGAACAAATCCAAGCCTTTATTTTCGATTTGGACGGCGTTATTACCGACACTGCAGAATATCATTATCTTGCCTGGAAAGCGATCGCGGACGAGCTTGGCATCGAATTTACCCGGGCATTCAACGAAAACTTGAAGGGCGTTTCGCGTATGGACTCCCTGAAATTGCTGCTTAGCCAAGCCAAAGATCGGCGCGAGTACACGGCACAAGAAATGGAAGAACTCGCCGACCGGAAAAACAAACTGTACCAAACGATGATCGAGAAAGTGACGCCAAGCGACATTTTGCCGGGCATTAACGAGCTGCTCTCCGAGATCAAGCGTCGCGGCATCAAGCTCGGACTCGCGTCCGCCAGCAAAAACGCCTTCTTCGTGATGGAGCGTCTCGGCTTGAAGAGCGAATTCGGCGCCATTGTCGATTCCAGCAAAATCGCCAATAACAAGCCGGATCCGGAAGTGTTCCTGAAAGCCGCCGAAATGCTGCAGGTCGATCCCGCTTATTGTATCGGCGTCGAGGATGCCGTTTCCGGCGTCCAGGCGATCAAATCGGCGGGCATGTTCGCCGTCGCCATCGGCGACAGAGAAGCGTTTCCCCACGCCGACCTGGTGCTGGAACGCACTTCGCAGCTCGACTTCGCGCAAATCGCGACGGCATTCGCAAGCGCTGCAAACGGCAATTAACGGTCGGGCGCCGTCCCAAGAACGCAGAAAGGGCTGTTTCCGCGAAAACAGCCTTTAATATTTCCGGTTGTGCACCTCCCGTTCCGCCGTGACTTCCGTAAACACCGTTTCGGGAGTCACGATCCGCTTCGGCAGCGTGCGCCCCTCCATCAATTCATTGACGGCCTGCATCAGGTTCGGGCCAAGCAGCGGATTGCATTCGACCACGCAGTTGATCTTCCCTTGGACCATTTTCTCCAGCGCCTTGCGAGTGCCGTCTACGGAAATGATAATCATATCTTTGCCCGGCCGCAGCCCGTACTCTTCGATCGCCTCGATGGCGCCGAGCGCCATATCGTCGTTGTGGGAATACAAGACTTGAATTTCTTCCCCCAATTCCTGCAACAACGAGCGCATCACTTCCCGGCCCCGCTCATGGGTGAAATCGACATATTCGCTCTTAAGCACCCGGAACTTTGATTGTTCCCCGATCGTATCGTGAAAGCCCCGGCCCCGGTCGATCGAAGGAGTGGAACCGGCCGTCCCTTTCAATTCGACGATGCCGACAGGACCCGGCGAATTCGCCATTTTGTCGAGCAAATATTTCCCGGCCTTCCGGCCTTCCTCGTAAAAATCCGAGCCGATTAACGTCACGTATTGCGACGCATCGAGAATGTCGACAGCCCTGTCGACAATAATGACCGGAATGCCCGCCAGTTGCGCTTCCTTCAAAATATCGTCCCATCCGGACTGCACGACCGGCGCGACGGCGATTAAATCCACTTTCTTGTCGATAAAACCCCGAATCGCTTCGAACTGCTTCTCCTGGGACTGCTCCGCATTTTCGAACAATAGCTCGATCCCCGCTTCCTTCGCCGCTTCCTTGACGGACAGGCTGTTCGCGTTACGCCAATCGCTTTCCGTGCCAAGTTGGGAAAACCCGAGCACGATCGGCCGCTGCGGCGCTATCGACTCGTCGGATGAATCCGGACTTCCTTCATCCCTATCGTATTCGCCTCTTGCCACGCCGGCAGGCGCGCTATCGGGATGATTCGATTCGCAGCCGAACAAGACGATCAATAAACAAAGCGGCAGCCAAAACAGCGCCTTCCCCCGGAAATACATCGGCCCGCCTCCCCCCACCTGAAAAATCGAAATGCCGCGTTCGCTGAACGACGATTATTTAAGATTATAGAGCGCTATCAATCGTTTCGTAAACTATTATCTCCAATGTCCTCACCCGCTCCGCTAGCTAGCAAAAAGAAGGAGATTTGCGACAAACGGCTCGTTGTCCTCAAATATCCTTCTTTCGCATCCCCTTCGATCAGCCTCGCCCGGCAAACCGGCGTTCGCTGAGCAGCCTTTGCAGCAAAATGAACAACAGCAGCAGCACGCCAATTACGATTCTCGTCCACCACGAGCTGAGCGTGCCTTCGAAGCTGATAATCGTTTGAATGACGCCTTGGATCAACACGCCGAAGAACGTGCCCACGACGTATCCGACGCCTCCGGTCAACAGCGTTCCGCCGATGACGACGGCCGCGATAACGTCAAGCTCCATCCCGTTCGCATGCAGTCCGTAGCCTGACAGCATATAGAACGTAAATACGACGCCGGCCAGGGAAGAACAGAACCCGCTAAAGCCGTAGACGAGCATTTTCGTGCGTCCTACCGGCAATCCCATCAGCAACGACGATTGCTCGTTGCCGCCGACGGCATACGTATTGCGGCCGAACTTCGTATAATGGGCCAAGTAAATCCCCATCGCAACGACCAGCAAAGCGATAATGACGCTGATCGAGATGAAATTGCTGCCGGGGAGCTTTATTTTCGTCTGCGCTACGGAAGTGTAGAAGGCGTTGTCGATCGTCATCGTATTGATGCTGATCACATAGCATAATCCTCTGGCCAGGAACATGCCGGCCAATGTGACAATGAACGGTTGGATTTTAAAATAATGGATGATCGCCCCCATCGCGGATCCGAGCAAGACCCCAATTGCCAATACGATCGGAATGACGAGATACGGCGGCCATCCTTGCTGCAGCAGACTGGCGGACACCATCGTTGTGAGCGCGATCATGGAACCTACGGACAGATCGATTCCGCCCGAGACGATCACAAAAGTCATACCCACTGCCGCAATTAACAAGAACGCGTTATCGATCAACAGATTCAGCAACACCTGCATGGAAAAGAAACCCGCATACCGAAAAGAACCGGCAATGAAAATCAGCATGAACAAGCCGATCGTGACGAAGAGCGGAACATATTGGCGTTTAAGCATGCCGCTTCACCTCCCGCTTCGCCGAATGGGCCCCTCTGCCCCAACCTCCGCCGAGCATGCCGCGGAATTGCTCCGATTGAATCAAACATACGGCCAAGACGACGACTGCTTTGACGACAAGCGTAATTTCCGGGGGAACCCCGACCATGTAGATCGTTGTCGTCAAGGTTTGGATAATTAGAGCTCCGACCAGCGTCCCCGTTAAATAAAACCGCCCCCCGTTCAACGAGGTTCCGCCGATGACGACGGCCAGAATGGCGTCCAACTCGTACCACAGTCCCGCGTTGTTTCCGTCGGCGCTTGAAACGTTGGAGCTAAGAATGAGACCGGCAATGCCCGCGCATAATCCGCAGAACAAATAGACCGCAAGCATGACCGTTTTCGAACGCACGCCTGCCAAACGGCTGGCGGTCGGTTTGCACCCGACCGATTCGATGAACAAGCCAAGGGCCGTTTTCCGGGTCAGGAACGACGCGGCGGCAAACACGGCGGCGACGATAAAAATCGAAAACGGCAAGGTGAGCAGCGAGCCCGCGCCGATATATTGGTATTTCGAACTGTTGACGGTAATGATCTGCCCGCCCGTAATCAACTGGGCGATCCCGCGTCCGGCTACCATCAAGATCAGCGTGGCGACGATCGGCTGGATGCCGGCGCCGGCAACCAAAAGTCCGTTCCATAGCCCCAGCGCCGCCGATAAAAGGACGGCAACGGCGACGGCGGCAAGGACGACGACCAGCGCATTTTGATCGGCGCTGCGGCTGATCATGAGGCAAGCCATGGCGCCCGTAATGGCCACGACGGAACCGACGGACAAATCGATGCCTTTCGTCGCGATGACAAGCGTCATTCCGATGGCGACCAAAATGAGCGGCGAACCGAAATTCAAAATATCGATCAGACTGCCGTACAGATGGCCGTCCCGCATTTTAATCGAGAAAAAATCGGGCGAATAAATCAAATTAAACAATAAAAGCGCGGCTAAAACGACAAGCGGCCAAAACAACCGATGCTTCATCATACCGTTACCCTCCTGCTATCGCCTGCATAACTTGCTGCTGATTCATTTCCTCGCCCTGCATTTCCTTGACCTTGCGGCGGTCGCGCAACACGGCGATCCGGTCGCTGACCCGGAGCACTTCCTCCAGTTCGGAGGAGATGAACAGAACGGACATTCCTTTTTGCGCCAAAGACAAGACGAGCTTCTGAATTTCCGCCTTGGCCCCGATATCGATGCCTCTTGTCGGCTCGTCCAGAATGAGCAAGCTCGGTTCGGTCAGCAGCCAACGCGCGAGCAGCGCCTTCTGCTGGTTGCCGCCGCTCAGATTGCGGATCAATTGTTCCGGGTCCGGCGGATTGATGTTTAACAGCTTGATATACTCGTCCGCAATCTCATCCTGCCGTTTTCTGGATATCGTCCGGAACCAGCCTTTACTCGCCTGCAGGGCGAGAATGATATTTTCCCTGACGGATAAATCGTCGATAATGCCTTCGGTTTTCCGGTTCTCGGAACAAAAGGCGATTCCTCGGTCGATCGCTTGCCTCGGGGTATGCGGCATGCCGTTCTTGCCGGACATCCGCAGCTCGCCTTGATCCGCGCGGTCGGCGCCGAAGAACAGCCTCGCCATTTCCGTCCGGCCGGAGCCGAGCAGTCCCGCAAGCCCCATAATTTCACCCTTGCGTATCAGCAAATCGAACGGTTCGATGGAGCCTTGCCTGCCTAATCCCGTCGCTTCCAGAATGACTTCGCCTTCCGGCTTTGTCCCGTCCGCCGCCGGTTTGGGCAAATGTTCGAGCATATCGAGCTCTTTGCCGATCATTTTCGATACCAATTCTATACGGGGAAGCTCGCTCGCCGCATACTCCCCCACAAATTCTCCGTTGCGGAGAATGGTTATTCGATCCGAAATTTCATACACTTGATCCAGAAAATGCGTAACGAACAAAATGGCCAAGCCTTCGTCCTTCAACTTATTCGTGACGGCAAAAAGCTGCCGCACCTCGTTCTGGTCCAAACTGGATGTCGGTTCGTCCAAAATAAGCACTTTGGCGGAAATGCTCAAAGCTCGCGCAATCGCGATCAATTGCTGCACCGCAACCGAATAGGTTTGCAGCGGCTGGGTCACGTCGATTTGCAAATGCAATCTTTCCCGAAGCAGCCGTTCGGCCTGTTCGTTCATCGTTTTCCAACGAATGCGTCCGAAACGGCGCGGTTCGTTGCCGATATAGATGTTCTCGGCGACGGACAAATTAGGACATAAATTCACCTCTTGATATACCGTGCTAATTCCGGCCTGCTGCGCTTCCTGCGGGTTATGAACGGCGATTTGCCGGCCGTCCATGACGACCGTTCCCCGGTCGACGGAATAGACGCCGGTCAACACTTTGATCAATGTGGACTTCCCCGCTCCGTTCTCTCCCATCAACGCGTGGACTTCGCCCGGGAAGAGACGGAAGTCGACGCCGGACAGCGCCTTGACGCCAGGAAACTGCTTATGAATATCCGTCATTTGTAAAATCGGCTGAAGTTCCTTCATCTGGCACATTCTCTCCCTTCAAGAAAATCCCGCTCCGGCGCACAAGACAAGCTTCCCGCGCGGAGCGGATTCTCCCGTTACTCGCAAATTAATACTGACGGTTCGGCAGCTCCCGTTTGGCATCTTCCGAAGTGAATACGCCCTCTTCGGTAACGATTCGTTTCGGCACTTCCTTGCCGTCTACAACGTCTTGCACCGCCTGCATCAATTGCGGGCCGAGCAAAGGATTGCACTCGACGATAAAATTGATCTTGCCTTCGCTGGCAGCGATAAATCCGTCCTTCACGCCGTCGACGGTAATGATGATGATGTCTTCGCCCGGTTTCAGCCCGGCCGCTTCAATCGCTTGAATCGCTCCTAGTCCCATATCGTCGTTATGCGCGTATAATACGTCGATTTTTTTGTGCGCTTTCAGGAATGCTTGCATAACTTCTTTCCCTTTGGCGCGGGTAAAATCGCCTGTCTGAGACGCGATCACTTTCAATTTCGGATTCGAAGCGATCACTTCCGCGAAACCGGCCTGACGGTCAATCGCCGGAGCGGAACCGGTCGTTCCTTGCAATTCCACAATATTGACGTCTTCCGTCGCATCCTTGTACTGATCTACAAGCCATTGTCCCGCCCGTCTTCCTTCCTCGACAAAATCCGAACCAATAAACGTCTCATACAGCGAAGTGTCTTTGGAATCGACAGCACGGTCGGTCAGAATGACGGGAATGCCGGCATCCTTCGCTTCCTTCAATACGGTGTCCCAGCCCGATTCGACGACCGGCGAGAAGGCGATCACATCCACTTTTTGCTGAATAAAGCTGCGGATCGCTTTAATCTGGTTCTCTTGTTTTTGCTGCGCATCGGAGAACTTCAGCTCAAACCCGGCTTCTTTGGCCGAATCCTGGATCGATTTCGTGTTCGCCGTTCTCCAGCCGCTCTCGGCGCCCACCTGGGAGAATCCGAGCGTAATCTTCTTATTGACGGAATTCTCCTGCTCTGTTTGCGTATCGCCCGATTGCTGGCCGCTTCCTTGCGTTTCGCCGCCGGTATTCGTCGACGCCGGCGCGCTATCGCCCGATCCGCTGCCGCCGCTGTTGCCGCAAGCCGCCGCGAACAACAGCATGAACGCCGCAGCCAGCACAACCCCTGTTTTTCTCCATGTTTTCATGTCTATTCCTCCCCTACGATTTCACCAACGTATCTGGCGTGTTTTGATTATAAAACGCTTACAAACGCCCCGGATACGGAGTTTCATCGTTGTTCGTTGCAATTTTTTATCGATTTGGCGGCATGGCGGAGCGATGGTTCGATTTCTTTTGCCGAAGGTGCGATTTTTTGTTTATGATTGCGTTTTCAATACGGATCATTCATAATTTTTAACATTAAGAAATCGTGGAAGGGCCGAGAAATCGATGAAGCTGATCGATTGGATTTCCTCCAGCTTGCGCGCCAAGCTGCTTACCATGTTTGTTATCTTGACCGTTATTCCGCTGATCGGAATCGGACTCATTTCGTACCAGAAATCGTACAACACCGTGTATGCGAACAGCAAAGCCGGAGCGGTATTAGTGGCCGACCAGCTCGCGCAAGAGATGGAAACCGTTTTCACGGATACCGGCAAATTGCTGGAGCTCGGCAAGCATCCGCGCGTGCTCCATTTTCTCTTTTCCCAGAGCGATACGTACGAGGATGCCAAAGAAATATTGCGAACGATGGATTCGTACCGCCAAACGTATAAATACGAAGGCGTTCTCAATATTACAATGATCAATTTATACGGCCGGGGCATCAGCGAACGGAGAGGCGTATTCCAACTGGACAAAAATCCGCTGCGCAACCCGCATTTCGCTTACTTGACCAATCATCCCGACGCCGTGCTCAACGTTCCGCCGCCCGACGCCTCCCCTCTGGACAGGCTGGACGGGCTGCCGTACGAGGACCGAGACGTCATCTCCATTATGGCCGCCGTCAAACAACGCATCACGCATGAAGTCATCGGCTTTATCGTGATCGATTTGGACGTGTCCGTAGTCAAGCAATTTTGCGACAACGTTTCCATCGGCAAAACCGGCTTTTTTTATATTGTCGATCAAAACGGCCGCGTCATTTTCACGCCTTCTCAATTGGAACGAAGCGTTCATTTCCCGGAACAGTCCGTTCTATCCGGTTTGGCGGTAGGTTCGCTTACCGGATATGTCGACAGCTCGAAGGGAGTCCCGAAATTCATTTTCGCATCGGCCTCGCCGACGACAGGCTGGAAAATCATCGGCCAGGTGCCGCTGCAAGAAATCGTGGAAGAAGCGAATTCGATCAGGCAACTGATCATCGTCAGCGTCGTCTTAAGCATCGCGTTTGCGGTAACGCTCCATTTCTTCATTTCCTCCAGGCTAACGCGCCCGCTTCAATTGCTGAAGAACAAGATGAAGCTGGCTGCGTCCGGGTTTCTGGAAGCGAAGGTGAACCCTACGGGCAAAGACGAGATCGCCGATCTGGGCAAAAGCTTCAATATTATGCTGGGAAAAATCAAATCGCTGCTCGAGCGCAGCATTAAGGAACAGGAAGAAATCAAGAAAGCCGAATTGCGCGCATTGCAGGCACAGATCAACCCTCATTTCCTGTACAACACGCTGGACTCGATCGTTTGGATGGCCGAAGCGGGCAAAAACGATAAAGTGATCCGTTTGGTCGAATCGCTGTCGCGCCTGTTCCGCATCAGCCTGAGCAAAGGGCTGGACTGGATCCCCCTGGAGCAGGAGATCGAACATGTGCATAGCTACTTGATCATTCAACAAATGCGCTATCGCGACATTCTCGATTATGAAATCGACGTGGATCCGAATATCCGGTCCCATTCGATCTTAAAAATGACGCTGCAGCCGATCGTTGAGAACGCGCTGTACCACGGCCTGAAGAACAAACGGGGCAAAGGAATGATCCGCGTCACCGCACGCGCCGCGGGCGGGCAGTTCATCGAGCTGGCCGTGCAAGATTCCGGCATCGGCATGACGCCGGAGAAGCTGGAGACGCTGCGCACCAACTTAACGAATCGGCATATTCCTGCGGAAACCGGGGAGGAAGTGTCCGGCGGATTCGGGCTCCATAACGTGCATCAGCGCATCAGGCTCTATTACGGGGAACATTACGGGGTACGCGTAGAAAGCGTTGAACTGGAAGGAACGACGGTGACGATTCGAATACCGACGAAAGCGAGTGATGACGGATGAAAAAATTATTGTTGGTCGACGACGAAATTTTGATCAGGGAAACGATACGGGACTGCATCCAATGGGAGAAGGAGGGGTTCGAGTATTGCGGGGACGCCTCCGACGGCGAAGTCGCGCTGCCGATGATTGAGCAGTTGCGGCCGGACATCTTGATTACCGATATTAAAATGCCGTTTATGAACGGCTTGGAGTTAAGCGAAATTGTACGCAAGCGGATGCCTGAGGTGAAAATCATTATTTTGAGCGGACACGGCGAATTCGAATTTGCCAGAAGCGCAATCCGCATGGGGATCGAGGAGTATTGCCTCAAGCCGGTCAGCTCGGCGGACTTGATCGGCCTTCTGCGCAAAGTGGGTGAGAAAATCGACAAGGAACGCAGCGAACGGGAACGGATCGAGCAGTTGCGGCAATCCGAACGGGACAATGCGGCCCTGTCGAAAGCGAAGCTGCTGGGCGATTTATGCAACGGGCTTCTCGCCGCTTCCGATGCGATTCGCGCGAGCGCTGCCTTATCCTTGCAATTGATCGCGCGTTATTACGCCGTAGCCATGCTGGACGTACGCATTCAACAGAACGATATCTCCGCTACCCGCTCGATTCCCGGCGACGAGCCGCAGGAAGCGGTCTGGCCGCTGCCGCAATTTCATGCGGGGCACCGGGAAGAGATATTGGAGTTCAAGGCAAGCCGCACGAAAACGGTCTGGATCGTCAAAGGCAACGATCCGGAAACGATGCGAAGCCTCCTGGAGCCTTTCCGGCAATTTCAGGAGTCCTCATCCGAGCAAACGGGCGATCTGTTCATGGCGGTCGGTATCGGATCGGTTCAAGAACGGCTGCAAGGCATTCACATTTCCTATTTGGAAGCCGAGGAGGATATGCATTGGCGCCGGTTATCCAGGCAGAACCGCCGCAATTTATGGGAGGCGACCCGCGGATCGCTGAATCAGCGCATCTTCCTGGACCGCAATTCGTTCATCGGATTTCTGAAGGTTGGTTCACCGGCCCAGACCGGGTCGTTCGTTCGCGAATTTGCGGCTGAGCTGCGGCTGATCGATTGGAATTCCTCCCTTATCGGCTATTATATTTTGAACGATATTACATTGGAGGTTTTCCGGACCGCCGAGGAGTTGTACCGGAGTCCGAACCCGCATGAAGACTTGCTGCCGCAATTTCAGAAATCGATCGAGGCGGTACGCACGTGGGAGGAGGCATGCGCTTATTTGACCCGGCTCGCGGAGCAATTCTGGCTGTGGCGCTCCCGCTCGTCCGACCGGTACGCCGATCTGCTGATGAAAGTGAAAGAATACGTCCATTCCAATTACGACAAAGACCAAATTTCGCTGCAGGATGCCGCCGAACATGTCAAAATGAGCCCGAGCCATTTAAGCAAAATATTCAGTCAGGAGACCGGCCAAACATTTATCGATTATTTGACGCAAACCCGTATCCGCAAAGCGATGGAGCTGTTGCAATCGACCCAGGCAAAGACATACGAGATCGCTTTTCAAGTCGGGTATAACGACGCCCATTACTTCTCCAATGTGTTTAAACGGGTTACCGGCATGACGACGACGGAATTCCGCAAACAGGGAACGATAGTCGAATCGCTGAATGCCGTCGGAAGGGGATAACGATGAAGGCGGCTATACCTTTTGTTCATATTGTGCCGGCAGCCGTGTTCCTGCTTGCGCTTCTAACGGCGGCGGGTTGCGGGAGCTCGCAGGAAGTAGCGCCTCCGCTTGCGGGGGCGCCTGCCGCGCCAAAGGAAGAGCGTCCCCCGCTCTTCACTTTCGGCATCGTCTATCCGATGGCGCATCCGTTCTATGAAGAGATAACCCAATTAGCGGAGAAAGCGGCCGAGCCCTTTTCCATCCAACTAATCGTGAAAGCGCCGGAAGAAATTAATTTGGAGCAACAAATCAGGATGATGGAGACGATGATCAAGCAGCGGGTAGACGCGATCGCGATCGATCCGATCGACTCGCGCGCGCTCGTTCCCGTCATTAACAAGGCGGTCGAGGCGGGCATTCCGGTCATCTGCTTCGAAGCGGATTCGCCGGACAGCAAGCGCCTCTCCTATATCGGCACGGATCATTTTCAGGCCGGAACGGCGATGGGCGGCGTCATTGAGCGCCTTCTGAAAGGGAGAGGGATGCTGCTCGTCCAGACCGGGCTCGCCGGCATGGAAATTCAACAAGCGCGGCTCGAAGGTTTGCTCCTGTATCTGGAGGAGCATACGGATATCCAGGTGTTGGAGATTCGATACCATGAGGGAAGCAGCGAACAGGCTCTGGCCGATATGGAGGCAATGATCGACGATCATCCGCATTTTGACGCCTTGGTCTCCATGGACATCATCTCCGGCTCGACCTCGGTGCTCGTCTGGAAAGCGAAAGGATTGAACCGCGACGCCGTCGCTTTCGGCCTGACTCCCGAAATTAAGGAAGCGGTCCATAACGGACAAATCGCTTCCGTCATCTCGCAGAACGAGCAAGACTGGGGGCATCTGCTGATCGACCATCTGTTGAAGGCAACCCAAAAAATCGCCGTGCCCGCGTTCGTCGATACCGGAATTCAGGAAATAAAGAAAGAGAAACAGGCTGTCGCCCGCTGACGGAAGGCAGCTTGTCTGCGTTTTGCCTTAAGCCTCGGGTGTCTCCTTAACGATCCTTCTGTCGAAATTCCGCTCGCTCAGGATGGCAATCGGCAGCAACTTTTCCGCATCTACCGATTGATTAGCCGCATACATTTACAGAATCAATGCTCGAAATCGCGATTTGTGTATGATATTTCGAATAAACTTGCTTCAGGGTTGCAAAGGCAACTCGGACTATTGGGGTAAAAGAAAGGCGAACCAGCGCCATGTCTGGCGCCGACTCGCCTACGCAAATCAGCTTTGCCTAATCCAGAAGATTCGAAATCACTTGTGCGCTTTCCGCTCGCGTCATTGTCTCTTTCGGGGCAAACAGGTTATTCCCGCGTCCTCGAATGAGCTCCCATGCCTGCGCGGCTCCCACAGCGTCCCGAGCCCAAGCTTGAATTCGATCGGTATCGCTAAACGAGCTTGAATTTGCCGCGGCTGCCTCTGCGCCGTGCAAATAATTATACGCACGCACGATCATAACGGCCATTTCTTCCCGGGTTATGACGGCATTCGGCGCAAATGTGCTCGAATCGCGCCCAAGCACGATTCCGGCGCTGCTTGCCTTCGCGATCGCTTCGACATACCATGCATCGGGATCCACGTCTGTAAACGTCATGCTCCCTGCGGCGGTTAACCCCAACGCGCGTGCCAGCATCGCTGCGAATTGCGCTCGCGTTACATTCCCTTGCGGATCGAAACGAGTCGCGTCGACCCCTTCGATGATGTGTTTTGCCGCCAGTTTTTTAATGGCTTCCATCGCCCAGTGGCTCTCTCCTACATCGGCAAACGTTTTGTTGTATTCCAGAACCGTATATTTCCCTAAACGTTGAATCTTCGCAGTTATGATGCCGTCCGCCAACGTTCCGCCCACGTACTTAAGGGATCCGTCTTCCGCAATATAGTAAATGCCCAACAGATCGGGATCGGCATTCGGATCGACTTGAAACGCAATCGTTAATGGCTCGGCAAAGGTTGTTACCGGTACGGAAGCTCCGTCCGCACCAACGGCTTGCATGTTAACATCATACATATCGCTTGCCGTCGTCAAATGAGCCGTACGATGGGCAGCAGAGTTGCCAACAATCCGGGCGGCTTCTTCCTTCGGAACGAGCCGCATCGAGAAATGAATCTGCGCCTCTTCGGCCTCATCTCCTAGTACAGCGGCTTGGATGGTCTTCAGAGATTCGACCGGGAACTCGATGGTCATATTCGGCCTCGCAAACCGGAGACGGTTATCTCCGAGAATTTCCGCAATATTGCCCGGAAGAATGACGGTATCTTGATTCTCCGAAATACGGACGATCACCGTGCCATCGACTGCGTCTCGCAAATCGTCTGCGTCAAGCACCAGGGTCGTCGATGGGATCTCGGGCTTCGCCGGACTCTTAGGCTCTGATGGTGCTGCCGGGGTACTCGACGACGAAGTCGTTGCCGTGTCGTCGCGATCCGTGTTATAGACGATTACGGTTCTTGTCACCTCGTCAGCCGCATTGCCCGCTGCGTCGCTTACATTGTAGCGGAACGTATACGTTCCCGCTTTCGCTGTATTGAGCTTTGTTTCGCCATTTACGCTGCTGGTCACCGTAATCGCGATGCGATCCGTAATGTCGCCGTCCCGATCGTCCATCGCCGTTGCCCCTGCATCCGTATAGCTTGCGCCGACGGGCAAGCGAACAACCGGTTCGCCCAACAAGCTAATGACCGGCTTCGTCACATCTGCTTCGACATCTTCCGATACGATGACCGTTCTTGTCACTTCGTCGGCCGCATTGCCCGCAGCATCGCTCACATTATAATGGACCGTGTAAACGTCCGGAATCGATGTATCGATTGCCGTTAGTCCGTATGCGCTGCTAGTTACCGTAGTCACGATGCGGTCCGTAATGTCGCCGTCCCGATCGTCAAGTGCCGTCGCGCCCGCATCCGTGTAGTCCGCGCCGACTGGCACATGGACAACCGGCTCGCCAAGCAACGTAATGACCGGCTTCGTCGTATCCGCTTCCGGGCTCTTGACCGGCGCAATTCCCACAAAGGACAGCATCGGCGACTGGTTGCTTTGCACTGCCTTCAGCTTCAGTGTCAATGGTCCGGCTTCCGCCATAGAGAAGGTATACCCTTCTACTGCGTCGAACGAATTGTTGTCGAGCGTAACGGTGCCCACAAGCACGCTTTGATTGCCGTACTCAAGGTACACTTCTTCGGTGCGGGAATAATCAGGCCACCAACTGTAAGTGCCGAGAGTTAGCATATGCTCGCCGGCAGGCAAATTGTCAAACGTATAAGTAAGGGCAGCTCCGATCTGATTGGCGGTATAGATCCCCGTCGTGGTTTGCTTGCTGTACGGGCCGCTTGAAATCCCTTTGTACGATATGGACGGCGTGCCGCTAGCGTTGTAACCGCTATGGCCCCAACCGTTGGCCGTATCGTAAATCCGGTCCGGGGCATCGTTGAGAAGCGGCTTGCCGGCCGCAGCGGCAAGAGCCGCGACAGCAGTGTATGCGGGCGAATCGTAGCCCAATGTGTTGCCCGCCGTATGTCCAGGCGTCAGGCCGTTTGCCGTAGCGTTAAGATCCACGAAATACAGAATGTCCTCAGGTACGACTTCCACATAACAAACGGTTTCAAGGCTTCCGTAAGTGCCTGTTACGGTTACCGTTTCATAGGCGGTGTCGAAACGGACGCCGTCCAAATTCCAATTGACGGTCACGAACGATTTCGATCCGTCTTCATGTGTCGCCTCCACTTTCTCGGGGAGATTTGGCGCCCCGCCGACGTAGACGGCGGCATAATGAGGCGAGCTAAGCTCCCGTATATCGCCCGTAAACAACTGGTTCCGGGCAAAAACAAGGCGTGCCGCGAGTTGTTCGGCCCCCTCTTGATCCAATCGGTAGGAAACAGGATGATCCAGCGCTTCCTGACCGGCGTTCCGCGCGGCTTCAAAAAGCTGCCAGTCGCTGTCGCGGAATTCGTCCAGCTTGTCGATGCCTTGCGCCTCTGCTACCGCCTCTTGGAGAGCAGCCGTATCGGGCGTACCTTTCACTTCGCCGGAAACAACCGCCACGGCGTCCACAACCAAGGTGCCGCTTAATACCTTGATCCGAACGGTATGCTCGCCATATGCAAGCCCGCGAAGCGTAAAGGTTTGGTACAATTCCTTAGAGGCCGTCGCAATGGCTGAAGCCGCTACGATCTGCCCGTCCACCGTCACCTCCAGCTTCGCCGAACCGTCGTTGGGGCCCAGAATATCCAGTCCGGTGCCTACAAACGTGTATTCCAGCGCAGCATCAGCGCCTTGGCTGGTAGAAAGGGAGCGTTGATAATGGAACATGCCCTTGCCGTTATCATGCGCCCACGAACCGCTGTAAGTCAGCTTAGGGGCGGGGGCGGAAGCCAGATCGTGCATCTCAAGATCGTCAAGCGCCTCGGAATAGTACGGCGCGTAGCCTTCCACCGTTTCAACCAGCAAATTGTCAAAACGGACGTGATAATATCCGCTGCCAAGATCCACCCGGCCGGACAACTTGGGATTCGGATCGGTATAGGAGGCAAGCTCCACGCCGTCCAGGTAGGCTGTCACTTGATTGCCCGCAACTTGAACGGCAATGTTATGCCATGCGTTATAAGCGTCGTCAAAATCGTCGATCTTCACGCCGCCGGAACCGCTCGCGACATTGCCGTTCGCCACGGAACGGCCATCGACCAGCAACTGCCAGCCGCCGTCGAACCAAAATTTCAGTACATAAGGCGTGCCGTTGATCGTATGGGAGCTGCCGCCGCCCTGATATCGGGCGCCAATCGCGGCGTAATTTGCGCCGCCTTGCGTATTGTTCGTTTCGAACGAAACGTCGACACTGGCCTTATAGTTGGTCCACCGGTAATCGCCGATCGCTGTGACGGGCTCGCCGTTGTTCCACGTGCCGCCAAGTCCCATAAGCCCGCGATCCAACTGCTGGCGCAGAACATAGTTTCCGGATTGCTCGTCCAGATACGCCTCAAACGCGCCGTTGCGATCATGGCTGTAGCGGGGTATTGCGCCTTTCGGGCCGCCGCGTGATTCGATATAGCTTTGATAGCCCGTAATTTGGCCGCCTTCGCCGATCACCGGAACCGTTTTGTCGGAATAGTCAAAATCGTCTGCATACAATATACGATCCTCGGTATTTTGAACCGACCCTGTCGCATCAGTGTCAAGCACCGTGCGCTCGCCCTCAACGGGGAGCGGTATATGATATGCATCGTTCCCGTTATTTTCCAATGTCGTAACGGTCACAATCGAATAAGGTTTGACGCGCACGGTGTAAACGCCCCCGCCATCGGCCGATATCTTTCCGAGAAACTTCATATAATTGCTGTTGAAGGCTTCTCCCTCGTCGGCCGCGCGAGTTTCCCATACTTCCAGGGAAGGAGTGCCCGTATAGCCCATATTCACCGCCTGGAGCTTGTAAATTCGTTCATATTCGCTGTCATTCACGATAACAGTCGAAAAGTCGCTTTTGTCCGGAGCCGCGAGCGTCATGTAGCTCGGGGTGCCGTTGCGTCCGCTGACGGGATTCGTGCCTGTCGCGCCGGTGTAGCTGGCTTGCGCAACCGCTCTCCAGATCCCCTCGTTATTATTTTCGTTCTCCCAACCTGCCTTCGCAAACCAACTGAAATGCCGGAGCACGAGTAGGCCCGCGTCATAGTGAATCCAGCCCGACCACGGATCGCGCGCGCTGACCAATTCTTTGAAGGAATATTGCCCGCCTTCGTAGAAGGAGCCAATGGCCGGTTGGTACACAAAATGCGTCCGGCGGGAATTGACGAACCCTTTAATAATGGTGTTGCCCATTTCCAGCGCGCTGCCTGTACCGCCTATGCCGGTGCCCGCCACTGCGGGGTCCTTCGTATTGTTGTTGGGACGGAAGGACGAGTTGCTGAAGGTAGCCTGCGCCTCGCTGTTCCAAACCTCAATGTCAAATTGCTCCGCGAGCCGTTTGAAATTGCCCGCACTGTCGTCATCGGTGTTGTAATGGTAGGCGGCGACCGCCACCGCATCCCGCAGGGAGGCATCGTTCACCATGCTGCCGCCGAAGGAGCCGATCCCGACTTCATCGGAAATGATAACTTCGATGCGATGATAAAGCGCTTTCTCTTCTTCGTTCGCAAAACTTTCGTTATCCGTTCTGACCCGCTCGGCGTATTGTTTCGTCCACGTCAAATCCGGCGCATGCTCGTTAATATGGGGATTGACGTAATCGACCATATAGCCGTACTCGCGATAAGCGGCCAGAATGGTGTTTTTATACCAAGTATAGATTTTGTCGTTGCTGTCCGCCCAAGCGGGAGCGCTCCAGCGCAGAATGCTCACTTTGAGATTCGGGTTCACCGCCTTGGCGTCGGCCGCAAGCTGGAACCCGGGATGCCGGGTCACGTTGGCCTCTTCGTCGGCCGTACGCATCGTGGCCGGATCCGGACCGGTGGAGTTGTTGCGGTCGTTGCCCATCTCGATTTTCACATGCGTCATGATGGGATTTTCTCCGCCGAATAGAATCTGCAGCAATTCCGCGTAAGCCTCGGGATGCTCGGCCTTATAATCCATCAACAGCGCGCTGGTGCTGTTGGCGCTCAGCACGCCGAAACCTTTGAACGTCAGGCCGTTGACATTGTCGGCTTTAATATCGTTGCCGTCCAACAAAATCTTGACCATGGACGCTGCGTTCTGCCGGGCGTCTTCGATCATGCCTTTGATCCCGCCCTCGGCAATGGAGAACCAGCTCAAGATCGGTTTTTCGCCGGACACGTAAGCGTAGGTCAACGTCATGGGAACGCTCGTGTCAATGTCCTCGGGAATCGTAAATTCGCTTGAAATGAACCGGGTCGCATTGGTATTGAACTGGTCAAGATGGACGGTCTGCGTACCGCCGCCTAGATCCTGATACTGAATGCTGGGCCGTATGACGCGGGAGCGGTTGCCGTACCAATCGTGGAAACCGCTGCTGAGCGTGTAGGTTCCGGCTTCAGGAGCTTTTAATTGATAAATGATATGGTCGTTGGCGGCACGCAGTCCGACAACCCATATCGATGGGTCGGCGGCCGGGTCCGTATGTCCCCCGTCTTTGGAGTTTTTCACCTTGTGTACGGAATCGTCGAACCCCCAGCCGTTCGTTCCGCCGGCATACTTCTGATCCGGCGCTTGGTTGAGCAAATGTTCGCCGGTCAGCTCTTTGACCGCTTCATACAGCGGCGAGACAGCAGGGCCGTTGCCTACGGAATCGCCGCCTCTGCCGCTATCCACGAAGTAAACCAAAGGATTGCTCGCGGGCGGAACAACTTCCACATTGGCGACGACCGCCCTGCCCCCCGCCGTACCGGTAACCGTCACGGTATCGTAAGGCACGGCAAAGGTGTCCTCGCCAATATGCCAGGTTACAGGCGCACTCTGGCCGTCAACTTCCAGATTGTCAGGCAAAGTCGTTCCTGCCGTTGTCTTCGCCCCCATGTAGGCGGCCGCATAGACCGTATTCACGCTATCGGCGAATGCGGTCGGCAGACCGAATGCGGGAAACAAACCAAACAACAGCAAAGCGGCCATTGCGATAGAGCATATCCTGTTTCTGGCGGTATGCTTTCTGCTCATTCATACATCCTCCTTTTGATTTACAGCCGTCGGCCTTAGCGGTACATGGCACACATTGAAACCGCTGTCAAAAATAACTTCGTCCGATGGCCGGATTCAGCTTTTCCGGGTGTCAGTGATCCGATCCATTTTCGACTAGCCTTTGAATACACGCCTCCTCTCATCGCCGATACCGCGATTCGCCAGCGGCCTTCCCCCTGAAAGCGTTTTTTTAAAGCTCAATAGCTGTTATATCATACCTCCTCACAAGGGGAACATGTACTTTTCCATGGACATCCTGCAAGATTTTAACGGATCTTTTGTGAATGATAATCCGGTCGGGGCAAGTAACAACAATTTCGAACAGAACATGTAATTTTGTTTGCTATTGATAAAATCCAACTCTCCCGCGCGAAGGTGTGTACAAAAAGCCGCCAATTGGTTAATGTGAAAGCATGAGAAAACAACGGCAAATATAATGACGGACATAGGGAGGCCTCCGTTATGGGAAAATGGATTACTTGAAAGAACGCTTCGATCGGGAAGTACAATTTGCTATCGACGCCCCCACCTTGGAAAAATACATTCCAATGTATTTAATGACATTCGGGACGAGAATCCGCGTGCTGGAGCCGGAAAGAATTAGAAAGTTAATGGCTGAAACGGCTAGAAAACTGGCCATCTTCTACGAAACGGAGTCGCAGCTTCACTGACAGGCTTTGTCAGGGGGGCTGGCTTATGATTGAACAAGGAAAACAATTAAAGGAGGACTACATCAGATGAAACATCATGCATTGGAATTGTATCGTTATCACGTTTGGGCGAACCAAAAGGTGATTGACCGCCTGAAAGAGCTTCCGAGAAATATTTGCGATATGGAAATTCAAAGCGTCTTCCCTACCGTTTCCCAGGTGCTCGCTCATATTTATATTACCGACAACTTGTGGTTCGCGGTCGTTTCCGGTGAAGAAAATAATGAGATCTTTCCGAAGATCGCCCGTTGGACGGAGGAATCGAAGGACATCGGACTAGAGGAGACCGAGAAGCTGTACGCGGCTATAGGGGAGCGGTATCAATCTTTCCTGTCGGGACATCCGAATTTGGACGAGGCCATGACCATTCATCATCCCAAATATGGGTCGCTGGATACCCGTCCTTCGGAAATTATTCAGCATGTCGTCAATCACGGAACGTATCACCGCGGCAATATTACGGCGATGCTGCGCCAGTTGGGCCACGCCGGCGTTCCGACGGATTATGCCTTCTATTTGTTTGAAATCCGCAATGGGGAGCGATTTTAACCGACAACAGTTAAAAGATTTCAGTAAAAAGAGCGAGGCTAGTGGTCAATTTCCGCTAAATTCGCTCTTTTTTTTCATCATTGCCCAAGGGGCTGTAACTTTTGCCGAAATAAAACGTGTATAGGGTGAAGGGGGGAGTCAATGGAACGAAATTCGTTGGATGCGATATATCAGCAATACATGAAAGACGTATACCGTTATTTGCTCTCCCTTTCCCGCGACCATCATATAGCTGAGGAATTGGTTCAGGAAACATTTTACCGGGCGTACTTATTTTTGGAACAGTGCCGGGAAGAGAAAATCAAACCATGGCTTTTTAAGGTAGCTTATAACGCATTTATTGATTTCAAGAGAAGAGAAAAACGAAGCGATGCGAAAGAAACGGATTTTTTCGAACAGCTTGCCGATGGCAACACCCCGGAAACGGAGTTGATGCGGCAGGAATACTGGGACGGCATGGAACGGACGATTGCCGGCCTGCCCGACAATCAAAAGCAAGCTTTACTGCTGTACGATTTTCATCAGCTGTCCTATAAAGAAGCCGCCGACGTGATGGAGATCAGTTTGTCCCATTTTAAAATATTGCTGTTCCGGGCGAGGCAAAAACTGCGGCAAAATCGGGAAAGGAATGATGTCGATTGACCGAACGTTTTAAACGGCAGCTGAAAGATTATGCCGAGGGCAAGCTTTCAGACGAGGAAAAGGCAGAAGTGGAAAGAGAGCTTGGGAAGATGGAAGCCTATCAAGCTTATTTGGACGAGGTCATGGGAGAAGAAAAACGGCTGGCCGGACAAGAACCTCCGCAAGACCGGAGCGATCCCCAAGCGGCCCGAAGAGAAAGAAAGATTATTCGGAAAGGGAAGTGGCGGGCAAGAATCGGCAATGCGTTCATGGCGCTGGCGATTTTTATCGTCTTTTCGATTGTCAGCTCGGTCGTTACCGCCTTGTTTTTCAGTACGGGTACTCCGAACAGGATGGAACTGTATCGGGACATCATCCGTTCGGCCATTGCCGTTACCCAACCGAATATTTCCGTCAATTTAAGTTCTCATACAAATGCTTATTACAACGTCGATTACAAAGGCCAACTGAATAAACAAATCGGCGATGCCCGCATCAATATCGGCGATTTTTCCATGAATATGTTCTTGGGCCTGCCGCGCGGCAAAGATATCATATGGCGAACGGAAACGGAACCGCAAAATTACGTCTTTGTTAATCCTGACCGCGATCGACTGCAGCAAGGGGAAAAGAAAAAGAGCAAGGAGCCTTCGTCCGAATGGGCGACCCTCGCCAAGCTGCCTGAAGGTACGGTGGCGGAAGCTTTTCTTTCATTGGACCGATTTTATTCGACCGGGGAGCTTCTGAAGCTGTTCGAGGATAAAAATATGTCCCCCGTATGGTTTGCCGTATACACCGGAGAAGATTCCGGATCATTGGGTCCGATAGGTTTTCCCTATTATCCGATGTGGCATCATGACGACTGGAAGATGACGGATGAGACGGTAGAGAAACGCGGAATATTGGGGAAAGTTGTCACAAGGGGCTATTCCGCTCCTCCGGTCGACTCGCTTGACGGAACCATCCGGGAAGAAAATTTTATGAAGACGCTGTACTTGCTGCAGAAGTATAAAAGGATTGCGAATCATGCGGCGTTTGACCTGAAATTGGATGAGCGGATTCCCTATCTCGAGGAAAATGGAGTCAAGCTGTATGGGGTAGCTGTTACCGGCCCGACCAAAGAACTATTAAAGCTGCAGCGCGAAGACTGGATTGCCGCGATTCGCCTGGGCGAAGTGCGGTTATGGAACTGGAGCGACCGTTAACCGTCGCTCCTTCTTTGAACGGAGAAGGGGCTGCCCGGAGATCATCTTCGATGATTTACGGGCAGCCCATCTTCTTGAAGTTACGTTATGGCAAAAAATATATCAGTACCGCCGCCGCTTCGGCACGGGTAATATGCCCTTTCGGTTGCAGCGTGCCGTCAGGATAACCTTTGACGGCTTGCGCTTGAATCAGCGCCTGAACCGCTTCCTCCGCCCAAGCGGAAATGTCTTCGTGATCGGCAAAGCGAACGGTTTCGCGGTTCGAAACTTCCAATCGCTTGTTCAGCGCTCTATACAACATCGCGAACGCTTCTTCCCGCGTCACATTGCGGTTCGGCTGCAGCGTTCCGTCCGCATACCCTTGCACAATTCCCGCTTCATGCGCCGCATTGGCAAATCCGGCATACCATGCGTCCGGACGGGTATCCGTAAATGCGAATTCTCCTTGCACAGCTTCCAACCCGAGCAATCTGCAAATGACTGCAATCAGTTCCGCTCTGCTCATCGGGCGGTTCGGTCCGAACGTGCCGTCAGGGTAGCCTTCCATGATGCGGTTGCTTGCCAGTTTGGCAATATAGCCGGCCGCCCAATGCCCTTTCGTGTCGGCAAATTCGGTTCTCACTGGCGGCGTTTCCGGTTCGCTGCCCGGCTCCGGCGTTTGTCCGGACTCTTGCTCAGGCTCCTGCTCCTCCGCCTTATCCTCTGCCGAATCCGGCTGGCTGCCTGTCGTACCGCCTCCGCCGCCGGAGCCGGATCCGCCGTCTCCTCCGCCGGACGAACGTTTCTCTACCGTCACTACGCATTCGGCTTGATAACCGCCGTCAGCCGTCGTCACCGTAATTGTGGCGGTTCCCGCGCGCAATGCCGTTATTTTCCCGGTTGCGTCCACCGTCACCGCTTTTTCATCGCTGCTCGCCCATGTCACGGTTTTGTCGGTTGCGTCTTGAGGCAAGACCGTTGCCGTCAACTGCAACTGCGCTCCTTCCCGCAAGGACGCTTTCGTTTGATTCAACGCGACGCCCGTGACCGGAATGATCTCCGGCGTTGCGTCTTGCTTGACGACGATTTTGCCGATCGCCGTGAAGCCGCCGTCCACCGTGGTCACACTGACATAGGAGATGCCTTCCTTCAGCGCCGTAACTTTGCCCGCCGCGTCCACAGCCGCTACCGTTTCGTCGCTGCTCGACCATACGACGGACGGATCGTCCGCATTGCTCGGCGAAATCGTCGCCGTTAGCTGCAATTCCTTCCCTATCGCAAGCTCCGCTTCTTCCCGGTCCAACGTTACGCTCTCGACTCGAACGCCCGGATGAGGCTCCTCGACCCCAGGGACTTGCGCGCATAGCCGATCGTATTCGGACTGCGTTATACGAACGACAACAAGCTTTTTCTTCTCATCTTCCGCTTATACCCTCCTTTATTTCCGCTCTCCTCGGCATCATCCGCATTGTTGCGGAAATACCTTGACAGCGCTTCCAATTTTTCCTATCCTTTGTTGCCTTCTCTTCTTTGTCTCCGTCCTCGCTTCGTACCCCGCATAGCCATTCGATAATGACGGTCATCCTCCCCTTTTCTTCCGCAATTCGCCGAACGATCGTTGCAACCCCGCAGCATTGCCGTGGCGTAACCCGAGTATATAGCGCTTTCACGGGAACTTGAATAGAATCGTTTACGGAAAACATTCATTATATTTAGATCATTTTGCGGCGGGCGGCAACAAGCGGGGAGAAAGTTCGTTTTTTTGCGCGAAAAGTTTAATTTTTTTCTATGAAAAAAACCGCTCAAGTGAGCGGCTCCGTTTCTTCATCTTTCATTTTCATAAACGCCCTGTCGGTCATATTTGGTGACGGCGCGGAAAAAAGAGGCATTTAGGCTCAAACTTTTTTAGAACCGTTTCGCCGCATGATCGGGACATATGAAACCCACCGCTTATCGAATATTTTTATTTAGCCAATCATCATCCGACGCCATCCCTTCGTATAATGGAACTACAATGCGGCAGGAGAAGCTTGAAACCGAACGCCAATGTTGCTTTAGGGAAAATTTTTGTTGCAAAGGAAACACTATTGACCTATACTAAGTTATAGGAAGCAATGATCTATTGTTGCTTAAAACTTGCCTTAAGTAAACATTTTGTCTTTAGGGAAAACAGGAGGATGAGCTTGATGTCTTTATCCGCAATTCCGTTATCCGAAGCGAAAATTGGAACCGAACTGCGATTGAACCGCATCGATGTCCAGGGCGTGCTGCGCAGACGGCTGCTCGATCTGGGATTCGTCCCGGGCAATGTCGTCACCGTGCTGCAGAAAAGTCCGCTTGGCGATCCGATCGCATTTCGGGTGAATAATACGACGATCGCATTGCGCAAGGAAGAAAGCTCTCTAATATATGGGGAAACGATAGGAGGCGAGCATCCATGAATCGATACACCGTCGCATTGGCGGGCAATCCGAATACCGGAAAAAGCACGTTGTTCAACACGTTGACGGGACTTCGCCAACATACCGGAAACTGGGCGGGCAAAACGGTCGACATGGCGGAAGGGGAATTCGTCCGCGGCGAATCGACTTTCCGCATGATCGATCTTCCCGGCACTTATTCTCTTTACTCCAACTCCGCCGACGAGGAGGTGGCGCGGGATTATATCATTTTCGAACAGCCGGACGTAACCGTAGTCGTGCTGGATGCCACTTCCTTGGAACGAAACCTGAACTTAGCGCTGCAGGTGATGGAAATGACGAACCGCGTCGTCGTTTGCATCAATCTGATCGACGAAGCGAAGCGGCTCGGAATTCGAATCGATATTGCGCAAATCGGCAAGCGGCTCGGCGTGCCTGTCGTCGCTATTTCCGCACGCAACAAAATCGGGATCGACGATCTGCTCGACCGGATGGAACAAGTCGCATCGGGCGCGATCGTTCCGTCGCCGCTGCAAATTCAATATAACGACGCTATCGAGCGCAAGCTGGCCGAGCTCGAGCCGATCGTTCGCGAACAGCTCGGCACCCGGTTTCCGACGAGATGGATCGCGCTTCGTCTGCTGGACGGCGACGAAAGCTTGCTGGACTCGATCAAGGCGAGAATAAACGGAACGCATGAGAAACGCGTCGCGGAGGAGGTTGTCGGCTATGGGCGCACCGCTTGCCACTAATTCGCCCGACCCGCTCGATGCGCTGCTCGGCCTGGCGCGAAACGCCGCGGACGGGGATGCGATTCGGGACGGCATCGTCAGCGATATTTACCGGACGACGCACGATATATGCAAAGAAGCCGTCCGTTACGAAGATAAACGCAAATTGGCCGCCACGTACAGCTTGGACAAAATCGTCACGTCCAAAATTTGGGGCTTCCCGATTATGCTTGCAATATTAGGGATCGTGTTCTGGATTACGATTGCAGGGGCGAATTATCCTTCCAGTTGGATCGCCAGCCTGTTCGGAATTGTCGAAGGGTATCTGACCGCCGGTTTCCAAGCACTGAACGCGCCGGAATGGCTGCATGGCGTTCTTGTCCTCGGCTTCTTCCGCGGAACCTCATGGGTCGTTAGCGTGATGCTGCCGCCGATGGCCATCTTTTTTCCGATTTTCGCCCTGCTGGAGAATTTCGGGTATTTGCCGCGCGTCGCGTTCAATATGGATCGTTTGTTCAAAAAATCGGGCGGCCACGGCAAACAGGCGCTCACGATGTCCATGGGATTCGGCTGCAACGCCGCTGCGATTTTGTCGACGCGCATTATCGAATCGCCACGCGAACGCATGCTGGCCATTCTGACGAACAACTTCGTGCCCTGCAACGGGCGCTGGCCTACGCTCATTTTGCTGTCGTCGCTATTTATGGCGGCCGGCGTCGCCAGCGGATTGCAGACTTTCGCAACCGCCCTCGTCGTGATGGGGATGGTGCTGTTTGGCATCGTCGTCACGTTGACCGTATCCTGGGTATTGTCCAAAACGGCATTGCGCGGCGTGCCGACCCATTACACGCTGGAACTGCCTCCGTACCGCCGTCCGCAAATATGGAAAACGATTCTTCTCTCTTCCCGGGACAAATCGTTAAACGTGCTGACGCGTGCGGTGATCGTAGCCGCGCCGGCCGGGATTATTACCTGGATATTAGGAAATATATATGTGGGCGGAGACAGCGTGCTGAACCATATGGCCGCGTTTTTCGATCCGTTCGCCCATGCGATCGGTCTTGACGGATTTATTTTGATGGCCTTCATACTCGGTCTGCCGGCGAATGAAATCGTGCTGCCGATTTTGTTGATGGGATATTTGTCTTCGGGCGCGATGGTCGATGCCGACGGGCTCGACAATATTAAAGGCATCTTCCTGCAGCATGGCTGGACTTGGCTGACGGCGCTAAACATGATGCTCTTCTCCTTGCTCCACTATCCTTGCGGAACGACGCTCTTTAATATTTATAAAGAGACGAAAAGCGCGAAGTGGACCGTGCTTTCCGCGGTCATCCCGCTGTCGATCGCGATCGCCGTCACTTTCGTTGTCGCCCAAACGGTTAGAGCGCTAGGCTGGGTGTAGCGACTGTAGAGCCGCCGCGTGCCGCGGTGTGATCGTGCCGGCAAAATGGGTAACGGAACTGGAAGACCTTAAAGTGGAAAAAAGCGGTGCTTGCGAATTCTAACGGATCTCAGCGCACTTATTCGTTGCTTTTCTAGCGAAAATTGGACGAAGCACCGTAAATAAGGTTTCTCATTTCCGTTACATTTTGAAACGTCTCAATGTTGCTCAGATAGCGTCCCATGGATCCGTTAGCCGCAAAAGACGTTGCTTACCGTAGGTTCATGTTGTACGTTATACAACATCATGGAAGGTATGAGCCGATGATGGGCTGTCATGTTGTATTTCGTGCAACAACATACAGGAATTTCGCCTGAAACGGCCCGTTTTTGCTGAAAATGATGTACTTTGTACAACATAAGGCGAATAAAACAACGTTGGCAGGCTGGAATGTTGTATTTTATACATGCTGCGTTTTGACATATAAAAAAGACAGGCTCCGCAATCGAGCCTGCCTTCTTATTTCATCTGTCATTCGGACGATCCGATGCCAAAGTAACGATTCGCATTATGATAGCAAATATTCTCAACAATGCTGCCGATAAACGGATAATCGCGCGGCAGTTCGCCCTCTTCGATCCATGTGCCGAACAGATTGCACAACAGCCTGCGGAAATATTCATGCCTCGTAAACGACAAGAAGCTGCGCGAGTCCGTCAGCATGCCGACAAATGTGCCGATCAGCCCGATACTTGCCAGCGCCTTCATCTGCCGGAGCATTCCTTCCTTCTGATCGTGGAACCACCAGCCCGAACCGAGTTGAATCTTCCCTTGGATGCCGGCCGCTTGGAAATTGCCGATCGCGGAAGCAATCATCTCATATTGGTTCGGATCCAACGTGTAAACGATCGTTTTCGGCAAGTTTCCGCTGCGGTCCAACTCGTTCAAGAAGCCGTTCAAAGTGCGAGCCATATGAAAATCGAGTATGGAGTCGAAGCCGCTGTCTTTGCCTGTTTGCGCGAACATTCTCGCATTATTGTTCCGGATCGCCCCGATATGAAGCTGCATCGTCCAGCCTTGCGCATGATACAACCGCCCAAGCTCCAGAAGCGTCCTCGTTTGGAATACGCCCGCTTCCTCGACGGTAATGTCCTCCCCTTGCAGCGCGCGGCCGAAGATGACGGCCGCTTTCCCTTCATCGCCCATAACAAACGGAAATTCGCCGAAGCCATGATCCGACAAACGGCAGCCTTGTTCGTGGAAATAACGAATGCGCGCGCCCAATGCAGCGATAAATTGCTCGTAATTCAAGATCGGCGCCCCCGCCGCTTCGCTTAACTTGCGGACGCTATCCGCGAATTGGCCGTTGCGGATATCCAGCAGCCGGTCCGGCCTGAACGTCGGTGCGACGACCGTTTCGATCGCATCGGTTGCCCGAATGGCGCGGTGGTCGTCCAACGAATCGGCCGGATCGTCCGTCGTGCACACGACTTTGACGTCGAACCGTTTCAGAATGCCGCAAGTCCGCATAGAATCGTCCTGTAACCGCTCATTGCATCGCTCCCAGACGGTTTCCGCATTATCGGCCGTCAGCAGTTCCGTCACGCCGAAGTACCTTGTCAATTCCAAATGCGTCCAATGATAAAGCGGATTCCCAACCGTTTGCGG
This sequence comes from Paenibacillus sp. MSJ-34, assembly GCF_018918005.1. Lineage (GTDB taxonomy): Bacteria > Bacillota > Bacilli > Paenibacillales > Paenibacillaceae > MSJ-34. Next base: position 62,095 of record NZ_JAHLPR010000006.1, on the reverse strand, counting down.
AACGCAGCGCGCCCATGCGAGAAACTTGTCCCTATCCGACGCTTCGCCTGTAATGAGGTGTTCCTCCACGCCGAGCCAACGCATCGCCCGCCATTTGTAATGATCTCCGGAAAGCCAAATATCCGTCATATTGCGAAATTGCTTATTCCCGGCGATCTCCGCAGGGTTCAAATGGCTGTGGAAATCGTAAATCGGCATACGATTCGCATAGTCATGGAACAAAATTCGTGCGCTGCCGTTCTGAAGCAGCCAATCGTCATGAATCAATGGGGCCATTGCCTTCCCTCCTAACGATTAGAATCATTTTGCAATTTGATACTTCCATGCTACCACACTTGTATGGTAGTATGGAAGTATCAAATTGCTGCCGCGGAGGTGAACAAATGAACTTTTCGGTGAAGCCGCAGCCGGTCTCGACCCGGGACGCCGTTTACTTAACCTTGAGAGAGCAAATTTTGCTCTGCGAGTTAGCCCCCGGCACTGCGATCTCGGAAAAAGAAATATCGCTCAAATTCGGTGTCAGCCGGACGCCGGTACGGGAAAGCTTCGTTCGTCTGGCCCAGGAAGGGCTGCTTGAAGTTTACCCTCAACGCGGCACCTTCGTATCGCTGATCGATCCGGAACTGGTCGAGGAAGCAAGATTTATGCGCGAACAGTTGGAGAAAGCGGTCATCCGGCTTGCTTGCGAGAGCTTCCCCGACGACAGGCTTGCGGAACTCGATACGAACCTCGCCGAGCAGAACGCATGCATCGTTCAACAGGATTACCGCAAAATGTTCGAACTGGACGAAGCCTTTCACCGGACGCTATTCGAGGGATGCCGGAAAAGCAATACATGGGCGGCCATGCAGCATATTAATGCGCATCTGAACCGGAGCCGCATGTTGAGGCTCGCTGCCGATCATCACTGGGATCACTTGTATTTGCAGCATCTTCATATGGCGGAAGCGATTCGGGAACGCGATGCGGAACGGGCGGAGCGGCTAATGAAGGAACATATGAGTTTGACGATCCAAGATCAGGCGTTGTTAAAGCAGAAATTCCCTACTTATTTCAAGTAAGCGCAAAAGCGGAGGTGTGTCATTCATGAAGATGGTATTTCGATGGTTCGGCGAAGGGAACGATACGGTTACGCTCGATCAGATTACACAAATACCGGGCACGGAAGGCATTGTATGGGCTTTGCATGACGTCCCTGCCGGAGAAGAATGGCCGATGGACAAAATTATGGCGGTCAAAACGGCGGCGGACCGGGCCGGCCTGCATATTAAAGTTGTGGAAAGCGTTAATATCCACGAAGATATCAAGCTTGGGCTTCCATCCCGGGACAAGTATATCGAAAACTATAAAAAAACGATCGAGAAGCTGGCCCAAGCCGGCGTCAAAGTGATCTGCTACAATTTCATGCCGATATTCGATTGGCTTCGCACCGATCTGCATAAGGAAACGAGCGACGGTTCAACGGCGCTTTTCTATGAGAAAAGCCGAATCGACAACATCGACCCGTTCGAACTTGTGAAGCAAATTAACGAAAATTCCAGCCTGACGATGCCGGGTTGGGAGCCGGAGCGGCTTCAATATTTGACGGAATTGTTCGAGGCGTACCGGGGCGTCACCGAGGAGCATCTATGGGCGAACGCTCAATACTTCCTCGACGAAATTATTCCCGTGGCCGCCAAACACGACATTAAAATGGCCATTCATCCGGACGATCCGCCATGGCCGATCTTCGGTTTGCCGCGCATTATTACGGGCCAAGACAATATACGCCGGTACCTGCAAATGCATGAAAGCCCTTATAACTGCATTACGTTATGCACCGGATCGCTCGGCGCTAATCCTAATAACGATATTATCGCGATGATCCGCGAATTTGCGGACCGCATTCCGTTTACGCATATCCGCAACGTACGCGTATATGAGAACGGCGATTTCATCGAAACTTCGCACCGGACCGAGGACGGAACCGTCGATATTGCGGGCGTCGTGCAGGCATATCACGACTTGGGCTTTGATGGGTTCGCCCGTCCCGATCACGGCAGACATATTTGGGGCGAACAATGCAGACCCGGCTACGGGCTGTATGACAGGGCGCTCGGCATCATGTATTTATGGGGCTTATGGGATGCGTACCGGAAAAAGAAAGCCGGCATGACGGAGGTGGCGCCGGTATGACGGAACTAGCCAAACATCGTTCGCTTGCGGGCAAAGTCGCCGTCGTTACGGGCGGTGCCGGCGTATTATGCCGGGCGATGGCGTTGGAGTTGGCGCGGCAAGGCGCCCGCGTCGCAATTCTAAACCGTACGGAAACCAAGGGCCGTGCGGTCGTGGAAGAAATCGAAGCGGACGGAGGGGAAGCGATCGCCGTCGCCTGCGACGTCACGGACCCGAGCAGCGTCCGGCAAGCGGCCGAAACGGTGCTGAACCGGCTCGGTTCATGCGATATATTGATCAACGGCGCCGGCGGCAATCATCCGAGCGCGAATACGACGAACGAAATTTTTGCATTGGAGGACTTGGACAATCCGGAAGTCACCACATTTTTCGATATCAGCGTAGACGGTTTCCGCAATGTGCTGGATTTGAATTTGGTCGGCAGCTTGATCCCGACGCAAATCTTTGCCAAACAAATGCTGCATAAACAAGGAGCGACCGTCATCAACATTTCGTCGATGAGCGCCCCTTCGCCGATGACCAAAGTTCCCGCTTACAGCGCAGCGAAGGCGGCCATCAACAACTTTACGCAGTGGCTTGCCGTCCATCTGGCCGAAAGCGGCATCCGCGTGAACGCGATCGCGCCCGGCTTCTTCTTGACCCAGCAGAACAAGAAGCTGCTGACGAACGAGGACGGATCGCTCACCGACCGCTCCCGGAAAATTATCGCCCATACGCCGATGCGCCGCTTCGGCAAGCCGGAAGATTTGCTCGGCACGCTGCTATGGCTGGCGGACGAGTCCATGTCCGGCTTCGTCACCGGCATTACCGTCCCCGTCGACGGGGGCTTTATGGCATACTCGGGCGTCTAGCGTTGCGGCCGTCGCGTTACTTTTATGTAACTGCGAGCGATCTGCGCGCGAACGGGAAGTGCGCGTCACTGTTCCGTCGCGAATAGCTCCAAAATGTGGAGTTAATTTATCGCTCCCGCACTCTATATGAACATTAACGGTAAAAGTTGGCGTTAATCTTTTGCAGATCAATGAATTCGTCAAGTCCGCTCAAGCTTAACTCCGCAAAATACCGCTAACTTACATTTTTTACTTGATATGAGAAAAATAGCTCCGGGTTTTACCGCTAATGATGGCACTTCGGGCGGCAACCCCCTAAAAAAGCCGGAAAGAAAGGCATTGCAGCCCTTCCTTCCGGCTTTTTATTACACTCGCCCGTTCCCGTTAGAACAACGACACGCGATGCACATATCCAGGCAACAAGCAAAACGACGCCTGTCACGAACAATCCCATAACCAGCCCCCCGAAAAACAATTTTTTCCATTGTAACACAAGCGAGAGGAAAATAAGACCTTCCCGGGACCGCGAACATTGCAGCCCTAAGCGAATTTCGATCGGACGCGAACAGCAAAAAAACCGCGATCGCAACGACCGCAGCTTTCTGTAACGCATATTACTGCACCAATGAGCCGCAATATTCGCATTGTTTATTCTCGCCGGGATATACTTGGGCGCTCGCGCCGCATCCTTTGCAATTGACGTTCACGGGAGTGCGCGGGGCCGATTCCTTGCCAACGCCAGGGGCCGGTCCGACGCCATTCGAGGAATAATATGTCGTCGTCTGTGTCTGCGTCTGTGACTGCGTCTGTGTCTGTGTCTGCGTCACCGTCTCCGTTCGCCTCACAAAACCGGTCCCTCCCCAAACGTTTGCTCCCGCATTGTTCGTTGCAACATTGTTCATTGCAGCATTGTTTCGCCCCATATCGTTTCCTCCAGCAACGTTTGGTCTTTGATCGTTGAACAGATGAATCGTGCCCGCCGTTTCATCGATCGTCGCTCCAAACAATTTTTGCGTCCGAATCATTTCCTTCAAGTCGTCCGCAACCTGTTGTACGCTCAAGCCGGCCATTTGGGCCAGCGCGGGGACGGAGCGCACGCCATGCATCGTAATCGCTTGATGGTACCAAATATGTTGCTTCTCCAGCTTCCTCTTCTCTCTTGCGTTGCCGACAATAAAGAAAATGAGCCCGGGAATCCAAAGAATAAAAGCTAAACCGATCCCGATGGTGACAATATCCTCTTCCGGTTCGCTCGCCTTGAAGAATATGCATCCTACGATATAGAGGACAAGGAAGACGCTCCCGACAATTTTCAATTCGTCCATCCGCTTTCCTTTGCGAACCGGAAAGAACAAAAGAGGCAGCAAGGCCAGTCCGATTGGAAAAAAAGCAATAAAACCGACTACGCATAAAATACCGACAATGACCCGGTAAAGAATCACATAACTCCCCCACTTTTTACTTTAATTGAATAAGCCGCCGGTTGCGCTGCTCCAGCAAATGCTCGATATGTTCGATCGACCGTCCGAGCTTGGCCGTTTCTTCATACGGTTCCTCCACCTCGTTGAGCAAACGGAAACGATCCTCCAGTTCGCGCATCTGTTCAAGCAGAAGCTGATCCGTCTCGAACAAGGAAGCATGAGTTACCGGATCGCTGTATTTCACCTTCTCCTCCAATTGATGAACGAGCTTGCGGAGCAAATCGCTCTGCTTCACATCGCACATCTCCAGATTCCGCTTCGCGGCCGAAATCGTCAGCTGCATCTCCTTGATAAGCTGGGTTTGCACCTTGGTGTCCTGCTCTTGGCGTTCAATATATTTGACGCATACGGCCACAACGCCGAACAAAATGGCTGCCGCCATAAAAGCGATGGCATGAATGATGAAATACGAAAAGACCGAATGAAAAGGCGAAAATAACAAGACGATCACGAAAGCGGCAAGAAAATACAAGACGGCCACCGTGCCGTAAGCAAGAAATCCCGGAACCTGTTTCTGAAAACGCCGGGAATGAAGCAAGGAATAGAGAATGACGCCGTAGATCGCCGACTCCGCCACAATCAGCGCGCCTATTGAGATCATTAAATTGTAAATGCGCCCAAACGGCAGCCCGATCCATAGAACGATCGCAACGGTCAATGCTGCGGCCAGAATATAAACCGTATTCCAAATGGCTAAATAACTCCGATCTTTGTTCATGCCGCTACCCCCTACTCAAATCATTGCCGCATTCCAAACAAAATTTTTGATTCGGCTTGATGTCGTGTTGGCATCGGCTGCATGTAAGCGATGTGCTCGTTCCGCAATTCATGCAAAATTTGGCTTCGCCGCTCAGCGGTTCGCCGCAACTATGGCAGTTGATTTGCGGGCCGAGCGATGTGCCGCATTGGCCGCAACGCGCGGCGTTCTCCGGATTATCGGCGCCGCATTTGGGACATGCGGAATATAAATCTCCGCAATGCGGGCAGAATTTGGCCCTCGCAGGCATCGAATTGCCGCAATGGCTGCATGTCACCGTTTGCGGAGCGGATGTCTGCGCCGCGGCAGGCGGCGCGTAACGGTAGCCGCAACTCGCGCAAAATTGGGCCTCCCCTTCGTTCATCGCATGACAACTGGGGCAGCTCTTACCGGACGGTACCTGGAATTGATTCGTTAACATCGACATGACTTGGCCCAAATTGCCGCCCAGTCCGAACCCCATGCCGAGTCCCATGCCGGCATTCATGACGCCTCCCCCCATACCGTCGTTGCGCGCGGCGCCTTCCAACGTATCGAAGGTGCGTTCCTGTTGATAGGTATAACCCATAATATCCATTTCGGCTTTTTTCGCCAGCGCTTCCTTCAAACGCGCGGTAGCCGGGTCGTCATCCGGTACATTGATCGATTCGACGTAGAAATCGAGCAAACGGACGCCGTATTCCGCAAAAACAGAAGCGCTCCGTTCCATCACGTGGCTGGCAATTTCCCCGATGAAAGCGTTCATTTCCAAAATGCTGATTCTTTTATGTACGATATAAGAAGTGATTAGTTCGCGAATATTCATCATCAGCACGCCGCGAAAATATTTCGTCATCGCCTCCTTGTCGAATATAGGAAGCGTGCCGATCAATTTCAGCAAAAATTTGCGCGCATCTTCGATCTGGAGACCGAACTGTCCGAAGGATCGCACCGGCAAAATGACGTTATATTTCGGATCTTGAAGCTGCAGCGGCGAAGCCGTTCCCCATTTAATATCGAGCGTGTTCAATTTATTAACGAACCATATTTCCGCGGCGAAAGGCGACCGGCCGCCGAAAGGTATATTGATCAACGATTGCAGCAACGGTATATTGGGCGTACTTAACGTATGCCTCCCCGCGCCGAACAGATCCAGGGCCTCCCCGCCCTTGAACAGGACCGCTTCTTGCGTTTCATTGACGATTAATTGCGTCCATGTGCTTAATTCGCTATTCGGATGCTTCCAAGCGAAAACATTGGCAGGACCGTCGTATTTAACGACATCGATAATAGCCGCTGCACATCCTCCTCTGGCAATATTCCCCGACCTGAAGTCATATGTATATTTTACTAGTTTCCTACGCAATGTGGAATGATAAGTTGCTATTTTCGGTAAAAATCATGAATAAATGATAGCTTTCGAGACGATCGAACATCCGGCCGCAGCCTTCCGTCCGATTTGCATTTGCCGTACGGTCCTCTGGTATAATCTTCATCGAGATGTCGAATGATAGATCATAAAAATAGGAGTAGGTGCACAATGAGAATTCATATTCTAGTGGCGGATGACGATCCTCATATTCGCGAACTGCTGCGGTTTATTTTGAACAAAGAAGGCTATTGGACAGTCGAAGCCGAAGACGGGGAACAAGCGATGCGCTTGCTTGAGAACGAGCAGGTCCATCTGGCCGTGGTCGACGTCATGATGCCCGGGAAGGACGGTTTGGAGCTTTGCGGCATGATTCGCAAGCATTACGATATTCCCGTTATCCTTCTCACCGCCAAAGGCGAGTTGGACGATAAAGAAAAAGGGTTTCTCTCGGGAACGGACGATTACATCGTCAAGCCGTTCGAGCCGAAAGAATTGCTGTTCCGCATCAAAGCGCTGCTGCGGAGGTATAATATAGTCTCTTCGGAAACGATCCGGCTGAACGGCGTTCTGATCGACCGCAAAAGCTATGAAATTCGAATCGGGGACGATACGATGATGATACCGTTAAAAGAATTTGAGCTGCTGTCGCAAATAGCGAGCCATCCAGGACGGATCTTTACGCGGGAGCAGCTGCTGCAATTGATATGGGGCGCGGATTATGAAGGGGACAGCCGTACGATCGACGTGCATATTAAACGTTTGCGGGAACGGTTCCACGACCGAACCGGCGACTTTGTGATCAGCACTGTACGCGGCCTGGGATATAAGCTTGAGGTTCCCGTCAGATGAGGACGCTCTATTTCCGCATCGTCGTCACCTTCGTTCTCATCGCCATCGTAAGCAGTATGCTTGCCCTCCTCCTGACGAACGTATATTACATGTCTTATATGAAATCTTATCACGAGCAAAAAATATGGAATATCGGCAAAGAAATCCGGACCCTGTTCGAGCAAACTCCTAATCTCGATTTAGACAATTATTTGGCTCATGTCGCAAACATGGGATTTCAAATCTATGCCGTGGACGAACGGATGGAAGGCGCTTTTTACGGCGCTCCTTTCAAACATAAGCAATTCGAGCAGGAGCAGATCCGCCGGGTGCTGGCGGGAGAAACGTATCATGGAATGGAGAAAAAGGTCCGTTGGCTGACGGTTACCGGCTTCTTCGAGAATAGCATCCGCAATAGCGTCGGTCTTCCGCTTGAGGCGAACGGGGTGAAGTACGCCTTATTTATTCGACCGAATTTGGAACAGCAAATCGGGGAAGTGCGAATTTTGCTTGCTCTGCTCCTCGGGTTTACTTTTTTATTCAGCCTCATTTTCATCGTCATTTTTACCCGTTATATTGTCAAGCCCGTGAAGAAGTTAACGGAAGCAACGAATAAAATTGTCGGCGGGGATTACCGGATCGAAATGGATGTAACCCGAAAGGACGAGATCGGCAATTTGGCCCGTCATTTCACCCATATGGCCTCGTCGCTGCAACAGCTTGACCAAATGCGGCAGGAGTTCGTCGCCAATGTGTCGCATGAAATTCAATCTCCGCTAACGTCCATTCAAGGGTTTGCCCAATCGATTCTGAATAAGGAGACGACTCCGGTAGAAGCGGAACGCTACTTGCAAATTATTGAGGAAGAGAGCAAACGATTGTCTTCCCTAAGCAAACAGCTATTAACCTTGGCTGCGCTGGACAAAGAAGATAACGTCGTGAAGCGGACCCGGTTCCGACTGGACGAACAAATTCGGCAAGTGTTGATCGTGACGGAATGGCAATGGACGGAGAAGCGATTGTCGGTGGAGCCGGACATGCCGGAAATCATCGTCTCCGCCGACCGGCAACTATTGTATCATGTATGGTTGAATTTGTTGACGAACAGTATCAAGTTTTCCGAACCGGGAGGGATCATCTCGATCGGCATGGCTGTGGATCGGCACATTGCGGTGAGCATTCGCGATACGGGAGTTGGCATCCCCGAATCGGAACTGCCCTATGTATTCGACCGGTTCTATAAAGCGGATAAAGCCCGAAACCGTTCCCGCGCAGGCAGCGGATTGGGGCTGTCCATTGTAAAAAAAATCGTCGAACTCCATCAAGGGAGCGTGGAAGTGCGGAGCGAATTAGGCAAAGGCACGACGTTCACGGTGCGGCTGCCTTATTTGTAATGTTCCGTTCATCATCCGTTCATATACCAGTTCTTGCTACAATCCGCAGTATTTTCTGAGACGAAGATGCATAATTTTCTGCTCTCCGATCGGACCTGTCTTCCTGCCTCCGCGGTCTTCGAAACCCGCCTTGGCATATAGAGTTTGGGCGGCAACGTTCCTGAGGTTGACGGACAGCACGATCTCATCGATTACCGGAAAATGCGCAGGCACGAAACGATGAAGCGATTCGAGGCCTTGTTTGGCGTAGCCCTTCCTCTGCCGGCGATAATCGATGGAGAAAGCGATCAATAATAACGCATTGGGATTGACGGTATACTCTTTGACCCGCTCGCCGGATACTAACACGAAGAAGCCTACCGGTACGGAATCGGCCGTAATGACGATCGGATGCTTGTTCGCATCTCCTTGCGCCTCCCCAACCATTTGTGCGGGAATTCCGGTAAAAACGGCCTGCTCTTCCGGAAGCTCGAATTGGCGAACGAACTCGTCAAACTTTGCTTCATATCTCTCCAATTTCACCGATTGATCCGTCATAGTACCTCTCCTTTTCTCCTCCATTTGCAACAAAATATTTTCTATTTTTAGTATCGCCCATTTTCTCGACATGAATCTACTATTTTTTTCGCAGAGTACTTGACTATCGAATCTATTAGATTTAATCTAGTAATAGATAGGGCAATTTTACCAAATTCATATATTTATCTTTATTGATAAAGGCAAACCTATTGAAAAATAGGGACGCAAAACTATAGGGGTTAAGGCGCTTCGCGCTAAGCCAGCCAGTTACCGATATAGAGGAACGACGCCGTTAATGCGGCGTTGTCTGCGAACCTTCTTATTCGGTAAGAAGGTTTTTCTTATTCACCCATATCTTCAACTCTATATCTCATATTGATAAAGGCAAATCCATTGAAAGATGGAGACGCAAAGCTACAGGGGCTACCACGGGTCAAACCGTAATGCCAGCCAGTTGCCGATATGGAAGAGTGTATCGCCTTTCTCGCGTTACTTCAACCCTTCCTAACTCGGTGTAAAATGTTTCGCATCCGTTTTACGATTCGGGAGGGTTTGAAATGAAACGCACTCTTACTTTAGCGATTGCTTTCGTATTATTCGCCATGCATTTGCTCGCTGCGCCGGCCTATGCCGCTACGAGCGCCGATCTATTGAACGATATCGTCGTCTTACCCCAAGGCGAATTTAATAAAGCCGAGGCGGATCGCATGATCGGCCGACTGGGGCTGATCCCCGCGCCTTTACTGCAAGGCTTGAAGGATCGCGGCGTGAAGATCAAGCTCGTCAACGGCAAAATTACGGACGAGCCCGAATTCGCGCAATATAAAGGCGTTACCCCGCGCGGCTGGGAGAACACCGGCCTCACTTGGGACGACGTGCCCGGCGTAAGCGCGAATAACGTCGTTGCAAGAATCGGCTATAGCGACAAAAATCACGGCCACACCAGCCACAACCTGGAAATGCACGAAACGTTCCATGCCATTGACCGCCTCGTCTTGAATGAAGTCAGTTCTTCGGCCGAATTCATCGACGTTTGGCAGCAAGAAGCGAACAACAATTATAGCGGCGACGGCTACGTATCGGTATATTCCACCGAATATTTTGCGGAAACGGCCACGTTGTATTTGTACAGCGAACAAACCCGCAAGCAGCTTCAAGAAGATATGCCGTTAACGTACGATTTTCTGGACAAGCTGTTTACGAATTTATAAGAACGACAAAAGAGCTCCTCTCCGGCAGCTTGGCGGCTGCTTTCGGAAAGGAGCTTTCTATCATTAGAAACGGAGAAAAGGGGTTATTTCGCCGGTATAGGTTAGCTCCAATTTATGCATTGCTCTCGTACAAGCAATATACAGCAAGCTTTTGTCCAAATCGGTGCGATAGTTCGATTCATTAACGAACGGCACGATCGCTTGGTCGAATTCCAATCCTTTGGCCATATGCGCGAAAGTGACGACAATCCCGTCATGGAATTGTTCGCTTTCAAAATCTACGCAGTAAATGCGGTCGCTGAAATGCCGTATCTTTTGAAAAAGATCATTCGCCTCCGCCCTCGTTTTGCAAACAACTCCTAGCGACTGCCGCTCCGATTGCAGAAATTCGCCAACGAGGCTCCTGATCGTCTCAAGCTCTTGATCGGAACTATCGCATTTGACGATGCGGGGCTCCTCCCCGTGCCGCTCCATCGGGATCAGTTTGTCGTTCCGTTTTATTTTTTGTGCGAAATTCGAAATTTGAACGGTCGAACGATAGCTCTTGAAAAGCTCGACGACGTCCGCTTGGGAAACGCGTTCCTGATCTCGGCCAACGACGACGAAGTATAAGGATTCACGCTTTGACCGCCGTCTCCCAAAATCGTTTTTTTGCAAGGGAATAATTTGGATAAGACCGCGTATTGAACCGGCGTATAATCCTGCATCTCGTCCACGACCAAATGCTTCATATCCTCGTAGGAGGTTGTACCCTCGAAATCGATTTTCATATAGATGAGCGGAAACACATCGGCATATTCCAGCGTTTTGGCCCGTTTCCATTGGAACATCTCGGGTTTGCCGATATCGAGGTAAAATTGCTTATATAAAGAAATAACGTTCTGGAACGGCAACATTTTTGCGATCGCCGATTTGACCTTTCTTGTAGTGGATGGCGTTAATTTTTGCCCGTCCGCATCGCGTTTTCCGGCGGCGATGACGGAGGCCGTCTTGTCCAGCCTTTGTTTCAAAGGCATTCCCTTCGTAGCCTGGAAGCTGCGCAGGAGCTCGTCTTGTGAAATGAAAACGGAATCGATGCTTATATCTGCGGGTACATAATATTGGGAATCGATATGTTCGAGAAAGGAATCCAATTCGTTCACAAAATTCGGAGAAGCTTTATACTTCATCCTTTGAATCATGGCATCGTCCGCGGTATCGAGAAGCTCCGACACTTGCTGGCTGAACGTCTGAAACTTGCATACGCCCGCAAGCTCTCTCGCTGCCAATTCTTCCAAGCTCGCTTCCGCGATCGGTTCTTCGCCCAACTCGGGCAGCACGTTGGATATATAGTCGGAAAATACTTTATTAGGAGACAGGATCAGCACATTCCGCGAGGTTAATGTATCCTTAAACCGGTATAGCAAAAAGGCGACCCTGTGCAAAGCGATCGACGTCTTGCCGGAACCGGCGACGCCTTGAATAATGAGTACGTTCGAGGTTTCATTGCGAATGATCGTATTTTGTTCCTTCTGGATGGTGGCAACGATATTTTTCATTTTTTCGTCCGTCGTCCTGCTTAATTCTTTTTGCAAAACGTCGTCATTGATGTTGAGCGAGCTTTCGAGCATGTATTCCATCGTTCCGTCTTTAATTTTGTACTGTCTCTTGCGGCGAATCTCGCCGTTTACTAATCCCGAGGGCGACGTATAATAAGCCTTTCCGACGCCGAAATCGTAAAAGATGCCGGATACGGGGGAACGCCAATCGTAAATTAAATTCTCATGCCCGTTATCTTCGGCAAAAGAGTGAACCCCGATATAAAAAGGCTTGGCCTCGGCTTCATTGTCGCCGATAAAATCGACTCTTCCGAAATACGGCGATTGAATTAATTTATGAATCTTTCTGCGCTTGTCCACCGCCTTCTCGCCAAAGTCGATCGCAAGCGAAACGTCAACCCGATTCGCCGCCCGTTCTGCCGGATCGATGGCGGCCATATTTTCCCACATATATTTTTTGGCTTGAATGACTTCGCGGTAAGAAGTAGAAATCTTCTCGTCGATCTTCTCCAACGCTTGCCGAAGTTTCTTCAGAATGATTTCCAGGTAACGCCTTTCCTCCGCTTCCGTGCCGTTCAACATAAATAGGCCCTCCTCGTCAATAAGAATACTTCCTAGTATAGAAAAAAACTCGAAAAAGTATAGACTTTTTCTTGCCGGTATAGTATTATATATTGAACGTGGGTCCTAAAAACCGTGTACGAATGATCGATAAAAATAGAAGAACCAGGCGCGCCATGCCCTGGTTTTTTATATTGAGTTCATAAAAAAAAGCTCCTTTCCGAACAGCTAACGCCGCCTCGGGAAGGAGCTTTGCAATTGTTACGTTTATGGGTAGATCCGGTCTGGTTTCACTTGTTCCCAGATTTCAAATCCGTTTTCTTTGCGCGAATATTCATGATGATTCGTGGCTTCCTGTACATGCTCGTAGTACCACTTGTCAGGCGTATTGTCCGGCCACGTTTTGGCATCGGCATGAATATCGTCTTTCTTCACTAATCTGTTCAGTACGCTGTTGATGAAGGCCATTGCCTCCGCGCGCGTAATGTACTGATTCGGTCTGAACGTATTGTCCGGATACCCTTTGATCCATCCTTTATTCGCTGCGGACGCGATATACTTCTCCGCCCAATGTCCGGCGACATCCGTAAACATATCGTTGGTCCGCTCGTCGAGCTTATCGAATCTGGATGCGATCGCTGCGAACTCGGCTCTCGTAATGAATTGCTCCGGCTTGAATGTTCCGTCCGGATATCCTGTTACGATGCCCGCATTCTCCATCGTGGAAATATGTTTGTTCGACCAGCGTTCGTTTTCGATATCCGTGAAACTGTTGCTCGTTTTCAAGTATTGGGCACGGCTCTCGTCGTCCATTAACCGGTAGAAAATCGCAGCGACCTCTTCGCGGCTGATGCGGTTTTCCGGTTTGACCATTCCGTCCGGATACCCGTTGATGTAGTTGTAATGATTCTCGGTGTCAAGCTTGGGCGGTACGGCCGGCAACGGCGGCAGTGCAGGCACTTCCGGCGCAGGCGCAGGCGTAGGATTCGACGTAACTATGGTCGTGGATCCGCCGGGACTTGATGTATTTCTATTGTAGTAGAAAATGTATTCCTGGCTTTCCTTTTCCGTAAAAGTGTAATTCTCTCTAGCCTTGACAGCCGTATATCCGGAGATCGAAGCTGCCGTCAGCGTAACCGTCTCCCCGACTCGACCGCTTATCGTGGTCGGATTCGCCAATTGTCTGTCTGTCCCCAATTCCAGATACTTCACGGTCACGTGTCGTTCGACATTTGGCACTTCTTTCGTGTAATAGAACACGACTTGTTGATTGGCTTCCGATGTAAAGGTGTACTCGATGCTCGCTTGCTCCGGCTTGTAGACAGACCCGTTCGCGTTGATTTCCTTCGCTTTTAATGTAACGGTTTCTCCCTCTCTGCCTTGCAAGTAGGTTGGTTCAGCCAACACAGCACCGGTTTCTCTGTCCAGATAATTTACAGTCAATTGGTAAATATCTGTCGGTTCGCCTTTCGTATAGAAGAAGGTGTATTCCTGTTCTTCATCGATCGTAACGAGATAATCGTAATTGAAGTTCTCTGGCGTGTACACCGCATCCGCTACCGTAATCGGCTCGGCGTGAAGCGTAATCGTTTCACCGACTCTGCCTTCCGCGAATGTAGGCTCTTTTAGCGCTGCTCCCGTTTCTCTTTCCACATAATTCACGGTTACATAACGTACAGCGCCGGAATCGTCCGCAGTATATTCGAATACGTACTCCTGATGAACCGGTTCTGCTGCGAAGGTGTATTCAACGATATACTCATGTGGCTTATACACCACACCGGATACTGTAATATCATTCGCTTCGAGAGTGATCGTTTCTCCTACTTTGCCCGAGTAATCCTTAGGATCGGATAAATGTTCCCGCGTCACGGCATTCACGTAGGTGACGGTCAAGCTTCGCTCATCGCTGGTGTCTTTCGTGTAATGGAAGATATACTCTTGGCCTTCCACAGCAGTGAACGTGTAACTATCCTTCGACTTCGTCGGCGTGTAGCCCGGTACTTCCTCGGCAGTCAGTTCGATCGTTTGACCTGTCTTGCCTTCATGAGTCGTCGGGTCGATCAGATCGCGGCCTTCTTCGTCGACATAGCGTACTGTCACTGTTTGCTTGTTCGCCTTGTACTGGAAGATGTACTCTTGGCCTTCCACAGCAGTAAACGTGTAGCTGTCGCTCGACTTCGTCGGCGTGTAGCCCGGTACTTCCTCGGCAGTCAGTTCGATCGTTTGACCTGTCTTGCCTTCATGAATCGTCGGGTCGATCAGATCACGGCCTTCTTCGTCAACATAGCGTACCGTTACCTTCTGTTCCTTCGCTGTGTAATGGAACGTGTACACTTGATTTTCGTCAATGGTGAACGTGTAACTATCCTTCGACTTCGTCGGCGTGTAGCCCGGTACTTCCTCGGCAGTCAGTTCGATCGTTTGACCTGTCTTGCCTTCATGAGTCGTCGGGTCGATCAAATCTCGCCCTTCTTCGTCAACATAGCGTACTGTCACTGTTTGTTTGTTCGCCTTGTACTGGAAGATGTACTCTTGGCCTTCCACAGCAGTGAACGTGTAGCTGTCCTTCGACTTCGTCGGCGTGTAGCCCGGTACTTCCTCGGCAGTCAGTTCGATCGTTTGGCCTGTCTTGCCATCATGAGTCGTCGGGTCGATCAGATCGCGGCCTTCTTCGTCGACATAGCGTACTGTCACTGTTTGCTTGTTCGCCTTGTACTGGAAGATGTACTCTTGGCCTTCCACAGCAGTAAACGTGTAGCTGTCGCTCGACTTCGTCGGCGTGTAGCCCGGTACTTCCTCGGCGATCAGTTCGATCGTTTGACCTGTCTTGCCTTCATGAGTCGTCGGGTCGATCAGATCGCGGCCTTCTTCGTCGACATAGCGTACTGTCACTGTTTGTTTGTTCGCCTTGTACTGGAAGATATACTCTTGGCCTTCCGCAGCGGTAAACGTGTAGCTGTCCTTCGACTTCGTCGGCGTGTAGCCCGGTACTTCCTCGGCAGTCAGTTCGATCGTTTGACCTGTCTTGCCATCATGAGTCGTTGGGTCGATCAGATCTTGACCGTCTTCGTCAACATAGCGTACCGTTACCTTCTGTTCGTTCGCCGTGTAGTGGAAGATGTACTCTTGACCTTCCGCAGCGGTGAACGTGTAGCTGTCCTTCAACTTCGTCGGCGTGTAGCCCGGTACTTCCTCGGCGGTCAGTTCGATCGTTTGACCTGTCTTGCCTTTATGAGTCGTTGGGTCGATCAGATCTCGGCCTGCTTCGTCAACATAGCGTACTGTTACAGTTTGATCCCCTGCCGTGTAATGGAACGTATACACTTGGTTTTCGTCAGCGGTAAACGTGTAACTGTCCTTCGACTTCGTCGGCGTGTAGCCCGGTACTTCCTCGGCAGTCAGTTCGATCGTTTGACCTGTCTTGCCATCATGAGTCGTTGGGTCGATCAGATCTTGACCGTCTTCGTCAACATAGCGTACCGTTACCTTCTGTTCGTTCGCCGTGTAGTGGAAGATGTACTCTTGACCTTCCGCAGCGGTGAACGTGTAGCTGTCCTTCAACTTCGTCGGCGTGTAGCCCGGTACTTCCTCGGCGGTCAGTTCGATCGTTTGACCTGCGACTCCATTCACCGTTGTCGCTTCAGCCAGTACTTTATTTGAACCTTGTTCCAAATATTTGACGGTAACAGTTTGTTCAACAGCCTCCGTATAACCGAACCAAATAGTAGGCGTTAAATTCGTTGTCGTCAATGTGACATCTTGCGGGCTGGTTCCTACTTTAAGTTGGTAACCTGAAAGGATAGGCGCTGTGACCGTATATGGTACTCCTCTTTCAAGAGCTTCGTTGCCGTTAGAATCTTTGAAATATTCACTGTGCAACTGTTCAGCGAATTCCCGACCCTCAACGACTTCGCCGTCCGCATTGACAGGTTCTCCATTCGCATTGACTTTATAGCCTTTAATTAGAATGGATCCACTGCCGATGCTAACTCTCGGCACTTCAAAATTCTTGGACGTATCCCGGCCGTTAACATCTGTATAGTTCATGGTCGTCGTGCCGTTCGTCGGGTACAATTTATTGGATTCCGGATTTTTGGATTGATCCATCACGACTTTGTAAGTTAATGTTGCGGGCTGGCCTTCCATAATGTTGCCGGCTTCCCAAGTAAACGTCTCGCTGACAGGATCCCAAGATACCGTTCCTTGCGAAGGAGTATAATTTGCAGCCGGCGGGACCAGATTGAACATTTCGCCCATCGGATCGGTAATGATTGCGTTTTGCGCGGCATATGATATTTTTCCTGCCAGCTCGGAGTAAATTTTATCCAAGTCAGCGCTGCTAGCAGAGTAGTAGCCTTTATCTTGGCTGTTCTTGAGTACGTATTCCGCATTATTGCCGCTTCCTACATCAAGTCCGATCGAGTAGATTCCAATTCCTTCTTTTTGAGCGAGCTTCGCCTCTGATAAAGTGGCTATTCCATTGTCATTAACCTTATATCCACCTGCGCTGTAAGTTTCATCACACCATCCCCACCCTAGAAGACCACAGCCCTTATACCTCAATTCGAAGTTGCCGCCGGAACCCAGAATCGTGCCGGTATAATCAAAGTTATCGAGTGCAAAATTATACTTATTGTTCGGCCATGATAGAGATTCTGCTGCACTAGCCTTATAACTATATGTCGGCTCCCCGTCGCTTAACAATACAATGACCTTGTTCTGGGCATTGCTTCCTTCCAATAAGGTGCGAGCTTCGTGCAATCCTGCTTGAATATTGGTGCCGCCGCTGGCGGAAATCCCATTGATTGCCGTTTTTAAAGCAGTTTTATCGTTAACTCCTTTAAAATTGGTAACGGTGACATCCTTATTGAAAGACACAACCGCAATTCTTGTTTCGGAGCCCGCTATGAGCAAGTTATCAACGAACTTCGTCGCGGCCTCTTTCGCTTTGGCCATCCTAGATTCCTTCGGATTCCATGTATTATCCATACTGCCCGATCTATCAATCACTAGTACGACATCCGAACGGCTCTTAATATTTTTGCCTTCAATTTTTAACGTGACTTCCCATTCGCCGGATTTCCCCGTCGGTTCCGCCGTCTTGCTTAACTTGATCGCTCCGGGATTCGGCCAGATCAATTCCCCTGAATTTGCAGCCTGCCCGAACGCTCCCGGCGTCAGCCCGAAGAAAACCGCGAACAAGCATAGCCATGTGACTACGACTTTTAAACGCCCTTTCATATGTACCTCCTCATTTTTTCATTAGAATCCTCCTTTTCAGACTCTATTTCCCCTACCCTCCTCATCGAAGATTGGATCTATGCTCCTCGGAATATAGTATTCCGTTGAGAACTCAGGAAAATAAAAAGTCCGGCCGCATTAACATTTGTTAATTGCAGCCGGACGATCATTAGTCAAACGACTATTAGACTCCAAAGCTTTGCGACCTAATCTTTCGATTAGTGTGCCGAGTTTTCAATTTTACATTAGTACAATAGTCCTATATTTATGTTGCCAATTTTAATATATTTTACTAAATGACTTTTGTCAACTGTCATAATGAAATTTTTGTAATAATTTTCATTTTTTACAGCATTCCCGGTTTCGAGGCCAATAGTTTGTCTATTGTTTCTATGATTTCCGCGCCATGGCACGGTTTCACGATATAATCTTTGGCCCCTAGACGGATCGCCTCCAGGATGATCGTTTTCTGCTGAATCGCAGAACACATAATAATCTTGGCGTGCGGGTCCAGTCCTTTTATTCGTTTCAGCGCGGTTAATCCATCCATGCCCGGCATCGCAATGTCCATCGTTACGAGGTCGGGTCTCACTTTTTGGTAGAGAGCTACGGCTTCGTCGCCGTCAGCGGCTTCGGCCGCAATTCGAAATCCGTTGGATGTCAATACGGATTTCAACATGGTCCTTGCGAAAACTTCGTCATCTACAACCATGACAGATTTCATACGTATTACGAACCCTCTTTTCCATTGTCGTACTTAACAGGGATTAATTCTAAAAGATACAAGCATATCTCGCCATCCCCCAAAAGAGGTGTTTTTCACGAAACCGTATGTTCCATGCCTGCTCCGGTTGTGCGGCATATCGCTTTGTTAATGGGTATTCGTTCAATACAAGCAGTTAGAACAACACTTTTATATTTTTTCAATTGTAAGGAATTACCAACGCAAAAAAACCGATCTGTACGAAACAGATAGGCCATTTGCTGAAAAATTTTCGCATCTCAATGAAATTGAACGTCGATTCTTTTTTTGGTATCTCCTTGCACTTTCGGCATATGGATCTCCAGAACCCCGTTTTTGTACTTCGCCTGGATTCCTTCGGAAGATACGTTTGATGGCAAGCTGATCGAGCGGTGAAACCGGCCGAAAAACCGTTCTTGCCGATGCATTTGCTCTTCTTGCACTTCGTTGACTTTGTTAATCGTTCCGCTGATGGAAAGGACGTTGTTTTCAATGTCGATATTGACATCCTCTTTTTTCTCCAAACCCGGTATGTCGCATGTGGCGACAACTTCATTCTCGGTTTCGTATACGTCTACATTCATATTGCCCGTATGTTGGGAAAATGCGGTTCTGAAATCGGGAAAATCATTCGTGAAAAAACGGTCTAATTCCCGTCTCATATTTTCAAGACGACGGAACGGTTCGTATGGAACTAAAGCCATTGGATGCAGCATCTCCTTGAATATTTTCGTTTTCAAGGTCATTATCCCCGAGTGCGCGAGCAATTATTCCGCATATTGCCTGCCCGTTCAGAGCCGCAACTCCCCGGCAAATTCTTTGCGAATGATGTCGATGTTACCCTTATGGCAATGCTTCGTAAAATCCGACAAAAATCGATGTTCGCTCTCCATTTTCGCAATCGCGGATTCATCGCCGTTCGTAACAGCCTGCTTCAAACGTTCCAAATAATCGAGCGACACCGCAATCCGCTCGGCCATTTCGGAACGATCGGCAGTATGCCGCCCATGACCCGGGATTAACAACTTAATGTCGTGTGCGCTCATCAACTTCTCCGCCTTCTTTAACGTCTGTTCGTACGCAATCGCGCTATGATAAATATATGGCAGTTCGATGTCGGATAAATAATCTCCCGCCAGCCATATGCCTATAGAATCAACGAAGGTAAACAAACCGTCTGCGGTATGGCCCGGAGCCAAATAAAATGTCAGATTGGTGGATCCGATCGCAACTTGCTGACCGTCCCGCTTCACAACGATATCGAGCTGAGGGAATTCGATCTCATATTCGCGGACAATGTAATACTTGGCGTCGAAATCCTTGATCTCTCCGACCGTTCCTTCCTTATTCGGATGATTCAGCAGCCTGGCGCTGCCGATCGTTATGGCTCCAGGGAAAGCGTTATATCCTATAATGTGATCGAAATCGCCATGAGTAAACAAAAGATAACATTGCTTATTGCCTTGGATCGATTTCACATGGCCCTGAATTTCGATAATTTCCGCAGGCAGCCATGTCGGATCTACGATGAATATGCCGTCGTCGAGGTTGACCACGGTGGAAGTGGTCTGAAACAATGCGCTTTGGAAAACGGCAACTCGCTCGTCCGAATATTGAATCATCAAAATCACCTCTTCGGGAATAAGATTGATTACGCGAACTAATGTTTGATACAATGGCAATGATAGCAATGATTGGGGAGGTATTATAATATGAAGCCGAACGATAAGAAGCCAATCATAAAAGAACAGCCCGCCACGTATGACGATTATGCGCAATTGCCCGATGACGGCAAACGTTATGAACTGGCCGACGGAGTATTGGAACTGATGACTCCCGCGCCGACGCCTAAGCATCAGGTGATCGTTACCAATATCTCAACACTGCTTTCGAACACTTGTCAATCGGAATATATCCTTTTCGTGTCGCCAATCGACCTTATTTTATCGAATACAGAGGTTCGCCAGCCGGATCTAGTGATGATCCATCGCAGCCGAATGGATATCATCACACGGAGAGGAATCGAAGGCATTCCCGATTTGGTCGTGGAAGTTATATCTCCTCATTCCGTTAAGCGCGATAAACAAAACAAATTAAGAACATACGCCGCTTATCGCATCCCGGAATATTGGATCGTCGACCCTGCGCATGAATCGCTGGAGCAGTATGTGCTGTCGGAAGCAGATAACCGATATGAACTCGACACGGTATACGACAGAGAAGAGACGGTCCAATCGGACCGCCTTCCATGGGTTTCGTTCACAATGGCTCAAGTTGTCGATCCGGCTGCCGGCCTGCCGGGCTAATCCCTGCCGGTTGGACAAACCGGGCAGGACATTCAATCGATTTATCTATAACTTGATTGTACTCGTTCGAAGAACTGTGTTATACTACGTTTAACGTAGTAGTTAATATTCTATTCAGTTGTTTGCGTATGAAGTTGGTCACTGCTGCCGAATACTAATAAGAGTCTTCACCGCTGGAACGTTGAAGACTCTTAGGACCAGAAAAGGATATGGAACACCACGGCGCGCAAGCACTAAATGTTAATGCAAAGCGAAACCACCGTCCAGGCTCTCCAACCTATTTAGCGGTGGTTTTTCGCTTGCAGCGGAACTTACGACGCGCCCAACGATAGAACTTTCGAATAACAAACACTAGGCTTGTATCGTTATAATCCAACGCAGCACGTCATAAAACGCCGCAATTACGACCATCGGCATCACCCCCTTCTGGAAGCTGCGCCGTGGCCGCCAATTCCACCACTATTCATAGTCCATAGAATTAATTATAACATGTCCCACATTATGCCGCTACTAATCCGTTAAGATTCCGATCGGATCGCCATTCATGCGCCGTAAGACATCACAACCGATTCCATTCCTTGCTTAACTTCAGTACCCTTCTTTGCCCTTGCCGCCCGTCACTACCGCCACGCTTGCGCTCGCTCCGAGACGATTGGCCCCCGCTGCGATCAACCGGCGCGCAACGTCGATATCCCTGACACCGCCTGACGCCTTCACTCCCATCTCGGGACCGACCGTTTTACGCATTAATGCGACATCTTCCACCGTCGCCCCGCCTGAACCGAAGCCTGTTGACGTTTTGACGAAGTCCGCGCCGGCCATTTTGGCAATCGCGCAAGCCTTCGCCTTCTCTTCATCCGTAAGCAGGCACGTCTCCAGAATCACTTTAACGACCGCTTGTCCTCTGCAAGCAAGAACGACACCCTCTATATCCTTCTTAACCGTATCCAAATCTCCCGATTTCATCGCTCCGATATTCAATACCATGTCGATTTCCGTAGCTCCGCTAGCAATGGCGTCTCTCGCCTCCGCAATTTTGGCAAAAGAACTCGTCGCTCCGAGCGGAAAACCGACCACCGTCGTAACGCCGGTTTTCGTCCCGGCTAATTCCTTCGCCGCCACCGGCACCCAGTAGGGATTGACGCATACCGTTGCAAAGCCGTATTGCTTCGCTTCCTCGCATAGCGCAACGATCTCGTCTCTCGTACATTCCGGTTTCAGCAACGTATGATCGATCTTGCGCGCGATTTCCGGTCCGGTCAACATATTGTTCTGCGACGGATACTGGCCGAAGCCTCGAACGGATTCGTTGGACACGGAACGGTTGGGGGCCGCGGTTTCCGCTTGCTTGGCGATTTGCTCCATCACTTTTTGCGTAATCTGTTGAACTAAACTCTCTACTTCCAATATGTTCCCCTCATTTCGTCTTATTCCAATGTTGGTCTGCTTGCATCGTCAAAACGATCGACAACCCCGACAATTACCGCGTCAACGGCCGCATCGGGCCGCTTCATCGCTTCGCGCGCGGATCCTCCTTCCTCTACGACGAGGACCAGATCCCCTTCTCCGGCATGAGAGCAATCTACCGCGATGAACGGATCTCCACAGCTATTTCCGCGTTCATCGACAGGCTCGACGACCATCAATTTGCAGCCATGATGACTGCCCGTTTTCACGGTCGCCACGATGTTCCCTAGAACCCTTCCTAGTTTCATAAGGCATTAAGCCAATTTCGGCAATATCTGTTCGATCTCGTGATGCGGCCGCGGGATCACATGAACCGATATCAATTCGCCTACCCGTTGCGCCGCTTCCGCTCCGGCATCGGTCGCCGCTTTAACGGCTCCTACGTCTCCTCTTACGAATACCGCAACCAATCCGCCGCCGACCGTTACTTTGCCGGCAACCGTCACATTGGCGGCCTTGACCATCGCGTCCAACGCTTCGACCGCGCCGACCATACCTTTCGTCTCAATCATTCCCAAGGCATTATTCATATTCTGCCCCTCCCTGTTTTTATCGTATGATAGTGGTCCACTATCCCCATAATGCCGGCGTCGGCCGCCACCAGTTCCAATCCGAGCGGAAGACCGGACTCCCTGCTTTTCGCCAAATATACCAGATCCCCGTAACCGGACACGCCGATCGTGTCGATAGCAACAACTCGTTTCCCCGCCTCCCTCTCTGCATCCTTCATAGGTTGAATCACCAAAAGCTTCAAACCCGACAGGCTTTCGTCCTTATGAGTGCATACCACCGAGCCGACAACTTTGCCCAGAAACATACGGCCTCCTACCTGAACCGTTTCAGAAAACGGCTCTCGATTTCCATGATTTTCGTGACCCGCTTGTCATGCCTTCCCCCCGAGAAAGGGGTTTCCAGCCATGTCTTGACGATCTGTCTGGCCAGGCCTTTGCCCAGCACTTGGCCTCCTATCGCGAGCATATTGGCATGATTGTGATCTCGGCTGTTAATAGCCGAACTGACATCCCAGCAAAGGGCGCATCGTATGCCCGGAACTTTATTGGCCGTCATTGTGCTGCCGATGCCGACGCCGTCAATCATAATGCCCGCATAATTCTCGCTCGTGGCGACCGTTTCCGCGACCAGAAAGGCGATATCGGGGTAATCTACCGAATTGTTGTCGTAACAGCCGAAATCTATCAACGGATAACCCAGGCCGGCCAAAAAGGTTTTGATATCTTCCTTCAGCTCGAACCCTCCGTGATCGCTACCGATAATTACTGTTTTCATATGCTACTCCGCTTTAGGTTGAGGCAAGATTCCTTCTACTTCGTTGTGAGGCCTTGGAATGACATGCACCGAAATTAATTCCCCGACTCTGCGCGCAGCCTCGGAACCCGCTTCCGTTGCCGCTTTCACGGCTCCGACGTCGCCGCGAACCATTACGGTCACCAATCCGCCGCCCGTCAAAACCTTCCCGACCAACGTTACGTTTGCCGCCTTCACCATCGCGTCCGCCGCTTCGATCGCTCCCACAAGACCTCTCGTTTCAATCATTCCCAACGCTTCTTTCATATGGACTGCTCCTCCTTTAATTTCGGCGATTTGCCGTTCCTTAGGCATTCTCTTGGCCATCTTCACAACACCCCGCTAAACGATATGGAAGCCGTCGACAAGCACGCATCTCCGTTTCCGCGTAAACGTGCGAGCGGATGTCAATCCCTCCCCGGTAGGACCGGCGATCGTCAATGTAGCGAATCCTTCGCCCCCGTAACCCAAGCCGGCATAGGAGGGCCCGTTTTTGACAAAGATGGTGGCCTGCAAGGCTCTGGCCATTTTCGTCAGGTTTCGTATATTTTGCGAATGCATCACCGCCGTGTGCTTATTGCCTTTCTCCGCTTTCACCGCAAGAAGGATTGCCGCCTCTACATTCGGCACGCGGACGATCGGAAGAACAGGCATAAGCATTTCCGTATGGACAAGTGGATGATCTTCCGCTGTTTCTGCTATAATAAGTTTGATATTTTGATTTGTTTTTGCGCCAATTTTCTCCAGCAGAAGGTTGGCGTCTTTTCCCACATATTCCTTATTGGGAATCCATTTCTCTCTATTTCTAATAAAAATCAGATCCAATAACTTTTCCAACTGCGGCCCGCGCAATTCGTAAGCGCCATTTCCGATCATTTCCGCCTTCAGGCTGTCCGCCGCCGATTCGACGACGAAAACTTCTTTTTCCGCCGTGCACAATACATTGTTGTCGAAGCTGGCCCCCAGTACGATATCTCTTCCCGCTTGCGCCAAATCCGCCGTTTCGTCTACAACCACGGGAGGATTGCCCGGCCCCGCCGCAATTACCTTCTTGCCGGAAGCAAGCGCCGCTTGCACGACCCCGCCGCCGCCCGTTACCGCTAACGCATGAATGCGCGGATGCTTCATAACTTCCCCGCTCGTCTCCATTGTCGGTATTTGCACGCTTGTCAGCATATTTGCGGGACCTCCGGCTTCGACGATCGCCCGGTTCAACAACTGCATCGTTTCGATGGAAACCCGTTTGGCGTTCGGATGAGGATTGAAAACAACCGCGTTCCCCGCAGCTACCATAGAGATGCTGTTGTTAATGATCGTCGCCGCGGGATTGGTTACCGGCGTGATAGCGCCGATCACTCCGAGAGGAGAATACTCCAGCAGCGTTAACCCGTCGTCCCCCGTGTAGGATTCCGAAACCAGATCCTCCAGCCCCGGCGTCTTCTGCGCCGCCAATCGATTCTTGGCGATTTTGTCTTGCGCATTGCCGAGTCCCGTCTCCTTGACGGCAAGCTCGGCCAGCCGCTCGGCATGGGACAGACTCGTCTCCCTCATCTTCCAAATGATCGCCTCCCGCTTGGCTAACGTTAATGAGGCAAATTGTTCGAATGCGGCATTGGCGGCTTCGGCTGCTTCGTCCACTGTAGCAAACACGCCGTGATTCAACGGGGGAAGGAGCGGATCCGGGTCGGCCATCGCCAAGTCTCCTCGCAACTTGCTAACGACTTCGGCTACAATGGATCTTATGCTTTCTTCCGTAATACTCAAGCTTATTCACCTTCTTTCATTTTATCGTACGTCACCTTCCCGTCGATCTCGATGGTGTCGACAATGGCGATAATCGTCGCATCGACCGGCACTCCTTGCGTGGCTTTCGTCTGGCGTGCCGAGCTGCCGCTGACCGTCATGACGATCTCGCCTTTGCCCGCGTGAACCGTATCGATCGCAACCAACGCTTTGCCGTCGGGGGCGCGGGTTATCATATCGACAGGCTGTACGACAAGCAGCTTTTTCCCCGTCAGTTTCTCGTCCTTGGTCGTCGAAACAACGGTGCCGATCACCCGGCAGATGTTCATATCACCCCTCCTTCCTCTCGTTCTCTCCATGCACAAGCCTAAGTCCGAGCATGCCGGCCTCTTCGCGGGCCAGAGAGGTAATCAATGCGCTTGCGGGAAGCGCGATTTGCGACTCGCCTTCCTTCGCCCACTCCCGCACATGTTTGGCGTGCACCAGCGGACGCCGTCCGGCGCGCGGAGCGGCGATCAGCGTCTCGACGAGCCGGTGCAATTGATGCAGGGCTTCCGCGTGAACGCCGTACTTCGCAAGCTGTTGCCAATGCGAAGCGACCTTCTCTATGACAACGGGCGGAACCTTTAGGCGATCCGCCCCCGACGGCAAAAGATGCGAGGTGGACAATACCGCGTCTTTCCCGCTCACGATCGCATAGACCATCGTACCGGCAAAAGCGTCTTCGTCGATTAGCTGCGATATTCTCACAAGCGTACCGATCGTCAGTTGCGGCGCCGCTACGACGGAAGCTTCGTCCGCGGCAGCCTTCCAGCCAGGGCGATCGCCATTCGACAAGCGGATTGTCGCGCAACCGATGTCCCCCGGGAACGGCTGCAGCGGCCGGTCGCCGCAAAGACCGATAACGGGTTCGGAGAAAGCCGAAATATGGCGAATGAACGGTTCAATTCGCGCAGCGTCATAGCCGTCTGCCAATAAGACGAGCACCTTGGCGCGGTCTGTCGGCGCGGGAATCTGCCCCTTGCTTCGCAGCAATTCTTCAACGACTTGGCGGACGATAGTCGAGACCGCTTCCTCCAAGTTCATAGGTCGCCCTCCTTAACCGAGTAATATGCCTTTCCGTCCGGTAGCGATCTGCCCCGCATTCGCCTCGTCGAGATCGATATGCATCTCCAGCCGGTAATTGGCGGAGACGCGTATCAGAACATGATCCAAAATCAGGCCGCGGGGTCCGTCGACGCTCACCTTGACGCGCTGCCCGTTATGAACGCCGAAGGCCGCCGCGTCTGCGGGATGCATATGGATATGCCGCGCAGCGCATATAACTCCCTTGTCTATGCGAAGTCTGCCCCTGGGGCCTTCCATGACGATTCCCGGCGTTCCTTCGATATCCCCCGAATCGCGAACCGGCGGAACCACCCCTAACGTATATCCGTCGTATAATGAAATTTCCACTTGCGTTTCTCCCCTGGCAGGACCCAAGACGCGCACGCGATCGATGCGTCCCTTCGGCCCGATCAGGGAGACGGTTTCACGGCAAGCGAACTGTCCCGGCTGAGACAATTCCCGCAGCGGGTTCAAGGCGTTGCCGGGCCCGAATAACCGCTCGACGGCCCTGGGAGATAAATGCACATGCCGGTTGGAAACGCCTATCGGAATTTCTTTGACAGGCATCTCCCCGCGCGTACGCTCGCTTAAGAAACCGCTTTCCAAAGCTTCTTTAACGGCTTCGCTAATGCTGCGAACCAACAGTCCTCGATCCATGGCAGCCCTCCGTCTAGGCTTGATAATCCAGCAAAGATGTCGCCGTGAACTGATCGGTAATCAGAACATTCGTGTACTTCCCTTGCAAGGCGCCGAAGATGGCGTCGACTTTCTTCGCCCCGCCGGCTACAAGAATCGACTTTTCCTTGCTCCTCAATTCCGCCAGGTCGATTCCGATCGTACGCCCATCGAGCTCCTCGTTGCAGATATCGCCTTTGATATCGATAAATCTGGAACAAATATCGCCGACACAACGTTCCTGAATCATTTCAAGTTCCTCTTTCGAAAAATAATTGGTGCGAACGAGAACCGAATCTTCCGTCGGCACCCCAATCGTGAACACGGCGATATTCGCATTCTTCCCCATGTCCAGCACTTTGCGGATATGGCGGTCCGCCTCGATAGCCTGCTTGACGACCGTGTGGTCGACGATGGCCGGCAAAGGAAGCAGATGAGGATTCGTATGATACGCTTTGCCGAAAAGGTATACGATTTCCGAGGCGTGGGTGTTCGTTTCCGAATAGCTGATGCCGCCGTTCAACTGTACGATGTTGACATCCTTGACATGTTTGTTTTGCAGGCGTTTCGCTATTTCGTACAGCGTAGTGCCCCAGGTAACCGCGATCGTATCTCCGTCCTTCACAATTTGGTGCAAATATTCCGCCGCGGCCTCGCCTAAATATTTTTTGGCCACTCGATCTTCATACAGCGGAATCGGAGCGACGATGACCTTCTGCAGCCCGTATTTCTCTTCGAGCTGCTGCGCGATCATGCCGCTGTTTTCGGTAGGGTCCATAATTTTAATCTGAACGATTCCTTCCGTCTTCGCCTGCTGTAGAAAACGCGATACCGTCGGGCGAGATACGCCGAGCTTCCTGGCAATATCTTGTTGGCTGTAATCGAGCTGATAATACATGCGGGCCGCTTCAATGATTTTTTCAAGTTTTTCTCCGCCCATGGCAATCCTGCTTTCTTCAAAGGTTTGAAATAATGTTCATATCAAATTAACATTATTTCAACTTTATTATACGCACCAATTCGAAAAAAAACAATGCATTACCTGTTTCCCTTTTCGTAAGGAATTCCGTTGGCGGCCGGCGCAATAGCTCGTCCGACGAAACCGGCCAAGACGAGAATCGTGATCGCGTACGGGAAAATATAGATGAAATCGACCGGGATATAGTTCGTAACGCCGTAAATTTGAAACACGGATTTCAAGGCGGAGGCGACTCCGAAGAACAATGCCGCGAACATTCCGGCAACCGGCCTCCACTTGCCGAATATTAACGCGGCCAAAGCGATAAAACCTTGGCCCGATATCGTGTTATGCGAAAAGTTGCTCGTCGTCGTGAGCGCGATCGTCGCTCCGCCCATGGCGGCCAAAGCGCCGCTGATCATGACGGCGATATATCTCATGCGGAAGACGTTGACCGCGACGGAATCCGCCGCCATCGGGTGCTCGCCCACCGCGCGCAAACGCAAACCGAACGGCGTCTTATAAAGAATGAAAGCGGATAAAGCGACCAGAATAAACACGATATAGCTTGTCGGATAACCGCTGAACAGCGCGTTGCCGATGAACGGGATATCGGATAGAAACGGTATATGCCATTTCGCAAACGCATTTTTCAAGGTCGGGGTTTGCGCGGAACCGTTCAGCAAAATTTTGCATAGGTAAAGCGTCAGTCCTGTCGCAAGGAAGTTGAGCGCCACGCCGCTGACGACTTGATTGGCCCTGAAGGTGATCGAAGCGACGGCATGAGGAATCGCAAACACGAACCCTACGATCATGGCCGAGAGAAAGCCGATCCACGGAGATAACGGCCCGGTTCCCAATTGTGTTTCCGCAAAATACGTTACGATCGCCGCCGTGAACGCGCCCACAGTCATCAGACCTTCCAAGGCGATGTTCACCACGCCGGACCGTTCGGAGAACAAGCCGCCCAGCATAGCGAAAATAAGCGCGGTAGCGAATACGATCGTCGTATTGGTCAAATCGCTTGCCATTTGCAGGAATTGCATATTAAGACGCCTCCTTCTTCCGGTTTGCAAAGAGCTTGAGGAGCCAGTTCACGCTTGCGCTCGCCGCAACGAAGAAAATGATCAAGGCGATAATGATATCGACCAGTTCTTCGGGCACTCCCGCGCCGAACTTGATTCCGGCCGCTCCATAGGTCAGAATGCCGAGCAAGACGGCGCTTAAAATGACGCCAAGCGGCGTGTTTCGACCGATAAGGGCAACCGCGATCCCCATCAGACCGTATCCCGGGAACGCCGAACTGATCGATTGATAATGAAAGACGCCCATCGCTTCGCTGGCGCCGCCGATTCCCGCGAAAATTCCGCTGATCAGCATCGCTTTGACCATGCTGACGTTTACGTTAATCCCCGCATATTCGGCCGCATGCGGATTAAAGCCTACCGCGCGGAGTTCGTATCCCTGCTTCGTTTTCCATAAGATCATGTAAAAAATCAATGCCAACAGCAAAGCGACGACGATTCCGAAATGAATGCGGGAATTGCCAAACATTTGCGCCAGGCCGGCGTTGTTAAGCCAAGCGCTCTCGTGCATAAATTTGGATCTCATCTGGTTAGGCTCCAATAGATATGCCCTGACGACGTAATTCGCCACATGCAATGCGATCCAATTCAGCATTATCGTCGTAATGACTTCGTGGACGCCGCGCGCCGCTTTTAAATACCCCGCAATCGCCCCCCATAAGCCGCCGACGAGCCCTCCTACGATCATTGCGAACGGGATATGCACATACCACGGCAGTTGAAATTGGATGCCGATAAATGCGGCGGCGAGCGATCCCATAATAAATTGCCCTTCGGCCCCGATATTGAAAAGCCCGGTGCGAAACGCGAAGGCAACCGACAAGCCCGTAAAGATCAGCGGAGTGATCTGGCGAATCGTTTCCCCGAGGCTGTACCAATCGCCGAAAGCTTTATTAAACAAGGAAGTATAGGCCAATATCGGATTATAATTGCCTATTAGCATAATAACAGCCCCAAACGCCAAGCCGATCACAATCGAGACAAGCGAGACGACGGACGATTCTTTAAACAACCACTTTGTCAGTTTGCTCATGCGATTCTCTCTCCCTGCCCTCGTTACTGCCGGACATCATTAAGCCGATTTCTTGCTCGCTGGTCGTCTTCGGATCTACGATTCCGACAATTTTCCCCTCGTACATTACCGCGATCCGATCGGATAAACTCATGATTTCATCGAGCTCTAACGAATATAGTAGAACGGCCTTGCCGTTGTCGCGTTGCTCCACCAATTTTTTATGAATAAATTCGATGGCCCCGACGTCAAGCCCGCGGGTCGGTTGCGTTGCGATAAGAAGATCGGGATCGCTAGCGACTTCCCGGGCAATGATTACCTTTTGCTGATTCCCCCCGGAAAGCGCCCTCGCCTCCGTCGTTTCGTTAGGCGTTCGAACGTCGTATTCCTCAATTAGAGCGATGGAATGACGGTTTATTTTGTTGTAGTCGAGCAATAAACCGCGATTGAATTGGGGGTAATAGTAGTTTTTAAGCACCATATTTTCGCTAACCGTAAAATCGAGGACCAGTCCCCTTTTTTGGCGGTCCTCGGGGATGTAGCCGATTTTGGCTTCCGATATTTGCCGGGGCCTGGCGTTTTTAATCGATTTGCCGCCGAGCAAAATTTCTCCGGATTTTACTTTCCTTAACCCGGTCAACGCCTCGATCAGTTCTCTTTGTCCGTTTCCTTCGACACCCGCAATGCCCAAAATTTCGCCTTTGCGCAATTCGAACGATAAATCCCGCAAGACGGGAATTCCCCTTTGATCTATTGCGGTAACATTCGAAACGCTCAAAATCGCGTTCTGCGGATTCGCCTCTTCCTTCTCCACTGTAAAATTAACTTGCCGTCCCACCATCTTCGCCGCCAGTTCGTCCACGGTCGTATCTTTGACGGGAATGCTGTCGATTACTTTGCCACGTCTAATGATCGTTACTTGATCGCACACCGCCATAATTTCTTTCAGCTTATGCGTAATGAGAATGATGGTCTTGCCCTCCTCGATGAGACTGCGCATGATGCCCATAAGCTCCTGGATTTCCTGCGGAGTCAGGACGGCCGTAGGTTCGTCGAAAATTAAAATGTCCGCGCCGCGGTATAACGTTTTCAAAATTTCAACCCGCTGCTGCATGCCTACCGATATATTTTTGATCAATTGATTCGGTTCCACTTGCAGGCCGTATTTGGCCGATAGTTCCTTCACTTTCTTGACGGCGTAACTGTAGTGGATCGTAAACCCTTTTCGCGGCTCCGCGCCGAGAATAATGTTTTGCACGACCGTGTAGGGCTCAACCAGCATAAAATGCTGATGGATCATACCAATCCCCAGAGAGATCGCCTTCTTCGGATCGGAGATGTCCGTCTTCTCCCCGCGAATCAAAATTTCGCCCTCATCCGGTTGATATAATCCGAACAGGATGTTCATCAGGGTGGATTTGCCGGCGCCGTTCTCTCCGAGCAAAGCGTGAATCTCCCCTTTCTTCACCTTGAAGCTGATCGAATCGTTCGCAACAATGCCGGGAAACCGTTTCGTAATTCCTCGCATCTCCACAACAGTTTGCTCTTCCTGCATAGAAGCACCACCTACATCGTTTTTATCGTAACAAGGCTAGTTCGTTGTACGACTAGCCTTGTTAATGAATCGCCCGTTATGCCGTAGGAACCTCGATTTCGCCTTTCACGATTTTGTCGGCAAATTCCTTCACTTTTTGCAAAACATCGTCCGGAACGTTCGGATTATTATCCGGCAAGCCCACCGCGTTGTCGCTCAGTCCCAAATTTTGCTTGCCGCTTTTAAAATTGCCGTTCGCCAGATCCGTCGATATTTGAATGACGGCCTTGTCCACTCGTTTCACCATGGAAGTCAATGTGATTTCATGGCCGAACGTCAACGCCTGATCTTTATCGACGCCGATGACCCAAATATCGCTGTTTTTCTTCTTCCGTTCGATTCCTTCGTTAAATACTCCGTCGCCTGTCGAACCGGCCGCGTGGAATATAATATCCGCCCCGTCGTTATAGATCGTGGCCGCTGCCGCCTTGCCCTGGTCCGGAGCGTCGAAAGCGCCCGTGTAGTTGACGATCACTTTCAAGTCCGGATTCGCCGCATTCACCCCCGCGACGAAACCTAACTCGAAACGTTTGATAACCGGAATCTCCGCTCCGCCGACAAAGCCTATTTTATTGGATTTGGTCATCAGCGCCGCAACGACTCCGACGAGAAAAGATCCTTCCTGCTCTTTAAATGTAATCGAGGCTACATTCGGCGCCTCGACTTCCCCGTCGATAATGGCCAGCTTCGAATCCGGATTCTGATCCGCCACTTGCTTGATGGCGTCGGACATCATAAATCCGATTCCCCATGTCAAATCCGTTCCGTTCTTGACGAATTGATTGAGGTTGGGAACATAGTCCGCATCGCCCTGGCTTTGCAAATAGCTCACCTTCGAGCCCGTGGCCGCTTCGAAGGTTTGCAGCCCTTCCCAAGCGCTCTGGTTGAAGGAATTGTCGTTCACCCCTCCGACATCCGTTACCATGCCGACGGTAATCGTTTTCTTCGGTTCTTCGGCCGGCTTTTCCCCGGCGCCGGAGTTATTGTTTTCCGCCGGAGGCTGTTCGGCGGTTGGATTGTTCTTCCCTCCGCAACCGGCCAACGCCAGCGTAAATACCATGACGAATACGAATAATAAAATCCAACTTTTCCTTTGTAAATTCATCTTGCATGAAACCCCCTTAAATGGTTTGATCGTTCACAACATAATATAGAATAGACACCATATAAAACGCTTACAAAATAAATTATGGAATATACCGCCCTCCTGACA
This sequence comes from Paenibacillus sp. MSJ-34, assembly GCF_018918005.1. Lineage (GTDB taxonomy): Bacteria > Bacillota > Bacilli > Paenibacillales > Paenibacillaceae > MSJ-34. The sequence goes on along the minus strand of NZ_JAHLPR010000006.1, from coordinate 28,999 downwards.
CCTCCTATCGCAAGCAAGTGCATCTGAAATAATGATCATCTTAGTATGAACATATGTAATATACGCTCATTATATTTGATTTTCCCATAAATGTAAATGATTAATATGCTATTATATGAAATATTTGCAATTTAAAATGGACGCCCTGATGCAAAACAGGGCGTCCTTCCATTAAAATATCAACCGGCGGTCTAAAGATTCAGCAAGCCCGCAACGACTTGGGCCGCTTCCGCTCGGGTCGTCGTCTCGCGCGGGGCGAAGAGATCCGCTCCCCGTCCTTGAATCAACCCTAAACCGTACGCTGTCCGAATGTAGGTTTCGGCCCATGGCGCGGCTTCGGCATTGTCCTTAAACGGAGCGGGAGCTTTCGTCTCCGCTTTCGTTCCCGTCATCGCTTCGTATGCCCGAATGATCATCGCCGCCATCTCTTGCCGCGTGATTGCGTCGTCCGGTGCGAACGTCTTCTCGCTCTTGCCGGAGACGATTCCCGCCTGGACGGCATAAGAGACCGGCTTGGCGTACCATTGATCGGAGCCGACATCGGTAAACAGGACGTCTCCCGGAGTATTAAGATGCAGGGCGCCTGCCAGCAAAGCGGCGAATTCCGCTCGGGTAACGGCCCGATTCGGCTCGAACGCCGTCTCGCTAACGCCTTGAACGATTCGTTTCGCCGCCAGCTGCTGTATCGTTTCCAACGCCCAATGCGAAGGCGGAACGTCGGCGAACGTCTTTTTATATTCCAATGCTCCGTATTGGCCAAGCCCGGAAATATCCGCCGCGATATAACCGTTCTCGAGTTTGCCGCCGATATAATCCAATCGGCCGCGTTCGTCGGCACGGTATAGACCGACAAGTCTAGGATTCAAGGACCGATCCGCCTTCAAGCCGAGAGTTACAGGCTGATCGAGCCGCGGCAGAGCAACCTTGTCTCCGTTTTTCTTCACAGCGAACAATTGCAAATCGTACATCGAACCGGTTAACGTTACGCCGGTCGGATGCGAATCGAATTTTTTCTTCCAATCTTCCATCGGAGTGACGAAAAGCTTGATGACGACGCCGTCCCTGTCTTCTTCCGCAATGAGTTCCGACAAGGCTTTAAGCGTTCCGGCGGGCAATACGATCGCCCATTTGTTCGAACGGATTGCAAGCGGATGACCCGCCAGCAATTCGGATGTTTCGACGGGCATCGTTATTTCCGTGATCCGATCTTCTACGGAAATCGTCACCTGGCCGCCGTTTGCCCGATTGTTGTTGATGTCGTCTGCGGTAATCGAACGCGACACGTCCCGATTTTGTCCCGGATCCGGTTTCGGCTGCGTTACGTTCCCCTTGCCGCTGTCCCCGACAGGTACGCCCCACACCGGATTTCCGCCGCCCGACGAATCGCCCGGCTTGTTGCCCGGATCTGTCGGGCCAGAATCGGTCTTGATCAATTCTCGCGTATCGCGCACGCGAATCCAGTATCCGCCCTGAAATTTGCCGGCCAGTCCTACGGCTTCAAGCGTATCTCCAACTTGGAGCGCAGGAGGTTCTCCGCTTTGTTCCGCAATATAGCCGTCGATAAAGATAAGCGCTTCGCCGCTGCCGTCGTCGATAATAAACGTGCGGTCCGGAATTCTCTTAATTTCTTTGACGACTCCCTTCAGTTTCACCAGGAGTCCTTGTTTATCTTCGTCCCGAGCTTCGCCGGTTTTGATCGTTCTCGGCTGCAACGGCTCGCCCGGCGTTTTGTTCAGCTTCAGAACGTTGTTCTCGAAATTGTCGAACATAATCTCCAGGTTGTTTTCGAATATTTTCACATGGCCGTAAATTCTGACCGTATCCCCGAGTTGCACCGCGTCTTTGGGAACTTCGTTAAAGGCCATAATGCCGCCTGTGTCGTCCTGGATATAGAAAGCGTCGAAGAAGACACCCGCCGCGCTGGTCGCTTTGCCTTGAACGACGATATCCGTTCCTTCCGGCAATTTGCGCGCTTCGGCGATCGGCAGAACAACCGTGCCGCGCTTCGCCAGCCAATTGAACGCGTTGCGCGTGAAGCGGTCGTTCTGATTCTTATTGCCCACCTGTCTATCATTAAACACGTTCATGCCGGACACCAGCACGCGGCCTTCTCCGATTTGCTGGGAAGCGATCAGCGGGATCACGGCGCCTTTCTCTTCGCCGGACGTATCGTAGGCCATCCCCTCGGATTTAATATTATTCTGATACGTCGTTACGTTCCCTCTTGCAAGGATCGTAACGGAATCGTCTTCCGTAAGGGGTTGCTTGCCAATTTTCATCAAACTGGCCCCGCTGTAATAATCGATTTTGCGAACGAAATCCGTCATGTAATGATCGGCAGGTTCCGGATGTAGCCGCACCGCCCACGGACTGGCCGCTGGATTGGACCAGAAATTCCCTTCGTCGCTATCGTCGAACACGCCGTCATGATTGACTTGAATCTCCGATCCTATTTTTTCCAATAATATGTTATTCAATGTCGGATCGCCGCTGTTATTGCTTTTCGCCGTTACCAATAACGACCCTCCGCTCCGCACGAATGCCGCGACAGCCGCGATCTCGTCCTCCGTCAACCGGCTGTTCTGGCTCGGATGCGAAATCATCAACACCCCGACATCGCGCAAGAGCGACTCCGTCAGCGGATTTTTATTTTCGACGACAGTGTATCCCTCGTCGCGCAATATTTTGGTCATGCGTTTCAATTCGTCCTTATATTTGCCGGGGTCGCTCGACGAGTTTTCGTTCCCGTGCGCCGCATCGATCATGACCGTAATGCCGAGCGGTTCCTTGACATGGACGGGAAGTTCGAACAAATTGTTCTCCGCGGCGTTCCCTGTCGGCGGATTGGCAATCACGGCAATTAGCTTCCGGTCGCCTCCCTGCGGGTTATCCCAGGCGATCGTTACATTTGCCACATTTTTGGCCGGTAGCGACTCGATAGAAGCTTCGCCGATCCAATGTGCTTCGTCGACGGCATCGTAGTACATTTTTACAGTCAGGTTCCCTGCATCCCTCTTACCGAGGTTGCTCACAACGGCCTGAAGGTTAACCGGATTGCCGGCAATGATGCTGCCACCGATCACTTCAATGTTTTGCAGCTTGACGTCGACATCGACTTCTCTCGTCCAAATCGGAGCCGAGTAGGTGCGGCTGCCGTCCATTTGAGTTACTTTCACGAGAAACCATTGCTGTCCCCCGTCCACCTTCACTTCCGGACTCCACGTAAAGCTTTTGCCGTCCTCCGCGAAGTTCCCGCTATTTCTGCCTGGGGTGATAGCATCATATACTTTCCCGCCGTTTGTGATAAGCTCTACCGTTTTAATCCGTTCGTCAGGCTGAAACCCTTCCGGCACATAAGTGTAAGGTTCGCCCGAATCCCCGCCCTTGATGGAGAAATGAAGCTGCCGGCTGTCCACCACCGAGCCCATATAGTAACCGTTGGCTTGCACATCCAATGTAAAATGCGGCGACTCGGACATGTACACCCGCATATTCCGCATCGAGTCCAGCAACGCTTCCCTCGTCAAATCTTCCGCCACGATAATCGTCCGTCTCATCGTCTGGCCCCATACTCCGTTATGATGGTCCTCGCCGAAGGTAGGGGCGATATGCCAGCCTTTATCCAGCGTCTTATAATACAATTCTTCGATATTGGAATACGTGTACTGTCCGGAACCGTTCCCTACCTCGAACATCGTAAACACCTTGTCGATGTCCTGATCATACGGAATGAAGCCGTTAAACGGAGGCGTCGATCCCCCCCAGTTCGGATGGTTGAATTGGGCGACCAAATCGTAATCATGCGTTTTCGCCCATTTATAATAATTATTCAGATTTTGATATATACCGCCGTCCTGCACGCGATCGATGAAATTTTCCGTTCCGAATACGTTGGAATGTCCCCATACCGTCGAAGTCATCTCGAAAGAGCGAAATGCGACGAATTCACCGTCTTTGGTGCTTGCGTCAGCCACCCTTTTCAATCTGTGCCATTCCGATGTTTCCGGATCCATATTTCCTGTCCGCTCCGGCATGCCGCGATGATCGACACTGTCCTGATTACGGTCGTCCACATCGATGTCATGGGAGTGATCGGTAAAGGCGAACCAGTCGTAACGATGGAGCCGGGCGGCAGTTACCGCTTCCTCCAGAGAGCCCTGCGCGTCATGGGAAATGCCTGTATGATTATGCGTCGAACCCCGATAATGATTTCCGCCTTCGAATGTTTTGACGATTTCGAAAGTCCATGCAAATTGGCCTTCATTCCCCTTCCGGTCCTTGACGCTCATGTCGACACGATATGTACCGACGGTTAAATCCCCCTCCGTCCGGATGTTAATTCGTCCCGTTTCGGGGTCGTAGTCCGCAGACACACGCGCGTCGTTCAGTTTCGCTTCTATCGAAGCATCGTCGATCCCGCTCGGATCGAATACCTTTACCGATATTTCCGGCCGTTTGTTTTCCGTTCGGCTTCCATCTGCCGGCATTTCTTCGGAAAATACCGGACCTTCCCGATCCTCCTCCAATGTCACGCGAATCGGGTCGCTTGCCGTGCCGGCATTGGCGATTTGCGCCCCCGCCGTCGCTTCGATGTAATATTCGAAGACATTGCCGGGAATTTGCGATTTGGGAAGCAGCGCTACGTATTGATCCGTGGCCGAACTTTCCATAGGAATGACACTATAAGAGGACCCGTCGATTCCGCGGTAATAAAACGTCACCGATTCGGCATTGAACGCCTTGGCGGCAAATGCAAGATCCAGGTCCGTATAGCCCCGCTCCACAGGTTCGTGCTGCAATTCGAGATAGCCTACAAGATCCGCCGGGCTCCGCGGATAAATTTCATATCCCGAATCGTAAGGGGCAAACGTTTTATGCTGTCCGACAATTCCTGTGAACAAATACGACTTGTTTATTTTCAACTGCTGAACCGCATCGATATGCGTGCCGCCGAATACTTTGACGACAGCCGATTTCCCGTCTTCGGCGACGATCGTTACGATATGGTTCGCACCCGCTGCCGTCACGCCGGAAACTTTCCCGCGTACGGTGGTCAAGCGGCCTTCAAGCGGCTCCGCCACGGCGTAATCGTTCAGATCGGAAATCGTCGCATGGAACGGAGCGGGCATAGGCTGCTCGCTTTCTTTGGCGATCGTGCGAGGAACCACGAGCGTCATCCCGTCGGCGAATCCGACTTTTCCGGCAATCAGCAATTCGTTGCCTTGCCGTATATATTGGCCGTACACATCGTCCGATACGCCCGCGATCAGAACTCCGCCGGTATCGTCTTGTATGAAGAATCTGTCGTCGCCGAATACATGATTGTCTACCGTAACTACGCCGCGAATCATGACGGCGGCGTCGAGGTTCACGGGGATGCCGTTGCGGTCGTTAACCCGTATTTCCGCAATATCGATCACATCTTCCGAAGGATCGTAGCCTGCGCGGTCGATGCGAACAAATCGGCTTTCCGCGCGATCCGGCACCTTGTAAGTAATATAGACGGTGTTATATATCCCTGATTCAGGCAATTCGATTTGAAAGTGTCCTTCCTCATCCGTTGCCCCCGAAGCGACCTGCCTATATTCGGCGCCGTCCAAAACATAAATGTTCACCTCTGCGTTATACGGCGGCTCCCCATATACGATTCTGGTGACGGTATCCTTGGCGACGGAATCGTCATAGGCAAAGCGAATGCCGCTCGCATCGGGAGCGGGCGAGACCAGAACCGGCTCGGAAGCGCTTTGCGAATTGCGAATTCTGATGTTCTTATCCGGGTCCAGCGGATCGGACGCTATATGTATGACAAAATCCGCAGACGCGTCTCTCGTGAACCAGCCGTTGCCGGCGCCTGTTCCTTTTCTGGGATCGCCGCCGTCGTTCGTTTTGCGGAGCAACGTTCCCTTCTTGAAAGCTTCGACGCCCACGTAGCCGTCGTAATCCGGCGAGGATTCCGGCGCGATGATCGGATTGCTGCCCCAATACTCGTTAGGCATGTTGGAGGAACTGTCCGCCCAGGCCACGAAATCCACGACCGCCGGATCGTCCTTGCCTCCAATCGGCTCCGTCTTTCTGGCAAGCGCCAATTTCCCGTAGCTTTGCGACGGATTGATATTGGAAGCAATATCGGGGGAAATTGGCAACGGTTGCCCTCCCTTATCTCCTACGGTTCCGGTAATTAAAAAATAACTGCGGGGTTTAATAATTCCCGACAAAGCTTGAAGATTGTTACCCGTTTTAAAATTCCCGGTTCTGGCGGCATATTGCAGCGACCAACCGGTTAAATCCACATCGTGATCAGTGGGGTTATAAAGCTCGAAAAACTTCGTGTTGTAAATCGCGCCGACGTTTCCCCCGGCATTATAAATTTGGCTGAGCACCACATGGTCCGCCGTCGCAGCTTCGACACGCGGGACCAGCGCTTGCGGGATCGCCGTCGTCACCAACATGATCGCCGCAAGCACGAGGCCGAACCATTTCGTTTTTCCGTATTTGCCCATCAATCGAATCATTCCACGAACCTCCCGTTTTCACGAATTCATTTGCGCCAAACAAGAAGTATATGGTAAAATGGGCATGGCCTATTTACTATGAACGCAATTCATAGCAAATTCAAGGTCGTGCGGCTATCTGTCAAATGCGCCCCGTCACAAGCCTTTTGATAGATAGCTTTCATTATTCCTTTAAACGGATTGCTCCGTTTGCCATGACCCCATATTACCGATTATCCAGCACCGAAAGGCATGTCAAACATCATTTGACAGCGCTTTCTTAATTGGCGTCACCTCCTACTCTTTTTTGCGCTTTCCCCTCATTTTGCAATTCTGAACATATGTAAAATCGGGTTTTTTACAACTATAGTTCATATTCGATAAATTGTAAAGTATTTCTAAGTTTTTTGTTTCCTTATAAATAAATTAAGATGGTATCGTGAAATTACGTTTCAACTTCCATTTCCATTTGTTCAACCCACTTTATTAAGCTTATTTTCCCGAAATACCCCACAGAGGAGGAGAAGCGACAGACAGTGTGAAGAAAAAGGGATATCTACGGCGGCAGTCTAAATCGGCCAACTAACGAACATCCCCTGCAGCTTCGATCGGAAATAGCAAAGCCGGCGAGCCCGTGCTCGCCGGCGTGAAACCAACGGTTTACAGAGTGGCCGCCGTATCCAAAGCCACTTCCATCATTTCGTTGAAAGTCGTTTGCCGCTCTTCCGCCGACGTTTCTTCTCCGGTCAGCAGATGATCGCTTACAGTCAAAATCGTCAGCGCATTCACCCCGTATTTGGCCGCGAGAGTGTACAGCGCGGTTGTTTCCATTTCCACGCCCAGCACGCCGTAATCCATCAGCTTCTGCACAACGGATTTATCGTCGCGGTAGAACATATCCGAGCTGAAAATATTCCCGACATGAAGGTTCAATCCTTTGGCGACGCCCCGTTCGTACGCGGCTTTCAACAATGGAAAGCTGGCGATCGGCGAATAATCGTATCCCCCGAAAACATGGCGGTTCATGCTCGAATCCGTACAGGAAGCCTGAGCCAGAATGACGTCGCGGACGCGCACATGCTGCTGCATGGCGCCGCATGTTCCTACGCGAATCAAGTTTTTCACGCCGTACTCGTTAATGAGTTCATTCGCATAGATGGAGATGGAAGGAATACCCATGCCCGAACCTTGCACGGATACGCGCTTATCCTGATATGTACCCGTATAGCCTAACATACCCCGAACTTCATTGTAGCAGGTCGCGTCCTGTAAATACGTTTCTGCGATATACTTCGCCCTTAACGGATCTCCAGGCAACAGGATTGTTTCTGCGATATCGCCCGGTTTGGCGCCGATATGCGTACTCATCGTAACTTCCTCCGTTTCATGTTTTGGTTTTATTTCATTACCTTTAAAATATAGTTTTACAACTCCAAATGCAACCGGCGCGTGAGAAACTTATCAATTCTATTGTGGTCGAAAAAAATCGACCGCGACGACCGGTACTTATCATACATTATTTGATCAACAGTTCGCTGATCTCTACTAGATTTTCCGCAAACCCGACGAACACCTTGTCGCCAATTACGATCGTCGGAACGATTTGTTTTCCCGTCAAGTTCCGGACTTCTTCGGCATAAGCCGCATCTTCTTCGCAATTAAAATCGGTATACGCAATGTTATGTTCTTGAAAATAACGTTTGGCATGGTTGCAATCGCTGCAGGTCGGGATCGAATATATTGTGACCGGTTCATTCATTGTACGCACACTCCTTTATGCGATAACTCATGTAATCTCCTTCATTTCTGTTTATTATGGAGTTTTTTGCAGTTAAAAATCCGATACCGGCCAAAGCGGCCGGTATCTTTGAGAAAGTATAATGGCTTTTATACCGCATTATATCCTTTATTGCGGATTACTTCTTTGATGTCGGCGAGCTGCAGCTTCGATTCGTCGTACTTGACGCGTACGGTGCCTTCCGCCATATTCACATGGGCTTCGGCGCCAACCGCTTCAAGCGCGCCTTCAATTTTGCGAATGCAGGAGCTGCACGACATTCCTTCTACTTTCACGGATGTTTCTATCATGCTTCTTCACCCCCTTCCGTCCAGCCGCGTTATCCCGCGATTTGCCGCAACTGCTCAATCGACACCCGATTGACGAATTTGCTGAATTTCTCTTTCCCTTTGGCATTAGCTTTATAGTATTCAATGATTGCCTTGACGGCCGGAACGAGCCGCTCTTCCGTCAATCCGGCCATAAGCAATTGGGCCAATCCGGCCTTAATGCCCTTCGGTTCTCCTCCGACGTAAATGTCGAATGTATCCTTCATTTTGACGATGCCGATATCTTTCAGCAAAGGCTCGCTTGTTCCGAGCGCGCAACCCGCGTAACCGATCTTAAGCGGGGCCGGCGTTTCGATGCCCGCCACAGCTTGGTTTAGCATTCGCGCCGTTTCCAAACCGGCCGCTTCCGCCCCTTTGCAAAAATTGCATGCGATGAGGCTTTTGGTCACGAAACCTGCCGGGTACACCTCGAGACCGAATCGCTCAAGCTCCTCCTTAACGGCATCGCGCCGATCGAGAGGCACTTCGACATAAAGCTGCCGGAACGGCGTCATTTCGATTCTGGCGTCCGGGCCCGCGACAATACCGATCTTGGCGAGCTGTTCCGGTGTAAATAGGCTCCCTCCGACTTGAATCGGAGGGGCTACCGCGATTTTCGTCGTCTCTCCCATGCCCATTCTCCCTTACTTCGGTGTTATTGGCGAATTTTAACCCGTTGCAAACGAAGCGCATTCAGGACAACGGAAACCGAACTTAGCGCCATCGCCGCGCCTGCCACCCACGGTGCCAATAAGCCGATCGCGGCGACCGGAATTCCGAGCGAGTTGTAACCGAGCGCCCAGAACAAGTTCTGCTTAATGTTTCTCATCGTCTTGCGGCTCATAAAGATGGCATCCGGAATGCTCGACAGATCGCCGCGCATGAGCGTTACATCCGCCGCTTCCATGGCGACGTCCGTGCCGGTGCCGATCGCCATCCCGATATCCGCCGTCGCGAGAGCCGGCGCATCGTTAATGCCGTCCCCGACCATGGCGACTTTCTTGCCTTGGGATTGCAGCTTCTTCACTTCTTCCGCTTTTCCTTCCGGAAGCACTTCGGCGCGCACATGATCGATGCCGACCTGCGCGGCGATCGCCTTCGCCGTCCGTTCGTTGTCGCCCGTAATCATGATGACTTCGATGCCCATTTCTTTCAAGCGGCCGACCGCGGCTTTCGACGTTTCTTTAATCGTATCCGCTACCGCCACAATACCGGCATACCGATTATCGATGGCGACCAGCATGGCTGTTTTCCCCGCTTCCTCCAGGCGGGCCATCGTTTCATAGGCATGGCTCGCATTGACTTCATATTTTTCCATCAATCGGCGGGTACCGACCAGCAATTCCTTTCCTGCTGCGACAGCTCGAATGCCATAGCCGGGGATCGCTTCGAACGATTCCGTTCCCGGCAGCGCGATATTCCGTTCTAGTATGCCCGCTACGATCGCTTCTGCGAGAGGATGCTCCGAATTTTTCTCCGCCGCGCCGACCAGCGTGAGAAACTCTGTCTCGTCGCCTTCCGCCATAATGTCCGTCAGTTCCGGCTTCCCTTTCGTTACTGTGCCTGTTTTGTCCAGAATGATCGTATCGATTTTATGGGTTTGCTCCAAATGCTCTCCGCCTTTGAACAAAATGCCCAGTTCGGCCGCGCGTCCCGATCCGGCCATAATCGAAGTCGGCGTTGCCAGACCGAGTGCGCAAGGGCACGCAATGACGAGGATCGCGATCGCTTTTTCCAACGCCCCGGCAAAATCGCTCGGCGTTACGAAGAAATACCAAACCAGGAAAGCGACAATCGCGATACCGACGACAATCGGGACAAAAATGCCGGAGATGACGTCCGCCACCCGTTGAATCGGCGCCTTGGAGCCTTGCGCTTCTTCCACGACTTTAATAATTTGCGCCAACGCCGTATCTTTGCCGACTTTCGTCGCGCGAATGCGGAGCATGCCGTTTTTGTTCATCGTTGCGCCGATTACCGTATCGCCGGCTTTCTTCTCTACAGGGAGACTCTCGCCGGTCAGCATCGATTCGTCCACCGACGAAACGCCTTCCAGCACTTCCCCATCCACCGGCACTTTATCGCCCGGGCGGATAAGAACGATATCTCCCACGATCACTTCTTCCACCGGAACCGTTAATTCTTGACCGTCGCGAATCACTAGAGCGTTCTTCGCTTGCAGTCCCATCAACGATTTGATCGCTTCCGACGTCCGGCCTTTCGCCAGCGCCTCGAACATTTTTCCCAGAATGACTAATGTAATAAGCACTGCGCTTGTCTCGTAATACAAAGCCGGTGCATGATGCACACCGTCACCGGCAAGGAACCAGTCGATCGTTAAATACAAGCTGTAGAAATACGCCGCCGATGTTCCGAGCGAGACCAGTACGTCCATATTGGCGCTGCCGTTGCGCAATGCTTTAAACGCGCCCACGTAAAACGGCTTGCCGATATAAAATTGTACCGGGGTTGCCAGAATCAGTTGAAACCACGGGTTCATAAAAAGTTCCGGCGTGTAAATCCATGAAGTAAACGAAAAATGTCCGACCATCGTCCATAAAAGAGGGAACGAAAGGATGGCCGAAATGATCAATTTCTGTTTTTGGCGACGCACTTCGCGTTCCTTGTGGTCGCTCGCGTTCGCATCCTCCTGCTTCGTTACCGCTTTATAACCGAGCTGTTTTACCTTGTTCTGCATATCGGATATCGAGATATCGCCGGGCGTATACTCGACCCGCGCCGTTTCCATCGCAAAGTTTACGGAAGCATTCGTGACCCCGGGCAGTTTCGCCAGCCCTTTCTCGATTCGGTTCGCGCATGCGGCGCAAGTCATTCCTTCCAATTGGAAATCGACGACTTCCTTGGCCGTATCGTAGCCCATTTTTTTGATCGTTTCTTCCAGCCGCCCGACGTTCACTTTTTCGGGATCGAATGTGACGCTTGCTTTTTCCAAAGCGAAGTTGACATTGGCGGAAGAAACGCCTTCCAGCTTATTTAATCCTTTCTCAATCCGGTTCGCGCATGCCGCACATGTCATGCCGGTAATTTGCAAAGTCGTCTGGCTGTCTCCCTTCATTGCTGTCGATGCCACGATGTCCACTCCTTCCGCGTTCGTCTATATTACAAAACGTCGTATCCTTGCTCTTCAATCGTTTCCTTAATACGTTCCAATGTAATCCGGCTTTCGTCATACGTTACGTCCACCGTGTTGTTGTCCAAATGCACTTTTCCGGTCGCTCCGATTTCCGCAAGCGCTCCTTCGATCGAATTGACGCAATGCTGGCAGCTCATGCCTTCCACTTGCAATGTCATGTTTTTCATTACAATCATCTCCTTAAGTAGAATCTCGTTTCTTTTTTTGTATTGTTGCCATTTCTGTCGTTCTTGTTTCTTAGTATACCCCCCTACCCTATATTGAGTCAAGTGTTTTTTTTACAATACCTCCGCACCCTATATTATGAGGAAAAAGAAAAGCAGCCATTCATGCTGCTTCAGGTTGATTGGCTCCCCGCAAGTTGTATGGAATACAACATGGAAAGAGGGTAAGGGCTTGATTGGGACGTTATGTTGCACAATCTACAACAAAAACGCAATATCAAGGCCAAACTGACGACGATCGGCACCATAATGTTGTAGAAAGTACAACATGGCACCTTTTATAGCACGGTGAGAAGATGAAATGTTGTAAATCGTACAACATGAATCCCGCTTGTAGGCAATAATGTTCCTTAAAAAGCATTGAAGCAGCATAATCGCTGCTTCAGACAGGAATTCCTTTTATCTCATTAACTTATTGATCGTTGTCATCAGTTCGGTCAATACTTCATCATCGCCTTCCTGAATCCGTTCAATGACGCAGCTTTTCATATGATGCTCCAGCAAAAGCTTACCGACGCCGTTGAGGGCCGATTGAACGGAGGCGATTTGATTCAATACATCGTCGCAATAGGTGTCTTTTTCAATTAAGCCTTTAATGCCGCGAATTTGGCCTTCGATCCGGTTCAAGCGATTGATTAGGCTGCTTTTCACTTTGTCGGAATGATGGCTCTTGCGCTCCGTCTCTCCGTGCGAGCAGCAATCCGCTTCCAAATCCATGGTTTGATCCGTTAATTCCGTATTCACGCTCATCCTTATCGCCTCCTTCTTAAATCGTATTATAACATACCCCTCACCCCTATATCAATTGGACCGATTAAATTCGGATGAGTCGCTTCATTGTTTTGATCGCATCGAAGTGCATCCCCTCATGATACAGGCAAAAACTCAACAATTCTTCTACCGTCGATAAGGTAAGCCCTGTGGAAGTTGTGTACGGCTGCTCGATTTGATCCTTCAGGCGCATTTCCAATGCTTGCTCTATTCTGTCCGTCTGACTCTCGAGCAATTGCATTAACTCGCGCATCGGCGGGACGCCGTCGTCCCAATCGCCCGGTTTCGTCCCAGGACCGAACAACCCAGGATAATGGTCCGGCATATTCGATGTCTCCCCGGTGAGAATAAAAGCGAACTTTTCTTGCGCGACATAAATATGCCCTAGATTCCACTTAATATTATTATTGAAGCCTACCGGTACGATCGCCGATTGCTCGTCTCCGATTTCCGCTGCTTGCCGCATCGTATTGTTCCGAACAAAACGAAGCTGATTGAAAAGGTAATGTTTCATCGTATCCCTCCCGCCCTTATTTATCATGATTATCTCATAATATGCGACTGAGTAAAGGATAATTTTGTAATGGCTTTGTTCCGGATTCCTGGACGTCGACAAGCAACCATTGGAATATTGGCCGATGTCAAGAACTTGATCCCATTCCCGTTTCGAGTCAACGAACTCTATTTCATAACAAATTAAAAGCTTGACACGAAACCATATGGTTTCGCAAATTACAAATGGAGGTAATGAATATGCAAAGTAACACTTCAGATCTTTTGCCGGACATCCGGCACACGTTCGAGTTAGACGCTTCCATTCTAACGGTATGGCAGGCTGTCACTACATCGGAAATTTTGGCCCAATGGCTTATGCTCAACGACCTTCAACTTACACTGGGACATACGTTCAATTTCCGCTCCCAACCTATGGGGGATTGGGATGGCGTCATTCAATGCAAACTGACCGAACTCGATCCTCCAAACCGCATCTCGTTTAGTTGGTCCGCCATGAATATGAATCACCATGTATCTTTTGTATTAAACGAAAAGGACGGAAAAACGCAGTTCACCCTCGTGCATTCCGGTTGGTCTCAGCCGAGTTCCATGTTCCGTGGAATTATGGATGAGGGCTGGGTCAAAAACGTTGAGCAACTGAAGACGTTAATTAAGGCATAAACGGCTGATAATTCTCAAGGCATTCTGATGAAGGAGAGTAAAATGGATAGCGCAGTACTTAAAAAACTTCGTTATAAACAAGGTAGAGCGATCGTAATCAACGCTCCGGGCGGATATGCACACGGCATTGAAACCGAGCAAGAGCTGCAGGGAAAATTCGATTTTGTTCAACTGTTTGCTTTGAATGCACAAGAAGTAAATGAATGGCTGCCAAAAATCATTCCAACACTAAACGAAGAAGCGCTATTTTGGATTAGCTATCCCAAACAGACTTCAAAAATGAAGAGCGATATCAACCGGGATATTGTATGGAAAATGATCGAAAGCACAACCGAGTATCGTCTGGTAAGTAATATTTCGATTGACGAAACTTGGTCCGCATTAAGGTTTCGCCATCAGGACAAATTTAAGAAATAGCTTGCTGTCTAAGTTATTGCAGCTTCTTTCACCCAAAAATGAAACAAAATAGTTCCATTTTTGGGTGAAAGGGGGAATTCAAATGCTATTTTGGGTCATTGGCTTTTGCCTGACGATGCCTAATGATTAGTTCGCCAAAGCAGGATGTATTTCAAGCCATCTCCGATCCTACCCGTCGCAAGATATTGGAACTGCTATTCGATACGGAGAAAGCTGTAAATGAAATATGCGGTCACTTTCCGATAAGTCGCACGGCCGTCACTAAGCATCTTCATATTTTATTGGATGCAGGTCTTGTCAAAGCGCAGAAAAAGGGGCGTCATACCTTTTACTATCTACAGCCGGAGCCACTCCTCGAACTGAGACGGTGGCTCTCCTTTTACGAGCAATTTTGGAATCGCAATATGGCGAATCTGTTGCGTTGTATTGAAACATTAAAACAAGATTCGCATAACGAAAAGTAAGGAAGTGAGTTCAGGTATGTCGAATAACGGAACGAAACTATTACCTGTTATGATCGCATTGCTCCTCGGCGTATTTATCGCATCGTTGGATAATACGATTGTAGCTACTGCAATGGGGACAATCGTGTCAGAATTAGGGGGGTCGATAAATTTGTTTGGGTCTCCTCCGCTTATTTGGCTATGGAGATGGCAGGTATGCCTGTTTTCGGAAAATTATCCGATATGTATGGCCGAAAACGCTTTTTCATACTTGGAATTGCCTTGTTCATCGTCGGCTCCATTTTATGCGGAACTGCGCAGAGTATAGTTCAATTAAGCTTGTACCGGGCTATTCAGGGAGTTGGGGCCAGCGCCATCATGCCGATTGCCTTCACGATCGTCTGGGATGTGTTTCCGGCCCACCAGCGCGGGAAAGTGAGCGGAGTGTTCGGGATCGTTTTTGGCCTCTCCAGTATTCTCGGGCCGCTTCTTGGAGCCTACATAACAGAGAATTTCGGTTGGCGCTGGGCATTCTATATCAATATACCGCTGGGAATTGCCGTTTTACTTTTGATTGTTCTATTTTATCGGGAATCGTCCCAACATAAGAAGCAGAACATCGATTGGCTTGGAGCCATCACATTAGTAGGTGCCATTGTTAGTCTCATGTTCGCGCTGGAGCTTGGAGGTCAACAGTACGACTGGAACTCCGGTGTCATCATCGCTTTAATTGCTTCATTCGCTGTATTACTATTCGTTTTCATTATAGCAGAAGCAAAGGCTGTCGACCCGATCATTTCTTTCGAAATGTTTAAAAGGCGGCTGTTTACTGCCAGCAACCTCGCAGGAATGTTCTACGGTGCCACTTTTATGGTGGCAACGTTGTATATTCCAATCTTTATTCAAGGCGTCACGGGAGGTTCCGCCATCAACTCGGGCTTGCTGCTATTGCCAATGATGCTCGGGACTTCCGTGACAGCAGCGCTTGGCGGCCAACTTTCGACCAAGCTCAGTTATCGCACTGTCATGATCATTTCAGCAGTTATCTTTATTGCTGGGATGCTCATGCTTAGTACGTTGTCGCAAGATACGTCCCAGTGGCAAATCTTTTTGTACATGACGATTGTCGGTCTTGGAACGGGAGCTTCGTTTTCCGTGCTCGGTATGGCTGCTATCCATCATTTCGAAAGTCATCAACGCGGCTCTGCAACTTCGACCAACTCTTTTCTTCGTTCGCTCGGAATGACCGTCGGCATTACCGTGTTTGGAGTGATTCAAAGAAACGTGTTTTCTCACAAACTTGCAGAGGATTTTTCCGGGCAAGGCCAAATCTCGACTGATCTTAGCTTTAAAGATCCGCACACCATACTATCACCGGTCACCCGTGCTGCCATACCAGAGCCTGCGTTGGAAAAAGTCACGATCGCTCTGTCAAGTTCCATTTCTCAAACGTTTCTATGGGCGTTGATTCCTGCGGCATTGACCTTAGTGTTCATCTTGATGATGGGCAAAGAGAAGTTGGATGCCGCAAAGGAAGAGAATCATACCCATTCCTACAATTAAAGGGTTGTTCCGTCATCCTTGACATAAACCGACAGGAGTTTTACAATCCATTGTGAAACCAATTGGATTCATGATGCACTGCTATTCTAAAGGAGGATGCAGCAAGGATGGAAAATAAAACCCAAAGTTTACTGCCGGATATCCGGCGTACATTTATTTTCAATGCTTGGGCGCCTCATTCTCCGGTTCGCAACAATATGGGTCAAGGCTGGGCAAGGCACGGACAGTCGCTCGGCAAATATGTTGAGGGTTAATATGGCAGCTGCGTCTCCGAAACATGACGTTTTTCAAGCTATCGCCGATCCGACCCGCCGCCGCCTGCTTCAATTGCTGATCGATCAAGAGATGCCGGTCACGGCCATCAGCAGACATTTCCCGATGAGCCGAACGGCCGTCTCCAAACATTTACACATATTGGCGGAAGCAGGACTTGTCAAAGTGAGAAAAGTCGGCCGTGAAACCCGATACAAATTGCAACTGGAGCCTCTTCATGAGTTGAAACAATGGCTCTCTTATTATGAACGTTTTTGGGACAATAAGATGAACGCCCTTGCAAATTTCGTTGAAAACGACGACGAATCAGATCAGTAGTGTTGCATAAACGGTGACGCGAAAAGTTGTTGCAATTGGCTGAATCGTCTTAAGTATGGCTCAGGACTCCTTCGGGCTGTGGCTTACCCTGAAAATGAACAAAAATGAACTACTCCGTGCAGCCGGCTGCTTCACGGAGTAGATTAGTTTCTTTATTGCGACGCGAATGGGTTATGATGGCTGGCCGTCGATCCCGAGCCTCCGCACTTGGTCAGCTTCAGCTTATCGTCGATCATTTCCTCGGCATCCGTGCCAAGCAAATATTGCCCTTGCGCGAGCAGCGATTTGCGCACTTCCGATACGTCTACTCGACGAGTGGCGATGCCTCTCTGCGCCGCAATCGCAGCTGCCGTGCCGGCGCCTTGTCCAATGCCCATCGCGGTAGCCATGACGCGCACGGAGCCGAAAGCGGCATGCGTTGCCGAGATGCAGCGCCCGGCTACGAGCAAGTTGTCAACACCTTGCGGAAGCAGGCTGCGGTAAGGAATTTCATATACCGCCTTGCCCGAGCCGGTGAATACTTGCTGTTCTCCTTCCGGCGGATGAATGTCGATCGCGAACGTTCCGCAGGCGATCCCGTCCGGGAAGGCGCGGCTGGCGAGGACATCGTCCTCCGTCATCGTGTAATCGCCCACGATATGCCGGGTTTCCCTCACGCCGACTTGAACGCCGGTATCGAGCACATAGGACCGTTCGAAGCCCCCGATGCGTTTCTGCATAAATTGATGGATTTGCCAAGCTTGTCGCCGGGTGATCCGTTCGGCACGCGTCAAATCTACCACACTCGTGCCGTCTATTCCTTGCAGCCTAGTGCAGTTCACGGCGATCTGCCCTTCCCGCGGCAATTGATACATTAATATGCGCGGCGCCGCGTCCGCCGGCCATTCGCCATCGTCCATCGCCTTCTTGATCAGATCCTTCATGCCGAGGAAAGCAAGCGCTTCGCTTCCGTCGATCTCCTCGTCGGTAGGCGAATCTTTAAGCAGATCGCGGTTATCTTTCATCCATTGGCGCAGTGTCGGGAAGTCAATGCCTCCGATCCGGTAGAACAGCGTTACCGGCTGCATTGCTCCGTCCGACTCGCGCCCTTTAACGAACGGCGCTCCAATTCGGGCAACAATATCCGCGTCCGCCGAACAATCGATGACGATCTTCGGCACGATCGCTTGGCGTCCCGACTTGCTCTCGACGACGACCGCCTTCACGTTCCCGTCTTCCTTCACAGCATCCGCTACGATCGTATGCAGCATCAGCTTGACGCCGGCCTCCTCTACCATATCGAACAGCAGCAATTTCATGCCTTCGGGATCGAACGGCGTCATCGACGCGTTGTCGAACGTAAGATCCGTCACATGGCCCGGAGAAGCGGTAATGTCGATCAGCCGGTCGACAACCTCGCCGGCGATGCCGCGAATGACTTGCTTGCCGTTCACATCATGGAAGGTGAACATCGGATTGACCATCGCAATCGTCAAATTGCCGCCCAGGAAGCCGTAGCGCTCGATCAGCAGCGTGCTGGCTCCGCTGCGGGCGGCAGCCACGGCCGCTCCGATGCCGGCGGGACCTCCCCCAACAACCAATACGTCCGGCTCGGCAATGACCGGCACGCTTCTTTCCTTTTCTATAATGAAGTTCATTCTCTCGATCTCCTCTCGTAAGTTGTACTGAATCAACCGCGTTTGCAAGACAGCAATACAACGGAATGGGCCGGACAAGTCCATTCCAGCGTTCCTTCTTCCAAACGTTCCGTTACCGGCACGATCCGGTTCGGCGAATCAAAGTCGTTCACCGCATACAAATCTTCGTGATGCAGCGTCCACGCTTCGGCGATTCGGCTGCCTTCCGGCAATACGAGCCGCACCTTCATCTCTTCCGTCTGATGACGGTTGACGAGCGAAACGGCAATGCCCTCCTCCGTCATGGCGGCGGCCGCGTCCACGAAGCTCACGTCGCGTCCCTCTTCTTCGTCCGGCACTTGAACATGCGGAAACTGGATTTGCGGTTTCGGCGCTTTGGTACGCGGGCTGTCCACCGTGACTTCAAGCGCCTCTCCGCGCATCCAGCGCGCGTATTGCTGGAATAAATAATAAAGCGGAGTCTTTACAACGGTGTCCGCATTCACGTTCATTACCCCGTTGCCGTTCACAATAAATACATAGTTGGCCATGCCGATCCGCGGGCTGAGGCGAATCATCGCATTCAGCACCCCTGCCGCAAACACCGCATCCTGTGTATTGCGCGGGCTCTTCCGAATCAAATCGTATCCGTTCCTCTCCTCGTTCCAAACGCAATGGCGTATATTCCATTCGTCCACGGAAATCCGAATCGGCCGCTGTTGCGGGCGATCGGCCATCAAGTCGATCGCCTTCAGCATTTTGCGCATGCGGCTTTCCATATAATCGGCTGTAAACGCCACTGCGTAATATTCGCCGCCGCTGACACGATCTACGGAACAAGCGTACGTATGAAGCGTCAAATAATCGATATATTTCCCCGCATGTTCCAGTACCGTACGATCCCAATCGGGATCTGAGGCGTCATTGGAACCGACGGCCAAAATCCGCGCATCCGCCTGCTCCTTCCGTACGAATTCGCACCAATTCGCCAGCTTCCTCGCATAGGCATCCGCATCCATTTGCCCCGCTTCCCAGAATCCCCACGTCTCATTGCCGATGCCCCAATATTTTACATTGTATGGCTCTTGCCGGCCGTTCCGCCTTCTGCTCAATACATCGGCCGTCGGTTCCTGGCCGTTGCAGTAGTCCATCCATCGTAGCGCCTCGTCAAGCGTGCCCGTCCCCATATTAAAGTTGATATAAGGCTCTGTCCCGGCCAATCGGCACCACTCCAGAAATTCGTCTGTCCCGAATCGATTCGGCTCATGGCCGCCCCAATGCCAGTTGCGGCGCAGCGGACGTTTCTCGCGCGGGCCGATTCCATCCTCCCAATGATATAAATCGGCAAAGCAGCCGCCCGGCCAACGGACAATCGGCGCACCCAGCTCCTTCGCGGCCTGGAGAACGTCCTTGCGGAACCCGTTATGGTCGGACAAAGGCGAATTCTCGTCCAGAATGGACGGGTAAATGCAATCCTCCAAATGTTCAAAATATTGACCGTAAATATTGGGGCTGATCTCTCCCAGCTTGCGAAGCGCCTTAACCTCGACAGTCGTTACCATAAGTTGTTCCCCTCCAATAATCGAGGGGATCTCCGCCGGCACCCGCCGGTTTCCGTGATCCCCTTTCTTTATTCATTAGACCCTGCTATTGTCCGGCCTTTTGATACCATTCGTTAACCCCTTGATTGATTTCTTGTCCGCCGGCCGCTCCCCATTCCTGAAGAAACCCTTCGTGATCGTTCAAGTTTCCGGTACCCATAATCACTTTCACGAAATAATCTTCTTCCATTTTACGCAGCGTTTGTTCGTATTTCGTCACCGCTTCAATCGGCGGAGCAAGCGATACCGGATTCATTCTCGCATATTTGTCGTACTCCTTGTTCAACCGCTCGAACACTTCGAATTGCGTCGGATCGCGACGGAGGCGCGCCAGCCACATGTCGGGATAGCGATATTCGTCAATGCCGTTTAAGAACCAATAGGCAGTCCCTCTCTTCTCGGAGAAAATCGGCATAATCGGCGTGTATTTATCGTCTTCTTGCGTGAACGTCACATTCTCTTCGCCTAGCGTCAAATAGGTAAAATTGTCCGGTTCAAGCTTGGCGTCAATGTATTGAATCGCATCTTCCGCGTGTTTTGCGCTTTTGGGAATGGCATGAATATACTGAATGCGCAAATTCGCCTGAATGCCGGCGTTGCCGTTGTTATCCTTCAGCGGATCCAAATAACCGAGCTTCGCTCCGGGCACGTTCTGCAACGTCGTCGGCCCGACTTTGGAGGAGTCAAACCATGACGACTGCATGGCAAAGGCTTTGCCGGCCATAAACTTCTCCTGCATCGAAGCGACTTTGTTCACACCCCAATCCTGATCAAGCAAGTTCTCCTGGTACAATTTGCTCATATACGCCAAATACTCTTTAAATTCAGGCATTTCGAAACGATAGATCAGCTTGCCGTCCTGCTCGGTCCAATCGGTAAAAATTCCGAACCCGCTCAGCAATGTGCGTATATCGCCGGCTCCTCTTCCCGTCAGCGGAATCAGCTCCGGCTTCGCTTTCTTGACCGCCTGCAGCGTGGCGTAGAACTCCTCCGCCGTAGTCGGAACCGGCAGCTTCAGCTCTTCGAGAATGTCTTGCCGGTAGACGATCGTATCTTCGATATTTGGCCGCTCATTTTTTTGCGGAATACCGTACAGCTGCCCGTTCACGCGCGACAGTTCCCATGTTTCCTCTTTAATCACTTTTTTCAAGTTTTGTCCGTACTGTTCGATCAGATCGTCGATTGGCCGCAAAGCCCCTTGCGCTGCCAGTTTATAAAACTGCGGCGCCGTCAGCATGACGATATCGTAATTCGCGCCCGATGCGATTTCCAGGTTCAGCTTCTCGTCCGGCTTGTCCTGCGGAAGCATGGCGAACTCGACTTTATAACCCGTCGTCTTCTCGATTTCCTGTACCATTAGATCCTTATTCGGATCCAGGTTCGGCGCAAAGTTCCCTAAAATTTTCAAGGTTGGCTTTGTTCCCCCGCCTGCCGCATTATTGTCTTCCGTCCGGCTCTCCTCGGCCGTTTTCCCGCTGCCGCATGCCGTCGCGGCAAGCATTAGCATGGCCAGCACAAGCCCCCAAAGAATCCGTTTCTTCGTCATCTCATTACCTCCATGAAGTGTAGTGGCAATTCTATGTTTCAAGCCGTCTGTCCGCATGCGCCGACAGGCGGCCGTTAAACCGGCTGGATCGGTTTAGCCTTTGACCGAGCCGATCGTCAAGCCTTTCACGAAATATTTCTGCAGGAAAGGATATACGATCAGCACCGGAACGATCGACACGATGATGGTTGCGGAACGCACCCCTTCCGTTGAAATTTGCATCGCCGCTTCCACGCTCATTCTGCCGATATTTTCACTCGTGCTTGTAATCATCTCCATTAAATAAAGCTGGAGCGGCTTCAACTCCGGTTTGCTTATAAATAGAAGCGGATGAAAGTAATTGTTCCAATAGCCTACCGCATAAAACAAACCGATGGTGGCCAGCACCGGGGTGGAAATCGGCAAAATGATCGAGAACAGCACTCTCCAATTCGAAGCCCCTTCCATTTTCGCCGCTTCTTCCAAACCTTCGGGCACCTGCTCGAAGAAGGTTTTGACAACGAGCAGATTGAACGGCACGACGAGCAACGGAATAATCATCGCCCATACGGTATCGATCAAATGCAGCTCTTTCATGAGCATATAGCTCGGAACGATGCCTCCGTAAAATAACATGCTGAAGATATATAATAGAAGAATATATTTCCCGCCTTTAAATTGCGGCTTCGACAACGGATAGGCGGCCAATACCGTAATAAGGAGGCCCGCCAGCGTACCAAAGACGGTAACGAACACCGTAACGCCGAACGACCGGAAAAAACTCGATTCGAACAGAACGTACGAGTAGGAGGATAAATCGAACCCTTTCGGCCAAAATCCGATTTTACCGGCGTCTACAAACGCATTGTCGCTGATCGATTTCGCCAAAACATGAAGGAAGGGAATGACGGACAGCAGCCCGAGCAAACTTAGCAACACGATGTTGGCCGAATCGAATAAAGCGGCGCCCGACAGTCTGTAGAATTTTTTCATCTTATCTCCTCCCTGTTACCACAAGCTTCTGCCTAGCGTTTTTCTGCAAAGGGCGTTGCAGGACAAGACGAGCACGAACGCGACGAGCGACTCGAACAGGCCGAGCGCCGTACCCAAACTGAAATCCATCTGGCCCAGGCTTACCCTGTACACGTATGTTTGAATAATATCGGCCACTTTATAGACCGACGGATTGTACATCGCCAAAATCTGCTCGAAACCGGCGTTAAGGATCGCGCCGACCCGCAAAATAAGCATCAGTACAATGACCGGCAAAATACCGGGAATTGTAATATGCAGCATGCGCTGCAGACGATTGGCGCCGTCAACCTTGGCCGCCTCGTAGAGCTGGGGATCGATGCCCGTCATGGCTGCCAAAAAGACGATCGCGCTCCATCCCGCTTCTTTCCAGCCGTCGGTTGAAACGAGCAAGGCCCGGAAATAAGACGGATCGGTAAAAAATTTGATCGGACCGATCCCGAACGTCTCCAGCAGTTGATTCACTACGCCATAGCTACCCAGCAACGTATAAAATAAGCCGAAAATAACGACCCACGACAGGAAATGAGGCAAGTAAACCAACGTCTGTATCGTCCGCTTGAACCATTCGCGGCTTACCTCGTTAAGCAGAAGCGCCAAAATAATGGGGAGCGGAAATAAAAACACGATTTTGTAAATGCTGATAATGAGCGTATTGCCGATAATCTGCAAAAACTCCGGATTGCCGAATATGCGCTCGAAATGTTTCAAGCCTACCCATGGACTTTTAAATATCGAGTCGACGACACCGTTGCCAATAAACATGTTGAAGTCTTTGAAGGCTAAAGTAAGACCGTAAATAGGAATAAATTTGTAGACGATCAAATACAGCAGCCCCGGCAATGACATGAGCCAAAAATCCAGATTGTTGCGAAAATAACCGCGGCCTTTGCTGCCTTTCATGGAGTATCCCCCCTTCTTAGCTGACTCTTTTCAAATATGAAGTTTCCCGTTATAGTGTGAGTGTGAACTCCTTTCTTCCGCTTTTTACGCTACAACTTTCGACTACATAGATTGTAGCCTGAATGAGCGGATCGTCTCTAGATGACAGGTTTTTGATTTATGGTAGTTTTCTATAGTCTTGAATAAGACGCCAAAAACCTTGTCGACGCTCGTCACAGGCTTAGAGAGGAGCAATTGCAAATGCAAATGTATACGTTATTGATTGCGGATGACGAACCGTCTACACGCACCGGGTTAAACGATTATTTCGATTGGGCGTCCTGCGGCATTACCGTCATCGGCACAGCGGAGGATGGCGACAGCGCTTATCGGTTGTTCGTCGAGCGTCAGCCTTCGATCATATTGACGGATGTCTTGATGCCCGTTATGGACGGCATCGCCCTGGCCGGACGCATTAGAGAGAATCACAGCAACGTGCCGATCATCTTCATTAGCGGCCACGACGATATCGAGTATATGAAATCCGCATTGCAAATGGATGCGGTCGATTACATATTAAAGCCGATTCAGTTCGCGGAACTGGCCAACGTCATGCGCAAGACGGTATCGCGGCTTCAGGAGGCCGATCGGCGCAATGAACTGATGGCCGGAATGAACGCCCGGCTTAGCCAAAGCCTGCCGCTGCTGAAGGAGAAGTTCTTCAGCGCCCTGATTCAGGACGGTGCCAAATCTGCCGTCGATTTGCAGCGCCAGCTCGATTTCCTGGATATCGGACTTCCGCAGACCGGCTTGTACTGCGCCTGCATCATTAGCGTAGACCAATATTCCAATCGGCTGGGAGCGCTGTCCGAACGGGACAAGCAACTCATATCGTTCGCGCTGTTGAACATCAGCCAGGAATTGATCGACGCCTTTCGCGGCGGCTATGCCTTCGAGCATCGCCAAGGGGAATTTGTCTGCATCGTCAGGATGGATATGGATGAGGACGAAGGAGCGCTTCATTCGCTCGCGCAACGCCTGCAGCAAACGCTGTCGAATTTGCTGAAGCTAAGCGTCACGATTGGCATAGGCCGATCCGTAACCGGTCTCGGACAACTCCCGGTATCCTATGCGATGGCGGTCAATGCCGTAAATCAGAAGCTGTTCCTCGGAAGCAGCAGCATCATTTGGATGGACAGCCTGCAAACCGGCGAAGAATCTCTGTTCAAGCTGACTCAGCGGGAATCCTCCGCCTTCGTCGCTTCTCTTCGCGCCGGGGACGAAGAGAAGACACTCTCATTGCTTGAGCTGATCTATCAAAAGCTGTCGCAGCATCCTTGCATGAGCCGGCGCCAATGCCAAAATCTGTTTCTGCAGCTATTTCTGAACAGTTCAAATATTCGGATGGAGCTCGGCCTCTCTTCGGACGAGACCGACAAGGAGGAATCCCGCTTCTGGGAACAAATGGCCTCGCTTGAGCTTGCGGCCGACATGAAGGAACTGCTGGCGGAGCATGTAAGAAGAATATGCGAAGCGGTCCGCAACAAGCGGAACGACCGTTCAAGCAACGTGATTGAGCAGACGAAGGCAATCATTCACAACCGTTTCGGCGAAAATCTCACCATTCAGCAAATCGCGGACGAAATTTATTTAACATCGACGTATCTGTGCCTTATTTTCAAGCAAGAGACCGGCTTCACGATCAATGAGTATTTAACCCATGTTCGTATGGAAAACGCCAAAACGATGTTGCGCGATCCCCGGCATAAAATGTATGATATTTGCTATTCCGTCGGTTACACGGATCCAAGCTATTTCACGAAGCAATTCAAGAAGCATACCGGGTATACGCCGAAGGAATACAGGGAGCATGCGCTATGAGCGGCCGCCGCGCGAGCCGTATTCGACTGCATTGGAGGCGGCTGTCGATCCGGAGCAAGACGATTGTGCTGTATATTGCGATCGTGCTTATTCCGAGCTGTTTGCTCATGTACTTTTACTATTCGAAGTCTTCCGAGCTGCAGCAGATCGAGGTGAACCGCACCATTCTGCAGACGCTGAAACAGGCCGAGCTCAATATTACGAACCGGTTAAGCGAAGCGGTCAATGTATCGAACGCGCTTTCGGGAACGCCGCTGCTCTATGAATATACGACGGTCAAAAGCGTGCCTAAAATACCGTATGAACAGTATAGGGACTATAAAGAACTCGAAAAATTGATGGATAGCTTCCAGAGTTCGTCCGTCATTCTTCAAATTCGTCTCTTTGTCGATTCCAGCCTGATGTTCTCCCGGGAAAGAGTCCGCTACTTCCCCCTGCCTGAAATCGAGAACTCGCCGTGGTACGAGCAAATCGTCGGCCATAACGGCGCCATCTATTGGACCGGAGCCTATCGCCTGAAGCCGAACGATCCGGAAGAGCCCGTTATTATTACAGCCGCCAGAGTGTTGAGAGATCCGAGCCATTACGACCGGGTCATTAGCGTGCTTGCCGTCGATATGAACATCAACAAATTGGAAGAGGTTTTGAGCGGCATCGATTTGGGAAATAAGGAAGGCATCTATTTAACAGCCGCCGACGGCACCGTCATTGCGCGTTCGGGCGGGGCTGGAGGCGCGGCAAACCTATTCGAGCATTTGCGCATCGATGCCGGAGAGCTGGAGGAGGACGGTTACGTCAATACGGAAGGGCCGGAACCTGCCCGCAAAAATTGGCTCATTTACCGGACCGTCCCTATGACGGATTGGAAACTTGCCGCCGTTGTCGACGCGAAGGAATTGGCCGGGAAGAATATCGCGTTTAACCGGATTTCGATGGCGATTTTCATCATCGTCACCTTCGTGCTGTTCATTCTTGTTATGCTGTTGCTATTCGCTTCCTTCGCCGATCGGATGAACTTGCGCATCCGCCAGCTGATTAAAGCGATGAAATTGGAGGGCCTCGAAACCGTCGACGAAAATTTATCGCAAAGCTCGGGCGATATGGGGCAGCTTGAGCAGGGGATCGGCCGCATGATCCAAACGGTCAAAACGTTGACGGAGGAATCCTTTCAAGCGAAGCTTCATGAACGGGAAGCGATGCTGAAGGCGCTGCAGGCGCAAATTAATCCCCATTTTCTGTACAATACGCTCGAAGCAATCAACTGGATGGCCATTCGGCGAAATGCCGACGATATCAGCTTCATGATCGATTCCTTGTCCAAGTATTTCCGACTGACGCTGAATAAGGGCCAAGATATTGTCACCGTAAAAGAAGAGCTTCTGCTCGCCAAAGCGTACCTGGATATTCAGAATGTGCGGTTTCAAGGCTCTTTCGACGTGCACATCGAGGATGCGCTGGAGACGCACGATTTGCTTATCCCGAAGCTGTCTCTTCAGCCGATCGTGGAGAACGCTTTACTGCATGGACTCCGGTCCCAAAAAACGGAAAGCGGCCGCATAACGATTAAAACGTCCCTCATGCAATCGGAGACAAGTTCCCAGAAAGAGCTGTCGATCATCGTGACGGATAACGGTGTCGGCATGGACTCCGAACGAGTGAAGCAACTGCTTATTAAAGCTTCCGTTCATGACTCGCCGACGAGGGGCTACGGCCTTCGCAATGTACATGAGAGAATTCGTTTGTTCTCGGGCGAATTGTACGGGCTGCGCATCCAATCGGCCGAAGGGGCGGGCACCACGGTCGAAATTCGGCTGCGCCAAACGCGCCGGGACGCGCCTTCATAACGATCGATAAGAACCGGGACCAAGGAAAGCTCCCGCCCGGCCGACGCTCCGTACATGTGACGGTACGGGTGGCACCGAGTCCGGCATATTGCCGGCATGTACCAAATCAAAACCACCCGTGTGAACGGGTGGTTTGTTCTGCGGCTGAAAGCCTTTGTTACTGGCCAACCCTTAAAAGGGCTCTGAATAGTTCGCCAACCGCACTACTTCCACGGTCACCCCTAAAGGGGGACTCGTTCACTTCTTCTTTCTGCTTTTCTTTGTTTCTTCACCTGTAAATGGATCGATATATTCCTCCATCGTTAGTTGTTCTGCGATCACATCCTCCTGTAGTTGGTTTCGTATATATTCTTCTATCACTTTCTTGTTTCTTCCGACGGTATCTACGTAGAATCCTTTACACCAAAATTTTCGATTCCCATGCCGATCAAATATCATCAGGCTACTTTTCCCTTTCAAATACCCCACAAATGAGGACACACTTATTTTCGGTGGGATACTGACCAACATGTGAATGTGATCCTTACACGCTTCCGCCTCAATGATTTCAACACCTTTCCTTTCGCACAGCTGCCTTAGGATAACTCCAATATCTCTCTTTAGTTTTCCATAGATCACTTGTCGTCTATATTTTGGGGCAAATACAATATGATACTTACAATTCCACTTCGTGTGTGCTAAACTATTCACATCAGATGGCATCTGAGTTCCTCCTTGTGTTCATAAATTCGGTTGGCGAACCAAATTTATTCTAACACGCTACATGGAGGAACTTTTTTTGTTACACCGCTAAAGCTTTCCCGAACCATACGCATAGTGTATGGTTTTCAATTTACAATGAATAAGAATGCTTCCGTCCCAAGGAACGAAAGCATTCTCGTGTCTGTAACATTCTATTTCTTATACATCCCAGTTCCGTCTTGGCTTGTAGCCGGCATTTTCAAGAAAATCGCGCTCGACGGTTTGGCTGAGTCCCTGAAGGTCAATCTTGGCGGCCATGGACGTAATCAGCATACGGCTCGCCATTTCCAGCGTCTGCAATGACATTCGGGCTTCCCAGATGGTAGTGTCATACACAACAACGCCATGATTCTCCAGCAGCAGCACATTCGCGAGCTTGGCCTTTTCGCGCACGGTTTCGCCCAGGTCGCTGCTGCCCGGATGGCAGTAAGGAACGCGCTCCACCTTCTCCAAATAATACATCGTTTCCACGAACAGATTGGACGGAAGTTTTATATCCGAGCAGGCAATCAGGGTCGTATAGAAAGGAGAGGCGTGAAGCACCGCTCCAATCTCCGGACGGCTCTCGTATGGCCCGGTGCATCGGGGTTTCCTTCGACGGCTTGCGTCCCGCGCCTCCGTAAATGCTTCCCGACAGATCGCACTCGATGAGATCCGCTTCGTCCAATTCCCCGAGGAAAGTACCGCTGGCCGTAACGACATAGCGATCCCCTTTCGTTCTGGCGGATATATTGCCCGCATTCCCCCAGGCTAAATCATATTGCATCATATATTTCCCAGTGTGCTGCAACTCTCTTTTGACCGCTTCTACGTTTGGCATGATGTTTCCGCTGAAGCATAATGCCCGAAAGCTGATGGTATTGCCTGTCCAGGGTTTGACGAATATAATGTCCGTATCACAGTAAAGGAAAAGGATGCCTCCATAAAGCGTAAGCCTGTTC
>NZ_JAHLPR010000005.1 GCF_018918005.1 Paenibacillus sp. MSJ-34 | reverse complement strand
TTCATGAAAATCACCCAATTCATTAGAAATAAAAAAAGCCTTCTCGGCGATTATTGGGGTGATTTTGAAAAGTCAAGAGGAATGTTTGTTCGCACCCCATGTTTGGGGGTGAAACAATAGAAGACCCTAGCTAGGAAGCTAGAGTCTGCAACGGAATGTGAATTCCGAGAAGCTTATGGTATATAATCGGGGGTGAAGCCGTTGCACGAATGGGTAAAGGAAGTAACGATCGATATGATCCCGGAAACCTATCATGATATCGTGGAACAAATCGGTATGGAACATTTTTTTAAATTGGCTCAAGCATTCGGCGGGCGCACGATCTATATACCGAAATCTGATATCATCCTGCGGCCAATTCGGGACAAGCGAATCAAAGAAGAATTTAACGGATACAATCACGTTGAACTTGCTAGGAAATACGACTTAACGGAAAAATGGGTACGCGAAATATGCGGACCGACCCAAGACAAAAACCAATTGGACTTGTTTGAATATATGCAAAACACCCAGTAAATCTCAGAAGTGCTTCCGCTATATCGTCCTAACTCCCAACTATAAAATACCAGTATAAGGCATTACGCCTATGCTGGTATTTTTTATTTTCCACAAAAAAAGGAGGAACCAAAATGCAAGAAATGGTAAACGATTTTCTTTTGAATCTGGCATTAGCCGGGATAACTCTCCTGGCATCATATGCAATGTACTATATTCGCAAGGCGAACGCGAAGCTTACCGCCGAAACGGCCAAAATCAGCAACGAAGAACAGCGTAAACTCATACAAACCGCTATCGCCCGCCTCGATGATGTGGCGACTAAGACGATCAAAGCCATCGAGCAGACGACAGCCAAGGAATTAAGACGCGCCGTCAAGGATGGCATTGCAAGCGAAGACACGTTGACGAGTCTGGCCAAACAGGCGTATTTAGATATCGTCAAAACATTGGAGCCGGAATACTTGCTGGCGCTCCAAGACTCGCTCGGCGATCTGGAAAAATACATCAAAAATACAATCGAAGCTAAGGTCTTAGAAGTCAAGCAGAACGCGGTCATTGCCGAGGCGCTGGAGCTGCGGGAGGAATAACGGATGGATTTGAACTGGGCTTTACAAAGCGCTACCTTGCTGGGGATCGGTATTATTGGATACTTTATTAAATCGACCTTAAATGAGATTAAAACGCAAATTAAAGAAAACGCTCAACATGTAGAAAACCTTGAAAAGAAAATGGATCAACGCGTGGATAAAGTCGAGAAAGAACTGGACGACCTCCGCGCTGACCTGCCCTTTATTTATACAACCAGGGAAGACTTTATCCGCACGATGAACAACGTGGATAAAAAACTTGACAAAATACACGACAGAGTGATTGGAGGTAGCCATAATGGATGAACAAGCTTATCGCGGTGTCCAGCATAATAAAGGGGTGCGCGGTTACATCATGCGCAGCTTGGCTAAAGGGCATAACAATTCGCTGTTATGCCGACAGCTTGTAAATGTTATGGTAAACGATGGTGTCATCATTAGCCCCGACATATCCAAGCATTTGGATTACCTGGTCGGCAAAGGGTACATCGAATTCACGAACGACCGGATCAATTCGTACAACGCATACGCAAACGATGCCGTCATTCGCCTGACCGTCGAAGGCATCGACTTGCTGGAAGGCTCCACCCCCGACGATCCGGGAGTGGCAATCTAATGGCCGACAAGCGTCGTAGAACTCGTTCTAAGGTAGATGATTTGCCCTTGCACATCAAGGATCAAGTTGACGCCATGATTGCGGACACGCGCTGTACCTATTTCGAAATCTCGGAATATCTATACGATCAAGGTTTCCTTGTATCCAAAAGCTCTATCGGTCGCTATGCGCTCCGACTTGATAAGTCGGCCCAGCGGCTCCTTGAAGCCCAGGAACAAACACGTGCTATCGTGGAATTGATCAAGAAGAACCCAGACGCAGATTACACGGAAGGCGCTCTCCAGATTATGAGCGGCGAGTTAACGAAGAAGTTTGCGAACGCTCAAGAGGAATGGGACGAGATGGACTTGGACAAGGCCGCCCGGATCATGGTCTCCCTCTCCCGAACGAAAGTTTATAAGGACAAAGTCAAAGCCGACCTAGCCGAGCGAACGAAAGTCGCGCTCGAAGAGTTTCGGAAAGAAGTATACGCCGAACTGGAAGGCGTCGAGCCGGAACTTTGCGAGCGGCTAATCCAAGTAGCCAACCGGGTAGCCGAACGATTGGAGGCGGATGACAATTGAACTGGTACGTGTTACACGTCCTCACAGGAGAGGAATTGAACGTGAAAAAGCGGCTTGAACGATCCGCACCGCATATCCAGACGCTGATCCCCAGGCGAAAGTTGATGGAACGCCGTCAAGGTTCTTTCAAGGAAGTGACCCGCCTTTTGTTTCCGGGATACGTTTTCGTTTATACCGTGCTGGATCATGAAAGCTATTACAAACTTGTCGATCAATATGGCGTGATTCGAATTCTAGGCCGCCCGGACCCGTGTCCTGTACCGCTACAAGAAATGGCACATGTCCTGAAATGGTGTGAAGAAAGCGAACTGGTTGGTATGTCAAGGGTGCAGGACGGCGAGAAAGTGACCGTCATTGACGGCCCGCTGAAAAACATGGAAGGTCAAATCGTTCGCGTGGATCGGCGCAAAGGCCGGGCCCGCGTACGCATCACGTTATTTGGAGAACCGAAAGAGATTGACTTCGGTATCGATATTTTGGATAAAGCACCGGAATGAAACGGCACCTTGTTACGGCAGGGCCGGGGAACACCGGGAACACGATGTGAGCTACAACCAGAGCCGAAACAGGCTGCCGGGTGGCGAAGCATGCCCGCCGGAGGTGACGTATGAGCATTCTAAAAGATTTTGCCAAAAAAACTGATAATACCGCCATCCAAGAGACTTTAGAAGTTAAGCGGCTTATGGAGGTGTACTTGTACCGGGGCGATTCGCCTGAACGCGTAGAATTACGCAAGCAGTATCGGGACGGCAAACCAATCACCGGGAAGAATGGTTTGCGTCGGAAACTGGGAGCTATCGACCTTGAGTATTTCGGCAAGGCATACTTCCCCCATTATTTTAACCGGGAAACGCCGGAGTTTCATCGCGTGTTAGATGCGCTTTGGCAGAAAGGGGTATTGAAGCAAATCGCCCCGATGAACAGCGACGCTGCGAAAAAGGTCAATCAGCAGCCTGGAAGCAAGCGGGCCATCGCCGCCCCTCGCGGTCACGCGAAGTCAACGAATGTTACGTTTAAAGATGTGATTCACGCCATTGTATACGAGTACAAACATTATCCCATCATCCTGTCGGATAGCTCCGATCAGGCCGAGGGATTCCTGGAAAGCATTCGGGAAGAATTCGAGGAAAACGAAGCGATCCGCGAGGATTTCGGGGACCTTAAGGGCAAGGTATGGCGTAACAATGTCATTCTGACCAGCACCGGCATCAAGATGGAGGCTATCGGATCGGGAAAAAAGATTCGGGGTCGGAAACATAAAAACTGGCGTCCTGATCTTCTGGTCCTCGACGACATCGAGAATGACGAGAACGTTCGAACGGCAGAGCAACGGAAAAAGCTGCACAATTGGTTTTTCAAGGCTGTCAGCAAATCCGGGGATACCTACACGGATATATTTTATATCGGCACGATCTTGCATTATGACAGTTTGCTCGCCGGTATTCTGAAAAATCCGAGGTATCGATCCGTGAAATATAAGGCTGTCCTTTCCTTCGCACAGCGTCAAGATTTATGGGATGAATGGGAATCCATATACACCGATCTTGAACTGGGGGACGAAGAACGCGAGCAGGCAGCACTTTCGTTTTTCGAAACCAATCGGGAAGAGATGCTCGAAGGAACACAGGTTTTATGGGAGGCTAAACTTTCCTATTACGATCTCATGGTGGAAAAGGTTGGCGATGGTGACTCTTCCTTTAACAGTGAATATCAGAACGAACCAATCAACCCCGAAGATTGTTTGTTTAATGAAGAATGGTTCGACTATTACAATCCATTGGACATGGACTTCACTGACGGTTATTCCTTCTTTGGTTGGGTTGATCCGTCGCTAGGGAAGAAAAAGAAAAGTGACTTTTCCGCGATAATCACCATTGCCAAACAGAACCGAACCGGATATTTGTACGTTATCGACGCCGATATCGAGCGAAGGCACCCGGATATCATTATTACCGATGTGCTGGAGAAAGAGCGCTGGCTACGCATGAGCTACGGCAAGGGTTATTCGAAATTCGGTTGCGAGACAAATCAATTCCAGTGGTTTCTCAAGGAAAAACTTGCCGAAAAATCCGCAGAGGTTGGGCTATATTTACCGATTGAGGAAATGAATCAGAACAGCGACAAAGTCATGCGGATTCAAACATTACAACCGGACATCAAGAACCGGTATATCAAATTTGATGCACGGCATAAGCGATTGCTGGAGCAACTCAAGCAATTTCCGATGGGCGCGTATGACGACGGGCCGGACGCCTTGGAAGCATGCCGTACATTAGCGAAAAGCGCGGGCGTTATCGATAACGGGCTGCTAAGTGTGTTTAGGGGGCTAAGAATATGGGGTTAAAAAGGTGGATGAAACAAGCTGTCGGCGAAATCTCTAAGCTGCGAAGGAAGGTCAGCGCCATGGTCAGCGGTTTCTCCCATTACAGTCTAGACTCTAGGCGCGTTGACTATGAACTCGCCAGAAATCTATATGACAATGCGGAGGACAGCTATAAGCTTGGAGCCGGTTTTTGTAAACCGATCATTAACGCGAAAGCGGGATTCATCGGGGTCCCCTCCTTCTTATCGGACGATGAGAACGCGCGGAAAGTTATTAACGACTTTTTTGCGGCCCAGACATCGAAGATGACAAGGACGCATAAGAAAGCTTTGCTTGAAGGGGATTGTTTCGTTTGGTTGACTCGCGAAGCGGTGGACGCGCCGTTATATCCTGAAGTGAAAGCGCGAATTGTCTATACGATTATCCCGAATGAGGAAGTGGCCTCCATCAATCGCAATCCGCTGACAGGACAGGTTGAGGAATATGTCTTAAAGTCGACGCTGAATTGGATGGATGAGCGAGGCGAGAAGCGAGTCACCAAGGTTACGCAATGGATCAGCGCCCAACGAAGAAAGATTGTACTGGATGGCGATCCGATTCCAGGAGTACCCCGAGTGACCGAGGAACAGAATCCTTGGGGGTTCATCCCTATCGAGCATTTTCAAAACGAACGGGATGAAACCCGGATATACGGCCAGAGCGAATTAGAACCGCTGGAGCCGTTTATCAAAGCGTATCACGATGTTATGTTGCATGCGCTGCAAGGCTCGAAAATGCACTCGACGCCGCGGCTTAAGCTGAAGCTCAAGGACGTTGCGGCATTTTTGCGAAACAATTTCAACGTTCAAGACCCGGCGCAATTCGCGAAAGATGGCGGCACCATTTCGCTAGACGGGCGTGACTTCCTTATTTTTACGGATAGCGAGGATGCGGAATTCATCGAAGTTCGATCCTCCATCGGCGATGCAACAAGTCTCTTGAAGCTGTTGTTTTACTGTATCGTCTCGGTATCCGAAACACCGGAATTTGTACTTGGCGTTCATACCCCGTCTTCGCTTGCGTCGACGAAAGAACAGATGCCGGTCTTTGTACGGATGATCAGCCGCAAACGGGGAAATTTCACGGAAAATTGGCAACGGTTAGCGCGGATGGTACTCGCGATGACCTCCCAGGCGGAAATGACAAGCTTCGAAACGTATGCTACTACGTTGGAATGGGACGAGATCGATCCTCGCGATGAAAAGGAACTGGCCGAAACGATTCAAGCACTCACAGCGGGACTCAATACCGCGGTGCAAGGAGGATTCATCAGTTGCGATTCGGCTGCCGACTTTTTGCGGGCCTATGTTCCGACCATGAAAGAGTATGATTCGGAAGACCCCGAGGCAGACACGGAATGGAAACGGATCGTACAAAACAAAATCGACGCCGAGAGGTTGGCCGACGGAGCGCTAAGCATCCGAGAACTCAAGCGCATTGATAAGGAATTGCAAAGGATGGATGCATCATGAAGCGCGACGAGATCAACCAAATCAAAAAGACGGCCAAGGAATATGCTTCCGAAGCCCTTCGAAGCCGGAAAGCATTCTTGGAACTACGTCTAAGACAGGACCCGGAAATACGTAAAATTTTTATCCGTGCTGCATCTCGCATTTCTTCCATACTGAAACAAGGAGGAACTTCACGAATCGGGACATGGTTACTGACGAAGGTCGAACACCAACTACTTGAACAAGGTGAACAATTACGCGATGACTTGACCGAATCGCTGAAGGAATACATCGAGTCGGGAGTCGAGATCGGGAGCCGTTTCAATCGGGCGGTGAGTATCGATCTACTCACGAATAAAGTCAGTATACCCCGGCTTACCAAGACAGGCATTGACCGAATGTATTTCCGGGTAAACGTAGAAGCGGTTCGAGCATGTTGGGAACGAACGCACAAGGGGCTAAAGTTGTCAGACCGTATATGGGAGAAATCGGCCGCAGCCCGTGATGCTATGCGGGACATCATCCAAGATGCCGTCGCAACTGGCCAAGATGCCGTCACCACGGCACGGATGTTGGAGAGATATGTCAAAGAAGGTGCAAACGTCGAAGCGAAGTATTTCGAAGGTATGATGAAGCGAATGGGTACACGCATTCCTGAAGATATCAGTTATCCAGCGCTGAGACTGGCCCGAACGGAGACAACGGCGGCCTTCGGACAAGGCACGATCCTATCGGCGCAAGTCTCTCCAAGTTGCAACGGAATCCGCTTCTGTCTATCGCCATCGCATCGTATTCGCGATGTTTGCGACGAATTGGCAAGTCATGACATAGGATTAGGGCTTGGCGTCTACAGCAAAGACGATCCTCCTCCCTACCCCGCTCACCCGAATACGTTATCGTACTTGGTTGAGGTGCATCAAGATTCCAAAGATTTCGTTCGGAATCTCAAACAATGGATTCAAGACCCGAAAAGCCAGCCTGAAATTAATGACTGGTACGAAAATGTTTACTCGGCTGCATAAACGGCCAGAATGCCGTTTTAAATCGCTTGACCCTTTAATGGGGCGATTCTTCGACTGAACAATTACACACGCGTTATAACGCGTTATAACGCCGAATCAGAACGTTCAAATCATATACGCCTGCCTGGGAGGTGATAAACATGGCAAAAAAGAAATGGATGAAGCTTTTGGCGACCATCACCGGCGAGATGAAAGCGGAAGATATTCCACCGGCTCCCGGCGTAGACATTGCAGCAATTAAACATGGCGACGACGATCCGATGGAGATTGTCGTGGGAATTCCCGCCGGAAAATCCACGCGCGGTTGGAATTATCGGCCCGAGAGTCTGAAGTCGATTGTCGATTACGTCAACCAGTACACATTAAACGGAATCCTCGGCCATCAAAAGCCGGAGGATGTCGCAACCGAATTTGTAGACCCCGTCACCCACTGGATCGGCGCGAAGATGGTCGGAGAAACGGCATTTTTTCGCGGCATCATCGATAAAGATGCGCCCAAACTGAAACGATGGGTCAGGACAAAGCGAATTAAGCAAGTCAGTATTTTCGGTTACCCGATGCTTGAAACGGTGGACGGCGAAACACACGTTGTTGACTTCGAACCGCTCTCCATTGATTGGACCCCGCTTGATCGGTCAGGCATGCCGACGCGCATCGTCTCGATTGGAGAAATGGACGACCCTAATGACGAAGGAGGAAAAACCATGGATTGGAAAGAGTTGCTCGCACAACTGAAAAATAAAATTGCAGATGGAACCGTCACACTTCGAGATGTGATCTCGGGCTTGGACCCAGAAGGTTCTCAAAAGAATGCCGCTGCGTTCACGCTGCTGGAGAAAATCAAAACGACCCTTGGCGTATCGGAAGACGCCGACCTTTTACCCAAAATAGAGGAAGCCGGTAAAGCGCTTGGAGCGGTCCGACAGCAGGAGCAACAGAAGCAAGTGCAAGACGTTGTGAAAGAGAAAGTCGCTGGTGAAATGGCTCAAGGAATCATTATGAAAATGATCCCCGTCCGGGAAGGAATGACCAAAGAAACGATTGTCGGGGAAATTGATTCTTTGTTGGCGGACGAAAACGTCAAGGCGATGATCAGCCGCATTCATACGGATCGTCCGCCTTATGTAGGTAGCGGCAAAAACAACAACTCGGATACCGAATCGGATACGGTTTGGGCATCCATCTAAGGAGGGTTATCCATGGATACGCAATATGTAGGACAGCCGGTTCCTCGGACAGTACACGGATTGGCGAGAGCGAAAATTAGTGACGGCAAATCTGTTACCGTTACCATACCGCCCGACACGACCGTTACGGCAGGCGAATTCGTCTTGTTGGATGGTTTCTTGGGCGTCGCGGTACAGTCTGTCAAGACAGGCGCTGATGAAACGAAGGAACTCGTACTGACAATCGAACAGGCTGAATACGAAACGGATCAAATTAGCGCCAGCCAAAACTTCGTGAAAGGTACGGCAATTTATTGGAACGCCAGTACGAAGAAGTTCACCGAAACCGCTGCCGGGAACCGCCCGGCGGGACGCGTAACAAACGGCAAGGACGCTAATAATGTCATTTGGTTTTTGCTCGGGCCGCAGCTTGAGCCGATACCGACAACGGGAGGGTAAACAATGAGAATCATATCGTTGGAAACGGAAAAAGAAAACCGACGTCGTCAAGGTACGATTGAAACGAAAGTACCTTTTGTGCTGGATGGTCAGCGCCATTATGTAGAAAAGAAAATTGTCAACGGAGAAATGGGACTGCGGAAGTGGAAAAGGCCAATTGGTGAAATGTTATCCCTCGCGAGCGAAGCAGTCTTCAAGGAATTGCTCGGCAAGATCACTTTGGATGTGGAAATGGGCCGGGAGAAGGTTCCCCTTCTCTATGGAGCGATTTACGACCAGATTTCCGATCCGAATCTGCCTGAACTTTTGGACCCCAAATGGGCGCTTTCCGGCGCGGTGATCTTTGCGGAACACATGGAAGGTCAAGAGGTCAAGTTTGGCAGTTTGAAGGCGGAGCAAGGGCCGACCGCGAGAATCGTCACATATTCGGCAGGTTTCGAATATACGAAGCAAATGATTAAGTTCAACCGCTCGTTTGAAATCGATATTTTGAACAAAGCTATGGGAGAAGGTTATAACGCACTCTTGAATCATATTCACCTCTTCCCGATCATTTCTTTTGCTTATAAGCCCGCCAATAAGACGGAATATCAAGGGAAAGACGGTGAAGAAAGATGGGTGTCAATCTGGAGAACCTTCACTGAAGCAAAGAAAGCGGCGGGAACGGCCAAGCGGCAAGGATCGGTCATCCTGGCTAATAGCGCGGATGCAACCGATATCGAGATGGCCGTCAGAGGTTTTACTTCGGATGGTACAACCTATGCTCCTATCGCTGGGATCGACACGATTGTGTATTATGACGGCTACGAATTAACAGTCGGCAAAAAACAACATACTTACGAAGGGGTAAAACCGGGTGAGGCATTTTTAATCCGCCCGAAACGCGGTTTCAAAGAATTGGTTAAAGAAGATTTGCAAATTGAAACAAATCAAGGCGATCTCACTCGCTTGGTGGAGAAGCAAATGGTCGGTTTCGCTTTCCGCGGCTCCTTTGCAGCCGTGGAAGAAAATGTTCAAAAAATGGCTTTAAAGTAATATCGATTCTCAAATAAAGTGACAAAAGGAGCTTGGGGATACCCGGCTCCTTTTTGGGGAGGAATCAATCATGACGCCAACGAGTGATCTGCGTGAGGAATTACGCGAACTGCTGGATGAAGAAATTCCTCTAGGCGGCACGGAGGCGGACACTGCCTTTACGGATGCACAATTGAATCGCATGCTGAACCAGGCGCCCAATATCTATGCAGCCGCTGCGGAAGGTTGGCGGCGCAAGGCGGCCAAAATTCAAAAGCGTTTGGGGGATATCGTCTCCTATCAAACAGGGGCAGAGCAATATGAACGAGTCGATTTATCGAAAGCATTGGCCGCATCTTTGAAGATGGCGGAAACGTTTGACGGTATGGCCGATAAAACCGGCAGTTCTTCGACCGGAAGCTTTATGTTTCAAGTAAAGCGCCCGGAGGTGTTCTGATGATCGACGCTTCGGTTCGAAAAGCGAATCTCCGCTGGAATATTCTTCAGAACCCGACCGTGATCACGATTCGGATCGCGGAAAAGGTTCGCAAAGGCGGCGGTTTTACGGAGGTTAAATCCGAAATCGGCCCTATGACTGTCCGTATCTTTGCAGACAGTCGCCAGGCACAGGGAACGATTGTTTCAGATACTCCAGGGCGGAAAGAAACAAGCTCTGTCTATTCGCTTCTCGCGGATGATACAGCGGGACTAACAAGCGGCCCGAACATCGAGCAAGAATTCGACGCTGACCCTTACGGATCGTTTCGGATCGGGGCGGTACATCCGCAAATCGTCAACGGAGAGATATGCGGGTACTACGCCGACATCGAAAGGGTGAAATAGAATGTCTGATAACAGGTCAATTGCCGACCGGGTTACCGAAGTGATCAACCGGAGGAAAGCCGCCGCTTTCGCCTTGGCACAGCATTGGGGAAAGAGTAACGAGTCCGATGCGAAATCAAACGCCAGTTGGAACGACCGAACGGGCCATACCAGACAAGGAATACACGGCGGCGCGGAGAAACACGGGGATATCATTGTCATCTATCTCGCCCATACCATGCGAACCGGGACGTATCTTGAAACCGGAACCGGGATTCACGGCCCTAGAAAAAGTGCTTATGTCATCCGGCCAAGAAATAGAAAAGCGCTGAAGTTCGGCGGACCGAACGGGCCGATCTTCGCCAAAAAAATAAATCATCCAGGGATGAAAGCCCGCCCGATCATTGAACCGACGTTACGCCGGAATATCAGACAAATCAAATCCGACTTTAAAGAATTATGGAGTGAGTAATCATGAGAGACGGTATACGTCAGCGTTTGATCGACGCGATCCCGGAGATTGACGGCCAAGTCTATGAACCCCATGCCGCCGGTGCGGATACGCCGAAACCCTATATCGTTATTGTTCAAGGCGTGGATGCAGCGGAAAGCGATTGGGCCGGTTTTCGCCGGATTATCGAGATTTGGCCGTATGTGAATCGGACGAGTTTTTCCGAAGTGGATGAGATCGAGCGGGCCATTGTTTCCGCATTACACGAACAAGTCATTACTGATTTGGAAACCGGCGAAGTATTCACGTGCCTATATCAAGGTGCAACTGGATCGGATATGGTCGATGAAGAATGGGACGCGATTACACGGGGTTTACGTTTTTCGGTGATGGCGATCCAGCCGGTCGGAGTACCCGAGACGGTAGCAAATGACCCATGGCTGGAGGCGCTTGCGGAATGGACAGGATCGACTCTTCCGGATTGGTCGGTTTACCGTAACGCCTGGCCGCTTGGATACAAACGGCCCTCCGTCATGTGGCGGATCGCTGGCATACCAGAAACACGATCCATAAACAGAGCCGCCTATGAGGTACGAAAGCAATTTGTCGGTCATGTGATTGGACAAACGCAAAATGAACAATCTGCCGCATTATTGATGGTCGCCGAAACTCTGACAAGTGCAATCAAAATACCGCTAAATTTAGCGGATCGTCAATATATGACGGTCATGCAATTGCGAGTAAATTCCCAAGCGGACGCTTTGTCGACAGGACAAGTCACCATGACATTATCGCGGAAAATGATGCGGGAATTCGAAGAAGCCCCCAAAATGGCTCAAGTGCAGTTCGATCCGAATATACGGTGAGGTGATACCACGTGGCTAAAAAAAACGAAGCCCCTCCTGCTCCGGCCTATCCGATCAATGAGCTTCTTGCCAAAGCGGAGGTT
The DNA here is from genome assembly GCF_018918005.1 of Paenibacillus sp. MSJ-34. Taxonomy (GTDB): domain Bacteria; phylum Bacillota; class Bacilli; order Paenibacillales; family Paenibacillaceae; genus MSJ-34. The sequence goes on along the minus strand of NZ_JAHLPR010000005.1, from coordinate 145,929 downwards.
CTCTTCGCGGTCAAGCCGGAAGTGCTGGCCGGAGCGATTTATGACAGGATTAGTGAAATGACAATCGATGAAGCTGCAAAGCTTATCCATGAATTTATGAAAAGAAAGGTTCGGTGAACGAAATGTCGGGAGGAACATGGAGTCCTACAGATATGCCGGTCTTGCCCGGCATGTTCATGAATTTTCAAGCTGCCGCATCATCCGCCATTCAGTCAGGCGCTCGCGGCGTGGTTATCGTGCCGGTTAAAGCGCATTGGGGGCCGGTCCGGCAATTTGTTGAAATATCGAATGAAGCGGCCATCAAAGAACATTTTTCAGTGGATGAATCTAACGGAGCCACAGCATTTACAACTCTCTTCCTATCGCTCTTGGGTAGGCCGAAGACGCTGCTTGCGTATCGCATTGCAGATGCTTCGGCAGCGGAAGCGACAACAACGATTCCGGGAACCGATGGAACAGAAATGGTCAAATTGACAGCCAAGTATCCGGGAGAACGCGCGAACCAGTTCAGTGTTACGATTAAGCCGAGTTTGGTCGATGCAAACGCGAAAGAGATCAAGCTTTACGAAGGGACTGCCCTATTACGGACGATACACATCCATGACGGAAGCGCGGAGGCAGCGGTCGAAGCGATCAACGGCGATACGATCAATGGACAAGGTTGGATTACTGCTGAAAAGATTGCTGATGGCGTTCTCGGCGATGTGTCCGGGTCGATGTTCGCAGGTGGGAACAGCGGTATTTCCGGTCTTACAAATGCGGACTATATCGCTGCATTGTCGGCTTTCGAAGGTCAAGATTTTAACGTCCTCACTTTGGATGGAATCACGGATGCCGCTTTGCGAGCCAGTTTGGTTGCTTGGGTTAAACGTGTACGAGGCGAAGGGAAAGGAATCATCGCGGTACTGGGCGGATCGAAAACGGATGACACGGCCAGTGATGCCGTAAGTAAAACAGTTGCTCGAGGCGCATCGATGGATTTCGAAGGAATTGTCAATGTCGGAACGGGCGGCGTGCTTGCTGGTAAAGAATATAGTTCGGCCCAGACGGCCGCTTATGTGGCCGGGTTGATCGCGGGCCAACGCTTGAACGAATCGACAACCTATGCGGCATCGCCTTTTGATGATGTGACTCGCCGCTGGACGCGTGCCGAACAAGAACAAGCGGTGAAAAACGGTGTCTTTCTGCTTATCCATGACGGGCGGAAAGTGAAGGCTCTTCGCGGAATCAATAGCTTGGTCACTTTACGAGACGGTCAAAATAACGCCTGGAAGAAAATTAGGACGATTCGGGTAATGGACGCCATTAATGACGATCTACAGCGCACGGCGGAGGATGTTTATATTGGCAAATTGAACAACACCGAAGAAGGTCAGATCGCTTTGATCGGCGCCTGTAAGGAATACTTGCGGGTATTATCGCAAAGTGGTGTCATCAAATCCACCGGGTACAACGTGATACTTGATCCGAAGTATTATGGATCGGCTCCCGCCAAGAAACCCGAACCGGATCAGGTCTTTTTGCAATGGAATGCAGAATTGACCGATGTGATGGAACAAATCTTTGGCACGTTTTACGTGCAATAAGGAGCGTGATAAACCATGATGAACCCAACCAGGGCGATACTCGGCACCTTTGGTCAAGTGTATATCGACGGCGAATGGCAAACCAACATTAACAAGCTGGAAGCGAAAGAGGAAATCGAAAAGCGCGAATTGAAGCTTTCGGGAATGACCCGCAGCGTATTCAAAAAAGGCATTATCAAAGGAACCGGCACCATGTCGGGCTATAAAGTGACATCCGATATGATCCGTCGCGGATTTGAAAAGTTCGATATCATTTCCAAACTGGACGATCCCGAAAGTTTCGGATTCGAACGGATTCGGTTGATTAACTGCATGCCGGATGCCGTTCAGCTCGCGAATTGGACCGCTGGCGAAGAAGTAACCGAGGAAACGACGTTTACTTTCGAAGGTTTCGAGTTGCTCGACCCAATTATTGCAACCTAAACCACCAATTGATTAGGAGGATTAAATCATGAGTACCATGGAGCATATGACTGAAGATCAAATCTTGGATAGTTTGCTAGAAGCTACAATGAACTTGCCTGAAGCAACAGTCTTTATCAAGCGTTTGAATATGAGAATTACATTACGCGGGCTGACATCAAACGTACTAGACGGGATCAGGGAGCGTTGCACTACCCGTCGTCAGGTGAGCGGCAGAATCGAGGAAAAACTTGATAACGAACTGTTTAACGCGACCCTTATATCAACCGCTACGAGGAAGCTTGAAATACAGTCGCTTACATTGAGCGGTTGGGATGATGGCCGTATTACTAGCCGATTGCAACTATCTGATGGTGCGCAAGCGATCCGGCGCATGTTGCTGGCGGGCGAAATTGACGCCATCGGGGATAAGATTTTGGATTTATCGGGATATGGTGTCAGCATTGAAGACGTAAAAAACTAATCGACTCCGGGGGGACGATGACCGCGCTTTATCACATGTGGGCCGTGCATCATCTTCGCCCTGGAGTATTCTGGTCTTTGCCGCATGGAGAGCGCATGATGCTTCTCGCGTTCACCACGAGGGAAATTGAGAACATGCCGAAACCGAAAGGAGGGGTAAAGGGTGGCTGATAATGAACTGTATCGTTTGGATATTGTGATCGGCACGGACGGTATTGAACAATCTGAAAAGCAACTTAGGGCATTGGATAAGATGCTTGAGCAAACCGAAAGACGCAGTAAAGTCTTTGGAAAATCAAGGATTAGTCCAGAAGTGCGACTGAACGACAAAGCTTCATCGAAAGCGAAAGCCATCGGCTCGACATTAGGCAATCTTGCTAAAAAGCCGTTCAGTCTCGTTATTACGGCCAAAGACTTGGCAAGCGGCACAATTAAGAAAGTGCTAGGGCTTCTTTCCAGCCCTCTTGCCCTTCTGGGTGCCGGTGGTGGTATTGCTGGAATTACCACAGTTGGCTTAAATATGGTCATGCAGGAGCAAGGAATTACTTCTGCATTCAAAGTTTTGCTTGGTAGCGCCGAGGCGGCCAAACAGCGTGTCGATGAATTAACCGCCTTCGCCGGACAGACTCCTTATCGCCGTGATGAAATTTACGAGGCGAGCCGGGTACTGCAAGTTTTTACCGGGAATGCCCTCTCCACCGGTGACGGCTTGAAAATGGTCGGTGATATTGCCGCCGGAACGCAGCAGCAATTCGGGGACGTCGCCTTATGGATCGGTCGATTGTATGATGCCCTGTCGGCTAACCGCCCCGTCGGTGAGATGACCTCGCGTCTGCAAGAAATGGGTGCGATTAATGGGGCGGCACGGGATCGCATTGAGAAACTTGCGGATTCCGGGATGAAGATCAGCAAGACATGGCCGCAAGTCACGAAAGAACTATCCAGATTTGATGGCATGATGGGTGAAATGTCGGGGAACCTGCAAAATCTACTACTCGGCACGAAGACGTTTTTTACACAAAATATTTTTAAACGCTGGGGTATGGGGCTCGAAAATGTATTGGGTCCGGCATTGAAGAAATTCAAGCAATGGCGATCCGATAACAAAGAAACCATTGCGATATTAGGCCAAAGCGTCGAAGACTTCGGGAAGAAGATCGGGAACTTTGTTGTCGGCGGGATTGAGAAGGTCACGAAAGCATTTAACCGCCTGGCGCAAGACCCTGCGTTTCAAAATGCGGACTTCCTCGGAAAATTAAAAATTGCCTGGGACGAGATCATAGCGAAACCGTTCGGCGAGTGGTGGGCCAATGGCGGCGAAGAGAAAATAAATTCGACGGCATCTAAAATTGGTTCGGCCATTGGAAGCACTCTCGGCGGGTTGATCATGGGGGCATTAGGCGTTGTGTCGGATGATGAATCGTTTAACGAATCGCCATTTTTAAAGGCTGGGGCAACTGCGGGCAAAGCGTTCCTTGATTCCTTCCTCGAAGCGTTCGACGCGGGTAAGATTGCAAATAAAGCATTGGAAGCTATTAAAGACGTTAATATGAGGGCGGTTGATGAACCAAACACGGGAAATATTCTTAGTGCGGTGGTTACAGATATTGGTGCCTTATGGCTTCTTAAGAAAATATTAGACCCGTTAAAAATTTTCAAAAAAGGCGACAAAGTTCCAAATCCTTCCGTTCCTACGGGAGGAACTCCCTCGCCTACTGCTTCTCCAGGGGGGCCAAACGGGTCTAAAGGAACTCCAACTGACGGTAAGCTTCCGCCAAGAAGTGATACTCACGGTAAAGCGAAAGGGTTAGGGAAAGTAAATGCGAACATTTTTTCTCGTATTGGATTAGCTTCTTTACCAATTGCGATCCCTGCCTTTAGCTATTTTTATAGCGATCATTTGCAAAATCAACGCTTGGAAAGACAGCGAGAATTTACGGAACGGTTCAAGGATGATCCCTATATGCTGGAAATAGGGTCGAAACCATTGTATAAGTCAACGATGGGAAATGGTCATTCGAATGTTTCGAGTAAAATTGAGCTTCCAGAAGTCTATATTTCCGAGCAACAAATGAGCAACTTACAAAATTATCTCGGAAATGTTGGCAAAGAATCCGTGAATCAAATTAATGTGAACTTCCCTCCCGGTGCGGTGAGGGTAGAGATTAATGAGAAAGTTGACGAGAACGAGTTGACGAATCGTATTATCGGTCCGTTAACAGGTTCTTTAGCTGACCAGTTAAGAAGAGAAATGAATAATCGAAAATAAGCAGGAATTTTAGCTTCTTTGGAGAATTATTCCTCTGAAAGGCTGGTGCAGATAAATGATTTATAATTGGGTTACGAGTTATACATGGGGACCATTTGCTTTAATTGCTCTTTTTGTAATAATGCTAGTTGTGGAATTAAAGGATGCTCTTTGGGCGTATAAAGAAAATAAAAAAGGGAAATTTATGGTTTCATCATTCCTAGCAGTTGTTGCGTGCGTTGGTATATACATCTTTGTAAAATAACTACCCTTATCAATTTAAGTTAGAGGGTGATTTTGTGGACTTCTTCCTTGTCGATCCTGACGCCGGAGAATTTCAATTTCCCGTGAACCCGGAGGAAGTCACGATCCGCCGGGATAAACAATACGAAACAATAAATATGATGTCACTTGGCGAAGTGGACTTTGCCCAAGGGGAGAAGGTGAAAGAGATTACCTTCTCTTCTTTTTTTCCCAAGGAATATGATTCGTCCTATTGTCGTTACCGAGACATTCCCGATCCACAAGTCGCTATGAATCAACTTAACGTCATGTTGAATAGTAAGAGGCCTCTTCGTCTGATTATCACAGATACAGCCGTGAACGTCTTAGTCTTTGTTTCAGCGCACAACAGCACGTTTAAAGGCGGTGAACCCGGCGACGTATATTTTGACATTACGTGCCGAACTTGGCGCAATGTCAAAGTGCGAACGTCCCAAGCGAGCAGTGCTTCGGGTGGAGGACAAACGGCAGCGGCTGATAATAGTCGGCCTGATCTGAAGAAAACACCCAAAACCTATGTAGTGAAAGCCGGTGACTCCCTCTCGAAGATTGCCAAGCAGCAGTTGAAGTCAAGCTCCCGCTGGAAGGAAATCTATAACCTGAATAAAAAGGTCATCGGTCCCGATCCGAACAAACTTAAGCCCGGACAAAAGCTGGTGATGCCATGAAATATGAAGTAGTTCTCGCAAATAAATTCTATCTTCGCGATGTAATCGAAAATATAACGCTCAAGGATTCCCTTGACCAAATCGCGTACCAAGCTGACATTCGGGTAGTCATCACGCCCGATTTCCCTAATATCGAACCGGGCCAAGAAATCCGTATATCCGGGATTCCTTTCGGTAGCGACAATATGGTTTACTTGCTCTATCCCGGCGTTGTGTGGGAGTGTTACAGCACGAATCCGGGCTTGAAGCATATGGACATCACCGTATATGATCGAACGATCTATATTGCCAAATCGGAAGACGAATATTTAATGCCTTCGGGACAGACGGCCAGCCAACGATTACGGAAATATGCGACGGATTGGGGAATCCCGTTAGGTAACATCCCGGATACCAAGGTCAAGCTCGGCAAAGGGGTATACCGCTCCCGCGCGATCTATCAGATGATCATGTCTGATCTCAAGGAAACGGTCAAAGCCGGTGGCGATATGTACATCCCGCGAATGACGCCAAAGGGCTTGGAATTATTCAAGGTCGGCAGCAATCAGACCGTTTGGGTGATGGAACAGAACGAGGAAGTGTTGCAGCGGCGAACGCTGGAAGGCGCGGTAACGAAAGTAAAAGTTCTCGGCAAAACGGAAACCAAGAAAACGAAAGGTACGAAATCCAAGAAAGGCAAGCCGAAAGTGAAGGTCGAACTTCCTTCCAAAGTTCTAGCCATCGAATCAGGAGAAACAGCAAAACTCGGTACGCTGCAAAAGGTTGTTCAGGATACGAATATTAAATCGGCTGCCGAAGCCAAGCAGTATGCTAAATCGCTGCTAACCGGCATTCAAGAGACATTCACCGTGTCGGCGCTAGATATTAATACGATCCGGGCTGGTGACGCGGTTATCCTAAACGGCATGAGGTTAATTGTCATGTCCGTATCCCACGATCTCGGCGATCCGGGTCATATGCGGCTGGAACTTGCTTTTCCGGGTTACGTGCAAAGGAGGTATTTTTTCGATGGACCCGTTTAAACAACTTCTATCAGTCTTCGAAATGAGGATGCAGCAGCATGCAGGAGAAGCTATCGACGGTATACCCGCAGAGCTTGGAACGATCACAGAAACGGGTCTCAAGCTGGACTCGTTCAAGTATGAAATTCAAGATTATATCGTTGCGGATTGGACTGTCACCCTTCGCCTTCCCCCTTTCTCTTTGACAGGAAGGACCGTTCCGGCAGACGAGAATGGGAATCCGACAGGATCGCCTTCGGGAAAAATGAGGTTCGATTTTGACGAAACGGAAGTTGAAAACGTGGAATTGGACTTATCGGATGGGTTGCAGGCCGGGCAGCGTGTACTTGCGATTCCGGTCAATGGCGGCAAGGATGCGGTCGTCATTTGTATTGTGGGCGGTGGTGATAGCGATGCCTAATCTCTTTCCTACTTCGGACATGAACGAGCTTGAACCGGTTACCGAGGAAAGTGCAAATGAAGTCTCATTCGGGAGAAGCTGGCGTTTCGATTTTTCGGTTGGCGATTTTGTCATGACGCCAACCGGCAAAGTTGCAGCAAGCAATGATACGGATGCTTGGGTACAATGGTGCAATAAAGCGATCCGAACGCCGAGGTACAGGCATCTAATCTATTCGAGTGATATCGGTCAGGAATTCGACGATTTATTAGGTCGGGGACTTTCGCATGCGGCGTTCGAAAGTGAGATTCAGCGGATCGTTACCGAGACGTTAATGGTCGACCCGCGAACGGCCAGCGTCGATAATTTCTCGTTCTACTGGGAAGAGGACAAATGTTTCTTTACATGCCGGATCACGAATGTTCGCGACGACTCGGCAGAGATTGCGGAAAGCGTGGTGATATAATATGGCAAGGCTTCCGGCGTATTTGGAAGATCAAACAGAAGATTCTATCATGCGGCGCATGATGAACAGAGTTCCCCCGGACATTGATGTAACCGAGGGTTCTTTTATTTGGGACTCTCTCTCCCCTGTCGCTTTTGTTTTGTCGGAAGCATCGATATGGGCGCAGGAAGTATTGCGCCGAGCGTTCGCGAGTACAACTTTCGGTGAATATCTCGATTTGCGCTGCGCAGAACATGGAGTTTCGCGTAGGCTAGCCGTCAAGGCGACTGGGCAAGTGAAGTTTATAGGAACGCCAGGCATTATTATTCCTGCGGGTACGGTTGTAGCGACGCCAGCGGATGAAATATCAGGCGAATCGTCAATTGAATTCGAAACGAAATCTGCCATTACGCTCGATTCGAACGGTGAAGCTATTGCAAGCATTCAAGCACTCGAAGCCGGGAAGCTCGGAAACGTGCTTGCGGGGGTAATTACAGTATTGGCTACGCCGATCTCCGGGGTGACCAGCGTTGAGAATCCAACGGAAACAACCGGCGGGACCGACGTTGAATCTGACGAGTCACTGCTTGAACGATATCTTGTTCGCGTTCGAACGCCAAGCAGCAGCGGCAATAAGGCCGATTATGTGAATTGGTCAATGGAAGTGGCCGGGGTTGGCGGCGTTCAGGTTCATCCTCTTTGGAACGGGCCAGGAACGGTTCGCGTTGTTTTGCTCGATGCAGCAAAGCGAGCAGCATCACAAGATATTGTCGATCAGGTAGCCGGGCATATCGATAGTGTTCGTCCGATTGGTGCGGATGTGACGGTACAGGCAGCCGAAGAAGTGCCGATCAATATCAGCGTGAAACTGGTACTGGCAAGTAATACAACGATTGGTGAAGTGAAAGAGCTTATCGAATCCGGGACGCGCGAATATTTGAAGCAGTTGGCCTTTGTGGACCCGCTCGTCCGTTATACGCGCATTGCTGCTATACTCCTGGATATCCCTCCGATCATCGACTTTGCCGATTTGACGGTCAACGGAAACAGCAATACGAATATCGAAATGCAGCCTGGTCAAGTCGGTGTGCTAGGGACGGTGACGGTCTATGAATGAGTTTCCGATTACAAGTACGCTAGGGAAGGAAATGTTTTCGTACTTGCCGCAGTATTATGAAACCTCTCGTGTTATGAAAGCGAACATCGATACCCAAGGCGCGGAAATGGATTTGCTGCGGCAAGCGTTTGACGAGACGCTTAGTCAATATTTTGTTCGAACGGCGACATGGGGACTTAATCTTTGGGAAAGAGAACTAGGTCTAACAACTGATTCCACGAAACCCATTGAACAACGGCGCTCTGTCGTAGAGTCGAAATTGCGCGGCGTCGGTACGGTCACGGTGGCGCTCATTAAAAGTGTTGCTGAAGCCTACGACGGCGGAACTGTCGAAGTCACGGAGCAACCGGCTTTGTATCAATTCACGGTTACGTTTGTTGATACGCGGGGCATCCCTCCGAACCTCGACGACCTGAAGGCGGGCATCGATGAAATCAAGCCAGCACATTTAGCAGTCGAATACGAATTTACGTATACGACGTGGGCCGAGTTAAGACGAACAACTTGGGGAAATGCGAAACGGTACACTTGGCAAGAGATCAAAACACGGAGGTGGTAACATTGCCTAAAATAACGCCAAATCTAGGCCTTAAAAAGCCGACGGAAAACGAAGCTGCTGATATCGACGTTTTGAATGAAAACATGGATACAATCGATTCCGCCGTCGGCCATCTCGATCAAGAAATGCAAGCGGTAAAGCAATCTGTCAGTGATGGAAAAGCACTCGTCGCCGGGGCCATTACTGGCAAAGGAGTACCAACCTCCCCGAGCGACCCATTCCAGCGGATGGCGGATAATATCGGGGCCATCGAAACCGATAAAACCGGAGATGCTACCGCCGCCGCTGGAGACATTCTTGCACCGAAAACGGCTTATGCGAGGGGGCAAAAATTGACTGGAACCATGCCTAACCGTGGCATTCAAACAATCACGCCCGGTTCGGCAGATAAGGCTATTCCCGACGGATACATCGCCCCCGGTAGCAAGGTTGTTGGAGATCCCGACTTAATTCCCGGAAACATCCGGTCTGGCAAGGACATATTCGGCGTGGTCGGTAATGTGATTGAAGCATTGGGGGACGCCGCGGCCGGGGAAGTATTGGCGGGACGAACATTTTCGAAAGCCGGACAAGCCGGGATCGCAGGCACGATGCCCAACCGTGGCGCTGTCTCGCAAACTATAACGCAGCAAAACGGGCAGTACACTATTCCGGCAGGGTACCATAACGGGGCAGGAAAGGTAATAGCACAGTTTGCCAATCTGATAGCGTCCAATGTGCGACAAGGGATAAATATAGGCGGTGTTATAGGGTCGCTAGTAGAAGGTAAAAAGTTTGCAACGGGGACAACACAAAACTCTGGGTCGTCATTAATTATAACAGGCCTTGACTTTACGCCGAGCTTATTTATTTACAAAAGTGTCAGTCCTACGTTTGTGTATTATTGGGGATTTGTGGCATCAAGCGCGTCAGTATTCGGTGCCGCTTTTGGTTTGAAAATGTATGGGACCGGTAATTATATTTTTGACACCGGAACATTCAGTAGTGGTGGAGTCAGTGTAGATACTCGCGTTGGAAATATCAACATGCAATGGATAGCGATCGAATAAAGCAACGCTGGTAATTATCGACATTGGTTTATTTCGCTAAACGAAAGGAGGATACAAATGAAAATAGGTAGACGAATCTATTTTGATAAATCAACCGGAAATGTCATCGTAGATACCGGAGAACGCAGCGGACATGTCGTAGAAACCACGAATGAACACGATTTTGAGGTTTATACTGCACTTACAGAAAGAAATCGGGAAACCGTCGGCGTCCTGGAACTCGAATACGGCCAGTACGCAGAAGACTTTGCAGCTTGTAACGGCTTTAGAGTCAACCCGGAGACGCTGGAGCTTGAATTTTCGTACCCCAATCCGGACGACCCGGAAACGCCACCCGCGTATCGGAAGCCATTATCTGAGGAATTGGAAGAAACAAAAGAACGCATTACGGACCTTGAGCTTACGATCGCCGAAATGATGACTATGTAAAGGAGAGATGACGAATGAAGGACTTTCAAATCAGGGTAATCGCACGGGCGTGCATTACGCGCCATGACATGGGCGAGGGAGATATTAAAACGATTGTTTCGTCTTATAACTTGGCCCAGCCAGACAACGAGCGAGTCGAAGCGTATGTATATGCGACTCGCCCGGATATCGAACCGCAACGATTAGATGCTTAACGCCCCGAAACGGGGCTTCTATTTTTGCCAATTAACTTGAGAATTTTTGCCGAAAATTTTGCGCGGCTACAGATACGGCCATTATAATGCCGCCGATGATGTGTATCGGCGGCATAACCATCATGCGCAGAATCATAATGAATACTTGCTGCACTTGGGTAATATCGTTTGTCGTCCTCGTAATGAGCGAAGCGGTCCCGATCTTGTCGAACTCGTTCAATGAGAAATTTTCCACATGCGAGAACACTTTGCCCCGAAGGATTTTACCGTAGCCGACCGAAATTTTGGACGATAAATAACTCGCCGCAATGGAGCAAATTACGCCTCCGGCCGCGACGAGCAGCATAAAGCCGCCTACTTTTAGAATGAGGGGCACGTCTCCCTCCACAATCCCCTTGTCTACAATATCCGCCATCAACGTCGGCAAATAAAGATCCGATAAGGTCTGCAAGAAAATAAGGACCAGTACGAAAACCACTGGAACCCAATACGGTTTCAAAAACCGGAACAACCTAATCACATTTCACCATCTCCTGACCCTTTTGTTAAAGCATGTTCCAAGGTATTTGTTCTTGTATGTTTATACTATACGACATGTATATGAACTGAATATGAACGGGAAATGCGAATAGGGCGTGTCATAGTGTCATAGGAGTCAATTTCATAATTCGCGCGGACCTACGCTTCTTGTTTGGCGCTAACGAAACTAACAATCCTTATTGGGCTCAAAATGACGACGTTCCAATCCTAACGAAAGCAGGTATCGTTATTCCTCGGAAATCGGCTGTCTTACCGCCTTTTCCCCCTCATTAGCGTGTTAACGTTTCGTTACGCCAGCAACCAGGTGATTTAGCAGGCATTAGCGTGTTAACGTTTCGTTAGCTCGCTCGACGGGCCGTCAGCCACGAAGCTATTATGAAATTGACTCATAGGGCCAACATTTAGTCCGCCTTCTGTCGAAATCCCCTTCGTTCAGGAGAAGATGGTCGCGGGTACATTCAGTCCTTTGTCGGAATCCCCCTCATTCAGAAAGCGGATTTTTCGGTCAGACCATGCTCGTCAGTTTGCTTGAAGCCCTTCACGATTACCGGTCCTTGGCACCCGTCGGTCTTGGCGTCGGCGACCGTCCGGTAGTTAATATTTTGCAGTGATATCGGTGTTTTGTTCGATTGGGTTAACGGCAAATGCAAGATTCGTCCCTCCGCCCCACTGAACGAGAGGGATATCGACAGAAGGCGGCAGAAGCCCACTGGCGTTGCATTAACTTTTTTCAGCAAATATTGAGACAGCTGTGTGGGTTACGGTGCTATTCCTTCACATTTCTTCTGCCGCCCTGCTCCCCAAGTCGCGGACACAGGAGACGCTAATTGTGACAAACGGCCCGATTTCGGACCTTTTGCGGACATACGATCCTTTATTCGCGGCAAAAGCGCAAAAACAAGCCCTCCGACAAACAGATAACGGAACCACTGTCCGCCTAAACAGCGAAAAAGCGAGTTTGACACAAAATAACGGCCGTACGGTCCGGATAGCAATTCCTCAATGCAACGCCATTGGGCAGAAGCAGATGATTAGGACAGGCAGAGCACTAGCGTTATGAGCTTGATGTCCAATGCAGCAGCCGCAACGCCAAAAGAAAAAGCCGAAGAGCGTCATGGCTTCTTCGGCCTTACAGTTATATCGTTAATTTCCCGCGGGAGAGGATTTGCACATCGTCGATATAGACGTCCGGTTCGTGAACGACCAAATCGATGTGAACGCCGGCGTCGATTGTGCCGCCGAATGTAATATTGCTGCCGAAGGCCACATGGATCGTCCCGTACACTTTCTCGTCCTCCAGCACGTTGCCGGTCACTCGCGCCTTATCGTTCGTACCGATGCCGAACTCGCCCAGCATCCGTCCGTCACCATCGCCCAATGTGGCGAGGAGCCGATCCGCGACCGATCCCTTCGCGTCTACCAAGCGTCCGCCCTCTACCGTTATCGTTAACGGGGAATCGATTTTCCCGATGCCGGCAACCGAACCGTCGACGACGATTTCGCCGGAAGCCGTTCCAAGGAGCGGCGCGATGTAAGCTTCGCCGGAAGGCAAATTGCCCGATTCGCCCGGGTTCAAGTACATCCCCGTACTCGGAATGCCGCTTGCGCCGTCGATCGAGAAACGCAATATTTTCCCGTCCTTCTCGATACGAACCTGGCGCCCTCTCGTCAATATTTCCGTCACTTTCTCGGTTCTTTCCTTCACTTGCTCATAATCGGCCGAAATCGCGCCTTCCACCAGCATATCTTCCGTAATGCCCGGCATCGTCGCTACCCGGACGCCGGCCGCGGCGGCGTTCTTCCGGGCCTTCGTATGCGTAAGCGAGAACTCCGTCGCGCACACGACGACGTTCGCCTGCTTCATCGCTTCCGCAATCGGGGCAGGCGGCTCCTCGCCGTCTCGTTGGCGTTCCGCCATGACCATAAGAATGGACTCGGATCCTATTCTCCGTCCCGCTTCGCATAACGCTTCCGCGATTTCTTTTTTCAACCGGTCGCAGACGACCAAAAGCGTCTCGTTCTCCTGCAAAGCTAAACATTGCCGCAATAAATTGATGCCGACTTCCACGTATTGCGCATCCATGACCGTCATCTCCTTACATTTGTTTTCATCCGTCATACGAATTCGGATACGACTTTCGCGACGAGCGAATTGGACAGAATCACCGGCAGTTCCGACCGGCGCTCGACGATCTTCTTATAATCCTCGATATATCCCATACAGTCAAGGAGAATCATCTCAGCCCCCTGGCGCACCAATTCGTCCGCCGCAGCCTCGAAGCCGCTCTCCTCCGAACCGTAGGGAGACGCCGCCGCGTAAACGGGAGCGATGCCGCTTGCGCGCCAATGGTCCGCGAGCGAATCCTCCTGCTCCAGCAACGGGACAATAATGCCTAGCGTTCGGTTCGCGGCAATGGAGGAGACCGCCGCCCGAATGACGCGATCCGGTTCGACGAGAACGGCCTTGCGCGTATGCAACCCTTCAAAGGTGCCCGTGCATAGCACCAAGATGATGCCGCAGCCCGTCTCCTCCAATAAATCGATCTTGTCCTGCAGCAAAGGCTCGATTTTCGCGCCGGACAAAACGACCGATTCGCCCGATAACAATTTGGTTGTCAGAAACTCGTCATTGCCTTCTGGCGCGAAATGGCGAGCGATGTCCTGAGCGGTCATTCCGTCCAATGCGCCGGCCTGAACAATTTGGGCCTTCTCCCCGATATATTTCTCCAAAATCGGACCGACATCGGAACGGGGGGCTTGGCCGATCGTAACCGCACCTAATTTTTTCATCGTGATTCCGCGTTCCCTTTCGTTTGCAAAATTTTCATCGAGCCGTACAGCCGCTCCAACAGCGCAAATTCTTCTTCATCGTAAAATTTGCAAATGCCGTTCGTAAACTCTTTCGCGACTTCAATCGCAAAGCGGGCCGCAGCGGCGATATCCACCTCATGGCTCGCTCCCGTTCCGCAGCCCGGCACCGCCGATTGCGCGGTGATCGCCACGCCGACCACCGGCGCCGACGTGGCAACGGCAGGCTGCATAATGCTGTTGAAATGAAACAACCCGTTTCCGTACGGCGTAATATCCTGCATCGTAATCGGGAAGGTGACCGGCAAACTCGCGGTGGTCATTTCCATAATTCGCAGCAAATCTTCGCTTACGCGCAAAATATAGCCTTCCTTCGCCGTGGGGGAAATGGCAATTCCTTTATGGTTAATCAAGCGGTTGCCTTTGGACGTGTCAATGGACAACAGCGCGTCCATTTCTTCCGTGACCTGGAAGCGGTTCATCGTTTCGTCGTCCACCGGCGAATCCATAAAGTCGACGGGTACATGCGGCTGTGTCGGCGCATCCGGGCATATATGAGTCGTGATGATAACGTCTCCCTTCAACCGGTCGCCGTTCACGGCCATTTCGGCAAGCTTTAAAGCGGCGGCCAAGGCGGCGACGGCTCCGTCGGCATCGGAGACCATCCCGATACGGCTCGGACGGGCGCCGATCCCTCCAAGCTGCCCCAGGATGCCGAGCGTAGGCGCCGAGCCTCCGCCCGATTTGCCTTCCGTGCCGGGGATCTCGATCTTCACGAAATCGGTCTTCCCTTTATCGCCCTGCACCGTCTCTACCGTGACGTTCGCTTCCGGGTAAGGCGCGAATAACGCTTTGACCCGGTCCCCTGACACATATGCGCTATCGATGGTTTCGTATACTGTCAATGTCTGTTTCAATGTCATGGCTTACAAACTCCTTTTATAAGTAAATACGGAAAAATGCGAATCGGGGCATAAACCTTCCCTCTACAATATATACGATAAAATCGGCTTGCCGACAATCTCCTCGATCGGTTGCAGCAGCTTCCGATTGCGCATCGTCGCCCCCAAAATCAAGTTATGCCTCGGTACGGCGATAACGGCAACATTCCGGCCCCTACCGATCCGGGCCGATTCCAGCGGCAACCCGCTCTCGGCATCGAAGGTCATGATCAAGTCCGGAAACGTGGCGATCCGTTCGCCGCGAGCCTCGAGCGTCATGTATTCGTTCCAGAACGTCATCTCGAGCGAACCGATCTTGACGAATCCTACATCGAACCCTCCGGTCGTCCGCAGCTCGAATTCGGTCACTTGCCCGACGTCCACCAAACGTCCGCCCAGCAGAGAGGCGACCGCTTCCACGGCCTGCAACCCTTGATGCGATTGCATCGCTTGTCCGATGCGAATCGCTTGGCTGATCGCGCCGGGACATCCGTTCTCCTTCACATACGACACTTGCACCGGATTCCGCGCCACCGCGATCATGCCGCCCGCTTCGACGGAAGCTTGTCTTACAAGCGTTGATACATGTTCTACCGAACCGGAAGCGCATAGTTCGGTATAACGTTTGCCCTTGCCGCCGGCTGCGCCTTGCACGGAAACGTAGGACTCCAGTTCCGACAGATTCATGGAACCCATGCTTCCCGTCGGATGCGCGCGGCCGTTGCACGGCGCGTCCAGCACCGGCATTCCCGTTACGGCGGATTGAAACCAGCCGTTCACCGTCGTGCTCGCACCGTTTTCGTTTGTAATCATCGCCGATATGTTATGGCCCAACTTGTCCGTCAATAACTCCAAAGCCCTTATATAATGGACCGGCTTCACATATTGATCGGCAGCGGCCGGCGCCCCTACCGCAGAGACCGTTACCACCCAATCGTCATCGTTCATTTCGTCGATGGTGAAAAGCTGCGGATGTCCTACTTCCAATGCGAGCCTGCCAAGCTGCAGCCCTTCCTCGATCGGGCCTCCTCCGCCGCCTCCGAGCACGGCTCCGCCCAGCACAGCCGCTTCCATCATTTTTTCATCGATTTCAATGATCGCCAACTTGGCTCACCTTACCCTTTCTTCATGGAGAATACGGAACTGAAGAAGTTGTATAACGCATCCCCGGCGATAAAGCCTGCGGCCAGAATGCTGATCGGCGCTTCCGCCGCTTCTCCCTTCCACTTCGTAATGATCGTGCGGATCAGCAATCCGGCAAGCACCGCCCAGCCCGCTTCCGGATACGTGAGCAGCAAACCGGTCGAGAAGAGAATTCCCAATTGGCGTCTTTGCCCGCCAAGCCATTGCAGCAAAGCGCCCGGGATGGCCCAAATCAGCAATTCTTTCGCGATATCGCCCGAAACTCCCGCTTCGATCGTCGCCGCATATACCTTGTCCACCGGCGGCACCAAATCTTGCGCAAAATAGTGATTATACGTGAACAACACAACAATCAGCGCAATGCCGAACGCGATCATGGCACTCGTAAACTGCTGTCTCCGCCCGTCCTTCTCGAATTCGGGATCGCTGCCGTTGCCGCGGAGAATGTAACCTGCCTTCAAATCGAAGCCCATATCCGCAAAGGCCGGTCCGGTCGCCGCACTAAAGCCGACAAGCAGAGCCAAAGCCGTCGGCGGGAAGCCGATGAGCAAACCGATGATCAATGTGATAAGCGCCACGGCGAAAGCCGGGAACCAACCGGAATGCATCGCCGAGATTCCGACGATCAATTCATGGACATACGCCATAAATGCGGCGAAAATAATAAATCCGATAAACATGCCTACGGACATTTCGGTAATGAGGCCGCCAATCACCGCAACGATCAGCGAAACGATAAGATATAGTACGAATCCGACGATCAGGGAACGGGATGTTTCCGTTTTGGACTTTCTTTCCATGCTGTGCTCTTGTGCGCTTCCCTCTGCGGTTGCACTTGCGTCCCCATCGTCTTTCTTTTTCTTCTTCATAATGATCATCGTAACCTGGATCAGAGCCACCAGGCCGGCACCGATCATAAATCCGTGCGGAATGTACGAATCGGTCAGATCCACGCCCAACACCGGCATGGAATATCCTTTAATCAACAGGCCGATGCCGAACATGGCGAGCGCCCATACATTCCCGATAAACGCGACGCCGAAAGCGGACATCGGGATCCCGAATATGGAGCCGGCCACGCCGCCGGCAATGCCGAGACCCAGCAATCCGGCTCTCTTCCCGCCCTTATCGCCGGCGAAAATCGATTCCGCGGTCGCTCTTCCGTCAGGCCAAGTGCCGCTTGCGGGAAAAATATCCGTATTAAACAGCCTGTACAACATAAACGAATCGACGAACATCGCCAGAGCCGCACCGATCAACATCGGCATAATCAATTCCGTCTTGCCGAGAATGAACGGAATCCCGATCGGGATAAGCAAGCTGTTAGCCGCACCGTACGTAGCCGAAGAGATGGCTGTCTGAATCAGATTTTGGCGGTGAATGGACCGGTACTTGCGAAAAATCGCAACGGGAATCCGTGCGATCAACATAGCCAAGAGCGCCCCTATAATCGAGGTGCTGGCCGTAATCCCCAACGTGACAATCAATTGCATCCCGATGAGCGCGCCCAGAACCGCAGTGGCGACCGTCAGCAATAGCGTGAACGGTTCGATCGCTTTTGGATGTTTTCCGTGCTTAGTCTGTTTTTCCATGTCTCTTCCCCTTCTATTAGTAAATATTAAAAAATTATATGCATAATTATGCACTTTGTCATTAGCAAAGCCTTCCAATGAATACCGCTAATTCCCATATTATCCGACTTCGGCCTATTCGCTATTCACCCGTACCCGATACAAAGACACATTGATTAATTTTTTTTATTACTTTTATCTTAACGTTCTATTGGATTTATCATTATGCATAATGTAAGATAATCTTACAACGTGAGAAGGAATTCTCACAACGTGAACCCGACCGGGCGAAATCTTTGTATTATTAAGGAGGAGCACGCATGACCATCACTCAACAAGCTCAAACGGAAAATTTTACGGCAGCCAAACAATATGTGAATGAAGTTTTCGAGACGGTAAAGAAACGCAATCCGAACGAGAACGAATTCCACCAAGCCGTCAAAGAAATATTGGATTCCCTCGTCCCTGTATTCGCGAAACAACCTAAATATATGAACCATGCTATTTTGGAACGGATCGTAGAACCGGAGAGAGTCATTTCGTTTCGGGTTCCTTGGCTGGACGATCAAGGCAAAGTCCAGGTCAACCGCGGATTCCGCGTTCAATTCAACAGTGCGATCGGACCTTACAAAGGCGGCATCCGTTTCCACCCTTCCGTCAATGCCAGCATCATCAAGTTCCTCGGATTCGAACAAATTTTCAAAAATTCCTTGACCGGACAACCGATCGGCGGCGGCAAAGGCGGTTCGGACTTCGATCCGAAGGGCAAATCGGATAATGAAATTATGCGGTTTACGCAAAGCTTTATGACAGAACTGTATAAATATATCGGACCGGATACGGACGTTCCTGCCGGCGACATCGGGGTAGGCGCAAGAGAAATCGGATATATGTTCGGACAATATAAACGCATTCGCGGCGGCAACGAAGCGGGCGTGCTGACAGGGAAAGGCATCGTCTACGGCGGAAGCTTGACGAGAACGGAAGCGACAGGTTACGGTTGCGTATACTTCGTCGAAGAGATGCTGAAATCGAAGGACTTGAGCCTGGACGGCAGCACCGTCGTCGTGTCCGGATCGGGCAACGTCTCCATCTATGCGATCGAGAAGGCTCAGCAACTGGGCGCGAAGGTCGTTGCATGCAGCGATTCGAACGGATATATTTACGACGAGAACGGCATCGACCTGGCTACGGTCAAAAGACTGAAAGAAGTCGAGCGCAAGCGGATTAAAGAATATGTGAACGAGCATCCGCATGCCGTTTACACGGAAGGCTGCGAAGGAATCTGGACGATTCCTTGCGATATCGCGCTTCCTTGCGCAACGCAAAACGAAATTGACGAGCGATCGGCGCAAATTCTGGTCGATAACGGAGTCAAAGCGGTTGCGGAGGGCGCGAACATGCCTTCTACGCTGGAAGCGATCGAAGTGTTCCTGAACAATAACGTTCTGTTCGGGCCTGCGAAAGCGGCGAATGCCGGCGGGGTTGCCGTATCCGCATTGGAAATGGCGCAGAACAGCATGCGATATTCCTGGACGTTCGAGGAAGTCGATGCGAAATTGCATCAAATCATGAAAAATATTTACGATAACAGCGTGAAAGCGTCCGAAGAGTACGGCTATGCCGGCAACTTGGTCGTCGGCGCCAACATCGCGGGCTTCTTGAAAGTGGCCGACGCTATGCTGGCACAAGGCGTTGTGTAGTCTATATCGAAACTTGAACCGCCCCTCCATGTCTTGCATGACATGACGAGGGGCGGTTTTGCGATGGTCGGTTCCTCACTTTGATAGGAATAATGTCGTCCTGCCTGCGAAAGCGGGGATCTATCCTGCATAAAATACAACATTTCACATCCTCCCCATATATTCATGATGCCTATGTTGTAGTTTTTACAGCATGCTGGTGGCAAAACGGGCTATCGTGCCCTTTTATCGGCGATAATGTTGTACAAAGTGCAGCATAAATGCTCTTTATATGCCTTTATATCCCTCATTATGTTGTATTCCGTACAACATGTGCGGCCCCATTCGTCGGTTTAGGGAAATGAACGGTGCACAAGACCGTATTTTGACCCGATGCCACGGCGCGATCGGCCTGAGAATGTATCCGGTTTGCGGAGCTCATCCCTTGGCGCCGCGCCATCGGCCTGAAACGCAACAAAACATTCCATGCATCGCTAGTGATGAATGACGCTTTTCCTCCGGCGTCCGCTACACTTGGTCGGCTGCCCCCAGCTTGATCAGAATTCTCCGCTTGCGGTACAGCATTTTCCCTGTTTCGGCTACATCCTCCACCGTCGATTTATTCAGAAACGCGCCGAATACCATGCCGGCGACCGGAATCATCTGGAACAGCTTTTTCCAACCGAAGTTGTCGACATACGCCGTAATCGTTTCCCTCCAGCCTTGAAGCTGCGAGACGACCTGCTGATGGCGCAGCTCGCCGTCGAAAGACGCCAGCTCGTCCAAAATCGCCTGCTTGCCGACAATATCCGAAGAAGAGAACTGCAAGCATTTGACGATAAAGACACGTTCGGCTTGATCGTTCGGGTCGAAGCCGTAGCAGATGGCGGTTTCCTGCAATACTTTGAGCGAGAGCCCGAGCAAGGCGGGAATATCGATGGCGAGCGTAAACAAACCGCCGAAGCCTGTCGTAGCCCCTTGGAAAAAGGCCATATTTTTGCGCGAATGCTGCAATTCCGCCGCCGTCCTATCCATCGCGCCGAGCGGTAAAGAATGCGCATTATCCAACGTTACCGCATCCGCTTGCCCATAGGTTTGCCTCGCCTGACGCTCCAACTGCCGCAATATGCCGTTCTCATTGACCAAGTATCGGCCGCCGGTCTGTACGTAAGCGCCGATCTCGTCGATGATTTGCCCGATTTTGTCCTGCAAAAATTTCGGCGTCAACCGGTCCAACAGAACGAACGGCAATCGGCCAAGCTTCTCCCAGAACCACAAATCCCGCTGCTCTATCTCCCACTTCTCGACGACGGCAAGCTCCCGCATGAGCTCGGTTTGCGATTCATTGTACATGTTCGTCTTCCTTTCCTTCCGGAATCTATAACACTGAATACGATATGAAACCGACGCCGTTTCAATACGCTTGGGAAGGATAGTTCTCCGTCCTTTATGCAACAATATAACGAAAAGGAAATCGTTGGGGGCGCCGGGACGCGATGAAAAACATTTGGTTTCTTTACATAACGGACTTAAAACATATCGTACGAAATTGGGCAGCGGCAGTCATCCTGTCCGGGCTCGCCATCCTGCCTTCTCTTTACGCCTGGTTTAATATCGAAGCGTCATGGGACCCTTACGGCAACACCCGAGGCATCGCAATCGCGGTGGCCAACAACGACCGGGGAGCAACCATACTGGATAGGCCCATCAATATCGGGAAAGAAATCGTCGCTTCGTTGCGGGAGAACCGGCAAATCGGCTGGACGTTCGTGGACGAGGAAGAAGCGTTATCCGGCGTCAAGCATGGGACGTACTACGCCAGCATCGTCATTCCCGAGGAATTCTCCGGACGAATCGCCACGGTGCTGTCCAACGAACCGGTCAAGGCGGAAATTTTCTATTATGTCAACGAAAAAATTAACGCCGTCGCTCCGAAAATCACATCCAAAGGTGCCTCGAACATTATCGATCAAGTTAGCTCCAATTTTGTGAAAACGGCCAACGGGGCCATTTTCAGAGCTTTTAACGAACTGGGCGTTGAATTGAAGAACGAATTGCCGACGATCGAAAAGGTAAAAAATTTGGTCTTTCGCCTGGAGGCTTCCTTTCCCGAAATCAATCGCACGGTGAGTACGGCGTTGAACGACGTCACTAAAGCGAATCA
Organism: Paenibacillus sp. MSJ-34; assembly: GCF_018918005.1. Taxonomy (GTDB): domain Bacteria; phylum Bacillota; class Bacilli; order Paenibacillales; family Paenibacillaceae; genus MSJ-34. The sequence continues at coordinate 124,217 of NZ_JAHLPR010000005.1, read as the reverse complement.
AATCGTCGGCGAAGCGCAGGCCAATCTCCCCGCGATCGTCGAGATCGGCAAAAAGGCGGAGAACTTCTCGCGCGGCCTAAGCCAGCTTCTCGGGTACAGCCGGGAAGGAGTCGAGGCCATATCCCCTTATATCAAACAGGATCTCGGGTCGCTGCAGCAAACCGCGCTCGCGATGGCGCAAGTCGCCTCGATCCTCCGCGACGCCAATACGGACCCGTCGCTTGCCGTTCAGGTGTTGGATCAAGCCGCAAGGCGGCTGGGCACGGCTATAACGTTAGCAGACGGGCTGAGCGGCTGGTTCGACAGGCTGAACCGCTACACGCCGGGCGCTCCGTTCACCTCCGTGACGAATAAGCTGCAGCAGATCCGAACGAGACTGGAGCAGCAGCAAACGATCGCAGCGGAACTGAAGGACGCCATCGGCCGCGGAGAAGCCGCCTCCGCCGAGCTCGTCGACCGGTTCGAGCGGCTCGCCGAGGAAACGGCGGCGCTGACCGGCGACTTGCTGGACCGGTACGATCGCGAAATCAAGCCGAAAGTGCTTGAGGGGCTGGGAAACGCCAAGAATGCGGTCGATTCGGCGCAATCCCTGCTTGCGGGGGCGCTTGCCCGGGTGCCGGACGCAGACCAAATCTTGAAGGACGCTTCCCGGATTCTAGCGATAGGACAAGATGAGATTGCGGCCATTCAAAAAGAACTGCCCTTCGTCCAAGCGAAAATAAAAGATATCGCGGACAAAATGAGGGCGTTACAAGCGCGAGGAGAAATTGAAGAGATCATTTCGTTGTTAAAGCATAATTTTGAAAAAGAGAGCGAGTTTTTCGCCGAGCCCGTCGTTTTGAAAGAAACGAAACTATACCCGATTCCGAACTACGGTTCGGCGATGTCGCCGTTTTTTACGACGCTTTCGTTATGGGTAGGCGCTTTGCTCCTCGTCTCCTTGCTGACGGTGGACGTCCATAACGGAAGCAAGCCGTTTACCAACGTGCAAATCTATTTCGGAAGATACTTCACCTTCGCAACGATCGCCTTATTGCAGGCGCTGTTCGTCACGCTCGGCGATATTTACTTGTTGGGCGCATACGTGCTGAACAAGATATGGTTTATCGGCTTCGGATTGCTGCTTAGCCTCGTATTCATGTTGATCGTATATACGCTGGTATCGGTGTTCGGCAATGTCGGCAAAGCGATGGCGATCGTGCTGCTCGTGCTGCAGTTGGCCGGCTCCGGCGGCACGTTCCCGATCCAGGTGACGCCGCCTTTTTTCCAAGCCATTTATCCCTATTTGCCGTTTACCTACGCCATTAGCATGATGCGGGAAGCCGTCGGCGGCATCCTGTGGGATATTGTGTGGCGCGACTTGATCATGATGGCGGTCTACGCGGGAATCGCGCTCGTGATCGGCCTGGCGCTTAAAACGCCGATCAACAAAGCAAGCGCCCGCTTCGTTCGCAAGGCGAAGGAGAGCGGGCTGATCCATTAAGCGTTATTCCGCTAGTTCGATGCGGAACGCATATATCCGGGCAGTCTGACGACGGCTACGGCCAGCCCTGCCAGCCCGAATGTCAGCAGCACGAGTACCGGCCCCATGACGTCGCCGATATGGGCGCCGTGCGCCATGACATTCTGCAAGGAATGCTGCGCCCAATATTGCGGCGTGAAATGGCCGATCGTTTGAACGAATGGCGGCATCAGGTAAGAGGGCATCCACAATCCGCCAATCATCGCGCCGCCCGTCGCAATGAGCTGGGTGGTCACCATGGCCGCACCCTCGCCGGGGACGATGAACGACAAGCCTAGCCCAATGCCGGTTCCTGCAATGCTTAACGCCGCGACGATGATCGCGAGCGCCGCCACGTCTCCCAAATTCAAATGGTAGACGAAATGCCCGAAAGCGAACAGGACGACGCATTGCGCGATCACGGTCAGCACGAACGGAACCCACATGCCGATCAAGTACTGAAGCGGCTTGACGGCCGTGCTGCGGACTCTTGCCAGCAGCCCGTTCTTCTTCTCTTCGAAAAACCGCCGCGACATCGTAATCATAATGAAAAATACGAACATCACCGTCATGCCCGGGACGAGTTGAGCGATCACATCCACGCGCTCGGACGATGTTGGCACATGATCGATACGGATGGGAGAAGCCAGCGTTTGCTCCGCTTGGGCTTTCGTCTCTCCTTTGGCGATCAGCGCATGGGACAGTTTCTGTTCACGGTATTCATTGGAGATGCCGTTCAATATCGCTTGGATTGGCGCAAGAGAAGATTGGGCCGCAGGATCCTCGTACAGTTGAATGCCCGCAACTTCCCCCTTCTTCATGGCTGTTTCAAAGCCGCTTGGAATGACCAGAACGGCCGAGAACTGCCCTTGCTTGATACGGTCGATCTGGTCGTTCAAGCTGGCTGCTTCCTCCAGGCTCACTGTCATCGCCTGTCCCACTTGGCCGAGGAACGCCCGCGACGCCTCCGTTCCGTCTTGGTCAACGGCTTGAATCTCAATCGAAAAAGAATCATTGGAGCCGACGCCGAACACCGTTCCGAACATAACAATAAACAAGATCGGCATCAGCAGCAGGAAGAAGAAGCTGCGCTTATCTTTCCGTATGAGCTTTAATTCTTTGACAATAATCGCCTTCATCTCTATTCTCCTTCCCCTAGTCTCTCAATGCGGTTCCAGTGACGCGCAGAAAGACGCTTTCCAGCGACGGCCTAACCACTTCCAATTGCTTGACATCCCATCGTTGCTGCGACGCTTGCCCCAATAGCCGCTGCATAACCGTACCGACCCGCTCGGTTTCCAGAACCCATCCCGAGCCTTCCTTGTGCGCATGGAACACATCCGGATCGTGCGGCGGCTCGCTCAAGCCGGCCGCTTCCAAATAAATCGCCTTGCGGCCGTAGCGTTCGAGCAATTCGCCCAGCGGACCGATCGCTTTCACCGAACCTTGGTCCATAATCGCCACTTCGTCGCACAGCGCTTCCACTTCTTCCATATAGTGCGTCGAGTAAATGATCGTAACGCCTTCCCGGTTCAACTCCCGGATCAAATCGAAAATATGATTGCGCGACTGCGGATCGATGCCCACGGTCGGCTCGTCGAGAATGAGCAGCTTCGGCCGGTGCAGCAATGCCGCGGCGATGTTGATGCGCCTTTTCATCCCGCCGGAGAAAGTCTGCACCTCCTGCTTGGCCCGTTCCGACAACCCTGTTCTCTCCAGCACATCGTAAATGCGCCGTTTCAATTCATTGCCGCGAATGCCGTATGTTTGCCCGAAAAATTCGAGATTGTCGTAAGCGCTCAGCTTCTCGTACAGCGTAATCTCTTGCGGCACGTAACCGATGTAACGGGAGACCGCATCGGGGTTCTCCGTCATTTCGCGTCCGAACAATCGGGCAGACCCGCCGTCCGCTTTCACGATTCCCGTCAATATTTTCATTGTAGTCGATTTCCCGGCCCCGTTCGGTCCGAGAAAACCGAAGGAAGTTCCCGCCTTGAGCGAGAAGGTTACGTCTTGAAGCGCTTGTTTCTTGGCATACGATTTGCGCAAGTTCGAAACTTCCAAAATCGTTTCCGCGGCCGATTGAATCGTTGCCTGTGTCATGATCTTTCCCCCTTCATACTCCATTTCTTTTCCACAAATAAAACGAATAACAACCGAAATAAGATATAAATAGGCCAAGTATAAAGAAAGCTAGCACAATTCCGTAATCTTGACCGGATACCTCGTTGCTAATCAGCTCTCTTACGCCGTATCGAATCACCGCATAGATCGCAATAAAGAGCAGTAAAAGCCCGTATTTTTGCCATTTGTTCCGATCCGCCATTTCCTTTCTTTTGACCCTGACATAATAGCGAAAATAACCGACAAGCAATCCGATGACGAAAATCAGCATAAAGAAATAAAATAAAGGCTGGCGGTCGGCCAAAGCTTTGACCGTTGTCGCGAGAAACACGATGCAGAGAATGGAAAATACGAGACCATAATAATAGATCGACCTGTTTCTCAAGGTACCCGCCTCCTTCCGGATGATCAAATCGGTGATCCTTCCCGCCCGCAAAACCGGACCCTTAAGATAATTTACGGTCCAGAATATAGGCGCACAACCGAACGAGCAAGTATGCGGCCAACCAACTGAGCGCCATGCAAGCCGGTACGATCCATGAGAACGGGAACCAAATCGCCTTCCCCTCCGACAATAATAAGTTGTCCGCATCGGACCATCCGAAGCCGGGTGCCCAGTAGATAAAGCTCATTCCGCTCATAATGACGACCCAAAGAAGCGGAGTCAGCGGACGAAGGGAGCTATACTGCGAAAGGCATGTTACCATTCCAAGCGCGATAATAAGCGGGCTAAATCCGGCAGGAAGAATGAGCCAATTGATTCCCGCCACCATGAAACCGCCTACTTCGGCAAGCGTATGATGTCCGAGCGTCACCGCGATAAACAAGGCATATACCGATAGGATCGCATAGGCGGCAACAAGGATCGCGATCGTCCGCAGCCATGCGCCGAACCATTTGGCTCCCGCGAGGCTAAGGCGCGAGTACGGCAAAGTCAGCCACCATCCGTGCGTCTCGTTCTCCCATTCCCTCTTCGCCGTTCCGAAACCGAAAAAAAACATCATATACGGGAAACCTGTCGTAACAAACCAAAGCCCTCCCAGCCGCAGTTCGTCCTGGAGGGCATAATAAACGGTTGCCCCGATGCCGATAGCGACCAACAGCAATAAATAAACGATCCACCACCACTTCGCGACCGACGGCCGCTGCTGCTTCCTCCGGCTTCCCTTCCATTTGAATTCATGGCGTACAAGCGCCCAAAACGTTCCGGTCGAATTCAATGTTTCCACTCCTTCTTATACAAAGTCCGAAAGACGTCATGCAACGATCCGTATTCCGCCCGCAAATCTTCCGTCTCCCCCGACCAAATGGCTCGACCTTGATTCATCATGACCGTATAGTCAAACAGCCCTTCGACTTCCCGAATATCATGCGTGCTGATCAATACCGTCTGATCGCGTTCTTCCAAATAATCGATCAAACCGGAAACGATGGCTTCCCGGGAAATAACGTCGATTCCCGCAAACGGTTCGTCCAGAATGACGAGCGGCACTTCGCGCGCCAAACAAAGAATAAGCATCACCCTGGCTTCCTGTCCGCGGCTCATCCCTCCGACTCTCATCTCGATTTCGATATCCATGAATCCCGCTAATTTCTGCGCCTGATCCATGCGGAAGCCGGGCAGGAACGATTGCCCCCATTCGAATGCCTGCAGAACGGTATGGTTGGGGTACCACCGGGCCCGGTCCGGCAAATAAGCGATGCCGCGGTTCGTTTGCCAGCCTGCGGGTTGCCCCAGCACTGCGAGTTTCCCTTGGTCCGGCTTGACGAGCCCGGTAAGCGTACGGAAAAATGTCGATTTCCCGCAACCGTTCGGGCCGAGGATGCCGGCGATTCTCCCGGTCGGAATGACGATATCCAATCCGTCGAGCGCCTTTTTGTTGCCGTAACGCTTTGTCACCTGTTCGGAAACAATGATGGGCTGCGTCATGATGGTGTTCCTCCCTTATCCGAATCATAGTTTTGCTCAATATATTTTTGAATGTCGGCCCAGGACAGCCCCAGACTCTTCATCTGATCCAGAAACGTATCGATATACCTTGCGGCAAGATCTTGCCGGAACGATTGGACGCGCTCGAGCGATGAGGTAACATACGTCCCCTGTCCCCGCCGCTTCTCCGTTAAGCCGTCCCGCTCCAATTCCTGATAGGCACGCATAACGGTGTTCGGATTCATCCGCAGTTGCTGCGCCAATTCCCGTACCGAAGGCATCTTCTCTCCCAATTCGATCTCCCCTTTTGCGATCGAGCTTCTCACTTGATCCAATATTTGTTCGTATAACGGTTGACTGAAGTCGATTCGGAATCGAAGCGAGCCAACCCGTTGTTCTTCCATGGCCGTTCCTCCTGTCTCACCGCATCGTCGACATCGGTGATTTAAGTGTATTATATCACTTAATACACTTAATGCAAGCAGGAAATTTGCTGAAAATAAGAACAACGCCCCCGGCTTCATGGCCAAGAGCGTTGTTATACGGCACAGCATTCAATAATGCTTCGTTTGAAGCTGGCTCAAACTTTTAAATTCATATCCCTGTTTCCGCGCGTCGTCAATCATTTGGCCCAAAGCCTCGGCATTATCCTTGGAGACGGAATGGAGCAGAATGACCGCGCCCGGATGAAGCTGCGCCATGACACGGTCATACGCATAACGCCAGCCTCTTTGATCCTGGGTATCCCAATCTTTGTAGGCGATCGACCAGAACACGTTAGTATAACCTTGTTCCCGGCTCACCTTGAGCGTCCTTTCGCTAAAAATTCCTCTGGGCGGGCGCAGGAAAGGCATCTCTTGCTGGCCGGTGACGCTCGCAACCGCTTGTTTGACGCGGGCCAGTTCCTCGGCGATTCGCTCGTCCGACACCTGCGTCATGTCCGGATGGCTCCAGGAATGATTGCCGATCAAATGGCCTTCCGCGGTCATCCGCTTCAATAGATCGGGCTGATCCTTCACGTAATGCCCGGTTACGAAAAAAATCGCCGGTGCCTTCTTCGCTTTCAGCACATCCAAAATGTTGGCCGTATACCCGTTTTCATAACCGTTATCGAACGTGAGATACAATTCTTTCTGCGACGTATCCCCGAGAAAAATCGCTTGATGCTTTTGCAATATATCCTTGAATCCTTCCTCGTTGATCGAAGCCGGACTGCCGTTGCCGCCTCTCTTAAAACCGAAGTGGTAAGCTCCGTCCGCCCGGGCGGCAGCCGTCCCTTGCAGCGATATGAGCAACCCGCATATGGCGGCGAACGCAATCCATGCCAGTTTCCGTTTTCTCACCGTTTCACTCCTATTCCATCATTGGTTATTGTTATCATTAGCGAAATGTTCGAGTTATATCCCTTGCGCTTCAACCCAAAAATATGTCCATCGATTCCAAAAAAGCGACATTTTGGAGAGCGGCGGATCCTTATATGATGAAGTCATGAAAGATCGAAGTTGAATCTTTCAACATCGAAATAGGGGGTAACGAGGTCATGAAGAAAGTGTACAAGAGTTTGTCGAGCATGCTGCTCATGCTCGCAGTCGTTGCGCTTGTCGCCGCGGGATGCGGCGGCAAAGATGCGGGCAGCGGGAACGGCTCGGCGCCGGATACAAACGCCGGTAGCGGAGGCGGAGGCGGAACGACGCAAATTTTGTTCTGGAGCCCGTTCTCCGGCTCCGACGGCCCGTTCATGAAAAAAATCGTAGATCAATACAACGCTTCGCAGGATCAGTATAAGGTCAATTTCGTCATTCAGCCGAACGGCGAATATTACAAGCAGTTGGATGTCGCTCTCAGTTCGTCCAAAGAGCGCCCGGATTTGATGATTATGCATGTCGATACGGTGCCGACTTACGTCAACAAGGGGCAATTGCAGCCTCTGGACGACATTGCGGCGTCGGCGGGCATCAATAAGGAAGATTATGTCGAGGCGCCGGTCGAATACGCCACCATCGACGGCAAATGGTACGAAATCCCGCTCGATATTCATCCGCTCGTCATGTATTACAATAAGGATCTGTTCGAGCAAGCGGGAATCCAAAACCCGCCGACAAACCGGGAGGAATTCGAATCCGCCGTGGAGAAACTGACCGATAAAGACAAGGGCGTATACGGATATGTGCTGCCGACCTTATGGCCGCAGCAGTTTATCTTCCCGACCCTCGTCTGGCAGAACGGCGGCGAGCTGTGGAACGGCAGCGACGTCGCTTACAATTCCCCGGAAGCCGTTGAAATGGTGCAATGGATGCGCAGCCTGGTCGATAAAGGATACTCGCCGGGCAATGTACAGCAGGACGGAGAGAATACGTTGTTCCTGCAAGGCAAAAACGCGATTCAGTTCAACGGCCCTTGGATGAAATCGCAATTCGACGAAGCAGGCCTGAACTACGGCGTTGCGCCGGTGCCGCAAATCGGCAAAGCGAAGCAGGCCGTATTCGCCGGTTCGCACGGTTTCGTCATTCCGAAAGATCTTGCCGATGAGAACAAAATTGCCGGCATCGGCGATTTTCTGAAATATGTCGCAACCAATTCGATGGATTGGGCGGCATCCGGCCAGGCGCTCGCCGCCAAACCGATGCTCGAAAGCGAAGAGTTCAAGCAGCTTGAAGTACAAAACAATATCGCATCCAGCTTCTCCTACGTCCAATTCGCGCCGAACGTGCTGAATTGGGGGACGATTTCCGAGCCGATCTGGGGCGAGCTGAACAATGCGCTGCTCGGCAAGAAAGACGCGCAGCAAGCGATGGACGACGCCGCGGCGAAATCGAGACAAGCGATGAAAAATTAAAGCAGCGCAAATGCAGGGCACGGTGGAAGACGGGAATCCGATGAGACGCTCCCGTCTTTCTCTCTACCTTCATAAGGAGGGATTCTCATTGAAAAGCACGCTGCAATCTCGCTTGACTTCTTCTTTATTCGTTCTGCCGTATTTGCTTTGTTTCGCGGCTTTCCTGCTCTTCCCGATCTTGTACGGCTTCTATATTAGTTTGCATCATTTCGAATTGTTATCCGTAACGCATCAGTTTGTCGGGTTCGAGCATTACTTGAAAATTTTCACCCCAGGCACGTATTTGAACAGCATTTTCTTCGACGGCCTATGGGCGACGGCGCAGTTCGTCCTCTATTCCGTTCCGCTGCTCATTATCGTCGGGCTGGGGCTGGCGCTGCTCGTCAACCGCCTTCCCGGCAAATTCCGCGGCTTGTTCCGCACGTTCTACTTTATGCCGTATGCCATCTCCGCTTCGGTCATGGCTGTCATATGGCTCATGATATTCGATACGAACGCAGGCTTTCTCAACAGCTTGCTCGGAAAAATGAACATTCCCCCGGTTCCGTGGCTGACCGACCAGCCTTGGGCTTGGGTTTCGCTCGTCTCCACAACGCTATGGTGGACGATCGGATTCAATATGATCATTTTCATTAACGCTTTGAACCAGGTTCCCGACGATTATTACGAAGCGGCTTCGATCGACGGCGCGAACGCCTGGCATAAATTCGCGCGGATTACGCTGCCTTCCATCCGGCCCGTCATGCTGTTCGTCATGGTCACTTCCACGATCGCTTCGTTCAACATTTATGCGCAGCCGTTTCTATTGACGCGGGGCGGACCCGGCGATTCGACCAAAGTGCTGCTGATCAACGTGCTCGATCAAGCGTTCATTCGGAAGGAAATGGGCTCCGCTTCCGCCATGGCCATTCTAATGGCGATATTAATTATGATCGTCTCGGTCGTTCAATACCGTCTCACCTATGCCCGGAAGGAGGATGCATAATGAGAAAAGCCAACACGTTTCTATGGGTACTGGCAGCGATCATCATCGCCGCCGCATTTCTTCTCCCGCTCGTTTGGATGCTGTCCACTTCCTTCAAAAACGATTTCGAAGCGCTGGCGGGGAAAATGAACTTCATTCCGAACAAACCGACGCTGCAAAATTACATCCTCGGATTGAACGGCGAGCTAATGAACGTGCCGATATTGCGCTGGATCGGCAACTCGTTGTTCGTCGGAATGGCGGGAACCGGAATCGTGCTGTTGTTCGATTCGATGGCGGCTTTCGCCTTGGCGCGGCTTACCGACCTCCCGTTCCGCAAGACGCTGTTCTCCATATTCGTCGCCTCGCTCATGATTCCGGGCGTATTGACTTTCTTGCCGATGTATATGGAGTTTAACGCATTGGGATTGATCAATACGTACTCCGCTTTAATTTTGCCATATTCGGCCGGCGCATTCGGGGTGTTTCTGTTGTATCAATTTTTCATCTCGTTTCCGAAGGAGATCGAGGAAGCCGCCAGAATCGACGGGGCGAATAAATGGCAGATTTACGCGCGGATTTTGCTGCCGTCGTCCGTCTCGATTATGGTCACGCTATGCATCTTTACCTTTATGGGCGTGTATAACGATTTCGTCTGGCCGTTATATGCCACAACATCTCCGGAAATGCGCACGATTACGGCGGGCATCGCCATGATGGCCCAGGGCAGCTACACGCAATCTTACGGCAAGTTGATGGCCATGACGACGATCGCCACGCTTCCCGTCCTGATCGTCTTCATCTTCGGACAGCGCTCGTTCGTCAAAGCGATTACGCAATCGGGCATCAAGTAAGGGGGAACTATGAAAGCGAAAAGAACCGGCATCTTGCTTGTCGCGGCGGTATGCGCCGCCGCTCTGCTTCTATGGGGGGGATGGTCATTGGCAACAAACGGCATCGGAGACAAAACGGCAAACGCGCCGTACAACGGGCACGGCGGCACATTCAAAAATACGCTGGCGGAAATCGATACGCCGGATCCCAGCATTGTCTACGCGAACGGATACTATTATATGACGTTTACGCATAACGGAGCGGATATTATGGTCATGAAATCGCGGACCCTCGATTTTCGCCAAGCGGAGCGGAAAGTCGTCTGGTATCCGCCGCCGGATACGATGTACTCGTCCGGCATTTGGGCGCCTGAAATTCAACATTTGCAAGGCAGATGGTATATTTATTTCGCCGCGGACGACGGGGCGAACGAGAATCATCGCATGTACGCGCTGGAAGCCGATACAGAGGATCCCATGGGCGACTATACGTTCAAAGGCCAAGTAACCGACGAAACGAACCGCTGGGCGATCGACGGGCTGGCGGTGGAGCATGAGAATAAGCTGTACTTCGTCTGGTCCGGCTGGGAAGGCGATGTCAACATCCGGCAGAATACGTATATCGCCCCGATGAGCGATCCGCTCACCATTAGCGGGCCGAGAGTATTGTTGTCCGAGCCCGATCTGGAATGGGAACAAGCCGGGGGACCGCCGTTCATCAACGAAGGGCAAGCGATCCTGAAAAAAGACGGCAGGCTGTTTATCGTCTATTCCGGGGCCGGAAGCTGGACCCCGTTCTACAGCCTCGGCATGCTCGCGCTTGCGCCGGGCGGAGATCCGCTCGATCCGTCCGCCTGGACGAAATCGGCGCAGCCGTTGCTGCAAATGGACGAAGAGGCGGAAGTATACGGCCCGGGACATAATACGTTCGTCGCGTCCCCGGACGGCACGGAGCATTGGATCGTATACCATGCCACGAGCGGTTATACGGACGGTTGGAACAACCGCAAAGCGCGCGCGCAGAAGATCGAATGGAACGAAGACGGTACGCCGCATTTCGGCAAGCCGTTATCGCTCGATACGGCGATTCCGAATCCTGCGGGCTCGGGCGTGTTCCGGGCGGAACATGCGAACGCCGCTTCCGGCAAGCTTGAATTCGATCTCATTCCGTCAAGCGTCGAGACCGAAGCGCCTCTGCTCATCCATTACCGGAATCCAGCCGGGGCTTCGCGCTCGCTCGACATATGGGTAAACGGCGATCAAGCAGGCACGGCCGCGCTGCCGGCGACCGAAGCGGATGCGCCCGGTTATGCGTATGCTTTCGTGCCTTTGCAGTCCGGCCACAATAACATCGGATTCCCGCTTGCGGATGACGGCTTGCAGGTGGAAGCCGTTGAAATTCCCCGGTACGAGGCGGAGTCCGCGCAAGCCGAATCTATGGCGGCGACGGCAGACCATCCGCACGCCTCCGGCTCCGGCATCGCGCAAATCGAGGGCGGTAAAGGGACGGCGCTTCGTTTCGCCCAAGTCAACGTGCCTGTACCCGGAACATACCGGCTGGGGCTTGCCGTATCGAATCCGTCCGGAAGCGATGCCGCGCTCGATATCAAGGTGGACGGCGGGAAGAAGCGATCGCTCGCCATCCCAGCAACGGAACGCAATCAATACATCGTTGCGGCCGTCGAAATGAAGTTGAAGTCCGGGACGAATGTCATTACACTTGAAAATGCAACGGGTCGTCTGAACCTTGATTATATCGATATTACGCGATGATTCGTTCGGGCGATCGACGAAAGCGATAGGGAGGCATCGGCATGAAGATTGTTGCGATTTTCTCGGGAAAGGCGGGCTTGCGGCTCGCCATCGTTCTCATTGCCGTCATCTTGTCCGGATGCGCCGATGAAGCGCCGCGCCCGAACGACGCAAGCCCCGGCAAAGAACCGCCGATCCGGCTTGAATATTGGACGCCGTTCAGCGGCGGGGACAACCAGTTTATGACCGAAATGGTCGAACGGTTTAACAAGGAACACGGCAGCATTCAAGTCGTTCAAGTGAACTCGCGGCTCGACGAATACTATTCCCGGTTACGCACCGCGATCCTATCCGGCAACGCCCCGGATGTCGCCATCATTCATACGACAATCTTGCCCCAATTCGTACAGAACAACTATATCGAAAATTTAACGGTACCCGCGCAGGAAGTCGGCCTGCGCTGGGACGAATTCAATGCGAACATTCTCGAATCCACCGTATACGACGGCATTCCGTACGCCGTGCCGCTGGATACGCACGCTCTCGTTATGTATTACAACAAGACGTGGCTGCAGGCGGCCGGCGTATTGGGCACCGATGAGAAACCGGTCATCCAGGCGGGGCCGGAAGGGTTCGTCGCTTTCCTGCAAGCGATCAAAGCTGCCGTACCGCCGGACGTCGCCCCGATGGCGCAGCCAAGCACCCGCATCGACTCGGTATGGCTGTGGTGGAGCTTGTACAACCAGATGGAAGGCGGAGGCGCGTTCTACGACGAGAATAGCACCAAGGCGGTGTTCGATAACCCCCAATCGCTGCAAGCGCTCGAATTGATTCACGACCTGTACCGTTCCGAGCTCATTCCGCCGGACATTAACGATGCCTTCAAAATGTTCTACGACGGCAAAGCGGCGGTCCTCATTACCGGAATGTGGGGCACCGGCGCATTCGAACATAATAAAGCGCTTCATTTCGGCGTCGTTCCCATGCCGGTATTGTACGATCGTCCTGCGGTATGGGGGGATTCGCATACGCTGGCCATCCCTACCAAGCATGGAATGTCCGATGCCAAACGGAAGGCGGTTGCGACATTCGCCCAATGGATCGTCGAGCATGGCGAGATGTGGGCGGAGGCGGGGCATGTCCCAAGCGCGACGAAGGTGCTCGGGAGCGATGCGTTTCAAGGCTTGAAATACCGAAGCGATTATGCGGCAACCGCCAACTATGTCGCTTATTGGCCGCGCCATGTGAAGCAATGGACCGTTGTCGAATGGCTCATTAAGGAGTTCGAGAAGATGAACTACGGACGGCAAACGCCCGAGGAAACGCTGCGCGCGGCGGCCAAGCGGGTCAATAGCGAATTAGCCAAATAAGGAGACAAGCATGAGAATCGTTCGAACCGCCTTGCAACGGTTTAAAAATCAGGAACTGGCACGAAAGCTGATCTGGATCAACTTCATTCTCATCGTCATTCCGTTCGGCATTATCGCGATGTTCGCTTTCTCCAGCTTTACGAAAACGATGGAAAAGAACGTCGGGGATTACCAGCTTCAAACGTTAAAGCAGGCGACGTTAAATATCGATACCTATATGAATGAATTGAACCGCCTCTCCATCATGCCTTATCAATATCAAGAAATTCTCGACTATTTGGAAGCCCCCCGGGAACAAGGGCAGCCGCTCACCTTGGAAGAGATCGACCAATTGAACGGATTCGTCTCCAAAGTGTTCCTCAACGGAAGAGTCGATATTATGGGCGTTTCATTGTATGGCGAGAACGGCGCCTCCTATGTGGTGCTGCCGGAAAGCCAGTACGTGACGACCTATAAGCTCGACGACAACGCGGATTGGTTGAAGAAAGCCCAGGGCCAATTCGGGCAACCGGCGTTCATTACGACCCATGAGGTGAAATCGACCGGCGGCACGGCCTATCAGGTGTTCTCGATCGCCCGCGAGCTGCGCAGCTTCGATACCGGCAAGACGCTTGGCTACATCGTCATCGATATCGATCCGAAGCTGATTATGCAAATTTTATCCCAAGTCAGCCTGGGGAAGAGAGAGTCTCTCTACATTACGGACAAACTCGGTAATTTGGTCATCCGCAAAACCAATTCCGAGGTATGGTCGGGCCTGGGCGCGCTCAGCGGCGAAGGGGTATCTCATCTGAGCGATCAAGGCGAGCGTCTGCTCGCCGCCTATGTGACGTCGCCGGTCACGAACTGGACGACGGTAGGCGTCGTGCCGGTGGACGAGCTGATGAAGGACAGCGTCGTCGTCCGCAATTCGATTCTATTGATCGGAACGATTTGCATCGGGCTTGCGCTGCTGCTCTCGGTCTTTCTCGCTTACCGCATCACGATGCCGCTGCGCAAGCTGCGAAGATTAATGCGCAAGGTGGAGCGCGGCGATCTTCTCGTTTCGTTCCCGGTAACGCAATGGGATGAGGTCGGGCATCTGGGCAATGCCTTCAATATGATGGTTTCGAAGCTGAGCGAGCTCGGATATTTGTTGTATGAGACGGAAATCCGCGAGAAGGACGCGCAAATTGCGGCATTGCAAAGCAAGATTAACCCGCATTTTCTCTACAATACGCTCGGCTCCATCAGCATGTATGCGGAAGTGGAAGGCAACCGCGAGATCGTGACGATGGCGAATAATTTAAGCCGCTTGCTGCGGTACAGCCTGAGCGACCGGAAAGAGAAAGTAACGCTGCGGGAAGAATTCGAGCATGTAAAAGGATATATGACGATTCAAAAAATGCGGTATGAAGATCGAATCCATTTTGACATGCAGGCGGACGAAGCCGTTCTTCGCTGCAAAGTTATTCCGCTCATGATTCAACCGATCGTGGAAAATGCGATTAATCACGGCTTGGACAAAGGCGTCGGGAACGGCTGCATTCGGCTGTCGAGCCGGCAAGACGGCGGCACGCTGTACATCGTCGTCGAAGACGACGGCATCGGCATGACGAACGAACAGCTGGAAGAAGTGCGGCGGCGCTTGCGCGAAACGAAAGATGTGGGAGGCACGACGGGAAACGGATTGTTAAACGTGCATCGCCGAATCGTGCTTCATTTCGGCTGCGGTTACGGAGTCGCCTTGGAGAGCATGCCTTTTCAGGGTGTGAAGGTCACGTTATCGCTGCCGGTCAACCTGTGACCCCGGTTCGGCCGCAGACGTGGAGGAGGTTTCTGCATGCCTAAAATTTTGATTGTAGACGACGAGACGATTTTCCGCAAAGGGTTGCGTTCGATGATTTCCGCCATGGATCAAGATTGGGAAGTGGTCGGGGAAGCGCGGGACGGGTACGAAGCGCTCGACATGCTGCAGACGCTGCAGCCCGAAGTGCTCTTGACCGATATCCGCATGCCCCGAATGGACGGAATTCAGCTGCAGCAAGTTGCCCGGGAACGTTTTCCGGATCTGCTATGCGTCGTCATCAGCGGTTACGACGACTTCACCTATGTGCGGCAATCGCTCCGGCAAGGCGCCAAAGATTACGTCATGAAGCCGATCGAACGCGACGAGTTGGCACGCGTGCTCGGCGAGATGAAGCGGAAACTTGCGAACAAGGCGCAGCGGGATTCGAAAGCCATCGCGCCGAAAGAAGATTACTTGATCCGGCAGCATGTGAGCGAGCATCTGATCGCCGGCTTTTTGCGGGGGAGCATGCATGAGAGCGAATTGCAACTGTTGCAAAAAATCGGCGTCGATTTTACGCATCCCTACTATATGTGCATCGTGATTAAAATGGATAAAAGTTCTGTCGATCGAGACCGGTTCAAGCGGGCCGATCCTTCGTTATTTCATCTGTATATTCAGCAATTTGCCCAGGAAATTTTGAACAGGCGCGCGAAAGCGTTCTGCTTCGTCATGTCGGATACCGATGTGGTGGGGCTGCTGAATTTGCCCCATCCTTCCGCAATGGATCATATCGCTGAAGCGGCGGAAACGATTCGAAAACAGATCAAATCGTTGTCCAATCTGACCGTGACGATCGGGATGGGACAACCCGCGGAGGGGATTCGGCAAATCCCGCGAACGTACAATGAAGCGGAGATCGCCTTGTTATACCGATTGATCGTCGGAGGAGATAAAGTGCTCGACTATGCGCAAACGGCGGCCGGCCGGGCGGTTCAAACCGGCATGAAAAAATGGTCATGGGAGGCGCTGGAACAATCGATCAACGAAGGACGGCCGGAGGAAACGAGCAGGCGCGTCGAAACGGTCATCACCGACCTGTGCCGGCAGGCGAAAAATCCGGAAGCGGTGCATCAGCAAGTATGCAAATTATTGATTCATTATTATGAGCTCGCGCTGGAGCTTGGCATTTCCAAACGTTGGCTGGGCGAGAAAGACATCCGCTCCGTTCTGGTTGACGTATGTTCCTTATCGGCTCGGGACGAATTGATTGAAGCGTGCCGGACCCTGTTAACTCGATTGACGGAATGCATCGGGGGCGGAACCGCCCCGTTCGAGTCCGGTCCGATCGATAAGTCGCTGCGCTTTATCGAGCGGCATTTCGACCAGCCCGTCACGCTCAAGGAAGTCGCCGACGCCGTTTATTTGAACCCCGCCTACTTCAGCACGTTGTTCAAGCAACGTACCGGCAAATCGTTTATCGAAAAACTGACGGAAATTCGCGTGGAAGCGGCGAAAAAGCGGCTCGCCTTCACCGGCGACAAAATCGCCGTGATCGCCGAAAAAACCGGATTTGCGAATATCCGCCACTTCAACCGCGTATTCAAGAAGGAAACGGGCGTAACGCCCAAGGATTTCCGCGATCGGATCCGCAGCAGCCATGAACCGGAACGTTAAGGGCAATAAGAACCCCGCTTCACGCGCGCGAAGCGGGGTTCCTTTCGATTAGATCGTTACTGGTTGCCCTGGTTGGCCTGATTGCGCTGGTTACCCTGTTTGCGCTGGCTGCGCCGTTTGCGCCGGAACACAAAAACTCCGCCGCTTTGGAAAACAATCACAAAACCGTTTTCCAGCAGGCATCTGCGAGCCGGGGCGAAACGCCGCCCAACTACCAGGAATCCTTGGCATGGCGCGGAGCTGCCGATCACGCATACCCCGCTGATTCTCCGTACTCCTGCCTGATCCCGTCTCGTTCGAATCGTTACGATATCCGCCAATTCTTTCAACTCCTTTTTACTAAGATAGTATTAGAAAATGCTAGAGTTGAAAGAATGGCTTCATTCAAACGCACAAAACGACAAAAATATACGGAGGCGTGATCTACACCACATCGGCATGCTCGATCTTTCTGATCGACAGAAACGCGAGGAATACGCCGACCCCCGCCAACAGAACAGCTACCGAAATGAATGAGGTAAAGACGGAAAAGCCGTTCGTATCTTGGCAGACGACGATTGCAAGCAAGAAGGAAGATACGATCGTCGTCGCGGACGAATATTTTCTCATTCCGAAATAGAGAGGGATCAAAGCGATCATGCTGCTCAATGCGGCGTCGATCGGGATCCATACCGCCTTCTGCGCGATCAACGATGCCGTTAGCTTTGCCGGAACGACATCGGCAAAAGAATCGAAGATATAGAAGGCGGCGTACAGCAATACATTTGAGACGATCATGCATATAAAGGTAAACAGGACAACAATAATCAGCTTGGAGAGCATCAATTTGATCCGGTTGATCGGATACATGAACAATACCGTTATCAATTTGTTATTGAACTCGCCTATGACTATGCGAGCCATAAGTACCGATGCGAAAACGAGAAACGTCGCTCTGACGATCGTATCGATGAGCAAGAAAGCCGTCGCGTAATCCGTAAATATGGCCTCGCCCTCGAATTTCTCCACAAAGGAGATAAGACATAAAAAGCCGAAAATGATTAGATTGGCAATCAAGGCCGAGCGGATGTAAACGCCAAGCTTATACTTGCGCATTTCCAATCTCATTAGCTTAAGCACTCATTTCACCCCCATTCAACAATTGCAAGAAGTAATCCTCCAACGAGCTGTTTTGCTTCCGGATCGATTCAATAGCGATATCGTGCATAACGAGCGACTTCGTTAGCTCGCTTTGGTTCAATCCCCCGTCGTACACCCGGATGAAGCGGTTGTCGATCACGCGCAAGTTGGATATGTTCAGATGATGTTCCAGCACAAACGCCGCTTTGGCGCAATCGTCCGTCGTCAATTCGATATAATCGACGTTCCTTTCCTTAATCTGCTCCATGGACACTTCTTGTATCATTTTCCCGCCGTTAATGACACCGACAGTATCGGCAATCTGCTCGATTTCGCCTAGAATATGGCTGGAGATCAAAAGCGTAATTCCATATTCCCGCGACAATACCTTGAACAAATCGCGCAGTTCCTTAATGCCTACGGGATCGAGGCCGTTAATCGGTTCATCCAAAATCAACAATTCCGGTTTCGTTAAGACGGCTCTCGCTATGCCCAATCTTTGCTTCATGCCAAGCGAAAAGTCCTTGACCGCTTTTCCTTCGATTCCGTACAAATTGACCAGTTTCAGCGCTTCGCCAATCGCTTTCTTGTTGTGATAGCCCATATACTCGCAATGAATATCCAAATTTTCATAGGCTGTCAGTCTATCATAGAAAATCGGGTACTCGATGATTGAACCTATCCTCCCCAATACTCCGTACGAGGCGTCGGCCAATCGTTCGCCGAATATTTCTATCTCGCCGCCGGTCGGCTTCACCAAATTCGTGATCATGCGCATCATGGTCGTTTTTCCCGCCCCGTTCGGCCCTAAAAACCCGTAGATTTCTCCTTTTCTTACATTCATGCTGACATCCGACACGGCTTCCTTGCCTTGATATGTTTTCGTGACATGATGAGTCCGCAATATATAGGACATGTTTCTATCTCCTCTCTCTCTTCGCTGCTTCTTATGTTAAAAGATGAGATTATCTTTTTTCTTACCCGATTCTTACAAATTTCTTAAGCTCCCTAGCGTTAAAAAGCTTATAGAGACGAATCCCCTCGGTATTCACTCCATAAGCTTCTTCTATAACCCCCGGACCATAGGTCCGTCTTATTGATTCAGGAAGCGCAAGATACGCCCGTTGACGATTTCCGCTTGTTCCGCATTCAAGCAATGGCTGGCGCGAGGAACGATTTCCGTCTCCGCGGTTGGAATCAGTTTACGGACAAGTTTGGCCGCCTTGCGGGCATTGTAGATGACCTCTTCCTCTCCGACGAGGAACAGGGTCGGAACCGCCAATTGCTGCAACTGCTCTTGCGCAAACCGTTTCGGTATTACTTTAAGCAGCATGCGGCAATGAGTATACGCTTCCACGGCTTGGCCCATCGCAAGCTCGTCCAGCCGGTTGCCCTTCGCCAGAAACCAGTTCCATGCCCGTTCAATTCTCCGCGGGCTCGGCAGCAGCAAGGCCGGGTACACTTTGAACATAAACTGCAGCGGAATCGAATAGAACGCCCCGACCGGAGCGAGCAGAATGAGGCGATTCACTTTCCTGGGCGCATGCAGAGCAAAATTCAGCGCCAACCATCCCCCCATGGAATGTCCCAATACATTCGTCCTTCCCAATCTGAGCCCGTCGAGAACGTCGCTTAGCCAAAGGTTGCAATCCTCCGGGGATTGCAACGGTTTGGTCACAACGCTTTTCCCGAAGTCCCCCATCACATCGACGGCATAGGTGCGATATCGGCCGCTCAGATCGGCGATATTCTCTTTCCACATCGTAGAATTTGCGGTCATGCCATGCAACAGGAGCAAGGGGGGAGCTTCAGGCTTTCCGCATGCGATGACATGAGTCGTCCCGAAACGGGTCGAAATATCCAGCGTATCGTAGGGAACCGGCCAAACGGACAAAATTTTGCTGTAAGCGTCATGAAAACGCTGTTCTCCTTCAGGAGTTTTAAAAATTGTATACATGTAGTTGATCAACGGCTCCTTTTGGCTATAGGTTAATATGTCAATCTAGTGAAACGGATGGAGAACACCGTTTCCACATCGGGCTTGCTCTTCACATGAATCGTGCCTCCCAGTTTCTCCACCAACCGTTTCGTAATCGTCAGGCCGAGTCCGCTGCTCTCGTTGGACCGGTTTCTCGAATCCTCAAGCGTATACATACGCTCGAACACCCTGTCCTTATGCATCTCGCCGATGCCTCTTCCCTTGTCCCAAACGTCGATCGCGGCATAGGAATCGTCGAACCGCAACGTTAACCCGATCACGTTTCCGTCGCCGCCATACTTTACCGCATTGGAAATCAAATTGTCCAGTATGCGGTCCAGCGCTTCCTCGTTGCCTAATATATATACCGGTACATCCGGTATCCGAATCCGCACGTCCAAGCCTTTCCCCGATAAAATATCGTAAAACTGCAATATTTTCCTCCGGCATACCTCGCTCAGATCGATTCTGCCCAAGGGAAGATCCTTATCGCCGGATTCCAGCCTGGCCAAATCGAAAAACTTATGGATCAATCCCAATACTTCGATCGTTTTTTGATGCACTTTGGAAAGGAGTGCGTTTCTTTCCGCCGCATTCATAGTATGGTCAAGTTTTAACGTTTCCAAATAACCTTGTATGACGGTGAGCGGCGTCTTGAGATCATGTGAAATGTTCGATATCATCCGCTTCACCGACATTTCCGTTTTCAATCCATGAGCCGCATTGGCTCGGTTCGTTTCGAGCAAATCGTTGATGGCGACCAATAACGGGATCAGCTCTTTGTCGCCGGTAACGGCGAGCACCTTCTCGCTTGTACCGTCGGCAACAATCCGGCGAAGCTGTTCATGGACGCGCCGCAGGCTTGCGCTTCTGGTTCGGCCGGCGCGATACTGCGCCACAACGACGCACAGCAGAATAACGATTGCGATCGAAAGAAAGACGACCATATTAACCGCCTTCCCATTTATAGCCGATACCCCATAGCGTCTTAATGTATTTCGGGCTGGACGGCTCATCTTCGATTTTCTCGCGCAACCTTCTCATATGTACATTAATGACATTTTCATCGCCGTAATATTCATCGTTCCATACAAAACCGTAAATTTGCGCTTTCGTGAACACCCGGTTCGGGTTGGTGACGAATAATTTCAAGATATCGAATTCTTTCGAGGTTAATTTGAGTTCCTTATCGTTTTTGGCGACCGAGAAATTATCCAAATCGATCGTTAAACCGCCGACGGTCACGATCCGATCCGGTTTCGTCGGCAGCGCGTCGGCCGCGTATTTCGTCGCTCGCCTGATCGCGGCCTTAATCCTTGCGGAAATCTCGATCATGGAAAACGGCTTGGCGATGTAATCGTCGGCCCCGAAGCCCAGTCCGAGCGCCTTATCGATATCGCTGTCCTTGGCCGACATGATTAGAATCGGCACCGCGCTTGTCTCCCGGACGATCTTGACCAATTCGATCCCATCCAGTCTAGGCATCATAATATCGACCAGCAGCAAATCGAAACGTTCCTTCCGGAACGCTTCCATCCCTTCTTCGCCGTCGTATACCGCCGTGACGTCAAAGCCCTCTTTCGTTAAATATTGCCGCACCATGTCCACGATATCCCGGTCGTCTTCCACCAGTAAAATTTTATTATGCACCCTGTCTCAACCTTTCCACACTCCATCGCAGCAGCTTTGGCGTAACATAAATAAACCGCTCAATACTGACTTTATAAAAAACTTGTGCGGATAGCAACAAAATGTGCCTTAATTAGTAAAAAATGAACCCGTTCGCCTCCGCATCAGCAAACGGCCCCACGAGCAAAAGCCCGGTATCAGCCGTTGGAAAGGCTGTACCGGGCTTGGGGCACCGTTCTATGTCCATGTGATCAAGAATGAACCGCTTCTTGCAGCGGATTGGATTCAAGAAATCTCTCGCAATCGAGCGCGGCCATGCACCCGCTGCCGGCTGCCGTAATCGCCTGTCGGTATTGATGGTCTTGCACGTCTCCGCAAGCGAATACGCCGGGAATGTTCGTCTCGGTCGTGCCGGGACGTACGAGCAAGTAGCCGAGATCGTCGGTATCGAGCTGGCCGTTCAGGAAGCCGGTGTTCGGCGTATGCCCGATCGCGACGAAGATGCCGTCCGCTTCGATCACTTCCTCGGCGCCGGTCTCGTTGTTGCGCACTTTCAATCCTTGCACGCCGTTATCTCCGGAAACGACCTCGAGCGGCGTTCTGTTCAAGCTCCAAGCGATTTTCTCGTTCGCGCGCGCGCGATCCTGCATAATTTTCGAGGCGCGCAGTTCCTCGCGGCGATGCACCAGACGAACTTCCGTCGCGAAACGCGTCAAGAAATTCGCTTCCTCCATCGCGGAATCGCCGCCGCCGACAACGATAATTTTCTTCCCGCGGAAGAAGAAGCCGTCGCATGTCGCGCATGTGCTGACGCCGCGGCCCATGCTTTCCTTCTCGCCGGGAATCCCGAGCAGCTTGGCGGAAGCTCCGGTAGATATAATCAGCGTCTCCGCCGATAATTCACCGATGCCCTCCACTTGCAGTTTAAAAGGCCTTTGCGACGTATCGACTTCGTTGACCCAGCCCCTGCGGAATTCCGCGCCGAAGCGTTCCGCTTGCTTGCGCATATTGTCCATCAGTTCCGGTCCCATGACGCCTTCGGGGAAGCCGGGGAAGTTCTCCACCTCCGTCGTCGTCGTCAGTTGCCCTCCCGGCTCCGGCCCTTCGATCACGAGCGGGTTCAAGCCCGCCCGCGCCAAATAAATGGCCGCCGTCAATCCGCTCGGCCCGGTTCCGATTACGATCGATGTATACATTTCGTTTCCCTCCATCCGTTCATCTTTGCATTCCGAAGTTCCAGCCCCGTTGTTTCCGCTCCGTTAGTTGCTAGCGTGTTCTAATATTTTCGCTTGAATGGCGCGCGCCGGCGTTAATCCAACCATTTTGTCCACGGCTTGCCCGTCTTTAAACAGAATCATCGTAGGAATGCCCGTAATCCCGAAGCGGGACGCGATTTCAAACTCTTCGTCGACATTCACTTTCGCGAACGAGGCCGTTCCTTTCATTTCTTCCGACAGTTGCTCGACGATCGGCATTTGAACTTTGCAAGGACCGCACCAAGCCGCCCAGAAATCGACAAGCGTCACTCCGTTTTGAATTTGCTCTTGAAACGAATCTTTCGTTAATGCTGTAACAGACATGTTTCTTTCCTCCCTATTTTTGTTTATTGTACAATTACATAGTTGTTTGGTTAACTTGTTATTTATAATATTCCTTTTTGCCGGAATTGTCAACTCCATCTATCACGGTATTGCGGCATCTATGCAATATTTATGCTCCGTTTTGTCATCCTTCCTTCGTGCTCCTTGATTTTTCGCGGTTCATTGTTTAAGCTTAACATATCTGGATTACTAGTTAACTGAGAAGGTTGGGTGCCCTGCAATGGAACATTCAGACTTGCTATTTACAATCGATTCCCGCTCCCCCTTGCCGATCAATGTGCAAATGAAGGAGCAAATCAAATGGTTAATAGGGAAAGACTTGCTGAAACCGGGGGATACGCTGCCTTCCACCAATCAGCTCGCAGATCGGCTTTCCATTAATCGCAATACGATCCAATGGGTGTACTCTCAATTAAAAGAGGAAGGCCTCCTGACGATTCAGAAGGGACGGGGGACTCAGGTTGCCGATCAAGCCAAGATCGAGCAATTTAAACGAAACAATCCATATTTCGGGTTCGTGGAGAAAATGATTAAAGAGGCTTACGAGGCAGGGTATCCTACCGAGAATGTGCTGTTGTCCGGTTTCGCCTACATGCAGCTCTTCGGCCAACCGCTGAAGAAGAAGAAACGCTATCTATTCTTCGAATGCAAATCGAGTTCCTGCTTCTTCTACCTGGACGAAATTAAACGGACGACCGACGCGGACATTCAAACGATTGACATCTCGTCGCCCGAGGAAATGCTGCACGATGCGGTGCGCAACACGGACGTCATCGTCACAACTCTGGACCAAGCGGACTCGGTGAAACGCTTCGCCGAACCGGCGCACAAAACGGTCATTACCGTAGGCTCAGCCAATGATGTATCCCTGCTGTTCAATATGCTGCGCCCGCAATAACGCGTCAGATATAGTATAATAAGCGAAATATTCCATAGTTAATGGGGGCGTATAAGATGAACTCATATCAAAGCATGAATTTGGATCAGCTCAAGGACGAATTGATCCGAACGGCCAAAAAAGCGTATCCGCTTTTCATCATAGGCGCGTTATATTGGTTTGTGATGGGCTTGCTTGGACTCTTTCTGGAGCAGAAGCTGACGGCGCTTATCTCCGTGATCGGCATGGGAAGCATTTTCCCGCTGGGCACTTTGCTTGGAAAACTGTTGAAGGCCAATATCATGTCGTCGAATCCTCTCGGTGTCATCGGCGGTTTGATCGGCGGCATTCAACTCTTTTTCATTCCGATTTGGGTTGTCATTTATATCGAACATCCGGAATGGATTCCGATGTCGATCGGCATGATGAGCGGAGCCCATTTTCTGCCGTATGTATGGCTTTACAAAAGTAAAACCTATCTATTTCAAACAATCGCTACCGTCCTCGTCGCCTTCATCGGCGGGTACATCTTCATGGACCAAGCGTTTCTGGTTGTTCCGTTCGGCTTAACGCTCGTTTATCTCATCACCGTAATCGGTCTTGTTGCCGAAACCGGCTCTTATATCCGTTCCAATCCGGTGAATAAATCTGTTTAATCAATCTTTTTCCAAAGAGCTTCCGCGAAAATCGATATCCGCGGGATGCTCTTTTTTGTTTTTCGGCGAAAACATCGGTCGATTCCGATTTTATACTTTGTTTAGATTTCGTTTATAGGGGGTTTAGAGCCGCCGGGTATCATCAAATATGAAGCCGGAATCATCCGGCGAACAACCGATTGGAGGGAATCAATATGCAAAAAAAATGGTTAGTGATGGCGGCGGGCGTCGGAATAGGAGCGTTGCTGCTGGTTCAAAGCGGCTTGTCCGTGAAGGCGAGCGGTTCAGGTTACGAGGCTTATAAATCGGCGGTTAAGAACATGCACTCGATCGCCAGCGTTACCGCCGACGTTAGCGTATCGGTAGCGGACAACGGTACGAACGTATTGAATATCGAGTCGTCCGTCAAAGCAAGCCGCCAGCAAGAGGCCGCGAGCGCGGACGTGCGCGTGAATGCGGGAACAGAGGATATTGCAATCAGTACTTATCGCGAAAAGGACAAAACGATCGTAAAAACCGGCGATAGCGATCTATACCGCGTCATCGAAGACGACGGCAAAGAGCGGAAACATCGCGACCGCGGCGATAAGCCGTTTGCAGAAAGCGATATGGAACATGTGCTCGACGCCTTGATGGGGCAATTGCGGAATCAAGTCACGATGGAAGCCAGCAGGGACGGCGGCAAGCTGGTCTCGCTGCATCTGGACGGAAGCCAGATTCCCGCCGCGGTCAATGCGATCGGTGCGTTGATGTTGAAGCATGCAGGAGGCTCTCATCCCGGAGATTTCGGCCCTTGGCATAACCAACCGGAATCCGCGGAGGCATCGCCCGATTTCCGCGTCGATCTTCCCAAGCTGACAGACGCGATTCAAGTACAGTCCATACATTTGGATGCCGTAATCGATAAGGATAATTATATTGAGCGTCAAACCGCAACCGTCGTCGTTACAGGCAAGGACGCGGGAGGAGCGGAGCATGAGATCGCCGTCACGCTGAACGCCGGTTTATCGGCACTGAACCGGACCGTTCCGGACACGGTCGATTTGAACGGCAAGAACGTGGAAACGATCAAGCCCGAATTGGCGAAGCATTCCTGGCGCCGTTCGTAACATGGCATAAAGCCGGAAAGGGAGTGGCATAATGGAGCCGATTATAGAAGTGGAACAAGCAGCCAAACTGCATCGAAACGGGCGCGGCATACGGGATATTAGCATAACCGTGTACAGAGGGGATATATTCGGGCTGTTCGGTCCGAACGGAGCGGGGAAAACGACGCTTTTGAAATTGATCACCGGATTATGCGCGCCCGATCGCGGGAACGTCCGGTTATTCGGTCACCCGGTTGCGGAACGGTTCGAACAAGCGATGAAACGTGTCGGTTGTCTCATTGAAACGGCGGACGCCTATGAATATATGAGCGCTTACGATCAGATGAGAATGGCCGCCCGATTTTATCCCGATTTGCCGGCGGGGCGCATCGCGGAAACGCTGGAATGCGTCGGCTTGACCCCTTATGCGCATGAGAAAGTTCGCAATTACTCGCTCGGGATGAAACAAAAGCTCGCGATCGCGCTTGCGCTTCTCTCCGAACCGGAGCTCGTGATCCTGGACGAACCTACGAACGGACTGGATATCGAAGGACGGGTCGAGTTTCGCAACTTGGTATGGCGTCTTGCCCGGGAGAAAGGCATCGCCTTTCTCATCTCGAGCCACTTAATCCAAGAGATGGAGCGGCAATGCAACCGGATCGGCATTCTATACGGCGGCTCCCTGATCCGGCAAGGCACGATGGAGGAACTGACGGGGGAAGGCCAAACTTCCCTCGAGCAGCTCTATCTCTCGGAAATCCAACAAGCTAAGGGGAGTGCTGCCCATGCATAGTTTATACGCAAACATGCTCAATGAAGCGGAGAAACTGCTGCGCCAAAGAAAAACGAAATGGATTCTCGCCCTGACCGTCCTTGTTCCCGCAGCGGCGGCGATATTCCTTGGCAATATGCGGAGCAATACCGGCGTCTTGCTTGGCGGCGGCACGGATTTCACGCTCCTTATGCTCGGCGTATTCACTTCCGCGCTGCTGCCGCTGTTTCTGTTTATGACTGCGGCCGACATCTTTGCCGGGGAAATCGACGCCCGCACGATGAAGCAATTGTTGACGCGCCCAATCGCCCGGTCGAAGGCTTTCGCATCCAAAGCGCTTGCCATCGGGATGTATTTGGCCGTTCTGCTCGCTGTCATATGGATCGCATCCACCTTGTCCGGCTTTCTGATGAACGGGGGCTTCCAAGCGGACCGGCTTGGAAACAGCATCATCGCATACGCCGCCGCTTTCGTCGCGATGGCCGCCATTGCGATGTTCGCCATTTTCATCGCTCAATGGTTCCGAAGCAGTTCCAGCGCGCTCGTCCTATGCATCATTCTCTATATTGCCGCCAAGCTGCTTCCTTTCTTTTATCCGCAAATCGCAGACTGGTCAATCTTCTCTTTCACGGATTGGCACCGGTTATGGTTGGGAAGCGGAACGCCTTTCGGCACATTGTTCCATATATTCGCATTTTTACTGTCGGCTAGTATAATAACCTATATGGCAGGTTGGTATCTGTTCGAGAAAAGACAATATTGACCTTAACTGCCTCGAAGGAGAATCGAGATGTCCATTCGCACGAAGCTGCTGTTGTCTTATATTGCCATGATCATCATTCCCATTGTCGTGTTTATGTCGACTTCCATTTTGCTGTTCGCTTTGTTCTTCAGAGATCTTATGGGCAATGATCGCCTATCTTCCATCCGCGAAGGAAGAAGGCTGCAAGAGTTTGCGAACGGCATGATGCAATTGAACCAATGGTCGGAGGGGCTCGGCTTGGTAAGCCGGTACAACCCGGATTTGTTAACGGACGACGACTTTTTGCGCAAGGCGGATGAAGAAATGCGCCAAGTGAAGTCGGGGTTTGCCGTGGAAAAGGACCATCGGCTGATCTACGCATCCTCTATGATCGACACCCCCGACCTGTATGAGCGAATCAGTGATTTCATGCTGGAATCCGGGGGGTACGGCAAGCGATACGGACATCATAAATTTGAAATGAACGGCAACTCCTATTCGGTGAGTGCATATCAAGCAACCTATTCGGACCAAAGCAAAGGAGCCGTCTATTTTTTCGAAAATACGGGCAAGTATGCCGCATTCTCCCAATCGTTCTTTCCGCTGTTGTTTCTTTTCTTGCTGGTCGTCCTCGGGCTGACGAACGGACTGTTAACGTATCTGGTGTCGCGCAGCATCATTCGGCCGTTGAACGAACTGAAAAAAGCGGCGGAACATATTAAGGAAGGCGATCTCGATCATGAACTGAAGATGGGGAGGAAGGACGAACTCGGCGAATTAAGCCAGACCTTCGAGGAAATGAGGCTGCGCCTGCGGGAATCGATCCGCATCCAGCTTCAATACGAAGAGAACCGGAAAGAACTCGTTTCGAACATATCGCATGATCTTAAGACGCCGATTACCGCCATTACCGGATGCGTGGAAGGACTGCGGGACGGAATTGCCGACACGCCGGAGAAGCGGATGAAATATATCGATATGATTCACAAGAAGACGTCGGATATGGATCGGTTAATCGACGAATTAATGATGTATTCCAAGCTGGATTTGAAACGATTGCCGTTTCTATTCGAAAAGGTCGACATCAATGCGATGCTGGACGATTATGCGGACGAACTGCGCCTTAATCCGAAAAATGCGGGCGTAATATTCAAGTATGATCGCCTTGCCCGCCCCGTATATGCGATTGCCGACCGCGAGAAACTGGGAAGGGTCGTCGCCAATATCGTGGATAATAGCCTGAAGCATATGGATAAACAAGACGGCGCGGTAACCTTCGAGCTGCAGGACGGGCGGGAGGAAGTGACGGTCGCGATTGCGGATAACGGGCGCGGCATCGGCGTCCAATCGTTGCCTTATATATTCGAGCGCTTCTACCGGGCGGACCCGTCGCGCAATACGAGTACAGGGGGCAGCGGCCTGGGATTGGCCATCGTGAAGCAGATCGTAGAGGAGCATGGCGGCAAAGTGTGGGCGGACAGTACGGAGGGCCAGGGAACGCGGATCGCGTTTACTTTGAAAAAATCGGAAGGGCGCTCAGGCGAAGGTGAAGGTGAAGCGTATGAAAACGATATTGATCATTGAAGACGAGCAAGTCATTGCCGAGGTGCAGAAAGACTATCTGGAAGCGAGCGGATTCGCGGTCGAGATCGCCGGAAGCGGCGATGTCGGGCTGGATAAGGCGCTCCGCGAACATTACGACTTGATTCTGCTCGACCTGATGCTGCCGAACGTCGACGGTTACGAAATTTGCAGGCGGATTCGGGAAACGAAGAACATCCCGATTTTGATGGTATCCGCCAAGAAAGAAGAAGTCGACAAAATTATGGGCTTGGGTCTGGGAGCGGACGATTACATTATTAAACCGTTCAGCGTTGGCGAATTGGTCGCACGGGTCAAAGCCCATCTCGCCCGATTCGAGCGATTGACCGGCGGCCATGGCGGCGATGCCGGGCATTCGAAAGATCAAATCCGCATGCAAGGACTGCTCATCGACAAGTTGTCGCGCAAAGTGTTCGTAAGGGATGAGGAAATCGTTCTGACTACGAAGGAATACGATTTGCTGTTATATTTGGCGACGCATCCGAACCGGGTCTTCCGCAAAGACGAGCTGTTCGAGCGCATATGGGGACTGGATTCGATGGGCGACAATGCGACCGTCACGGTTCACATTAGCCGGCTGCGGGAGAAGATCGAGCGCAACCCATCGAAGCCGCAGCATATTGAAACGATTTGGGGCGTCGGCTACAGATTCAACCTGTAGAACCGGCGCCGCTCCGTTGCGGAACGTCAGCCCTCTTCATCTTGGGGCAACGCATCCTTCTCCGCCTGCAAAGCCGCGTCCCGTTCCTTGTTCGCTTGGTCCAGTTCGAGCTGGCCTTTTTCGATAATCTCTTTGTACCGGTTCCGCAATGATTACTTAAAAACATTTTCAAGATTCACAATATTAAAATCATTTGTAATTTTATAAGAATTTAGTCTATTTTTGCTTTTATCATTATCAAAAATGGTGACTCTTTTTTTACTATCTTCTATAACGATGCCAAATCTATGTTTCATGTCGTCCTGCACCGGCGTTATACTCTTATCGGATACGATCATTTCTTTTCTGTCTTCAGATGATATCCTAGTAATATTGAGCGAAGTAATTTCCTTGCCTTGTAACGGATCTAATACGACTTGCTGAAACGATGTGTATAAACTTGAAATTTAAACGGGTACGAGAATAGCGGCGATTATTAGTACCATGAATAGTGAAACGAGTAAGCGCTTATTTTTTTGCATATCATCTGTCTCCCATCATTGGCGTGAAAAATCACAAGATAATTATAGAAGAAAAGAGGTCGTTTCATGAATCATCCGGAAGACATTATTCATTCCGCAGAGAAGTTTGCCAAACAACAACTGGAATTTGACCCGAGCGGGCATGATTGGTGGCATATTCAACGTGTTAGAAAGCTCGCTGTTGAATTAGCCAAAGCCGAACATGCAAATATCTTCGTGTGCGAATTAGCCGCTCTTTTGCATGATGTGGCAGATGAAAAATTGAATGTATCCAAAGAAGCTGGTTTATCGAAAGTCCTCCTATGGCTGACAAACCATAATGTAGAGCATCGAATCACGGAAGAAGTAATGACCATCATCTCGACCATGTCATATAACGGCGGGAAAAATCCGCCCATGGAAACATTGGAAGGCAAGATCGTACAAGATGCAGACCGGCTCGATGCGATTGGAGCAGTGGGCATTGCCAGAGCTTTCGCTTACTCCGGATGGAAGGGTCTGCAAATTCATCATCCGGGAAAGAGTTTCGAGAACCTCGACTACAGATCCAATGAAAAAACTGCAATATACCATTTCCATGAAAAATTACTAAGAATAAAAGACTTGCTCAATACGGATTCTGCAAAGAAAATTGCAGAGCAAAGACATCGGTTCATGGAAAGTTTTTTGGAGCAATTCCATCAAGAGTGGGAATTCAATGATTACAATTTATGACGGTTGATTGCCTAGCCGGATTTCTATTTTCTCGCAAAGGACAGCCCTCTCTCTTTAAGAGCCTCATTCAATATTCTTACCGCTTTAGGCCCGACTCCATGCAGCTTCAAAATGTCCGCTTCCGCCACTTCGGTTAATTGTTCAAGCCTATAATACCCGACATTTGCGAGAGCGCGTGTCGCAGGCTTGCCCATCTTGGGAAAATCGCTTTCTTGGGAATTTTTATCAATATTATCCATAATGATCCTCCTATACCCGCTAGCCTGTTGCTAGCGATTTTGTTTCTGTTTGCGCCATTGACCCGGAAGGGCGATGGTCGTCTGCTCGAGATCCGTTTCCCAAGTTCGACGTCTCGCGTATATGAGCCTCAAAGGCTTGAGAATTTTGGCCGGCAGGATGAGGTTGGAGCTTACATGGGGAAGAAATAAATGGAGGCCGTCTGTAGGGAATTTCCAGCAGACAGCCTATCGTGCATGGATATGCTTAGTACCTCTAAGATTTATATACATCCCTACGCGAACTAATTTTGATAACAATAATAATTAATTCATCGTCATGAATGGAATAGATAATACGAAAAGAGCCTACTCGAAGTCGATAACGATTTTCTACGCCCTGCATCTTCTTAATGTCAAGTTCAGGATGTTTTGGATTTTGCGATAATAGCATTATAAGATCTAGAATTCGATTACGGGTCACCGTATCTTGTTTCCGGAGACTTTTATACGCATCCTTATAGAACTTAACTTCGTAACTCATGCTCTACATCCTTAAAGTTTATTAATTCACCCTTTAAGTATGCTTCAGTAGCGCTGTTAATTGCATCCAGATCCTCCTGAGTAGTAGGTTCGTCGTCCAGAGGGATTTCTCTGCTAGTAGTTGTCTGAGAAAGCCGCTCCATTAAATCGGTAACTAACTCAAGATCTTTGTCAGATAAACGATCAATAAGTTCATGAATACGATTCTTACTTATTGTCATAAAATACAACCCCTTTTAAGGATTAATTATGACCATTATAACATTTTTAGACTTAGATATACTTAACCAAATGTAATGGTAATTCGTAGAATGCTCAGAACAACGTATTAAAATTATGATTAACCCTCAACGGAACGTTGCCGTACCGACTCACGCTTGCCTTGCCGAATCATGAAACGGTAGCAGCCCATGGCGCCGAGAGCGCAGCAAGCGATGACGATGCCCATCGGCACGGCGGTTTGGCTGCCTGCGATGCCAACCAACGGAGCCGCGGCGGAACCTGCGATAAACGGCAGCAGCCCAAGCAAAGCCGACGCGCTGCCTGCCGATTTGCCTTGGCTCTGCATCGCCAGCGAGAAGCCGGCCGTGTTCACCATACCGGTGCTGGAGACGGACACGAACAAGAACAGCAGTACCGTAAATAACGGCGCCTTGACCAGAATCATGGCGAGCAAGCCAAGGCCTCCGCATAAGGATAGCAAGAGTCCGGCCAAGAACAGCCGCGATTCATGAAAACGTGCGGCCAGGCGGCCCGTAAGCTGCGTCGCCAAGATTAGGCCGAGCCCGTTGACGGCGAAGAAAATGCTGAACGCTTGCGGCGAAGCGCCGTAAATGTTCTGGAGCACGAACGGCGAGCCCGAAATGTAGCTGAACATCGCCGCGGACACGAAGCCTTGCGCGCAAGCGTACCCCATGAACGCGCGGTCGCGCAGGAGCCGGCCGAACGTGGATACGGTCGTCTTGACGCCGCCGATGGAACGCCGCTCGGGCGGGAGCGTTTCGCGCAAGCCGAAGGCGGCGGTCGCAACAAGGACGACACCAAGCAGGCCCAGCACGACGAATACCCCGTGCCATGACGTCACTTGCAGCAGTTGGCCGCCCGCGATTGGAGCCACGATCGGCGCAAGACCGTTAATAAGCATCAACAGCGAGAAAAATTTGGTCAGTTCCGAACCGGAATACATATCGCGCACCATAGCGCGCGCAATGACGATGCCCCCGGCCCCTGACATCCCTTGAATGAAACGGAGCGCGATCAACCCCCAAATCGAAGGCACTGCCGCGCATAGCACAGACGCAACTGCGTAGACGGTTAAGGAAATGATAAGCGGCTTGCGGCGGCCGCGGGAGTCGCTGAGCGGCCCGAGCAACAGCTGGCCAAGCGCCAGGCCGAGCAAGCAAGCCGTAAGGCTAAGCTGGGCGAGCGATGTGCTCGTATGCAAGTCGTTTGCCAAGATCGGCAATGACGGCAAATACATATCGATGGAAAAAGGACCGATAGCAGTCATGGACCCTAGCATCACGGCCATCGACAACCGTTGTCCCCATGTGAGCCCGACTGCCGGTCGATCTTGATGTTTCATAGCTGCATTCAACCTTTCGTCGTGTAGATCGTCGGCCCGAAATTGCGTTAGCCGAAGCGATATCCTCTCCGATTACAATATGTCACAATTATAGTTACACCTTGCCGGAGATTCAAGCGAATATTTTGGCAGCACATTTTTATTCAAATTCTTCTTCCTCTCTCCGATAAAATAAAAAAACCGCAAGCGGCAGCCTGCGGCATTGTTGGATTGTATTTCGATATCGTTTCAAGTGAAATGAACGCACTTATCCCTAGTCCACCATCGCCTTTGCATGCCGAAAACGGCAAGCTGTCCCCGAAGATCATCCACACCTAAAAAAGGCGCAAAAAAACCACCGGCAAACGGAAAAGACGAGAGCGGTCATAACAAAAGAAACGCCGGTTGGCGTCTCTTTCACGATGAATCATTTATTTGGCAAACCCGTTCCAAAACGTGATGTCCTCGATCGGCAGCCGCGTGGTCGGATGTCCGGGCGATGCCGCCTTGCCTACCGCGATGAGCATGACCGGAACATAGCGTTCGGGAATCTCGAACTCTTGCATGAGCCGGTCTGCATGAAACCCGCCCATCGGCACCGTATCGTAGCCTCTGGCTTTCGCTGCAAGCATCAGCTGCATGCTAACCAAACCGCCGTCGATGAGAGCGATATGCTCCAGCTTTTCCCGCCCTATTTGGGGATAGCCCGTTAAGGTCCGTTCGATCATATTTTGCGCGATCTCTTTCGTCATATAGCCTGCTTCGACAGCCGCTTTGTAAACTTTAGGGGCATTTTCGTATCCTTGCACATCCCCCAGCACCGCGATGACCGCAGCCGCATCTACGACTTGCTTCTGGTTGTTTGCGATCGGCAGCAGCCGTTCTTTCACTGCCGGATCGTCAAATACAAGAAACCGCCACGGTTGCAGATTGCTGCTCGACGGAGCAAGCGCCGCTTCTTTCAACATATCGGACAATTCTTCTCTCGAAATCTTCGCGGCGGGGTCGTAATGGCGCACAGAACGGCGCTCCCGTACAACCGTCATAAAATCTTTCTCTTTCACACTTGTCGTTGCCATGCTCTCCAACCTCCTAATAATGTAACGTTTTCCCAAGCTTCTTAGCCGCCTTGTTATCTGTGTGAAATTTAACACAGTTAAGATCGCAAGAAACTGTTCGTTTATTAGCACAGTATAATGCGGCATCTATCGATTGTCAATATGATTTATCTGGATCAGATGGCGGCCGAATCGGCGATATCTTTGATCGTGTAACGGCTTAACACTCCGGCAATGCTGCTGTCAAGCTCTGACGATATATCGGTAAATATGGAATTCATGCAAAGTCCGAAGGCATGGTCGCCCGTCGAGTCGAGCATACTGTCTTTCAATGGGTTCGTTCCTTCAAGGGCGGTTAATACGTCCGCCAGCGTAATCGCTTCAGGCGCTTTCTTAAGCCGATATCCGCCATCACGGCCTTCCCGGGTCTCGACGATATTGTTCTGCACCAGCCTGGCCATAATGCGTCTCAGTAAAGTGGGCTCCGATTGAAGATAGTCTGCGATCTCGCCGCTGGGACAACGGTTCTCGCATTTGGACATCATCACTAACGCCTGAATTGCCAATCCGAAAGATTTATAATTGGGAGGGCAGGAGCTTTTTTCTGTTTTCAACGCAAACGCCCCCTTCTTTGGTCATGGATATCATCAAAATTATAACAAACCGCCATATATGGTTCAATACGTACGGCCTCATTGCCAAGCGTTCGGCCGGCACAAGCGGAAGCCGGATGCTTTGCCGCGGAATTGGTTATAGTAACAAATGACAGTTACTATACGAGGAGGAATATGGATGGACAGTACGCATGATTATGTAGAGAAGCTGCACGATACCCAGAAGAAAGCCGAGAAAAACAAAAAACGCCAGGGCGAAGGAATGCCTTCCGGCGAACTTCCGACAAAACAGAAAAGTACAAATAAGTAGAAGAGAAGAGACCGTAGAGAGCAACGTTGAATGAAAAAGCCGCGATCGACGATCGCGGCCATGTGGTTGGGCAACTAGCGGTAAATTCTACCTTTATTTTCTTTAAATTCGCATGAAAGCGAAGTTAGCGGTATTTTGCGGAGCTAATTTCAGGTATCCTTCGCAAATGTGCCAATCTCCTAAAGATTAACGCCAGTTTTTACCACTAATGAAGCAATAGGCTGATATATCTTTGATTTAGCGGCAGATTTTGGAGTTAGTTACGTATGGGCCATAGCCCCTTGCTCCGGGGAATCCGGCTTCACGAGCGCATGCTTCTCCCACGCCCTGCTCTTCCAGCGGAAAAACATGATGACAGCGCGCAGCCATTCGTCTGCGGCAATCGCCAGCCATATGCCCGCCAATCCCAGTTTCAAAGGAAACACTAGCAAATAACCTAACGGCAAGCTCATTGCTACCATCGAGAACATGCCGATCCACAAAGGGAATTTCGCATCCCCCGCGGCGCGCAAAGAATTAATTAGCACGATATTGACCGTTCGCCCCGTTTCCAGCACGATGCTCAGTAACAAGACGTTGGCGCCAAGACGAATAATTTCCGGATCATCCGTAAAGACGCCCATCAACCGTTCGCGCAGCGCAATAACCAGCGCGACCATAATAAGCGTCGCCGCCCCGGCCCAACGCACGCTCTTCCATACGCGGCGATACGCCTCGTCCTTGTAGTTTCCGCCTACGAGCCTTCCTACGATAATCGCCGTCCCCATGCCCGCGGCCAAGGCGAACAAATACGTAAACATCGAAATGTTCGAAGCGTACTGCCGAGCCGCGAGCGATGCAGCGCCCAGGAATGTGGCGTAATATAAAAACATGATTTGGCAGAACTGATACATCACCTGCTCGAACGCGGAAGGCACGCCGATTTTAAGAATTTTGGCGATATATTCTTTGGACAGCGAGAAATAATATTGAATCTGGACTCTTACCGCCATGATGCGGTACAACAGCCAGAAGAACACGATCAACGCGAGGGCCCGGCTTACGACCGTCGATATGGCCGCCCCTTGAACGCCCATTTCCGGAAAACCGAATTTACCGAAGATCAAAGCATAGTTACCGAGAATGTGTATCACGTTCATGCCCAGGGAAACGAACATCGCTTCCTTCGTGAACCCGTGAACCCGAATGATAGCCGACAAGGAATTGATAATCGCCTGCAGGAAAATCGCTCCTCCGACGATAGACAAATAGCTTCGGGCATGCGTCAATATTTCGCCTTGCAAATTGAGCGCCTGCAGCATGCTGCCGCAGAACACGAGGAAGATGGCGCTGATTGCGAGACCTACGATTAAATTGAGCGTAACGGCCAATGCCGATATTTTCGCCGCCTCCACCAGCTTCCGCGAACCGATGTACTGCGCGACGACAATCGACGCGCCGTTGCCGATCACTTCCAGGACGAGAATCGCAATATGAAGATACTGGTTCGCCGCCCCGACTCCCGATACGGCATTGTCGGATATGGCGCTTAACATAAACGTATCCGCAATTCCCATCAGCATAAACAGAAAAATTTCTAAAAATATTGGCCATGCAAGAAAAAATAAGCGGAGCTCCTTCGTCCGCTTATCTCCTTGATTTGGTTCGGATTGGAAAGATGCCATGATGTCACCTGCTTCTTCGTCAAACTCATAAACAAGAGGTATCGTAGCACAGTTCCGTTCCAAATGCACGCATTTATTTTTCCCTATTCTCACCGCCAGGATGGCGGTTCATATCCTCGTAAATCCAAACCATACGATCCAAAAACCACAGTTTTCCCATATATACAAGAGCACATCCGAACAGCGTCATCCAAAGATCGAACCGGAACACGCCAATCATCACGAACAACGCTCCGATTCCGGCAATTGCGCTTAACAAATTCGGCAACCGCTTATGCGATGCGGGTATAGGGACTCGATCGCGATTCAGCCATAGCCGTTCGCCGAAGACGCATTTGGAAGCCCAATGATCCGTCGAACGCGGTGCGGGGAAAATATGCGGATTGACCATCGCCCATGCAACGGCAAGCGCCACCGGCACCGCGGCCCACCATCCTATCCAGGTCCTGCTCCAAAACGCGAGAATAAGGAGCGGCATGACCGAGTTGCGCGTCCAGACGCTCCACGGATTGGCATGACGCAGCCATGCCCGATCGTCCAACTTATACATGTTGCTGATTTTCCGTTCCAGCGTCATGAGCTTGCACCGCCTTTCCCAGGATTTGCGCCGTTCTCGTAAATACCCGTTTGCAGCATTTCGAGATATAAGCGCAATTCGTTCGTATAGCGTTCTAATTGGTCCAGCCCCCGATTCGCAGAAGCGCAATGCTCCGCCATGAACCTGTGACTCAACGCGTTCACGGCGGTAACGACCAGGTCAAACGCTCTGGACGGATCGATGCCTTCCCGGAATGCGGACGTATCGACGTCATCGAAGGTTACCGAAGTCAGCGATGCGATCGCCATTCTCCGCTTGCTTATTTCTTCGGACAATTCATCCGGCGCTTGGGACGAGAAGGCCTCGACGATCAATTTGTACATGAGGGGGTATTGCAAGAAAAACCGCATCTTCACCTCGCTGATGCGCATAATTCGCTTGAACAAATCGGCGGGCAGCTTCGCCTGTTCTTCTTTCATAAATGAACCGAGACGGTTCAAGCAATGGTCAAGGACAGTTACATATAGATTTTTTTTGCTTGAAAAATAATGAAACAAAATCCCTTTGGAAATGCCCGCCTGCTGGATCATTTGGTTCGTCGACGCTTTCTCGTATCCCCGCTGGGCAAAATGTTCGAGGGCAATATCCGTGATGGCTTGTTTCTTGTCCTCGGGGATCGAGCCGTTTTGTTGTTCCGCCAATAGATTCACCTTCCCGTTCAATTTGTTGACCACGTGGTCAATTTTGTGTTCATTATACCGCGGGTTGACCACGCGGTCAATATCGGGCAGCCTTTTCTTTTCCTTGCACCGGACCCCTTTCGCGGGAATAACATGGATGTAGGCATTAACCTAGATTAAGGAGGAACCTATGAACCCATATCCCGTGTATCCTTATTACGGCAAGGAAACCAAATGCGAAGAACGGCCTATCGCCTTCCCTCCGCAGCATCAAGACCGTCAGCCCGGGCTGGAGTATGTCATGAGGCCGAGACCTATATTTGAAAACCCGTCCTATATCGGCAGCCGCAAACTGCAAAACAAAGTAGCGATCATTACCGGCGGAGACAGCGGCATAGGCCGCGCCGCCGCCATCGCGTTCGCCAAGGAAGGCGCGGACGTCGCGTTTGCCTATCTGTACGAGAGGCGGGATGCGGACGAAACAAAAGCGCGAATCGAACAGCTTGGCAGGCGTTGCCTGGCGCTGCAGGCCGATCTGCGGTCGAAGAAAGCATGCGCCAACGTCGTCGAGCAAACGATCGGGACGTTCGACAAATTGGATATATTGGTCAATAACGTCGGTGTGCAATATCCGCAGCAGCGGCTGACCGATATTACCGAGGAGCAGTTGGAACAAACGTTTCGAACGAATATCTATTCCTTTTTCTTCATGACGCAAGCGGCTCTGACATATTTAAAATCGGGCGCATCGATCATTAATACCGCCTCCATCACCGCCTATCAGGGCGAGAAAACGCTGATCGACTATTCCGCCACCAAAGGGGCGATCGTATCCTTCACCCGCTCTCTAGCTCTCTCCCTCGTCGATCAGTGCATTCGCGTCAACGCCGTCGCTCCCGGTCCGATCTGGACGCCGCTGATTCCGTCGAGCTTCTCGGCCGAACGCGTCGCCACTTTCGGTACGGATACCCCGATGAAACGCGCGGGCCAACCGTTCGAGCTCGCGCCTGCATACGTCTATTTGGCTAGCGACGATTCCCGCTATGTCACCGGGGAGACGATGCATGTCAACGGCGGCGACTTTATTACGTCTTAGGAAGAGGGGGCGCCGGGACCGTGTCTTGCATTAGCTCCAAAACCCGGCGTTAATATTGCCGTTTTCCTATCTAAATGCCGATTAGATGGAAATACTACCGCTAATTTCTATCCATTTCCATATTTATCGTATGCTACGGAAATTAGCGGCAGAAATCTCCGCTAATTTCTCAAAACCCTTCCGTGGAGTATATTAACTCCGGTTTTTACTGCTAGTTGCTTGCGCTCTTGCCGCTCTCCTCTCGTGTACAGAGACCTGTAAATGACGCCCATAAGCAAGCATGGAGCCCCCCATCAGGAGGCTCCATTCGTTAACCGGATCACACTCAATACATCCATTCGCTCATTCGTTTCTTCATGATACAGCCACTGTCCCTGCACGTGATCGACGAACAGCACGCCGTTCAAATGATCGATCTCATGCTGCATGCAGCGGGCGAGAAACCCTTGGCCTTCCAATATCCGTTCCCGGCCGGACCGATCCAGCGTCTTGACCTTCACCCGGTCGGCCCGTTTGACATGGCCGTAATATCCGGGAAACGACAGGCAAGCTTCCGGACCAAACTGTTCGCCATCCGCCTCGACGATCTCGGGATTGATCAATTCGATCAACCCGTCGCCGCAATCCATGACGATCAATCTTCGCAAAATGCCGACCTGAGGGGCGGCCAATCCCGCACGCCCGTCGGTCGCGTACAATGTTTCCGCCATGTCGTCAAGCAGCTTGATCATTTTCGGAGACAGCTCGTCGACCGGCTTCGCTTTTTTTCGCAAAATCGGATCCCCGAAGGGAACAATATCCTTTACGCTCATCTTTACGCTCCTTTCACCTGTTTGGACGGCTTATGCACCCATAAATCGCTAGGTGTACATTCCAGTGCGGTGCATAGCGCATCAAGCGTATCGGCCTTCATTTGCTTCGGCTGGCTTGTAAGCAGAGCGCTGATCGACGGAGCCGATAAGCTGTAACCCGCCTTTTCCTTGAGCAGCCGCGCCAGTTCCGCCCCGGTCCAAATGCCCCGCTCGGCCATGATCTTGCGCAACATCCAAATGAGCATGGTAAATGTCCTTCCCTTCGAAAAATTAG
The DNA here is from genome assembly GCF_018918005.1 of Paenibacillus sp. MSJ-34. GTDB lineage: Bacteria > Bacillota > Bacilli > Paenibacillales > Paenibacillaceae > MSJ-34. The sequence continues at coordinate 84,134 of NZ_JAHLPR010000005.1, read as the reverse complement.
GTGTTACCTAATATATTTAGCTAATACCTAAATTAGCACATTCAACGAAGATTTTCAACGCTTTCTGAAATCAAAACGGAGAAATGGAGCTGCCGACGAAACAAAATATGCTTCGGGTAAGCAAAGAAGCCGGCCCCGTCTCGATGTCGGAGACAGGAACCGGCTTGCTTCTTTGCCGCGGGAACGAAAACTTGCATTAACTCTTCCTTTCGGGCATCGGCATGAAGAGCAGAGCAAAGGGCAAATTGCTGCCCGCGGCCGGGGTGATCCATATTTCCACCTTCTCCGCCCGGTCCTTCGTCCGGTAGAGCACGCTGGTGGAATCCTGGGTCGAGCCGATATGTTTAATATGCACCACGTCGCCGTTCACCTTCGCTGCCCCGGAATACAATCCGCCGCGCGGATTGAAGGTAATCAGCGTATTGGGGGCGACATCGTGCAGTACGATCTTATACAGCACTCCGTAATTGCCCGAATTCACAGCTGGCGTATGCTTGATGCCATCGATCCCTTGCTGGAACGGGTCCGTCGTATTATCGGTCAGCGGTAGCCGCTGCGGACGGTTTCCTACCTTGCCTCTATATTCGAACACGCGAGTCGAGTCCGGGAACGTTCCTCTAACGATCGATTCGCCCGGATCAAGGTCAGGCAATACGGGTACAAGTTCAAGCGGATCTCCGCCTTCCTTGATCATAAGAACCGTATATTGTATCGGCGCGTCCCCGTACACATCCGCATTCAATGTAATAATGTCGCCCGATGCGACGGTGAGCGAGCTTAACCCGGTAAAGATGACTTTGCTTTCCCCGGCTTCCAGCCGAATATTGGCGCGCTCGCTGCCCGACACGAAAGATTCGAAGTACCTGGCGGCCGCCTGTCTCCCGGCAACCTCCGGATGATTCGTCGGACCGGCGATGCCGAGGCTCTCGACCGCAATGTTCGCGGGCTCGGAATTCGCATTGCCGGCGATCACATAAAATTTCGCCTTCTCCCCCATATTATTCATATGATGGATCATAAAGCGGGTGCGCCCCGCAATGGTATCCTGGTACAGTATGCCTTCCGAATTGACCGTTTCCGGTCCGCTGGCGCGGAACAGCGTATAAGGTTCGGTGGTGTAGTTATACGGAAGAGGTTCGAAGCCCAGAATGGATCCGCCGTTAATGTCGAAATTGCCGCCCGGCGGCGTGAACAAACGGTCGAATTCCTCCTTGGTATAGAGCGTCTCCGAGGTAATTTCAATCCGCTTGCTGTACGTCGAAGACGCTCCGTGCTTGTCGGTAACGGTGAGCCGGATCTCGACCGTGCCCGGTTCGAAGAACGCGGGCTGATCGTTCTCCCACTTGCGTTCCACGATCGCATCTTCGTCGTCCGTGCTTTGGTCTTCTTTTTTGATCGGCTCGCCCATGCGGTACTTCTCTTTATCCGTCACGAAAAAGGCCACAGGCGGCTCGTTCGGCTTGGGCGGTTCGTCCGGTTCCACAACCCAACTGAGAGTGATTCGATCGTCCTGGAGCGCAAGCGAAATCTCGGCGGCGGCCGCCAGCGACCTTAACGGCACCATATAAACGCCCCGATCCGCATAAGGGGCGCCTGCCATCGTACGGGATACCCCGTCCACCGTATAGGCATTGCTGTCCAATGTATACCGTATTTCATGGTCTTCCTTCGTCAACAGCGTCTCCTTCGTCTCCACATCATGCCCGATGGCATACCCAAGGCGTTCTGCAACGGAACGCAAGCCCACATAAGTCACCCCGTTCTTGGCGACCGTCTCATGAGTTGCGGCGTATTCCGCTCCGTTATGCATGATCTTGCTGCTGTCCAGATATAAAATAAGTTCATGGGGGCCGTAGCCGCCCGGCTCTTCCGGCCCCGCCGCAGGTTCTGCATGAACCTGCGCCATCGCCGCGATTTGCGAAAGAATAAGCAAAGTAACGATCATAGCTCTTTTGATGTTCATTTCATAGCTCCTTTATTTCATTCCTACGATCATAACGCCCAAGACGATTACGCCGGCGCCAAGCCAGCGGTTCGGCGGGACCGCTTCCCCGAACAATTGCCAGGCGGCGACGAGTCCGATGACATACGCCAAGCTTTGCAGCGGATAGGCCGCGCTTAACGGCAGCCGCGACAACACAAACAACCATAGCACGGTAGCCAATCCGTACAAGACGATGCCTAGCAGAATGAGCGGCGAGAACAACACTGCTGCGATATTGTTCAGATGCAAGCCGCCTTGCGAGTCCAGGCCCATCTTCCACACGACTTGTCCGGCGACCAAGCATAAAATATTAAGCGCCAGCAATAAATAGATCATCCCGGATTCGTCTCCCCCGTTGTGAATTGGACGCTCTCGCATGTATGCGGCGCGCCCTTCTGTTTAGCAAGCCGATGAAGCATTTGCTCCTGCAGCGCCACGGTCTGGGTCAGCACGATTACGCGATGAGTCAGGGAAGAGACGGCCATCGTCAAATGCAGCAAAATAAACAAAATGGCAACAACGCTTAAAAGATAGAGCAGCGATGGCGCATAGGCGATGTTGATCCAGCCGGCCGCATCGTCGAGAAGTGACGGGAATAACGATAGAATCATCATCAACACGCTTAACAATATCCACAGCAGCGCATACTGCTCCCGCAGCTTGCGCTTCCGAATCAGAAGAATAATCGTGCCGGCAAAAGCGAGGCTAATTAGAAAGCTGATGAAATAGATATCAAATTCCATAGCCTATATTCATCTCCTCTTTCTTCTTCGTCTTCATAATAAGAACCGCCAATATCACTTTGCACATATAATAAGCGGACTTGAAGGCCGAGATGCTGGACACGCCGCTATGGCGCGCATTCATGACGACAGGCACTTCCTTGAAGGTGCCGCGGTATCGATCCAGCAGCATCAACGCCTCGACCTCGGGATAGTCCGTCGGATATTCCCGGGCGAACAGCGCGATCGCTCTCCGGTTGCACAGGCGATAGCCGGAGGTCGGATCGGTAATCCTCTTCCCGGTTAAGCGGGTGACCAGCCGCGCCAACAATTCGATCCCTATCTTTCTGGCAAACGTCGATTGATAGCCCGCCTTCTCGATGAAGCGCGATCCTACCACCATATCGGCCCCGCTCTCCTGCATGGCTTCAAGCAGCAGGCGCAGGTCGGACGGGTTATGCTGCCCGTCCCCGTCGATCTGCACGGCATAATCGTACCCGCCTGCTTCGGCATAGCGGTAACCGGTCTGCACTGCTCCCCCAATTCCCAAATTGCAGCTCAGATTGGCGACGAGCGCGCCCGCCTTCTCCGCGCGGCTGCCCGTGTCGTCCTTGGAACCGTCGTTGACGACGAGCACGTCGGCGTAAGGAATTTCGGCGCGGATTTGCGCGATGACGCATTCGATGCCTTCCGCTTCGTTGTATGCGGGTACGATAACGAGAACTTTGGATGGAATCGGCGTTATGTTTACGTTTGTCTTCATCCCTCTTGCCCCCTTGCCTTGGTTAACGAAGATTGCCCTCGCAGCCGGACATAGATCCAGCGAAGCATGGCCATGCCGACAACGCTATCCAGGATGACGATGAGCGGCATGACGGTATAGTTGTACCGATACTCCGGCACGAACGCCAGCCTGACCAGCGACATGACGATAATAATAACGGCAAGCAAAGTTGCCGGCTGCCTCCATTTCCGCAGGACGGCGACGAGCGCAATAAGCCCGAAACCGACCAGCGCGCGGTGAAACAAATTCCACGGCAGTACGGGGATGACCGGATACAACGGTTTATGGCCGCTGCCGAAATACATCCGCGAATACGTAGATTTCATTTTTCCGATCGTATACCATTTGGCGAAAGTCCACGTATGCTCGGTAAAACCGACCTTCAACCGCTCCTTGGCGATCTCCATTTGCGTTTTCCCCCGGTTGTCCACCAAGCCGTCTTCATAGTTTTTGTCCGGATAGGTTCCCGCCAGGAAAGGATTGACCTGCGTCGAAGCGACCACCACCTCATGCAGCGTCACGGCATTTCGGATAACCCAAGGGGACAGCACGATCGCCATTCCGATCAAGGCGAACGCCAGCTTGCGGAATGCTTCAAGCTTCTCATTCTTCCAGAAAAAATAGAAGGCGTGCAATGCGAATACAATCACCAGAAATTCCGGACGGATCAGTACCACAAGGCCCAATACCGCGCCGCTCAACATGGCGAAGCTCCAAGTCTTTCTCTCAAACGCGATCCATTGCACGTAAATATAAATGACGAGAAACAGCGTCGCCAGCGTCTCAGTCAGTACGGCCGCGTTGCTCCATACAAACGGCGGGTAGATCGCCCCGGCAAACGCCGCGATCAAGCCGGCCGGCTGGCCGCCAAGCTTCCGCGCAATCACGTAGATCATCCATAGCGTAATCAAGCTGATCGCCACTTGAACGCCGCGAATATAAGGGAAAGGGTCGTTATGCTGATAATCCGCAAGCTTATAGATCGCAGCCATGAACAACGGATACCCCGGCGTCACCTGAGCGTTGGGCTCGGTACTTTTATAGGCGTATACCCCTTTCTCCAACAATTGCCTCACCATGATGTCGTAATGAACGGTGTCATGGGACACCTCATGATGTACCGATACCAGAAAATCGATACGCAGGAAGGAAGCAAGAGCGAATATGAGAATGATGAGAGAAATGACGGCCGGCTTCTTCCATTTCCCGGCGCTCGTTAAAATTCCAAGCATATTTTTGTCTCCTTATAGCGCAATAACGCATGTTCCTTGTTTGACTATAAGAGTAATACACAGTTCTTAACGAACGGCTAATGAAACCCTTAACAAATGCTTAACATAATACAAACATCTGATGATGTTCTTGGCGGTGAGCCGAATTCGGACGCTTGTAGGACGCCCAATCTATTGGAACGTATATGGCATATCAGAAGAGAAACGAGCTCGATTAGATGGATTTTTGCAGTTGCTATGCTCCAAACGCGGGTATTGTCGCGAAATAACTGGATTTTTGCAGTTGCTATAGAATAAAACGCTTCTTCCTTACGCAATAAAAAAGACTTGCCCGAACGAAACGCGCTCTGACAGCGCATATCGTCCGAAGCAAATCTCTTCGGCGTTTATTGATCGTCAGACATGTCATAAGGATAACGGTTAACAAGACGGAGCAAGCGGCGGTTCGTTTCTTCGTCGCCTTGTCCCGACTTCAAGGCCGCCTCGGCTTGATCGAACGAAGCTTTATATTCGCTCATCTCTTTCGGCGCCTTATATACCTCCAACGAAGAGAAGGAGTACCCGTAAGCGGTCGCCCGTTTGACCCCTTGAAACCGGACATATCTTGCTTTGATTTTGTCGAACCGGATCGTCTCCAGTCCGCCTCTGCCTTCGATGATCCCGTCGCCGCTCTTTACATTGGTCCAATGCCGATTGTCCTCGGAAACAAGCAGCTTGTAGGCTGTGGCATAGGCGGCTTTCCATTGAATCGCGATCCGATCGATCGGATATTGATCGCCAAGGTCCACCTGGAACCAGGCGTCGTCAACGGCGGCGGCCGACCATCTCGTATCGGGGTTGCCGTCCACCGCCTTGCCCGGGGCGAAAGCCGGCGTTTCAAGCGCCGACGATTCGGCTTTCTTGCCGCGCGCGAGTTCGTGATTGCTCTGCAACAGATCAATCGGCCTGTTGAAGATCATCACATTGTCGATCGCGCCGCGAAACGAGTTCGTCGCGCTTCCGATCTTCTCGATCGGCAAGACGAAGGTTTGGACGTGCGGAAAGGACAGGTCCGTTCTCTCCGCGTATTCGTCGCCGTTCACATAAAGAACGGTGCCTTTGTTATCCCCGGTAAGCAGCAGATGAGTCCATTTCCCCGCCGGAACCTCGTAATCGAAGACGCTATGGTAGTTTTCCTTGGAAAAGCCCAGTTTCCCGGTCTTCCCCTGCTTCAACTTCAATTGGCCGGCAGGCGATTCCATAAGGACCGCATCGTCGGGATTGCCGGCATCCGGCTTCACCCACATGGAAACGGTCCAGCCGAACCCAAGCGAAGTCAGCGGCGTCTTCACATAGCTGCTGCCGCCGTTCAGCCTAAGCCCCTGTCCGAACCGTCCCTGTGTCAACGTTGCATTGACGGCGGAACCGTCGTAGCCGTTGCCGGACGAATCGGCAAAACCGCCTTCGAACAGGTATTCGACGACATTCCCGTCTTTGCGATTCGTGCTCACCTTATGGGACAAATCCGCCCCGGGCGCATCCCCGATACCGGCCGCCAATTGTACGAATCGGTCGTAGTCGCGGGCCTTTTCGGCGCCGGACCACATTTTCTCCGACAATACTTGAACGGCGGGAAGGATGCGGTCGTGGGAATCGTCCATGGAAATTCCGTTCGCGACGGACGCGTCGTTCCATAGGGCGAATTTGCCGCCTTTCAACCTGGGATGCCCGGAAGGCAGCATCGTATCGCCCCAGCGATTCGGCTCCCATTCGTTGTACAGCTTACGGCCGTTCAAGTAATCGGTGCGCGTCGGAACGATATAGAGCGAGCGATGGTCGACATTGACGATATCGTATCCGAGCTCGGCAGCTTGCCGCGCTTCCCCGTACCGTTCATGCCAAATATCCATCGCCGCCCCTGCGCCGATCGGCGTTTTGCCGTCGTACAAAGTCAATCCGCCCCATAACGACGGATGCTTGCCTTTGCCGCGGACATACCGGATCATCGTGTCGATATAGGAGCGAAACGCCTCGATATCCTCCTGACGCTCCGCATTGTACTCGTCCGTACCGATATGTACGTCCGGCCCGATAAAGGTCGGGTTGCGTTCGTCCAAATATTCGTCAAACAAGCTTTGCACAAATTGCACGGATTTCGTATTGTTAATATTTAAATAATGCCCTTCCCCTAGAGTCGGATCGTATTCGGTAAAAGCGCGGGAATGCCCCGGCGTATCGATTTCCGGAACGACGTTGACCCCGTACTCCATCCCGAGACGAACCAATTGCCTGAACTCTTCCTTCGTATAGTATCCGTCTTTGGCCGCCAGCCCGGGGTAAGTTTCGCTCTCCAGGCGGAAACCGCCCGTGCTTTCGTTTAAATGAATTTGAAATGTGTTCATCTTGTACCAGGACAGCAGCTTAATATAATCGCGCAAAAAATCGATCGTATAAAATTTCCGGGCCACATCGAGCATGAAGCCGCGAACTTCATACTTGGGATAATCCCTTGCGATCCCCCGAGGAATGCGGGAATGCCCTTCGTCCGATTTTAATATTTGCAAGAGCGTCCTCGTTCCGTACAACACGCCTTGCGCATCGGCCGACTCGATCGTCACGTTGCGAGCCGCATCGAGGACATATCCTTCTCGTCCGAGATCGCTCAGCGTCCCGTCCAGTGACAGATAGATGTCGCCGGATGCAGGAGCGCCGGGAACGATATCCAGATCCAGGCCGCTAATATCCTTCACATCGTTCTTGACGATTTCCGCCACATGCCGCAAAACGTCCGAATGCGCCGGAGCTACCGCAATTCTCGAAGACTTCGTCAATTGGAAGTCTCCCTCTCTTCCGTACCATTCCCGCAGCGACGGAACGACTTGCGGCTCTTGATTCGAGCCTTTCGCTTGCTTATGCCGGCCCGGCACGATGACCGGAATGGGGTCGGATACCCATGTCCGGCCCGGATTCTTCTCGTCTTCCAACCGGAAGATTAGATTTGTTGTTACGTCGATTAACGGAGTATGAATATTGCCCTCCAGATCGATCGCCGGCAGCCGGTCGCTGCCGTATATCGATATTGTATATCCCTTCGGAGCCGCGGGAAGAATCAGTTTGCTTTGTCCCGGCTTGATCTCCGGGATGCGGCCGATGCCCTTGATCGGATCGGCGGCAAGCGCAAAGGCAGATTCGACGGCACAATAGAAAGTCGTGAAACAAAGCATCATGGCCAAAACTAACGATATCGTTCTAAACTTCATGTTCCCTCCTTAACGATACGGGAAACGTCGTTTGGAAGCAGGTCTCCCGCCGATCGCTCGTTACGGATATGTTGCCGCCATGCACTTCGATAATGCTTTTCGTAATAGCAAGACCCAGGCCTGTTCCTCCGGTTTCCTTCGATCTTGATTGTTCCACCCGATAGAAACGGTCGAATATAAGCGGCAAATCCCGTTCGGGAATGGGCTCCCCGTAATTGCAAACCTTCACGACGGCCTGCCCGTCGCTTTCTTGAATATGAATATCGACGAATTTGCCTTTCCGGCCGTATTTGATCGCATTGGAAATCAGATTTTCATAGGCACGGACGAGCCGGTCTCCATCGGCCCGAATGCGCACCGGACGCTCCGGCGCATGAACCCGGCACGTCATGCCGGCGTTTTCCAGGCTTGGCACGAATTCTTCCGCCAACTGGCGGAAGAAACCGTTTAGATCCAATTGTTCCAGCTTCAGCGGCAATCCGTTGTTAATGCTCGTATATTCGAATAAATCGTCGATCAGATTTTTCAGCCCCAACGATTTCTCATAGGCAATATTGACGTAATAGCGAAGCTCCACCTCGTCGACGTACCGGTCGTTTTCAATCAGCTGCAGAAATCCGAGAATCGAGGTCAGCGGGGTCCGAAGATCGTGGGACACGCCCGTAATCAGATCGTTCTTGGTCTTCTCGGCGTTGCGCTCTTCCTGAATGGATCGATGCAATTGAGCGCTCATCCGGTTAATGCTCTCGGCCACCGTGCCGAGGTCGTTGCCCGGTTTGACGGGAATATCGTGTTCGAATCGGCCCTTGGCGATCTCCCGCAGCCCATAATTGATTTCCTGCAAGTAATTATTCAATTCCTCCGCCACATCGTTGGCATGGGAGGCGATTCTGCCCAATTCGCCCGGCGATTTGACAGGAATCGGCACATCGAACCTTCCTTTGGCCATTTCCTGCATCGTACCGGCGATTTCCGTCGTGTAGCGGATGACCGGACGGCTTGTAAGGAAGTAGAAAAAGATAAACAATGCCGTTCCGGAAACGATCATAACCGGCCGCGAACCGATGTTATTGATCGTCCAGATCAACGGAGCGTTGAACGTAGGGTAATTGACGATAAACGACGCGAGCAAGCGCCCCAGCAGCAGAACGAGGGCCGTCAAAGCGATGCTTGAGACAAAAACGACGAAGAACTTCCAGCGCATCGAATGGAACAGGTTCCGGCCGATCATCTTCATACCTCCTTGGGAGACTTCATTTTATACCCGATTCCCCAGACGGTTTTGATAAACTCGGGGTTTTGTTTGTCTTTTTCGATTTTTTCGCGTATTTTGCGGATATGAACCATGATCGTGTTTTTGGACTCCATAAACGGCTCATTCCAAACTTCTTCATAAATTTTGTCCATACTGAGCACGATGCCCCGATTGACCGCCAGCAGCTTGAGAATGGCGAACTCGCGCGGCGTCAGCCGGACTTCCTGGCCGTCGACGGTTACCGTATGCGTCGCTACGTTAATCACCAGTCCGTCGATCACAATCTCGTTTTCATTCTTATAGCCGCCCTGATGATTGAGCTGCTTGTACCTTCGCAGTTGGGACTTGACCCGCGCAAGCAGAACAAGCGGATTGAACGGCTTGGTCACGTAATCGTCGGCGCCGATGCTGAGGCCCGAGATTTTATCGATATCCTGGCTTTTGGCGGAAAGCATAATAATCGGCGTATTATTCCGTTCGCGAATTTTCATGCAAGCTTGCAAGCCGTCCATCTTCGGCATCATGACATCCAGAATGATCAAATCGACGACATGATTCTGCAGCACTTCCAGCGCCTCCACCCCGTTGGACGCCTTATGCAGGATGTATCCTTCATTATTAAAATAGATTTCCATCAGTTCGATAATCTCTTTCTCGTCATCGACCAATAGAATGCTTTCTCTCGACATGATCTCCACCTCTTTAGGTTCTTAAAAAGTTCAAAAAATGTGTTATAGTGCGTGTTCAAAAAGTCGACTTTTCAGCACCGAGAAGGTTGCGAGAACCCGAAGAAGGAGGAGCGGAGTGTAGGCAAAACCTACATGAGCACCGGACTTCGAGGGTGAACGCAAGATTCGATGTCGAGTTCGCTCCCAGTTCATCTTCGTGATCAAAAGGGGACTTTTTGAACAACCTCTTATACTTAATGTAACAAAAAAAGCTTAACAATATCGGGCTAATTCCTTAACATTCGCTTAACTTGCATATCGAAGCGTGCCGCTCTCTTGGATCGGAGCGGCTATCAATATAGTATCAAATTAAGGGAGGCAATAGGAAAGATAAAAAAAGGAAGCCCTTCGAAGGGACTTCCTTGTCTAATCGTTCAAAAAACGAAGGACAACTGCTCCAGAGGCAGTTGGCCGGCAATACGTTCCAGTTCCCGGGAGCTTCCCCCGGCCCGCTCTTTCGCCCAAGCCGTGCCGGCAGCCGCAGCCGCGCCCGCCGGTGCCGGGGAAAGTTCGTGTTTGCGGCGCAATTCCTCCGTTATGCTGCGTATCCGCTGACGGTACTCGTCTTCGGCATAGCGGCCGGTATATAAATTGCGGTAGGCGGCCAGCTTCTCCGGGAAATGCTCGCGAAGCGTCTTGTAATACCACTTCTTCACATCGGGCGACAGCCTGAGCAGCGACGTAATGACATAGGATGCCCCCCGCTCCCGCGCAGCGGCGAAAATCGCCTCCATCTGGTCGGCGGAATCGGTTAAATAAGGAAGGATCGGCGCCATGAATACGGCGGTTTGCACGCCATGGCCGCTCAGCCGTTCAAGGGTATCCAACCGTTTGGAAGGCAAGGGAGAGCCCGGTTCCAGCTTGCGCGCCAATTGGCCGTCAAGCGTGTTCAAACTGATGTTGACCGCTACGGACGGCATGATCCCGAGCAGATCGAGATCGCGGAGGATGAGCGGCGAGCGGGTCGTGATCGACGTGTCGATCCGGTATTTGGCCAGAACTTTCAGGCATTCCCGGGTCAGCATCGCCTTGCCTTCCGCCGGCTGGTACGGATCGGTGACCGTACCGATCGCCACGCTGCCGACATGGCGGCTTACCGCTTCGATATCATGATTGAATCGGACCGCCAGCTTCGAGAGCTGAGCTTCCAACGCCTCGGCCGCGTTCATTTTCAGCATAATATGATTTTGAAATTCGTCGTCGGCCCCTTTATCGATAAAAGCCTGAAACCCGCGGGCATAGCAAAAGCTGCAGCCATGCGCGCATCCCCGGTACGGGTTGACCGACCAGTTGAAGGGCATGCGCTCTTCCTTCACTTTCGTCAGCGTTTGCTTTACGGTGATCGGCTCGTATTCTTTCGGCATTTCTGTTCCTCCTTCGAACAATGAGAACGTTAGTTCTTATCATACACCAAAAAGTAAAGGAATGGAACATAAAAAGGACTTAGCCGCAATCGCTGCGTCCTTTTCTCCGCCGCAGACGGTTATTTGCCGGCCTTCAGCACGTCTTCCTGCTTCTGTGCGAAGCCTTCCGGCGTCACTTCCTTGCCAAGCAACGCCTGAATCAGTTTTTGATGTTCCTCCGATGCGACCGGCTTCATTTGAACGTCAAGATAGAGCGTGACTTTGTTCGCCTCGTTTAACTCATCCAGCAAATCGATGAACATTGGAGGAGGCTGTACGGATCCGGTATCCACTTTCGTTGCGGGGATAATTCCGGCTTCGGTGACCGACTTTTCGCCCCACATCTTGACAAAGTAGGATGCAAACTTTTTCGCTTCTTCCTTCACTTTCGAATTCTCCGACACAAACATGCCGACACCGACCCCGCCGACCCAATTGTTTAATTCGCCCTTGCCGCCATCGATCGTCGGAAATTTGAAGAAACCGATTTTGTCTTTAAACGATTGCGGGACGTCGGGGCTTGTCGTATAGTTGGGCACTTCCCAGGTCCCCATCGCGTACATGGCGGCTCTTTCATTCATGAACTCGGATTTGGCTTCCTCATTGGACAAGCCGTTGAAACCTTTCATAAACGCGTTCATATCCACCAATTCTTGAGCCATTCTTGCCGCCTCGATCAGGCTCGGATCGGTGAAATGCCAATTCGCAACGGATTGATCCATCAGTTCGGCTCCTCCGAGCCGGTCGGCAAGGTACATATACCAGAACGAACCCGTCCATGCATCCTTGGCTCCGAGCGCGATCGGCGTGACGCCGTTCTCGTTCAACGTTTTGATAATATGCTTGAATTCATCGTAGGTTTGCGGAGGCTCCAATCCGTATTGGCCGAACATTTCCTTGTTGTAGAATACGGGCACGATATTCAACTCGACGGGAAGCGCATACGTTTGGCCGTTCATAGCAAAAGCTTCCGTCGTACCTGTCACGAACCGGCCATTCATCTCATTCTGAATCAGATCGTCCAGCGGCGCGAATAATTCCCCCTTCACATACGGTTCAAGAAACCCCGCCGCCCAAGTAAATCCCACGTCCGGAAGACTGTTCGATGCGGACAGCACCTTGAGTTTATTCTTGTATGGTTCATTCTCCAGCACTTCGGCTTTGATTTTCACATGAGGATGTTCCGTTTCGTAGGCGTTTATAATCTCCTTAACCAATTTGTTCTGCGCGGAGTTCTCGACATCCGGCCACAAATGCATCATTTGGATCGTGATTTCTTTGCCCGAGCTTGTTATTGTCGTACCGCTGCCGCTTGAATCGGAGCCTTGAACGCAAGCCGCCATCAATAGAATGAAAGCGAACAGGAATGCAACCACAACGGATGATTTGCGCCTCATCACTTCTTCCCCCTTGTAATGTGTGTTGTATGCGCTTTCTTATATATCTATTTTTTCAGTGTAGCATTTCGGTCCTATACGGTGTAAGGGTACGGCCATTAGGTAAAATTCCACTATTTTTGGAATAGGGTTAAATAGGTTCATTCCCGTCGATTTGTCTGCGATACTGGCTGGGGGTCATTCCTTCGTATTCCTTAAACAAGGTTATGAAATATTTTACCGTCTGATAGCCGACTTCCTCCGCGACGGCCGCAACCGGCATGTCCGTGAAAACGAGCAAATGTTTGGCGTATTGCATTCGGCTTCTCGTTACGTATTCGCTAAAAGTGAGATCGGTCTTCTCCTTGAACAGCGCGCTGAAATAGCTCTGGTTCAGATGCACATGCTCCGCAACCTCGCGCAAACCGATCTGACGGCGCAAATTGTCTTCGATATACCGTATAGCCGCTTGAATCGGCGGCGGGGCATGACGGTCTTTGGCTTGCAAATCGACGAGCCGAAGGTCGACCACCTTCTCGATCATTTCGGCTCGCTGTCGCCGCTCTTCAATCTCCAATGCCTGTTCCAACGCCTCGATCAGTTTCTGTTTGGCGACAGGCTTCAGCAAATAGTTGACGACTCCGAGCTGCAACGCTTCCCGCGCATAATCGAATTCCGAGTATCCCGACAGAACGATGACAACCGGTTGATACCGCTCTCCTCGCATCGTCTTCACGAGCTGCAAACCGCTCATTTCGGGCATGCGAATATCGGTAATCAACACGTGAACTTGCTTTTGTCCCAACATATCCAGCGCTTCGTCCCCATCTTCCGCGACGAGAATGTCGTATCGGCCCGCCCCCCAAACTTCCAACGTTTTTTGCAATCCTTTCCTTGTCATCGGCTCGTCGTCTACGATCAGTATCGTTTTCATGCGCATTACGCATCTCCTCCCGGTATTTCAAAGGTTATGACCGTTCCTTGCCCCGCCTGGCTGCGAATCGAGATGTCGCGAATCTTCGCGCGGTCGTAATACAGCCGCAACCTTTTATTGACGTTCGCAATCGCCATGCCGCTCCCCTTCATCGCCACAACGGCTTCTTGTTCCAACGATCGCAGAATCGACCGCACGGCGCTTTCCTCGATCCCGGGACCGTCGTCCTCCACTTCAATGATCCATTTCGGGGACGGATCCGCGCGCCTTACGCGAATATGCACCGACCCCGGCCCTTTCTTGTTCCCTACGCCGTGCAGCACGGCATTCTCCACAAGCGGCTGAATCATCAGCTTCGGGATCGGAACCCTCTCGCATCCGGGCGCGGCCGAGATGCTCCAGGTCAATCGGTCGCCGAACCGCAGTTTCATAAGCTGCATATAGCGTTCGGCATGCTCCAGCTCGTCCCGGATCGTTACCCATTCGCCCTGATGCGCGTTTCCGATCGTATAACGGAATAAATCCGACATAGCAATGACCAATTCGGCCAATTCATCCTCTTCCTTATCTTGGAGAGACCAATAGAGCGCTTCCAGCGTATTGTACAGGAAATGCGGATCAATTTGCGCCTGAAGCGCTTTCAACTCAGTGTGGCTGCGAACGAGCTCTTTCTCGTAAATCGCTTCGATCAATTCGTTCATATTGTCTACCATTTGGTTATAAGTTTTCGTCAATTCATTGATCTCCACCGTGGAATTCATTTCCGGGCTCGGCTTCAACGTGCCTGTCCGGGCGCTGCGCATCGTCTTGATCAGCTTCAGAACCGGTCTGGTGATGAGTGTGGAGAGGAACACGGAGAATACAAGGAAAATGAAAAATCCGATTCCCCCGGATGCGGCGATGGCCGTCCGAAGGACGGAAAGCCCTTCCGTTAGGCTGCCGACGGGAGTCAGAATGTACAATGTCCAACCGGTCAAATCGGAAGATTGCCTGACGACGATGTATTCTTTGTCTTGAATCGTCAGCCTTAGCCGTTCCCGAACGGCTTGTCCGATATCTCCGTCGTAATTCGACGAGATGGTTGCCATATTGCGGTCGACGAGAACCATATATTCGCCGCTGCTGAGACTCGAATTCGGAACTTCAAGTTGAAAATAATTGCGATTCATACGAATTAACAGATACCCCCCATTGGAAAACCAACGGTCGATCAGGCTGATGCGCCGAATCGCGAGAAAGTAAGCCGGGTCCCGAGGATCGGTCCCGATCCAGACCATACTCCCCTTCGCGCGGTCGGCCTCTTCTACCCATTTCTTGTCGAGACGGGTCAGCAAATTCGTTTCGTCAAGCGGATATAATCTTTGGTAATCTTTCGTATACAGATCGAGCGAGTTGATCCCGTCCGAATAAACTTGAAATGAGCCGATCGTTCGCGTCAATGCCTGGCGTTGTTCGAATTTGGCGGGATGCCCTTCCGCCACCTGAAGCAGCAATTGCTGGACTTCCGTGTTGGTCACCATCTGGCTTGTCAGCACGTCGATTTGTTTATAAAGCGTTTCCAATCTGCCGTTCGCTTCTGCCGCCGTCTGCCGGATTTGCTTCTCCGCATTTTTCGTTATAAGCGCCGACACCAGATGAAAGGTCATAATTCCGACAATCAACAATACGATGATCATGACCGACAGAAATACGACCAGGATCTGATTGCGCAATGTATTGTACTCCTTCAGACTCAGCTTCATTCTGAATCCGCACCTTTCCCGAGAGGATACTTTCCCGCAAAGAAACAGTACCAGATTAAATAAAGTTTGGAAAGCAGGAATATCTCCGATACAACGAAACATGCGGTTCATTCCTCATGAATAAAAGAAGATCGCCGACCCTTGGCAAGTCTTGCCGGTCGTACGATCTTTCATCGTTTGGAAAAAGCGTAAACGCGTATTTAAACCGGTATATCGATTTGCGTCGTCCGGTACTCGACATGAACATCGCCGATCTCTTGCGCCGCTACAATATCGGATAAAGCTGGCGACGGGAGATGCAACGTTAGCGGATCCGTCCGGCCATTTCTACTCGTCCGCCGCGGTTTCTTCCACATAATGCTTGAGCATTGCCAACTTGTTCTCCCAAAACCGATCGTAATACTCGAGCCACCTTTTTAATTCGAGCAGCGGCTCCGGCTGGAGGCGGTACCTCGTTTCCCGGCCGACCTTCCGGTTCGCGACCAGCCCCGCATCCGCCAAGATGCGCAAATGCTTGGAGACGGCCGTGCGGCTCATGGCGAAATGTCCGCTCATTGCGGTGACCGGCATTTCTCCATTGCTTAGCATTTGCAACAGTTGACGGCGCGTCGGATCGGCGATAGCTTGAAAAACGTCCGGTTTCGCCGATTCGGCGGCCATATTATGCTTCGGCATAGGCGCGCAATTTTTCCACCAGTCCGGCCCAGCCTTGATCCATTCTGTCGCGAACGATGGAATGAGCCTCATTGAATTCGGTCAACGTATCCGCATCCCAGCCGGCATGAATCAACGTAAATTCCGTCCGGCCGTTCATGTCGGCCAATTCAAACGTTACCGTCCAATCCTTGCCCCAAGTGAACGAAAGCCGGTTCGGCGGATCGATTTCCGTCACCTTGCAAGGCGACATCCCATACGGGCCTGCGTTCAATTGGAACTCATACCCGTCGATCGGTTGAAAATCGTTAGGCATAAACCATGCGGCGATTCCTTCCGATGTCGCGACGGCTTCCCACACCTTTTCGATCGGAGCGTTCATTTCGAGCGTATGACGAATTTCAGGCAACGTTTGTTGCGATTTGTTTTCCATGATGGTACCTCCAAATTTATGATCCAATATCAAAATGCGAAACCTTTAGGTTTCGTTTAAGATTATATGACACCTTTAGGTTTCATGTCAATTGCAAATCATTAGCAATAAAAAGAGGCTGCCGCGACAGCCCCAATCACTTATCATTTACGCAGTTGAACATGCTTATGCCGCTATTTCTTCTGTTGCTTGACCAGTTGCTCCTGGGCGATACGAATCATTTCGCGAACCATCGGGCCGCCGATTTTCCCTCCGACACGGCCGGCCTCTTCCGTCTGCAAATCGCCGTTATCGCCCTGTTGCAACGGCACGCCGACGTCTTTCGCCACTTCGTACTTGACGTCGTCCGGATGATTCGGATCGACGGCATAGCCTTCGCGGCGCATAACATCCGCCTTCAAATCCTTGACGCCTTGTTCCGCCCCCGTTACGAGCAGCCTTCGGCTTCTTCGGGCCATCGTTATCCCTTCCTTCTTGGCAAAGATCATCATTTTGCTTCTCTGCCAATTAAGCTTCCCCGCGCGACGGGAAATTACTCTTCCCGGAAAAGTTCACCGATATCGTTTATCCAGCGGCGCTGACATCCGATTCCCGCTTTTCCACTGCTAGCGTTGCATCGGAAATTGCTATCCGGACCGTACGGCCGTTATATCGCGTCAAAATCGCTGATTCGCTGTTTTGGAGGACTTCGGTTCCGTTATTCGTCCGTCGGAGGGCTTGTTTGTGCGCTTTTGCCGCGAATAAAGAATCGTCTGTCCGCAAACGATCCGAGATCGGGCCGTTCGTCACAATTAACGTACCCTGTGTCCGCGAACTTGGGAGCAGGGGCGATTGCATTAAAAAAGAAGCCTTCTAACTCCTCTTGACCGGAGGTTTAGAAGGCTTCTTCGCTTTACTAAATCGAGACTTCATGCAGTCAGCGGACCGTTGGTTATTGCAAAACTACAAAGCGATTTACGTGGCAGCTTCTCCTACATTCGTATGGAACCGCTCCACTTCTTCGCGGGTCGGCATGCCGTCCTGCGCGCCGAATTTCGTTACCGCCAGCGCCGAAACGCGCACGGCATAGCCGACACTGTCGGCAAGACTGTAGCCCATGGCCAGACAGGACGCCAAGCCTCCGTTAAAGGCATCCCCCGCTCCCGTCGTATCGACAACGGAAACCGGGTATGATTGCTGCATCGTAAGCCGGCCGCCCCGTTGTTTCCATGCCGCCCCTTCCGCTCCGAGCGTAGCGACGACGCAGCCGGGACCCATGTCGAGCAGCGCGTCGACCGCTTCCTCCAAGGGCCGGCTGGATAAATCGACGCCGGTCAACGTCTGAAGCTCGGAGCGGTTTGGCGTAATATAGGCGACTTTGCCAAGCAATTCCTTCGGCAAACTCCGGGCCGGCGCGGGATTCAGAATGACCGGAATCCCATGTTTCCACGCGGCTTCCACGGCGGCTTCCACCGCCTCCATCGGAATTTCCAATTGGACCAAGACGATATCGGCATCCGCAATAACACGCGCCAATGCTTGCACATCCGCAGCGGTCATGGTGCCGTTCGCTCCCGGCACGACGACAATGGAGTTGTCGTCAGGCGCCAACATAATCGATGCGATGCCTGTAGCCATGCCCCCAACTTGCTTCACATGCCCGACCTCAACGCCGCTGCCGTGCAAGGATTGCAGCAACGTTTGGCCGAACGCATCCTCGCCGACCGCGCCGAGCATCGTCGTGCGAACGCCGAGCCGTGCGGCGGCTACCGCTTGATTGGCCCCTTTCCCGCCCGGGACAAAATGAACCTCCTCGCCCAGAATCGTCTCTCCTTCGACCGGAAAACGGGACGTTTTGACGACAACATCCATATTCAGGCTGCCTACGACCACAACGTTGCCCGCCATCATTCGGAATCCCCTCCGAGCAATCGTTCCATCAGCAGCTTGACCATCCGATCCGGATCGACATCCAGGCAAATATCTACGTTGGCGTCTTCCGCCTGCATCGCAATCGTTTGCCCGGTTTTCAAGCGATGATCGTACTCGACGTTGACTTTCATCTTCTTCGTCTTCACCAGGCTCCGGTCAATGACAAGCGCAACCGTCAACGGGTCATGCATAAATGTGAAATCTTCATTGTTATATTGAAACCAACGTTCCATCATGCCGGCAAGCGCAACGTTGAGGGAATCGCCGGATTCCTGCAATTGCCGCCGTTCGCGCTCCGAGATAACTACCTTCAGCGTCACGTCCAATCCTACCATCACGATCGGAGCTCCGCTGCGGAATACGAGCGACGCCGATTCCGGGTCGGAGACGATATTATGCTCCACATGGCGAATGTCGGCCCCGTTGTCGCCAAGGCGCGCGACGCCGCCCATAAGAATAATCTCCTTCACGTTCCGGGCGATACGCGGCTCGCGCACGATACTGGCGGCGATATTCGTTAGCGGCCCGATCGGAATGAGCGTAATTTGACCGGGATTCGCCATGACCGTTTCAACGATAAAGTCGACCGCATGTTTGTCTTCATATATAAGTTCCTCGGATTCTTCGATCAATCCGACGCCTTCGTGACCTGCCATCCATACTTCACGATTGTGAAGCAGCGGCTGGTCGATGCCGGCAAAGACGGGAACGTCTTGCCGACCGCCGTATTGCAGCATTTTCGCGACCATTCTGGCTCGCAAATGCGCATCGCCATAGACCGTCGTAATCCCTTCAATCGTAATTTCAGGCGATCTCATGGCAAGCGCAATGGCCATTGCATCGTCAATGTCGCTTCCGATGTCCGTATCAATGATTACACGATTCATAGCTATAACCTACCTCGAAGTAATGTAATGTATTGTAAAAGAAATGATGTCATATCTCGTTCTATGGCATTACGCCGATCCGAAACGGTCGAATTCCGCTTTGAATTCGGCACGCAGCTTCTCCTTTACATCCGCCTCCGCAAAGGAAGCTTCCAAAGCGTTCAAGACGATCCGTTTCAAATCCGAAAATGAAAAGCGGCAATACCGCATCAACCGCTCGTATTCTTGGGTCAGCGTCGTATTGGACACGGTTGTGTTGTCCGTATTGGCGGTAACGATAACGCCTAGTTCGTCATACTGCCGAATCGGATGATCCTCCCAGGAGGGCGCCGCTTTCGTTTGGACATTGCTGGTCAGGCACATTTCCAGCGGAATCTTCTTCTCCTTCACAAGTTCGAGCAATTCCGGATCCTCGGCCAGGCGGACGCCGTGCCCGATTCGCCGCGCGAACAATCCCGTAACGGCTTGGCGGATGCTGTCCGCGCCTGCCGCTTCTCCGGCGTGAATCGTAATCGGAACCCCGCTTTGCTTCGCCGCGACGAAGACCGATCGGTGAAGCTGCGGCGGAAAGCCCGCTTCGTCGCCCGCCAAATCGATACCGACGACGCCTTTGCCGATCCATTTCTTCGTCAGTTCGAGCACTTGCCAATTGCGCGCAACGTCATGATTGCGCAAACAGATCAGAATGATACGGGCGATCGTCCCAAAGTCCCGTTCGCCCGCCTTCGCTCCTTCCACGACGGAAGAAACGACCTCTTCCAAAGACAAGCCCCGCTCCGTATGCAATTGGGGCGCGAAACGAATCTCGATATATTTGATATTGTCTTGCGCTGCGTCTTCTACCGCCTCGTAGGCGGCCCGCTTCAAATGCTCCGCGGTTTGCAGACAAAGGGCCGGCAATTGGAATTTGCTCAAATATTCGATTAAACTCGGGCAATCGTCCGTAACATGAAGAGCGGACTGCCACGCCTCTCCATCAAACGGCAACGGCACTCCCAAATCCGATGCGATCTCCTTGATCGTATCGGGGCGCAATCCTCCGTCTAAATGATAATGCAGCTCGACTTTCGGCAATTTCTTGATCGTTTCCAACATCGCTTATTGCACCTTCTTTAAAGAGTGCTTCGCTTTCTTGCGTTTCTTCCATCTCGATTCCGCGACGGCATATACGATTAATCCGATGACGGTAGTGACGTAAGGCGTCGTGGCAATCAATTCGGTCGGAATTTTCAAAATTTGCAGCGCATTGGCGAGCGCATCGGCCGCCCCGAAGAGCATCGAGGCGATAAACGTGCCCACGGTTGTGCTGCGCCCTACCGCTTCGGCTGCGATCCCGATCCACCCGCGTCCGGCCGTCATGTCCCGCGTGAAGATCGAGAGATAACCCATTGACATGTACGCTCCGCCCAGCGCCGCGAAAAATCCGCTGTACAATAGCGCGATAAACTGAATCCGATTCACGCGAACGCCCACCGATTGGGCGGCATGGTAATTTTCCCCGACCGACCGGATACGCAAGCCTAGCGGCGTTTTCTTCAACATATAGTACACGCCGACAGTCGCGACCAAAGCGACGTAAGTCAATACGTTATGGCCGGATAGTATCGGGCCAAGTACCGGGATATCTTTAATGAACGGGATCGCAATGCTTGGCAGCACCTCGCTTTTGAGCGAAGTGGAAGCCCCTTTGTCCCCGCTCACTAAATAGAGAATGAATACCGTTCCTCCCGACGCGAACATATTGACCGCAATCCCGCCCAATATAATATTGGTTTTGAAATGCAAGGTGAAATAAGCCAGTATCGACGTAATGATCAGTCCCGCGATGACGGCTGCAAGGAGCCCGATCCAGGCGCTCCCGGTATAGGCGCTGAAAATGACGCCCGTCAGCGCGGCCACAAGCATAATCCCTTCCAGACCGATGTTGACGATGCCGGCCCGATTGGATATTAGCGCACCCAGCGCTGCGAACAGAATGGGCGTTGTTACGCGGAGAACGGAAAAGGCAAAGTCTGTCGAGAAGATGACATCCAGCAAGTTATTCATGTTTGCCCGCCTCCTTTACCAACATCCGGTTTTTCCAAAATTTCAAAAATTGCTCCGCCGAAATTAACAGGATGATGACGGCTTGTACGATCGAAATCATCTCCGCCGGCACATCCGACATGCGGGCCATTTGGTCGGCCCCGATCCGGATATAGGCAAGGAACAACGCCCCGCCGATGACCGATAAAGGATTGTTCTTCGCCAGCATGGCAACGAGCGCTCCGTCCAATCCGTAACCGGGAAGCGCGGTCCACTGAAACCGGGAATACATGCCGAGCACTTGGATTGATCCGCCCATGCCGGCCAGGAAGCCGGCGATCAAATGCACGATGATAATGACCTTGGCCGTATTAATGCCGGAATACTCGGCGAATTCGCGATTGTCTCCGGTCATCCGAAGCTCGTAGCCCCATCTGGTCTTGTACATATAATAATGCGCCGCAATTATACACAGGAGCACGACGATCAGTCCGGCATGAATCCGCGTTCCCGGTACGAGATTGCCCAGCAAAGCGGTCGGTTCGAATTTGTAAGATACGTTGGCGAACGCCTTGACGTCCCGCAGCTTGTAGTTCAGGAAGAATAAGCCGATGCCGAACAGGATGCTGTTGAACATGAGCGACGTGACCAACACGTTAACGTCCCATTTCGCCTTCAATATGCCCGGAATCGCCGATAGTATCGCCCCCGCCAAGCCACCCGCCAGGATGGCTACGACAGGATGGAGAAATGCGCTTAAGCTGAAATGAATGGCAATCGCCGCAGCGACGACGCCTCCCATGTAGAATAGCCCTTCCGCGCCGAGATTGAACAGGTTCACCCGGAACAGCAATACGACGGAAAGGCCCGTAAACATAAGGGGGATCGCCATTTCCACCACGTTGCCGATATGAGAAAGCGACGAGATCGGTTCGTACAAAAAGATAAAAATACTTGTAAACGGCTGCTTGCTGACCAATGCGATAATAAAAAAGGCGATAATGAGCGAGATGGCAATGACGGCCATCGTTCGAACGATTTCAAAATGTTTGGACTTCATGCCTCGAAAGCCCTCCCAACTTCATCTTTGCTTTGCTTTTTGAGACCGAGCATATACAGTCCCAGCTCCTCTTCCGTCACTTCGGACGGGTTGGGGAAGTAAGAAACGAATTCGCCGTTATACATGACAAGTAAACTGTCGCTGAGTTCCAATACTTCGTTTAAATCGGCCGATAACAACAAGATCGCACAGTTCTTCTGCCTTAACTCCAGCAATTTCCGATGAATAAGCTGCGCGGCGCCTACGTCCACTCCCCTTGTCGGCTGCTCCGCGATTAGTAAAATCGGATCCTCCGAGCATTCCCTGGCAACGATCACCTTCTGCATATTGCCGCCGGACAACATGCCGATCGGCTGGTTCGGCCCTTTGCAGCGAACTTGAAACTGCTCGATCAAATCTTTGGCCAATTGGGCAATTTTGTTGCCGTTCAGGAACAGTCCTTTATTCCATTCTTTCTTACGGTACCGGGTAGAAATCAAATTGTCGGTAATGCTCGCTTCTTTGGCGGCGCCTTGCCGCATCCGGTCTTCGGGGATATAGGAGACGCCCAAGTTGCGGATCGTCTTAATATTCGCGCCGAGCATATCGTTTCCGTTAACGGCAATCGAGCCTCTCGCTCCGTCCAACGTTCCGGTAAGCGCTCGAATCAGTTCCCCTTGGCCGTTGCCCTCGACCCCTGCGATGCCGACGATTTGGCCTGCTCGAATGGAGAAGTCCAACCCGGCAAGGATCGGCTTCCCGTTCGTGTCGGAATAGGACAAGTCCCGCACCTGAAGAATCGGCGGACCTGCGTCAACCCGCTCTTTTTCATATTTCAGCACGACATCCCGGCCAACCATCAATTTGGATATTTCCCGTTCCGTAACATCCGCGGTATGGAATACGCCTTCGGTTCGGCCGCTGCGAATAATGGTGATGCGATCGCAAATTTCTTTCACTTCTTTTAATTTATGGGAAATGAAGACGATCGTGTGGCCTTCCCGCTTCAGCACCTTCAGCTCCCGGAACAGCTCTTGCGTTTCCTGCGGCGTCAACACCGCGGTCGGTTCGTCCAAAATCAATATTTTCGCGCCGCGGATAAGCGCCTTCAAAATTTCAACCTTCTGCTTCATGCCTACCGACAAATCTTCCACTTTGGCGGTCGGATCGACGGTCAAGTTATATTTCTTCGACAGTTCCTGCGTCATGCGGATCGCTTCGCTATAATGAATGCTGAGGCCTCTGGTCGGCTCCATGCCAAGCATAATATTCTCGACAACGGTAAAAGACGGCACGAGCATGAAATGTTGGTGCACCATGCCGATTCCCCGATCGATAGCCTCTTGGGGCGATTGAAAGTTCATCTTCTCCCCGCGAAGCAAAATCTCGCCTTCGCTCGGCTGTTCCATGCCGAACATCATCTTCATCAATGTGGATTTGCCCGCGCCGTTCTCGCCGACAATCGCATGAATTTCTCCTTCCACCAAAGAGAAGTTTACATTTGAATTCGCAACAACACCGTTCGGATACACCTTCATAATGTTGCGCATTTCCAGCAAATTCTTATGCATCTGTCCATTCTCCTTTCGGATCTGCGCCTAATAACGGCAAAAGGGAATTCAATTCGAATCGAATTCCCTTCCCCTTGAATTCTATGGCTTCCTGTTTAAGGTTTTACAGAATTGCGAAGCGCATCGATTTGAGCCGTATCCATGTGCAGCGCAT
The DNA here is from genome assembly GCF_018918005.1 of Paenibacillus sp. MSJ-34. Classification (GTDB taxonomy): domain Bacteria; phylum Bacillota; class Bacilli; order Paenibacillales; family Paenibacillaceae; genus MSJ-34. The sequence continues at coordinate 60,061 of NZ_JAHLPR010000005.1, read as the reverse complement.
TGCTGATTTCGATTTGGCCTGTCGCTATTTGTTCCTTAATTTTCGCTACTTCAGCCCGAACGGACTCCGATACGACGCTGTTATAGACGTTATTCTCAGCCAATGCTACGCCCGACTCGTTGAAGCCGACCACTTTGAATTTGCCCATTTCCAACGTACCTTTTTGCAGTTCCGCAACCGCATTGAAGATCGCTTCGTCGATTTTTTTGATGGCGGAAGTGACGATCAAATTCGCTTTCTCGCTATCCGTATCCATGATCATTGCCGATTGGTCGGAGTCGACGCCGATCGCATATTTTTGCTTTTCTTTCGCCGCATCGAATACGCCCAGTCCCGTTCCGCCGGCGACGCTGAAGATGACATCCGCGCCCGCGTTATATTGCAGCAGGGAAAGCTCCTTCCCTTTCGCAGGATTGACGAAATTGCCCGCATACGAAATGGCTACCTTGATATCGGGATCGACGTATTTGGCCCCCTCGATATAGCCGACGAGGAACGTATTGATTCCCGGAATGTCCATCCCTCCTACGAAACCGATCGTTTGATCCGGATTCGCGTTCGGCATGTCGGAAGTCGAGATTAGAGCGGCTGCGGCTCCCGCAAGGAATGAAACTTCATTCGTCGCATAGGAAATGGCATGCACGTTCTCCGCCGTATCCTCAATATCCGTATCGTAGTTAATGAACTTCTTGTCCGGATTTCTCGAGGCGACATCGTTCAACAATTCGGTAATTTGCGATCCGCCGGAAATAATGACATCCCAGTCCTGGCTCGCGATATCGTTGAACGTCGGCTCCCATTTCGTTTCGTCCGCGCCCATCTCGATCACCTTCGTCTCAGCGCCCAACATATCATGTACTTTGGTCAGTCCGGCGTTCGCGGCGTCGAAGAACGATTTATCCCCTAACGTTCCCGGAACGAGCAAGACAACCTTCAAATTGCCCGAGTTCGCGTCCGGCTGGCTGCCGTCATTCGTATTCGAGTCTCCCGCCTGATTTGCGTTCGAACAAGCGGAGACGATCAACATCATGAGTAGAATCATACCCGTAATCATTTTTTTCATTGGTTTTCCCCCTCTTTCTCTCAGTCAATACGTCAATTGCTAGTAACGAGCTTTGCCAGGTTGCGCTTCCTTAGTATCCTCTGTAAACCGTTTCAATATACTTAATTTTGGAAGCCCTCCTTTTTTTACGATTTGGCTTTTCATGCTATAATAGTAGCAGAAAGTGAATTGTAAAATTAGACTAAAACGGTCATGTTTTTTATACGAAACGGCTAATTAACGAAAATGGGAGCGATTCCAATGAACCAGTTGGATTTCTTGTTTTTCTCCAAACGGTTGACCAATAAGTATATTCCGAAACATAGCCATGAATGTTACGAGTTAATCTATTACTTTCAAGGGCAAGGAAATACGCGCATCGGCAACGACGAGTACCATTTTCAAAAAAACATGTTTGCTCTAATTTCACCCCAGGTCGTACATGACGAGAAACATACGTCCGGAGGAGACGTGTTGTTTATCGGGTTCCACAGCAATCAACCGGCGCTGAAACATTTGAACGCCGTCTTTCACGATGACGACGATCATTCCATTCAACGGCTCGTGATGCAGATGAAGGATGAATTCTTCAACCAGGAGTACGGTTACTTGGATATGCTGAATTTGCTGCTCGATACGCTTGTCATTAAAATCCAACGCTTGCTCGGAGTGAAAAAACAGCCGTTTCAAGCGGATAGCCAATTGCAGTTGCAATATGTGATCAATTATATGGATGAGCATTACCGGCAAAAAATATCGGTCGAATCGCTCGCGCAGCTGTCGGGTTACAGCTACGACCGATTCCGCCATGTATTTAAGGAAAAGTACGGCAGATCTCCTTTGCAGTATTTGATCAACAGGCGTATCGATTACGCCAAGTCGCTGTTGCTGGAAACCAACCTGCTCGTGTCGGATATCGCCCATTACGCAGGGTTTGCGAACGACGTGCAATTTTGCAATATGTTCAAGCGCGAGACCGGCAAGACTCCACGCGCTTATCGCAAGCAAGCTGCTCAGAAAGATGCAAGCGTTATCGGATGATAGAGCGGCGTCGCTCTCATAGACAAGGCGCAACGGCAACAAGGCACCTGGTTCGAGATGAACCGGTGCCTTGTTTACCAACACGCGCGGGCGTTGATCGCGATTCGATTATTGGGAGTTGCGATCCGCGTACACGGCCATGGCGTCGCGCATGAATACGGCCAAGCCTTCCTTGAACTTGTCGATGTTTTGCGTAAAACGTACGTCGTCGACGTACATTTGGCCTAATCCTTTGAACGCTTCAAGCGAATATTGGCCCATGCCCATATTGTTCAGGAAGTCGTACCATTCTTGAATGGCCGCTTGCGCTTCCGCCGATTCGGGCGGCATATGGGTAAGGGACGCCAGCTTGCGGTAGATCGCATTCATCTCCTCGCCCATCGCTTCTTGTTCTGCTTTGGACATGCTTGCGATTTTGGCGTTCGACTTGTCGACGGCTTCGTCTCCCCATCTTTCTCGCGCTTCCTGTTCATAGGGGTTATGGCTGAAATCGAAGCCTTCGAACTTCTCTTTATTGGACATTTCCATTTCTCCTTTCGCATGCTTAATGGTCTTATCAATCGTCGCGATCATGCGGTCGACGCGGATGCGCTTCTCCAGCAGCATCCGGCGCTGCATCGTTAACGCCTCCAACCGGTCGAACGAAGGACGACTGATGATTTCTTTAATTTCTTTCAAAGGGAAACCGAGTTCTCTGAAAAACAAAATTTGCTGCAGCGTTTCAAGATTGTCGTCAGAGTATACACGATACCCCGCCTCGGTCGTGCCATCCGGGGTCAATAGCCCGATCTCATCGTAGTGATGAAGCGTGCGCACGCTGATTCCCGTTAAATCGGCTACTTCTTTCACTCTCATTGCCAGTGGCCTCCCTTCATTGCTAACTATAAAGTATCACGTAACGTGAGAGTCAATACCCATTTTAAAACCGCCGGCGGGGGAGATCGTCTTGACAGTTGGTTATGTAACTGCAAAAATCCATTTACAAAAGGAGATTTGGGCGAGTTTCGCCCGCGCAAATGCAGAAATCCATTTATTTCTGCCCCAATTGTCGGCCCTCTGTGAAAATCCCCCTCGTTCAGATGCTAGAAAGCCAGGGTTTATTACATACGGAGCGGGATTGGATTGCTGCATGCAGTCCTGAACGATCATTTGCCGCAGAGGTTATGGAAGCTGTATAGCGTGCTGGCAAGCGATTCCCGTGGGGTAAAAAGGTAAAGCCTGCGATCAGAGTCCACTTCATCATACCGCTGGCGGCTGACGATTCGCCCGAGCGAGCTAACGAAACTGATACACGCTAATAACCTGTAAATCATCATGTTTCAATGTCTAACGAAACTCAAACACGCTAATGAGGGGAAAAAGGCGGTACAATCGCCGATTTCCAATGAATAGCGATATGTACTTTCGTTAGGATGAGAACATCTTCAATTGGAGTCCAATAAGGATCGTTAGTTTCGTTAGCGAGCCAAAAGTTTCGTTAGCGCCAAACAAGGAGCGCAGGTCCGCGCGATCGCCTTCGAAATGGAGGGAGGCATCCCCTTCTATATGCGCAATAAAGCCAGTACCATCAACGGCGGCGAATGATGAAGCAGACTCCAATTGCGGGTTTGCAAAGCTATCAACTTCTCGATGCAACACTAGTGCCCAAAAAGCGGTCTTGGCCTTCGAATAACCGGATTATTGCAGTTGCTGTCAAGCGCTTGACAAAAAAAGCCCGGCCGCCGGAGGGCCAGACTTTATGTTTGGTGCCGGAGACCGCGTCAATGCGAAGCGGCGTACGCTTCCATCTCCGCCTTCGGATCGAACTTCTCGCCGCCCATCAGGAAAGCCGCCGCTACGGCCAGCACCGCGGGGATAAGACCCCATGCGAACGTATCCGAGATGGAGGAGGACAATCCGGCCGTAATCGCGCTCAATGTATCCTGCGGAAGCAGAGTGCGGGTCGACGGCGACATCAGTACGTACGGATCGCTCAAATCGATGCCTGAAGGCAAATCCTCCGTACCGCCGCCCGCGAAGGAGTCCGTTAATTTGCGCGTCATCGAATGGTTCTGGAGTATTCCGAATACGGTGATGCCCACCGTCATGCCGAGCGCACGTTGAAAATTCAAGGTTGCGTTGGCGGCCCCCCGCTCCCTGGCCGGCAAAGAATGAACCGCGGCGTTGGTCAACACCGAGAACGAGGCGCCGATGCCAAGCCCGACCAAAATCATATATAAGGTGACGACGAGCCGGGACGAATCGGCCGATATCGTCGTAAGCAGGCCGAGACCCGCTACGAGCAGCACAAGCGTTGAAATCAGGATCGAACGGTAAGACAGCCGGTTCATGACGAATCCGCCCCCGGTCGCGGTCACGACGGTGCCGAGCATCATCGGCAGCAGCATGAGGCCGGAGTTCGTGGCATTGCCGCCTTGAACGCCTTGCATATAGATCGGAATATACACCGATGCGACGATAAATGCCGCTCCGCTTAAGAGCGCGATGAGCGTACTGGTTGCAAACAGCCGGTTCCGGAACATTCGAAACGATATGATCGGCTCTTTGGCCCTGGCCTCAACGCTCAAGAAAATGACGGCGAGCAATACAAATCCGGCAAGCATGCTTATAATTTGCACCGAGTTCCATGCATACCATTTGCCCCCCAACTCTAAGGCAAACATAAGGCATACGACCGCGCCGACGAGCGTCATGGCGCCGAGCCAGTCGATTTTTTGCCGGCTCCGCTCAAGCGATTCATGATAGGAGGTCATAACGAGACATAAGGCGATCAATCCAAGCGGCAAATTAATATAGAAGATCCATTTCCATCCGATATGATCGGTAATATAAGCTCCGAGCAGCGGTCCGAAGACGCTGGACATGCCGTAGACGGCGCCGAACAGCCCCATCAGCTTACCCCTCTTGTCCGCGGGAATCGCATCCAATAATACCGTGAACACAATCGGCACCAGAGCGCCTCCCCCGATCCCCTGAACCGCGCGGTACAGGCTAAGCTCGACAATGGTATTCGCCGTGCCGCACAGAACGGAGCCTATCATAAACACGATGATGCCGAAGATGTAAAACCGTTTGCGGCCGTACATATCGGACAGCTTGCCGAAAATCGGCATGCCGGCCATTTCCGCCACCATATACGCGGACGTCACCCAAACGAATTTATCGAGTCCCCCGAGTTGGCCTACGATCGTCCCCATCGACGTCGCAACGATCGTATTATCCATCGAAGCCATCAGGATGGTGAGCAGCAGCCCTGCCACCGTCATTCCCATTTTACGGTGATGCAAATTCATGTCATTCCATTCCTCTCAACTATGTTTGATTGAAGATATCATCATTATAGAGAGGGAATGCTGACAGCATTATGTCAGTGTTAAAATGAAGTATAAAATCGATTAAGTTCCCGTTATGTTCCGTCCCGATACAGCGGGGCGATGCGATCGATCCGGTTCGTCCATATCCCGCCGGAATAGCCTGACGGCAGACGCCCGAGATCTTCCGGCGTATCGAACCCGCTGGAGAAATCGCTGCCGTCCCCGCCCACCACGATGACGCGGGTATCGGCCCGGTCCATGCGGTTCAGGAAGCGGTCGGGCCACCCCCATAGCAAAGGAGCGATTTTCTCGGGAATATGCAGCTGCGTATTCTCGCATGCGGAAGGAACATAGCCCGTCCATCCGACGGCGAGGTAAGGAATGAGGCAGCTCTTCATCGACGCTTTGGACATCGCGCGAATTTGCGGCAGCTTGGCTTGCAAGGAAGCGATCGGCTCGTCTCCCCCGTAAACGGACAGCTGGCTCAGCCGCTCTTCCGGCAAGGAGGCGAGATAGCGGGCAAGCTGTTCTCCTTCCGCCGGATCGTTGCTTTTGATATGAATTAAAAACGACTGCTCCGGGAAGCGGGCCAGCACCTCGTCAAGCGACGGCATGAGCCCCACCCCTCGGCCGCGGAACGGATACGTCTTCCCTTGATCGGCCGTATACCCGTAACCGATATCGAGCTGTTTCAACTCGGCCATCGTATAATCGCCCGCCTGTCCTGTCGCGTTCGTCCGGCAATCGAGCGTCCAATCGTGGAATACGGCGAACTGCCCGTCTTTGGTCGGTTTAATATCCAGTTCGACGATATCCGCCCCGGCCGCAAACGCCGCTTCCATGGACGGTATCGTATTTTCCAAGTAAGGATGCTCCGGCTCGTATATGCGCTCGGCCGTGCAGGTATCGTTCTCAATCCCCTCCATCGCGAACGTTTGTGCCAGTCCCCGGTGAGCCAGAAGCAACGGTTCTCCGTTCCGCGGTTTCGCAAAGAAGGAGGTATTGTTCAAGTAGATAAACGCAATCAATAGGACGAGGAAGAGAAATGTTTTGCTTCTCGCTATTTTTTTCAACTTATTCATCGGCAATGCCTCCCCAAACGACATCCAACTGCCGCCGCAGAGCTTCCGTCATTTCCATCCGGTTCAAATGCGAAGCGCCGTTCATGAGCGTATTGAAAAATACGCCCGCCAACACGGCGGCGCTCGTCCCCGCATCCCATAGGCTGCGGAGGGAGCCGCCATCGATCGCTTCTTGAATCATTCCGCGAAGCGTCTCTTGCAATAACGCCAAGTTCGCCGAATCTTCCTTCCCTTCGATCGCCGCTTTGATCGTTTCGATCAAAGTGAGGCGCAGCAAGCCGGCATGCTGCAAGTAGAGGTCGAAGAGTTCGTTGAAAATACGCAATACCCGTTCCTTCAATGCGCCTTCTCGATGTCTTTGAACAATGTCGTCCATCAGCGTCATATAGGAATCCGCCAATTGCAGCAGCACATGTTCTTTTTTCGGAAAATAGTTAAAAAACGTTCCCTTGGCAATGCCGCAAACGGACGCAATCTCCTCTACCGTCACGTTGTCGTAGCCTTTTTGTTTAAACAGCTCGATAGCCTCATATGCAATGCGTTCTTTCAGTTGTTTTTTCCGCGCTTCTCTTAGCATGGGTTCACCTCTCACATCACAAAAAATGACCGAAGTCACAAAATGACTACGGTCATTATATCTCGCTTGCAATGTCTTTGCAACTAAGCGCACGCTATCGGATAAACGTGTTCCGCACCCTTCTCGATTTTATAAAGTAAGGAATCCAAACGGCGCACACGATCGCAGATCGTATTGTATCTCTCAGCGAGCTTCCGTCTTCCATTTCCAGCAATGCAGGAATCTGGTACATGAGGATCAAATCGACGATCCCTATGGCCAAGCTGGCGCCATAGAAGATGATCATCAGCTTCGGTACGATCTTTCTTTTGCCGTAAAAATGAAATAGGATCAATCCGCAAAACAATACAAAAGCGATGTTATAGACGGTTTCAAACACGATCATCGGCGCCCACAGCGGATGGTAATACTCAGACTCCGGAGAGGTTAACAATTCCCACGTTTCCGAACCGAATATCGGAAAGGAGTACAGGAACAGCTGCCCTAGAATCACTACAATCGTAAGGTATAAACCAATCTGCACCAGAATGAGCCATCCGCCTAAACCTGAAATTTCCAATGGCAGACGGTCGTATTTTTTTTCTTGAATGTTCGTTTCCAATGTTCAACACATCCTTGTAATGGAATGATATGGCAAAACGGGTCATCCGGCTCGGCTGTCTGACGGAATCCCGCCAACCCCTCTTATCGTAACCATAGAATGGAAAATATTCCAGTACTTTTTTGAAAAGTCTGTCGAGGCTTGTCTAAAGAGCGGTGCTTGTCAACCTCAAGTGCCTTGCAATTTTAAATACTTTACCTTATGATAGTTATGTACTTAATAAAGTTAGGTAATCAAGTCGGAGGTTATTCCCATGAACGCGGAGATGTTGAAAGGCACGATCGATCTCCTCATTTTATCCATCCTGAACGAGAAGGAGAATTACGGCTACGAAATATCCAAAACGATCAAGACTCGAACGGAAGGCGCTTTTGAAATTCAGGAAGCGACGCTGTATTTATCCCTGAAACGATTGGAGAAGCAAAGCGCCGTCTCCTCCTTCTGGGGCAACGAAAGCCATGGCGGGAGACGCAAGTATTATTCCATTACCGAAACCGGCAAGCGGCTGTTGGATCAATTCGTGCGGGACTGGAAGCAAACGACACGAATGGTAAACCAATTTATTAAGGAGGAGGATTGAAGCATGCAGAACCTGACGCGAAAAATATTCGGCTTGAATGATATGAAGTACGGTTGGTCGTTGCTCGTTTCGATCCTTGTATGCGGGATCACCTTCTACATCGACCGCAACCCGAATCCGGACGATCTGTTCTTGCTGTCGGCCGGATATGGCATGTCGTTCGTTATTGCGATCGTTTGGGGAGCCGCCAAAGAAGCCATTTCCCAATTTAAAGTCAAAGAATTTCTTTCATTATCGAAACATACAACGATTTTCGAGCTTCACGCGCATTACTATTTAATCGGATGGACAATCGTCGCCATTGCCGTCCTCATCGCACTAGGGTTGGCGGGAAACGCCGCGCCCCCCTTTTCCTTGCCGATGCTGCTTGTCGAATCGGTTCTTGTCGCGTACGGAGCCGGGTTCATCGCTTTATTTTTCGTTTATAAACTGCTTGATGCGCTGATTTATAAGAAGCTTCGAGAATAAGGCCAAGATTCCTACGGATAGGACGACTTTTATAAAAAGAGAGGACGAACAAACCATGGAGTGGAAGAACATTTATCGAGGATTAATTATGGGGATCAGCGACTTGATCCCGGGAGTCAGCGGCGGGACGATCGCTGTTGTGCTGGGCATTTACGACCGTTTGCTGGAAGCAATCAGCGGTTTTTTCAGCCGCGAGTGGAAACGCCATATCGGTTTTCTCGTACCTTTAGCGGCGGGCATGGGGGCGGCCATTTTGGCGTTAAGCCGAGTGATCAAATATCTTCTGGAGCATCACTACGAGCCGACCCAATTTTTCTTTATCGGACTCATCGTTGGCGTACTTCCTTTTATCGTCAAACAGTCCGACGCGAAGCGCAATTTTGCGGCACGCCACTTGGTCGTCTTGCTGATCGCCGCCGCAGTCGTCGCATCGATGGCTTTCATACCTGCGGATGAAGCCGCGGCACCGATTACAAGCCTGACATTCCCGATCTTCATCGGCTTGTTCCTGTCCGGTTGGCTCGCCAGCATGGCGATGCTGCTGCCGGGCATCAGCGGCTCGTTTATCCTGCTGCTGCTCGGGGTATATTCGACGGCCATTCACGCGCTGTCCGATCTGAATATCGCGCTGATCGCTACCATCGGAGCAGGGGTCATCATCGGTTTTATCGTAAGCAGCAAGGCGATTCGTTATTTGCTGTCCCGCTTCCCTCATATGACCTATGCCGTCATTATCGGTATGATTGTCGGATCGGTCGTCGTCGTCTTTCCAGGCTTGCCGGGCCAACCGTTGACGATAGCGGTTAGCGTCGCCACTTGCGCCGCAGGGCTTGTCATAGCTCTGTTCTTCGGATCGAAAACGAAGGCTTAACAGCCCCCACTGGCTAGCGATCGGTCGTTGCCGGCATGAGGTTCGTTGGAATTTGTCCAACGGTTTACGCATTTCGACTGTGCAATACAACGTTTCATTGGAAACTGTCCAATGGAATTCGGGAAAAACGCCGCAAAAAGCAAGAGACGGGGGGATTCGGTTGGATGTTTTCCAATCTACTTCCCCATCGAGCATAGAATCCGCCATTTCTGTTGGATGTTTTCCAACAGGCAACAAAAGAGAAGATCGCCGACCAGCCGGAATTCATTGCCGTTGGATGAGGCGATCTTCTTCTGTTATGGCAAACCGGGACGTAACATTCCTTCCCGGCCTGCCGTTCCGTTGGAATGACAAACTCCACCGTCCCCATATAGCCGGACGCCACATCGTATTCGTTAAATACAATGACAATGGCGGCAAACGCATCTTCCGGCATATCGGACGGCTCCACCGAATACGTTTCTTTCCAATTTACGTCACCACCTTGAATCCTCTTGTTAGCTATCGGCGTTTTCATAGAATAGACGAACGAGGGATGCAAAAAAGTTTGCGTTCATCATGACACTATATTCTACCATCGATGATATAATAGGAACGATGTGCGATCGATGGCATAATTGGAATCGATTCTCATCTCCATACTTTCCATGAACCGGGAGCAGCATATATGAATCAAACCTTTACATTACGCGGCAAACTCAAACAAATTTTGGTGATGATCATTCCGATCTTAATTACGCAGTTAGGGATGTTCTCCATGATATTCTTCAACACGATTCTGTCGGGAAAATACAATTCTACCGATTTGGCCGGGGTCGCCATCGGCTCGTCGATCTGGGGTCCGGTGTTTACCGGATTAAGCAGCATATTGCTGGCCGTATCGCCGATCGCGGCGCAGCGGTTCGGGGAGAAGAAACCGAAGGAAGTAACCATGGCGGTGACGAACGGGCTTTATTTGGCGGTTATGATTGGCTTCGCAGTCATCCTGCTCGGCATTGCGCTGCTGAATCCGATCTTGGACCGGATGGGCTTGCCGCAAGCCGTCCAAGCGACGGCCCATGACTATCTGGTCGGGCTCAGCTTCGGGATCGTCCCGCTGTTCATGTATAACGTTTTGCGGTCCTTTATTTACGCCATGGGCATTACGCGCGTCGTCATGTACATTATGATCGGCTCTTTGCCGGTCAATTTCTTTTTAAATTTTACGTTCATTTACGGATATTGGGGATTTCCGGAACTTGGCGGCGCCGGCGCCGGATACGCCACATCGATTACGTATTGGCTCATTGCGGCCGTGACTGCGTGGATCATTCGAACGCAAGCTCCTTTTTCCGACTTTGGCATCTTTTCGAATTTGAAAGAGTTTTCCGTCCGGCAGTGCAAAGAGATACTAAAAATCGGCGTGCCGATGGGCCTTTCGACTTTTTTTGAGTCCAGCATGTTCGCGTTCGTGACGATCCTCATCAGCAAGTTCAGCATCGCCACCGTCGCGGCGTATCAATCTGCCTTAAATATCGTATCTTTCCTTTATATGATACCGGTGAGCGTCTCCATGGCATTAACCGTTCTGGTCGGATTCGAAGTGGGGGCGAAACGGTATCAAGACGCCAAAACGTACAGTTGGCTGGGAATAGGCTTATCGATCGCGATCTCGCTCGTTACCGGTCTGCTGGTCGTCGTCTTCCGTTATCAAGTGGCCGGATTGTATTCGAATGAAGCGGCTGTGATCGAGTTAACGGCACATTTCTTGATCTTTGCGCTGTTCTTCCAAATTTGCGACGCTCTTCAAGCAACGGCGCAGGCAGCGCTTCGAGGATATAAGGATGTCAATATCGCCTTTATTATGACGCTGATTGCCTACTGGCTCATTTGCCTGCCGGTCGGATATCTATTATCCCATTATACCGGGCTCGGAGCGACCGGGTTTTGGATCGGGCTTACGGTCGGCTTGCTGGCGGCAGGAATTTGTTTGTCGATCAGGCTGGTCTACATTCAGAAGCGGAAGTTCGCACCAGCTCCGGCCGCTCTGAACGCGACATCATTGCTGTAAAACAGATCGAAGGGCGCTTCTCATGAAGCGCCCTTCGCGTCTCTTTAACAGGCCGATACTCCTGAAGTTGTACGGAATACAACATTGGAAGGGGATCATATGGGACATTGGTTGCTATGTCGCACTTTGTACAACCAAATCACAGTAATCAATGCCATTTGGCCCAAGTTGAGACAAAAATGTTGTAAATGATACAACAACAGCATCATTTCGGGATGAAACAGCAAGAAATTGTTGTATTTCGTACATCATACGGTTCATATTCGGGACGGAAACGGCGCGGGATGCGGTTTATTCCGCTTTCACATACGGAGCCGCCGTATCCGGGCGGCTTTGAATGGCATCCATCCCTTGCAGCTTCAAATTACGTAAAAATTGGAGCGCTTCGGCACGGGTAAGCCGGTCTTGCCCGGCATAGCCTTCCACGGTAGGCGCCGTTTTGCCGGTCGAATAGCCGGCGTCCAGCAAAAATCGGATTGCGTCGTCATCATTCGCATAGTTCTTTCCGTTTAATCCGGCGATCATTTGCGCAACTTCGGCCCGGGTGATCGGCGCATTCCGCGACTTGGCGTTCGCCGCGCTTTCCTTCAACCCCAAATGAAGCGCCGTCGCATAGCGATAATATTTATCGCTCCAAAGCCCCAGACTCCATACGCCTTGCACTGTACCGTCCTCCTCGATTTGGGACGTCGTATCGGGGTACAGCGGGAACAGCATCGCCAGAAATTCCGCTTCGCTCACGAGCGTGTTCGGTTTGAACGTTCCGTCTTCATAGCCGTTGACGATGCCAAGTTGATAGCCCCATTCGATCGTGTCGCGGGCCCAATGCGAGCGGACATCGCTAAAGCTTGGGAGAGCGGATTCTTTCGGCTCTTGGACAGGCGCTTCGGCTTCCGCCTCTGCTCCCGTACCCGCTTTGCGTCCCGTGGAAGAATCGGCTTGATCCGAGGAACGGCTCGCAGCCTGATCGTCGGCGCCTGTCGTGAAACTCCACGATTTCGTGAACTCGACGGCCGGAATGCCCTTCTCTTCGTAAAAGCTGTTCGTCTCGCTGAAGCTGACGCTGACCGTATACGTCGTATTGCCTTGCAAAGGTTGCTTCGGAATAAGCAAGATGGCTTCATCCGACCCTTTGGTATCGGCATTCACTAAATAATAATCGACCGCTTTGCCTGAAGCTTCGGTAATGGCAGCCGATTTATGAATCAATTTATTGCCGTAAGAGGTGCTGATCGATATCGGATAACCGACCCGAGCCCCTTGTTGATTGTAATAGGCGAGCGGATTCGGCGATTCGTTGGCCAGCCAAAATGTCGGTATGTCTTTCTGGCCGTTGTACGGATAGTAAACGATATCCCGATCTTTCATCGTCTCCCCGAATTTTTTCGTTCCGGGATTGATGACGGTATAGCCGTCCGCTACCCCGATGCCGACCTCGTCTACACTCGGCGACAAGAGCGTAATCCGGTGAAGAGGCGCGTCGATCAACATTTGTGTCGCTTTGACGGGCTCGTCGAAGGTCGGGGCGATCGTCTCCGCCACGCTAATGTTGGGATACCCGAAAGCTTCTGCGCGCATGGAAGGCATGGCACCCGAGAACCCTTCCTTATCCTTCCCCTCAATATGGGTCATGGACTTATGTACGGTCGTGTAATTGGCATGGGCTTGCGCCGCCTTATTCAAACTTTCGTCGAACTTGAACAGCGGTACGTTCACCGCCCCGCGCAGCGAATTAAGCAATGACAGCGAAGCGTTCCGGTGCGTCTCGAGCCTTGTCCGATCTACGCCGGCATATACGTCCAGCGTGGATTGCGGACTCGTCGGCGGATCCGTCTTCCAACGCACTTTCTCCGATACCGTTACCGGAATGTCGAGCGTCAGACCCTCGTAAGAGACGCGCAAGACCGTCTCTCCCGGGGCTACGGAATATACGGCGCCGTTGGAATCGACCAAGGCGACGGAAGGATCGTCGATCGAATACGTTGCGGCAGTCTTGATATCGTCGACATTGCCGACGCCGCGTATGATAGAATATCCGGTCGTAAAGGTTGTCCGCAGGCCGATATCAATCTCTTTGGTCCCTGCAGACAAATACGGGAAGGAGGAAAATTCTGCCGCGTATACTGCATTTCCCGTTCCGCGCACATCGATAGGCGCCGCCAGAACGCACAGGACCGTAAGCAGCAGAGCCGCCGCCCGGCCTAATCTGCTAAATTTTTTCATAAATTCATTTTCATCCTCTCTTCAAAGTTGTCTATTCTATCATACTTCGTACCGGATGTATTTTCCATGCATTTATAAACCGTTTTCATCTCTCCCATCGATACTATCCCGCTTTCGCGAGACATAGCCTATTGTAAAAAAGATCAGAATTGGGGGAGTAAAAACAATGTTATGATTAAGGGAAAGACGAAAAATGTCGGGTGCTGTATGGCAAACGAAGCATCAATCTGGCGAGTGTATATGAAGTGTCCCTGCGGATGCAGGTTTTTTATTTCGACGAGCCCAGCTATGCGTGCATCATCTCGCCGATGAAAGTCCGCTCGCGGGGAGGGGCCAAGCCCAGACTGTTTAGGTTTATTAACAGGCTGAAAGCACCTTTGGGTGCTTTTTATTTTGGCTGAGGTGAAATTGGTTGACCATGAGTAAGGATGCGTGGTATTCCAAAATGCCTTTAAGGATATATAATTGTAACGAAGATTTTACTTGGAGACCCGTTGCGGAGTAAACAGTCCTTGGAAACGTGTTTAAGGATCTCGACGGGAAAAGCCAAATTTGGGCTCGAGGATGAATTATTCTTTTTATGAAAAATTCTATTCATGCTAGGGTGTTTACTTATTATAACTAAAGTAATGTTTTACACCGTTATATATGATACTTAGACCAATAACAATGGCAAGTGTCCTTATAACAAACTCAGCAACCAATAAATTACCCATAACTGTAGTTGTATTATACCAAGAACCTGTAACGATTACGGGGGAGAGGGCTATAATTAAACCGATTATGATACTAATAGAAAGAAAGATTTTTTCATTTGTATTTTTCATGCTTTCTTTCAACTCCTTTATACACCGTTGTGGGCTCTTACCAATGTTGTGTCAATGAGGGATAAAATTCCGATAATACTGTTCCACTCACTTGTTTCACAATAAAATCTTAAAGATGGTTTATAAGTCCAACCAACATCAATTACTGTTGAAAACGTTCTATATGTTGCAGCCGTTGCAGCAGCTGTGACTTTTTCCCTACCAATTTGTAGACCATGCACCTTTGCATAACTTTCCAGAACTTCCGATCTCGCTTAACTAACAGGAATACCTTTATCTACAGCTATCGCATTAACCAACTCATCAAAAGTCATAACATCGCTAACTGTCGCGATTGAATCGAAAAATACAGAAAATATATTTTATCAAGAAGAATTATCCCTCTTGATAGCCCAAGTATAACACCTAATATCTGGAAAATCAAATAACATAAAGTAATTTATGTCAAAAAAGGTAGAATTAACGATTAAATTAGTAGACCTGCGAACGTGATAGTCTGGCTAACATTACCTCACTTAGGTCACCCTGAGTTGTTTTTTTGTTTTTCATAGTTTAATTAATAAAATTTATATTTCAAACTCTTAGGGCTTCATCCTTTTACACAATACAATCGTCATTTTCACATCCGATTACAGCGAAGGCAGAAGCGATTGACCCCTTGCCTTGCCAAGCGGAGTTCCCGACCGACTCCGCATTAACGGGAATGGACCTGCCGGCATAAAAAATGAGCGCCGCAAGCGGGACAGCCCTTTGCGACGCTCATCGACGATATTCGATTATCCGTTCTTCAGGAGCTCCTTCAACAACTTCACCTGATTTCTTTCGCCCGCAATGACAAGGGTCGATTCCGCCGGCAGCCGATCGTCCGGGCCGGGGTTAATTTTGTGGGCATGCTTCTCCGCAATGGCGAGAATGGTGGCTCCCGTTTTTTGGCGTACCTGCAATTCGGCGATGGATTTCTCAATACATGCATACCCCATCCCGACCTTGCACCATTCAATCACTAAATCCTCCAGCGACACTTCGATCGTTTCCAGCGCTTTCGGCTTATAGTTCATGCCGCCAATGATCGCGGCGATTTGCCTCGCTTCCTCGTCCTCCAGCGTGACTTGCGAAATAATCTCATCCGGATCGTCATCTTCGAAATGATAAAGCTCCCGTCTGCCATCGTCGTGAATGACAATAACCAGTTTATCTCCCGATCTCGATTCAACTTGGAATTTCCTACCGATACCAGGCAGATCGGATTCTCTAATCGTACCCATTTTTCAAAATCCTCCGTTCAAAATTATTCCATATTTTTAAGCTTTTCCTTTGGTTTGCTCCACCTGAATACTTTATTTAAGCCGCTGTAAATATGCTTCGACTCTTTCGCCAGCATCGGTCCGACAATGGCCAAGATGAGAACATACAACGCGGAAAATGGTTTCAGCTTCGGCATCAGTCCCGCGGCGATACCCACATTTGCCACGATGATGCTGAATTCGCCGCGCGCCATGATGGTAAGCCCGATATTTAAAGAAGCTTTATGGGACAGCCCGGCTTTTCGGCCCGCGATCATTCCCGATAGAACGTTCGCCAGGATCGTTAAGCAGACGGCGCCAACCGCGATCCATGCCGCATCGCCGAGGGTGAGCGGATCGATCCCCAGTCCGAAGCTAAAGAAGAATACGGCGCCGAAGAAATCCCGAAACGGCACGACAAGTTGTTCGATTCTTTTGCTATGTTCCGTTTCCGATAAAGCCAGGCCGAACAGGAGCGCGCCGATCGCCTCCGCGACATGCAGCTTCTCCGAAAATCCGGCGATAAAAAATAAAGCGGAAAATACGACGATAATAAATATTTCGTTGGAGGTAATGTTCAACAATTTATTTAAGATAGGAGGGCCCTTTCTGGCAATCACGAAGAACAAGAGCATATACCCGATCGAAATCCCAACGGAGAGCAGAACCCCGCCGATGGATGTCGCGCCTCCCATAAGAAGTCCGGACATGACCGACAGGAATACGGCAAGAAAGATGTCGTCGAACAAAATCATGCCCAAAATCAATTCGGTTTCGGAGTTCCCCGTCCGCCTTAGCTCCACCAAAGTTTTCGCTACGATCGCCGTCGAGGATACGGAGAGCATGCCGGCGATAATCAACGTTTCAAACAATGGAAAATTGACGATAAACCCATATGCCAACCCGATTAAAAAATTCATCAAAACGTAAATCGTTCCGCCAAATACAATGTTGCGACCCGATTTGATCAATTTAGAAACCGAGAATTCAAGTCCGAGGTAGAAAAGCAGGAATAGAACCCCTATTCTTCCGAGAAATCCAATGATCTCTTGACTTTCAATGAACTTGAAGTCAAATATTCCGATTGTTGGCGCATGCGGACCGACTAACATTCCAAGAATAATTAAGAAAGGAATGATGGAGAGCTTAAGCTTTCCAGCAAGGACAGAAGCAATGGCGACTAACAGAAGCGCGGTTCCAACTTCAAAGATCATATGATCCATACAATACCGATCCCCCCTTATTTGTCTTTAAACTATTATTATAATAGATATAGGATGCCTTTTCCAGCATTCGCTTATCCGCCAAAGTTTTTTTCGGTTATCAAATGAATTATAACTTACTAAACTTGAGAAACACTAAAATGTATAGTAAAATGATGATAACAAAAGGAGGCGTAGGAAATGGCCGATGAGACGATCGATATGGAAATAGGAATCAGCACCTTTTTGGAAGCTTCGCCTAATTCGCCGATAGGCAAGGCCGTTAGCCATGCCGAGCGGCTGCGCCAGGCAGTCGAGGAGATCGTGTTGGCCGATCAAGTCGGTCTGGATGTGTATGGGGTCGGAGAGCATCACCGCCCCGATTACGCGGGCTCTGCGCCGGCGGTCGTATTGGCCGCGGCGGCAGCCATGACCAAACGGATAAGGCTCACAAGCGCGGTAACCGTATTGTCCTCCGACGATCCGGTTCGCGTATATCAGGCATTCTCCACGCTCGACGCCATCTCGAGCGGCCGCGCCGAGATCATGGCGGGCAGGGGCTCGTTCATCGAATCTTTCCCGTTATTCGGGTACAAACTCGACGATTACGACGAATTGTTCGAAGAGAAGCTCGAACTTCTGTTAGCGATCCGCTCGTCGGAGAAGGTCTCCTGGCGAGGCGGACACCGTCCCGCCATCAACAACCTCGGGGTCTATCCCCGTTCCGTCCAGAACCCGCTGCCGGTATGGATCGCCAGCGGAGGCAATCCGGAATCCGCCGTACGCGCAGGCGTACTGGGGCTGCCGATCGCATTCGCTATTATCGGCGGCATGCCGGAGAGATTCGCTCCGTTGGTCGATCTCTATAAGAGGGCTGCCGCAAAGGCGGGGCACGATCCCGCGAAACTGCCGATTGCGACGCATTCGCACGGTTTTATCGCAGATTCCTCGGAACAAGCGGCGGATTTATTCTTTCCCTATACGCAAGCCCAGATGAACGTGATCGGGCGGGAGCGCGGATGGCCGCCGTATACCCGGGAAACGTTCGATTCCGCACGCAGCCTGCGCGGGGCTCTGTATGTAGGCGATCCGGAATATGTCGCGGAGAAAATCGTTCTATTGCGCCAAAATTTGGGGGTAAACCGCTTCTTCATGCATATTGACGTCGGCGCGATGCCCCATCGGGAGATTATGCGCGCCATCGAATTGCTCGGCACCAAGGTTGCGCCGATCGTACGCAAGGAGCTTGCGCGTATCGAGCCGAAGCAGTGAACCGCGCGCCAGCGGCAAGACCGCAACTACCCCTTCCGCATTCGCGCAAAGGGGTAGTTGTAGTGGTGCGGCAACGTTACGCTTTAAAAATTCCGGCGGGAACTTTCCCTTCCCAGCAGCCCTGCGCAGGGAGTCCCAACGCATGAGCCGCAACAGCCGCCGTATCCATAATATTGACCGGCGTACCGATAACGCCGGGATTGACCCCAGGACCGGCAACTCCCCATGTGATCGTCATATCCATCGGGTGATCGCTGCCGTGATCCTTCAAAATCGCTCCGCCGCCGCCATGGTCGGACACAAGAATAAGCAGCGTCTCTTCCAGCAATCCTCCGTCCCTTAGCGCTTCTTCGATCATATGGACATACCGGTCCGTCGACTCGATCTGCCGAATCTGCTCCGGGGTGCCGAATCCGTGGAGATGCCCGGCCGCATCCGGCAGGTCGAACTGGATAAACATCAAGGTAAAGTCCGGGTTCTCGCGAATATACGAGACGATGGCTTCGGCTAATTCCGGGTCCGGCATGGAAACGCAATGAACGCCTGACGATTGCTCAATAATCCCCGCATTGATCGGTTCCCAGCAGCTAAAAGCGGCCAGTTTCGCATCCGGCCATTGCATGCGGGCAAGCTTGAAGATGGAAGCGTACGGAAAATCGCACGGAACGGCTTGTCCATTCGCTTTTTCGTTGTTTAATCCGTGTTTGCCGGGATCGACTCCGTAGAGAAGGGAACCCCAGCATTCCGCGCTGATACTGGGAAATACCGTTTGAGCCCCGTACGTGTACGCCCCTTTCCGCAGAAGCGCATGCATATGCGGGACTTCGGCATCCTTAATGAAGTTGCCGGCCCCGTCGATGCCGATGATAACCACTTTGTTTGCCATAAGGCGAGTCCTCCTATCCTAAGATCAATTACTTAATGCCCGAGAAGGCAATGATTATAATTCCGGTCACAACAACGGCGGAAGCTGTCATTCTTCGCACGCCTTGCGCTTCTTTTAATACGAGCAAACCGAGCAGCGTACCGAACACGATTCCCACCTCGCGCATCGGGGCGATCGCGGAAACGTTGGCGCTTCTGGCCGCGAACAGGAACAGCAAATACGAACCAGGAGATAAAATCGCTCCAATCCAAATGATGTTCATATGTTTGCGAATCACGCCCATGAGCCGCCCCGGACGAAAGACCGCCGGGGTCAAGCCGAGCACGAAACCGATATTCGTGACCTCAAGCAGCGCAAGAGGGGATAAGTATTGCAGATTGACCTTGTCGATCAGCGTATACGACGTTATGCAGAGCCCGACGCCTAAAGCAAGCAGGACCGGGCGAATCGACGGCTTGTCCCGCATTTGGCCGGGCTTGCGTCCGACCATGACAACAAAGCCGATCAGCATGCAGGCAATGCCGAGCCAGCCCCATGCGGGCATCGACTCGCCCAACAGCAGGACGCCGGCGGCCGGGGCCAGCAGCGTAGGAGTCCCCCTCATGATCGGGTACACCTGCGATAAATCGCCCGCTTTATAAGTCTGCGCAAGCAGCATCGAATAAACGCCCTGCATCACGAGCGACGAACCGATCGTCAGCCATTCGGTTAACGTCAAATCGGCGGCATATAATTCGTTAAGCAGTACGGGAAGCAGCAGAATTGCCGCCGGCATGTAGATCGCCCATAAAAATACCGGTTTATCGGTGCTTTGCTTGGCAAACATATTCCAAACCGCATGCGCCAAACCGGAACATAGAACAAGGGCAAACGATACAGCAAACATCATCAATCACCAGCTCTCTCGCTTTCTCCCAACATATTACCACACAAATGCACACAAATACAATATCATTCTCAGAAAAATACAACCCTTCCCCTTACATACGGCAACAAAAAAAGGTTCCCGGCTTCCGCCAAGAACCGCTAGATGCTGCATTCCTCACTCATAAACGATCTCGATGCCTTCCTGCCTATATCGTTCGACCAGCTTACGGTCGATCCTGGAATCCGTTACAAACCGCTCGACTTCCTCGCAACCGCACACACGAATCAAGGATATCTGTTCAAACTTGCTGCTATCGGCCAGCGCAATCGTACGCTTCGCGTTGGTATGCATGATCTTCTTGATTTGCGTCTCGCCGATCGCATTATCGGTAATGCCCTCTTTCAAAGTAACGCCGCTCAAGCTCATCAGGAACAAATCGGCATAAAACCGGGCGGCGAATTCTTCCGCCAAGCCCCCGACCAGGCTCTGTTCCTCGTGCCGAATCGTGCCGCCGATAAGAATCAGCGTATAATCGGGCATCGAAATCAATTCGTTGGCGATGACCAGCGAATTCGTAATAATCGTGAGCCGTTTGCATCTCGCCTTCAGTTCCTTTGCAATCCACGTGTTGGTCGTGCTGACGTCAAGCGCGACGGACATTCCGTCTTCGACATATCTTGCCGCGATTCGGGCGATCTCCGATTTTTCCTCCCGGTAGATGGACTCGCGGATCGGCAGCGGAATTTCATGGCTGTAATCGAGCTCTCTCAGAATCGCTCCGCCATGCACCCTTTGGAGCAGCCCCTTGCTTTCCAAGTATTCCAGATCGCGCCTAATCGTTTCGAACGAAACGCCGAACGCTTCGATCAGCTCCGATGTGCGAATCGTTTTGTTTTCATTCAATCTGTCGATAATCAACCGATGCCGCTCCTGCGCAAACAATCGTATCATCCTCTCCCGCTCCGGCTGCGGCCGCATATTCTTGTTACATAGTTTACCACAACTGAAGCGCCATGCAGAATCGATTCGGCAAAAAACCGATTCGTCCAACGCTTCCCATCGATGAAACTCCTTATCGTCCAGCGGCAAATTATCCATGCCATCGACAGAGATTATAACAGGAATTGCAAACTTTCCGCGTTGCTGGAATGGATGCAGCAGGCGGCCGACGGGCATATCGCCCGGTTGGGCGTTTCATTGGATCATTTCCGCGGCGAATCTGCGGAGGGAAAGAAGTTTTTCGAAGCAACGACGAACCGCATGAAGTAAAAAGGCTGACGGAAACGCCAAAAAAAACAGTTGTATCTATAACCTTTATGCGTCATATTAAATCTATAATATGGTAAATAATGCCGGTTATGGAGGAGAGAATATGTCTCGCAAAAAAATTCAATCCGCAATCTGCGCGCTGCAACTGTTTATTTTGGTTTTAACCGGATGCGGGGTCCCCGGTGCGAACAAGGAGGTTGCCGTAGAGCCTATCGCAACGTACGAGCCCCGGGACGAAACGGAATGGATTCGGTCCATTCGGCAAACGGACCTCACCGGCATGAGCCTGCCCGAGCTGTATAAGGACTTGACGTTGATCGACATTCACAATCATGACGCGGGAAATTCCGGCGCCGTGGACAAATGGGGGGCGTACGGCATCGATCGTCTCGTCTTATTCGGCGATATCTCCGAGCCGAGCGCCCAGTTCACGGATCAATACGCTTGGGATCTATACCGCAACGATCCTTCCCGAATCTATCCTTCCTTTGCCGGATTCCCCATCTATGAAGACGAGGGGCTTTCCATCGTTCAAGAGAAGCTGGAACAAGGCTACTTAAATATCGGAGAGGTTGCCGCCGCGTCTACCTATTCGCCGATTGTCTCCAATTTGAAGTGGAAGTCCGAGCATCCGAATGACGGCAATCTGCCGCAAATTTACGATTTGGCGGCCCAATACCGCGTTCCGATTCTGCTGCACATCGACCCGCCCAACGGTTCGCCGATCCGGCATCTGGAGGAAGCGATGGAGCGGCATCCGGATACGCTGTTTATTTTTGCGCATGCCAACGCCTATAACTCTCCCGATAATCTAGAGACGCTATTGGCAAAACATCCGAATTTGTATATCGATTTTTTCCCAGGGTTTAATGCTTATAATCCCGAAAGCACCTATACGCTGCAGGACTTCATCCCGCTGATGGAGCGGTATCCGGACCGGTTCATGCTATCGACCGATTCGGGATACGGTCTATCGGTTAATGACGCAGCCGTCGCCTTATACGAGATCATCGATTTGCTTTCCCCGGAAACAGCCGTCAAAGCGGCATATCAAAACTACGAGCGGATGGTTGAGCTGCAGCCGCCGACAAATACGCAAATTGCCAAGATCAAAGAGCTTGCCGCCGGCCTTGGCGAGTACAAAACCTATCAGTTAAACAAACGGATGGCCAATGAACTGATTTTCGAATTGGAGGATAAAATGAAAATCAACAACAACGGGCAGGATTACGACGAATGAATCCGATGCTGGGATTTACTTCGCAATATCCACGAACCCTTCGCCAAACACATCGCGCACGTCATGAATGGTAATGAACGCCTCTTTATCGATCGATTTAACAATTTTTTTAAGCAAACTCACTTCCTGTTTGCTAATCACAATGTAAAGAATCTCTTTCGGCATTTTCGTATAATGCCCGTGTCCGTAGAAGACGGTAACGCCGCGATCCATTACGACATTGACTTGTTCGGCAATGGTATGATGCTCTTTGGATACGATCGTAACGGCCTTTTTAGGGTTCACGCCTTCAATAATAAAATCCATCACTTTGGTTCCTATATAGAGCATGACAATGGTGAACATCAGGCTTTGCGCGCCAATAATAAAATAAGAAGAAAACGCGACGATCAAATCAAAAAACAAAAGCGCATAGCTGACGTTCCAATCGAGATACTTATTCATGATTCTGGCTAGAATGGTGGTCCCCGCAGTCGTTCCGCCAACCCGAATAATCAAGCCTATGCCGACGCCCGTAAATATTCCCCCGAATATGGCGTTGATGATGAGTTCGTCAGAGGCGATACGCCAATCCTTCGTAAGATGCAAAAACAGCGAATTGAATACGACCGCAATAATGGTATATACCGTCGTGTTCTTATCCAAAAATTTATAGCCTACAATCAACAAAATCGAGTTTACAATCAAGCTGACCAGCCCCGGAGACCATTCGAACAGGTAGTAAAGAATGATGGTGATCCCCGTAACCCCGCCTTCGCCGAACTCGTTCGGAATAACAAATAAATTGATAGCCAAAGCAAAAATGAATGCTCCCGCTAAAATGACAAGTATGTCTAGAAAACGTTTTTTCATGGTTATGTCCTTTCATTAAATCCCAATTTTACTTTCCATGATCTCGACAAATTTTGTTGAAGCTATGGATAGAGGTACACTTTTCAAAAAACATACTCCTATGCTTCTCTTGGGAATTTCCTCCGTTAGTTCTACTTCAAACAGCAATCCTTTATTTAAATACTCTTGTGAAAATTCTTTCGTCACACAGGCAATCCCTAAATTGATTCTGGCAAACTCCAATAATAAATCATGCGAGCCTAATTCAAATTCCGGCGAAATCCTTATCCCTTTCGATATCATATACTCCTCTACGTACCTTCTGGAATTTGATTTGGTTTCCAGTAATATTAATGGCAATTTTGCCACTTCATCAAGGCCTGCCGGTTTAGATAATAGATTTTTGTATTTCTCCCCACAAACAAAAATATCATGGATATCAATACACGGTCTTCGTTCTAATGCAGGGTCATCAAGCGGAAAATTGCAAATTGCAATGTCTACCTCTCCCGATTTTAACAGGGAACAGAGCTCTAATGTTGTACCGTTAGCAATCTTTAGCTTTATATTCGGATAATGATTATGAAAAGCTTCTAAATACGGAAGTAAAAAATATCTGGAAATCGTGTCTCCCACACCGATCTTTAATTCCCCTGCCGTTAAATTTTTAAATTCTAACATTTTTTCTTCCCCGGCATCAAGTAAATGAATCGCCGAATTTACATATTCAAATAAAAGACTCCCTTCATTGGTTAACGATACCCCTTTAGGCGTTCTATTAAAAAGACGAATATCTAATTCTCGTTCCAGTTGCATGATCGCCTGGCTAACAGCCGGTTGTGTCATATAAAGGCCTTTGGCGGCGTTTGAAAAACTTTCGCTTTTTGCTACCCTGTAAAATACTTTATATAAATCTAATTTACTTACCATATAAACACCTCTTATATCCATCATTCAATATATCCATTTTACTTATACCATTCAACCGATGTATAGTACAAGTAGGCACGCCGTAATATAAAATGGGTATGAACTTTAATGCTTATAAGGAGCGATTCTATTGGAAAGAACGGTCGGAACGGTTGTTAGGGGCCTTCGTTGCCCAATCATAAATGAAGGGGACAACATCGAGGAAATTGTCGTAAATAGTGTTCTCAAGGCTGCAGAAGCGGAAGGATTTACAATTCATGATAAAGACATCGTGACTGTCACGGAGTCCATCGTTGCCCGGGCTCAAGGCAATTATGCTATGATCGATCATATCGCTCAAGATATTCGTTCAAAATTTGGAGAAGACACGGTTGGTGTCATATTCCCGATCTTAAGTCGCAATCGTTTTGCAGTCTGTCTCCGCGGTATCGCAAAAGGCGTTAAAAAAATGGTTTTAATGCTTAGCTACCCATCCGATGAAGTTGGCAACCACTTGGTGGATCTAGACATGCTTGATGAAAAAGGAATCAATCCTTGGACCGATGTTTTAACGGAACAACAATTCCGCAACCATTTCGGATACAAAAAGCATCCTTTTACCGGTGTTGATTATATTGATTATTATAAATCGTTAGTTGAAGAATACGGGGTTGCATGCGAAGTTATATTCTCAAATCATCCAAAGACCATTCTGGATTACACAAAAAGTGTTCTGACTTGCGATATCCATACAAGATTCAGAACGAAGAAAATATTAAAGGCTAATGGCGGAGTTAAAATCTATTCCCTCGATAACATATTATCGGAACCGATTCATGGCAGCGGATATAATGAAGCATACGGTCTGCTAGGCTCAAATAAATCGACAGAAGATCGTGTGAAACTGTTCCCGCGCAACTGCCAGCCTATCGTTGATACAATACAACAGTTGCTCAAAGAAAAGACCGGCAAACATGTTGAAGTCATGATTTACGGAGACGGAGCATTTAAAGACCCGGTAGGGAAAATCTGGGAGCTTGCCGATCCCGTTGTATCGCCGGCATACACATCAGGACTTGACGGTACGCCTAATGAAGTGAAGTTGAAATATCTTGCGGATAACAACTTTGCGCACTTAAGAGGCGAAGACCTGAAACAAGCTATATCCCAATACATTAACAATAAAGGTTCCGATCTTGTCGGATCGATGGAAGCGCAAGGCACTACACCCAGAAAGCTTACCGATCTTATCGGTTCCCTCTCCGATTTAACTTCGGGAAGCGGAGATAAAGGCACACCGATTGTGTTTATACAAGGTTATTTCGACAACTATACAAAATAATATGATATAACCCCTTGAACTGCGGCCCGTAGGATGGACACTTTGAAAAAAGTGGCTTCTTACGGGTTTTTGCGGTTGTTCCCTTCTACTGTAGTCTAAACTGCATATTTATTAGATGAATTACGTTATGCTTTAAAGCAGCAGCGAGAGCGCGAGCTCTTTCTATGAATAAATATTCCGGGGAGTGTGACGCATTTGAATATCGTCTATATGGTCATTCAGTTGATTCTAATAGGTATATTTGCCGTGTCCGTTGCCATGAAATTGACACGCACAAAATCGATGGTTCGACATTGGAACGAATACAGGTACCCCCATCTGGTTTATGGATGTCGTCGCCTCGTTGGAATCGGTCGGCATACTCGGAATGATTGCGGCATTTTGGATACCGGAATTATCGAACTACGCCGCAGCCCTTTTCATCCTTCTGATGGCAGGGGCCATCCATGCCCATCTGTTTCGGGCCAAGCATAAACCTGTCATGGCGATCAACGCTTTGCTCATGCTGGTGTTGTCTGTCATTCTCATCGTGATGTAGACTCATGTTTCATTTTGTTCATCTCAACCAACGCGATGTCATTGCACTGTCTAATAAAGTCAAGAAGCAGTTGCGTCTCCTGCTCGCTGTATTGCGACAGTAGCGCTAGCATCGATTGAGCGATGGATTCGAACATGAGAGAGATCCGGTCCGAACCGTCCGGAACCGGTTTGACCACGACGCGTCTTCGATCGTTCGGATCCTTATCCCTCATTACATATCCGGCTTGTTCCAAGCGATCGATTACGCTTGTCACCGCTCCCGTTGTTAGACCCGTCAACCCCGCCAATTGACCGGCCGTAACGGGACCGGTGCGCATCAAGAAATCGAGACACTTATGGTCGGTGGCGTTCAGGCCTAATTTCTCGGAGATGAGTTGATGAAGCATAACGGCTCGCGCGCTGTTTTGGCGCAATTCGTTAAGTAAAGCTTGTTGTAGAGATGTAGGGTTGGATAATGCGGAAGGATCATTGTTGCTTGACATGGCGAAACCTCCATATTATAATCATAATACCTTAATATATTAAGATATTATATTCATTAAGCAAATTTGTTTGTTAAGCATTTCTTAGTTACCAGTATACCATAGGGCGACAGCATGTCAGAATAAATTTACGATGAGAGGAACGATTCCAATGGCAAATCGAGAAGATGTGGAGGCTATCCAAGCATTATTTGCAAAGCTGACCGACTCCTGGAATAAGGGGGATGGCGCGGCATACGGCGACTGCTTTACGGAGGACGCGGATTATGTGACGTTTGCGGGACAGCATCTGAAAGGGAGAAAGCAGATCGCCGATACGCACGAATGGTTATTCAACGGTCCGCTGAAAGGTTCGGTGTTGGAATCCAGAGCAGCTTCCGGCTTGCAGCCGCGCTTCATTACACCGGACGTGGCGATTGTCCATGCAATCGGGGAGGCGCGTTTGGCCAATCCTTCCGAGGACCCGAACGACAGAGGCTCGATTAATACGAATGTGGCCGTGAAGCGTAACGGAGAGTGGAAACTGACCGCCTTCCATAATTGCCGCATTCAAGAGATGCCCGGAGGCAAACGTTAGATCGGGTCATAGGACGGTTTCAGGGCGTTCGAAGGGACGCCTTGAAAGATATGATAACTGCCGCTGTTTCAATTCCGATTTCACTTTGAAGGCCTTATCCGCATTCCGGGCCCCGCATATCATTCTTCGAATTATTTCATTGATTGGAATTTCCTCCTCGGCGATTGGAATCGGTCACATAGTCCCTGCCTCCCAGCCTTCGTAGAGGTTGTATTTATACAACTTGTATCAGCAAAATTCGATCCAATGGATATCAATGCAGCAAGAAGATCGCAACCACTGGCCGAATAGAGCGATCTTCCTTTCCCCGCTTATATAAGCCCTCATCTTGGGAACGTAAAGTGATGATGAGAAGTTATCCGAGGAATCATAGGTAATTTTTTACATATACATCTTACATGCTTTATTCACTAACCCCATTCTAAGGAGGAGTTCGGTAATGAAAAAAATGAAAGTGGTTTTACTGGTGTTTGTCATGCTATTCGTTTGTGCCTCGACTGCGTTCGCCGATCAACAAACGGGAACCTACATACACCAAGGCGGTAATCTTAGGGTCCACTATGCGGCCTATGATTCGCATATCGGCGGATACATGTCTATTTATATTTACAGAGTAACGACGAGCGGCGAAGTGCTTATCGATTCCTTCAGCGAAGAAGGCGGGCGACCCGGACATGATATTCATCAGGGCGCGAGGGACTTGGGCAATCAACCTGCCGGAACGTATAAATATGTCGCCGTCGCGCCAAGCGGCTGGATGGGACCTTCGGTTTGGTTCGGCAGTTGATCGAAAAGTCGGCATCATAAGCGGAAAATGACGGGTATCCATTGCGGGTGCCCGAGCGTCCTATAGACAGGGACAAGCCGCCCATGTACATTGTTAACATATTAGAATCTTGATATAATGCTTGATATATTGCCCCCCTATAAGAATAAAGGTGAAACACATGACTCTCTCATTCGCAAGATTAATCAAATGCAACCCCCCCATTCCGTAATTTCTCTTTAAGCGAACTGAGATTTTCGGATTATAGGGGGTTATTGAATATGGCAAGAAAAATCTCAACGCCTTCATTGTTGTTATTCATTCTTCTTGTGGGTTTCCCGCAAATTAGCGAAACGATCTATACGCCGTCATTGCCCGATATAGCCAATCATTTGCATGCAAGCGGCAACGTCATCCAACTGACGCTTAGCATTTACTTCCTAGGCTTCGCTTTCGGCGTTTTTTGCTGGGGAAGACTTTCCGATTCCATAGGACGGCGTCCCGCATTGCTATGGGGAATTATCGTTTATGGCGCAGGAAGCTTGGGTTGTTATCTTTCTAATTCGGCCGAGTGGTTATTGGTGAGCCGGTTCATTCAGGCCTTTGGCGCTAGTACCGGTTCCGTGGTTACGCAAACCATTCTGCGCGAGAGTATTGATGGAGCCAAACGTCATGCTGTTTTTGCTCAAATTTCCGCAGCTCTGGCTTTCACCCCGGCAGTCGGACCGTTACTTGGAGGATGGATCGATCAATCGCTTGGTTTTAAGGCTGTTTTCATCACTCTTCTTGCGATGAGCGCTGCCATTTTTATGTACACGTTCGTTGCTCTGCCCGAGACAAGGGTGTTCGCAACTTCAAACATTAACACTCTTTCTGTAGCCAAACGTTTGATTTCCGACCGTAGAGTATGGGCATTCGGTTTTCTTATAGGAGCGACCAATGGCATATTGTTTAGTTACTATGCCGAAGCCCCGTTTATTTTTATTGAATTTTTCCATATGAGTCCGGGCATGTTCGGTTTTTTCGGAATTTTCGTAGCCATTTCTTCCATATTCGGCGCAATGTTATCGGAAAAACTGCTAACGAAATTGCCGGCGGAACGAATCATCCTACTCGGCGCCATCGTCACGACTGCGGGAGCTGCTTGCCTCACCGGTCTCGCTCTTTATGGAATGAGCCCTTCCATCGTATGTATGGTTTTGATGGTAGCTTGTCTCTTCATTCTACTGCTGGGGATTGGCATGGCTATTCCTAACTGCCTTAGTCTCGCGCTAATCCATTACAGCGATGTACTCGGTACGGCCGGCGCCATATTCGGGTTGGGTTACTACATTGTTGTCAGCCTTATTACCAGCGGCATGAGTTACCTTCATAATGATTCATTAGCAACGATGCCTCTGTATTTCCTCGGCTTGGCGGCATTGATGGTTGTTGTAAGCAAAAGGCTCGCGAGGGCTTAAAACAAAGCAGCATGAAAGTATCATCCTGCAACACGGCCTTGGTCCTTAATTGGACTGAGGCCGTTTCGTTTTGCCAATAATCGCTCCTACGCAAAATGCAGCCCGTCTCCCGAAGGAGAGGGCTGCAGCATTTTGCGTTATTGCGGCGAGGAAATGTCAGGTGCCGCAAAACGTTCGGTAAGGCCGGCTCGACGGCGCAGGCGGCGAGGAATATTCCGCCTGTTCGGGAGAGTGCGCGTAAGGATTGGAAAGAACATGAAGCAGCCGCTCCATCACGCTGTAATCTCCCCGCTCCGACGCGGCTTCCAGCGCCTCTTCCACTCGGTAGTTGCGAGGGATGAGCGCGGGGTTGCTGCTGCGCATCAATTGATGCGAGGAGGCCTGCGATTCCTGTTGCCTGCCCAGCCTCGCCTGCCACTGTTCATGCCATGAAGCGAATTCCGCGGCGCAAGATAAATCCGAGTCCTCCATCTTGTCAAAGGTTAAGGCGAGAAACGTATTGGTGTAATCCGCACGATACTTCTGCATGATGCCGAGCAGGTCTCCAATCAAGGATTCGTCCTCCTGCTCTTCGTGAAAGATCCCCAGCTTCGCCCTCATGCCCGCAAGCCAATTCCGCTGAAACAGCGAGGCAAAATCCGATATCGCATCCTCGGCCATTTTGACAGCCTGCGCCTCGTCGTCATGCAGAAGCGGCAATAAGGTTTCGGCAAATCGCGCGAGATTCCAAGCGGCAATATACGGTTGATTGCCATAGGCGTAACGGCCCTGCGTATCAATGGAACTGAACACCGTCGCCGGGTCGTACGCATCCATGAAAGCGCAAGGCCCATAATCGATCGTTTCTCCGCTAAGGGCCATATTGTCGGTGTTCATCACCCCGTGAATAAAACCGACCCGTTGCCATTGGGCAATGAGCGAGGCCTGACGCTCGACCGCTTCCCGCAACAGAAACAGGTAACGGTTCTCGTCGGGATCGAAATCCGGAAAATGCCTTAGCAGTATATAATCGGCAAGGGTTCGAAGATCCTGGACCGTCCCCCATTTTGCAACGTATTGAAACGTCCCGACGCGCAGATGGCTGGCAGCTACACGGGTCAGAACCGCGCCGGGCAGCTCGGTTTCGCGGAGAATCGACTCGCCGGTTGTTACCACCGCCAGACTGCGGGTCGTAGGAATGCCAAGGGCATGCATCGCTTCGCTGATGATGTATTCGCGCAGCATCGGCCCAAGCGCCGCTCGGCCGTCGCCTCGTCGGGAGTATGGCGTTCTTCCCGAACCTTTCAGTTGAATATCGAACCGTTCGCCCGCAGGGGTGATTTGCTCGCCGAGCAGCAGCGCCCGGCCGTCCCCCAACATCGTGAAATGCCCGAATTGATGGCCTGCGTACGCTTGAGCAAGAGGCTCGGCACCTTCGGGAATTCGATTCCCGGCAAACGCTGCTGCGCCGTCGCCGCTGCGCAGCGCTTCGGCATTCAATCCGAGAGACGCCGCCAGCCGATCGTTAAGAACAACCAGCCTCGGCGAACGAACGGGGGTCGGGTCGACCTTGGAAAAGAACAGTTCTGGCAGACGGGCGTAACTGTTGTCGAAGTTCCATCCTACAAGTTCCTTTGTCATCATATCTCCCTTTTTTCTTATAGCTTGTTGTATCTTAGTGTTTTTCTCTTACATCAAATAATAATCATGGGTAAGAATATAATATGCGGCGGAAAAAACCAATAACATCGCCTGCCGCCCTGCTCCTCAAATTCGCGGACACTGGATACGTTAATTATGACAAACGGCCCGATTTTGGACCGTTTGCGGACAGACGATCCTTTATTCGCGGCAAAAGTGCAAGAACAAGACCTCCGACGAACGAATAACGGAATCAATGTCTTCCTAAACAGCAAATAAGCGATTTGGACGCATAATAACGGCCGTACGGTCCGGATAGCAATTTCTCGGTGCAACGCTATTGGTTTGGTTGAGTAAATACATGCATTTTGAGTAATTCCATAATTGGCCACCGTTGATGAAACAGGGTTCTATTTCGCATATAGAAGGGGATGCCTCCCTACAAATCTAAGGGGATTCACGCGGCGCTCTTGTTGCGCTAACGAAACTGCCAATCCTTATTGGACTCGAAATGAAGACGTTCCCACCCTAAAGAAAGTACAAATCGTTATTCATTGAAAATCGGCCGGTTTACCAACCTTTTCCCCTCAATAGCGTGTTCTAGTTTCGTTACACCAGCAACGGGGTCATTTACAGGCTATTAGCGTGTTCTAGTTTCGTTAGCCCGCTCGACGGATCGTCAGCGGTGCAGCGGTATTATGAAATTGACTCCAATCACAGGCTTTTTGCCTCATTTCCTGTTTAGTTGGGTAAATACATCCATTTTTGCAGGAGTTCGTCTTCAACACGGTGATTGCCGGCCAATAACACATGGCACCTTCCAATGAACTCGAATCCGCAGCCTTTTTCGATGCAACGCCAACGCCATTGCCTACCACTCCGCGATCGTCCGTCCTCCTGCCGCCATACGGGATTCCGCCAATTATGGCCGATCGCAGCCATTTCGCGGACTTTCGCCTCGTTCACCTCGATGCCGAGGCCGGGCAGCGTCAAATTATTTACATAGCCACCTTATATTCGAAAACGGACGGGTCGACCAAATCCTCCGGCTTGCCCCACCGGCCCGCGGGAATGCGGGAATTCACTTGCGGGAGCCGGACATCGTCCTGCATCAAATCGGTATTCATCTCGTCGCCATATAGCCGGGCGCCGTTCCGCCGCAGCCGGCCAGCATACTTAGGGAGAGAAGAAGGGTCAGACCTGTTCCCAGCCATCTCTTTTTCATTTCGTTACCCCCTTATCGTCATATTTGCAATATTTTCAAAAAAATAAAACATAATACTTTCCCAATATAACGGGATTTAACATCCATAACAAAACGTTAACCGATTTATAAGCGTATACACAACTGTGTGGATTGCCATCCAGAGCACCGAAGCATGCGGGGGCAAATCTTAAAGGACCATCCTTGGGGATGACCCTTTCTCTGTACTGTTCGAGCTTTGGACTACTTTGCAGCGGTTCTATTTCTAATGTTACAATAAAATGGCTAAGACTGGAGGACGTTGGAAATGAGGAGCGAGCAAGAAATGATGCGCATGTTTGTTGATTTTGCTATAAAAGATGATAGAATTCGACTCGCAACGTTGGAAGGATCGCGCACGAACCGAAATATCCCCCGCGATTCGTTTCAGGATTACGATATTTCTTATTTTGTGACCGATATGGATTCTTTTAAAGAAAACGATCGTTGGCTGGATCGGTTCGGCAAGCGCACGATGATGCAAAAGCCCGAGGATATGGAGCTGTTCCCGGCGGAACTCGGGAATTGGTTCTCTTATATCATTCTATTTGAAGA
This sequence comes from Paenibacillus sp. MSJ-34, assembly GCF_018918005.1. Taxonomy (GTDB): domain Bacteria; phylum Bacillota; class Bacilli; order Paenibacillales; family Paenibacillaceae; genus MSJ-34. The sequence continues at coordinate 27,040 of NZ_JAHLPR010000005.1, read as the reverse complement.
CGGCAATAAATTGGATTTGACGCTGATTCCGGTAAACGAAGCCGAAGATTACTTTGCAAATAGCGACGGCTTGGTGGAAGTCCTGCTGGATAAGGATGCTCTCGTCAAAACCGAAGTCATCGCAAGCGACCGCCAATACTGGATTCAAAAGCCGACCGCAAGAGCATTTGACGATTGCTGCAACGAATTTTGGATGGTCTCCACTTACGTCGTAAAAGGATTGGCGAGAAAAGAAATCCTCTTTGCCATTGATCATTTAAACGAAATTGCCCGCCCTAATCTGCTAAGAATGATGTCATGGCAGATCGGAGTAGAGCAAGGCTTTTCCTTCAGCGTGGGGAAAAATTATAAATTTATCGACCGCTATCTCCCCAAGGAAACTTGGGACGCCTTGCTATCCACTTATTCCGGGAACGGTTACCCGAATATGTGGCAGTCTTTATTCACTTGTTACGAGTTATTCAGAACATATTCCAAATCCGTGGCAGAGAGCCTTGGATATCCATATCCCGATTATGATGAGGCTGTCACCAAGTATACGGAAAAGATCTATCGCGCATGGAAGGAATAAACGGTGCTGCTTATACTCCTTCTACCGGCAACGATTCGCAGCCGGATGCTCTTCTTTTGCGGAATTCATCGGGAGTCATTCCAATGACTGACTTGAAAGCTTTATCCCCGAAAACTATTCGATCATTACATTTTCGTTATATGAACAAGATAACATGACAGTCTTGAAATTAAAACAAAGCGACTTTGCGACTTTGAGTATGTATGAACATTCGGATAAGAACTGGGAGGCAACATTAGATATCATCAAGCAACTATCCGAAAAAGAATCTTTCGCCGACTGACGTTATTCGCGGCAAATCATCAACTTGTTGCCGTCCGGATCCTTTACAACGAACCACTGATCATGTTCGATTTCCGTTACGAGTTCCACGCCCAGTTGTTTCATATAGGCAAGCGAACCTTCCAAATCCGCAGTCAGGAACGTAAAAGCGGGAGTTTCGATGGGAGGGGCTCCGTCCGGCCGGTCGCCTCCCCACTTCGGCATCGTGTCCAGAACGAGCCCGGTTCCCTCCATCGGCAGCGGGCACAAATGGCCGTTCATAATTTCGCAGTCGGCTCCTTTCAGCCCTAGAACTTGGCAATACCAACGGCGGGACTTTTCTAGATTCCGTACCGGGACGAAAATGCCCCCTATTTTGTTTTTGATCGGACTGACTTGGTTGAGGTGAACCTGCCCTTGTTCATTCATCGATTTGCCTCCTTGGTTACTATTAAACGTACGGCCTGTCATGAGAGGAAAAGAAGCTGCCGTCAAGCTAATCATAGCAAATGATTCCAATATCACAAGGAAAACCGCCAGGGGCGCTCGTCCCGACCGTTTTTTTGGTTGCGTACAGATATGAGCAGCGTTCGCCCTGTTATGTAAGTCAATTTCATAAGTGGCCACCGTTGATGTAACTGGCTTTATTGCGCATATAGAAGGGGATTCCTCCCTATTTCGAAGGCGATCCGCGCCAACCTACGCTTCTTCATTTGGCGCTAACGAAACTGGCAATCCTTATTGGGCTCAAAATGAAGACGTTCCCATCCTAACGAAAGTACGCATCGTTATTCATTGAAAATCGGCGGTTTTACGGCCTTTTTCCCCTCATTAGCGTGTTTCAGTTTCGTTACACCAGCAACAAGGTGATTTACAGGCTATTAGCGCGTATCCGTTTCGTTAGCCCGCTCGACGGGTCGTCAGCCGCCAGTGGTATGATGAAATTGACTCATGCAACTGCAATTTTCCATTTACAAAAGCGGATTCGGACGATTTTCGCTCGCGTAGCTGCAAATATCCAGTTATTTCTGCCCACTTGAACGAAAAGTGCGGGAAACGAGCCCGAATAGATGGATTTTTGCAGTTGCTACGATCCAAAAACGGTTTTTTTCGCCAAATTAATGGATTTTTGCACTTGCTATCAAGCGCTCGCGTTTCCTATGCGGGATGGCCTTATCTTCGTTATGCAAGCATCTTATCGCTCTCACTCGTACGCTTTCCGCAACGTTTCGATATCGATTTTGGCCTTCGTTTGGAGCAACGCCTTCATTACTCGTTCCGATTTTTCCGGGTCGAGGTCGCATATCATCTCCGTCAAATTGCCGGGAACGATCTGCCACGACACGCCGAATTTGTCTTTCAGCCAGCCGCACACCTGCGCCTTCTCGTCTCCCCCTTCAGAGAGCTTATCCCAGAAATAATCCAACTCTTCTTGATCCTCGCAATGGACGATAAAGGATATTGCCTCTGTAAACGTAAAATGCGGACCGCCGTTTAAAGCGACGAATTGCTGTCCTTCCAGTTGAAACTCCGCAGTCATAACCGTTCCCTCAGGCGTCCTGCGCACATCGCGATTGTCCTTCCCATAGTAAGTGATTCTCCCGATTTTGGAATTTCCGAAGATCGAGGTGTAAAATTGCGCCGCCTCTTCCGCTTGCGAATCGAACCATAAGATTGGCGTTGCATTCAATTCTTAAGAAATGCGATGTCTTACCGTCAAAGCAAACGCTCGTTTATGCAGCCATATGACACCTGTCATCAACTTCTCTTTACAGATGTGAATGTTCTGTCCATCTCCCCGTCGTTACAATGGAATTACGCTAATTATGACAAGAAGAGAGTGAACGCTATGGAACAACGCAAAGAAAGAATCCGCCTGCTTGATATTTTACGGGGATTCGCCATCCTGGGAACGCTCGGGACAAACATTTGGATATTCGCGAATTTGGGAGATCTATCTTATATTACAACGTTCGATCATTCCGGTTGGTGGGGCGCGAACGACCTCGTCAGGATGACCGTATTATTCCTTGTGAACGGGAAGCTGCTCGGGCTGCTCACGATCATGTTCGGCGTCGGACTGGAGATGAAGTACCGGCAAGCGATGCGCCAAGGAAAAGCTTGGCCGGGAACCTATATTTGGGTGTCTCTGATCTTGTTCTTGGAAGGCTTGCTTCATTTTACCCTAGTCATGGAATATGACATTTTAATGAGCTATGGCGTGACCGCCATCATTGTCGCCTTCATCGTCAAAGGCGGCGACCGCGTCATATCCGTCACGATGAAAGCGATCGGGAGCATTCACGCGACCTTGATTCTAGGCATTCTGCTGCTTGGCCTGATCGATGCCAATATTTCATTGGGCAGCTTTGCCGATATTATCGCTCTATATCGAGACGGCACTTGGCTGGAGCAAATTCAATACCGGCTGTCTCATTTCCTCCTGCTGCGATTGGAGACAATCCTCGTCATTCCGATGAATGTGTTTTTATTTCTGCTTGGCGTCCGACTTATGCGCTCAGGGGTGTTCGCTCAGGATGAGAACGGCCGAAGACGGCGCAGCAAGCTTTTGAAGCTCGGACTTTATGTAGGGTTGCCTTTAAATCTGCTTGTCTTCATTCCTGGCGGAGCATTCGACTTGCCTGTCCGCTATTTATTCGCTCCATTGCTGTCCCTGGGCTATATAGCAATCATTGGAAACATGGTACAATATACGAAGTGGAATGGGCTTTGGCGCCTGCTTGAACATGCCGGAAAAATGTCGTTAAGCTGTTACGTCATCCAAAATGTGATCTGCTCCGTCATTTTCTACGGCTGGGGCTTCGCTCTCGGCGGAAAGCTTAATTCCTTGACAATCATAGCGGTCTGGTTCGGCATGTCCGTATTCCAATTATGGTTTGCAACCGTATGGCTTCGCGTCTTCAAACTCGGACCGATGGAATCGGTCCGCAGACGCGCGGTAGGACTGTTCGAATCCAGGTAGCCGACCCGGAGGCTATAGCGGATGATTCACAAACTTTACCCGAGAGATCAAATCAAATACTATCTGCTGCTGGATGTCTTCTCGGTCGTATTTTTATTCTATTTCGTTCTCAGCGCAAAGTCCGCTCTTGGGCTCTTGGGCAGCCTACTGCTGTTGCTCTTGTTTATGGCTTCATTTTATATCGCGCTTTGGCGGCGGGATTGGCTGCAACTGGCGGCCATTGTACTCGGGTTGGCCGCATTGGCAATACTTGCGGTGCATGCCGGCCCGAACATCCTGCTTTTTGGATTTATTTTTGCCGACCTGCTCGGAAGATCCAAATCCAAGTGGAATATTGGTCTAGGCATTGCGGCCATCGCTATCATGTTTCTCTTCGTTTCTTGGCAAAGAGCGGATCTGTTGTTCCAACGGGAACAGCCGATTCTGCTCCCGATTATGATCGTTCAAATGATGCTTCCTATCGTCATTTATATCATCGTGAAAACGAGAGACTTGCAGGGCGAATTGGACGCAGCAAATAAACAGCTCATTCAACAAGAGGAAAGAAAGCGGATTGCGAGGGATCTTCACGATACGCTCGGCCAAACCTTGACGATGATCAAGTTAAAAAGCGAGCTCGCCGCGAAATGGGTGGATAAGGATCCCCGGCAAGCCAAGGCAGAACTGCAAGATATACTGGCTACGTCGAGAATCGCCTTGAAGCAAGTGAGGGAGCTGGTTTCGGATATGAAGTTCGCATCCCTGGCCGGTGAGCTGGAACAATCCCGCAAGCTGCTGCATACGGCGGGCATTGAACTTGATATCGTGGAGAACGGGAAGCCTCCGCTGTTATCCAGCGTGGAGGAAACGATGATCGCGCTCTCCGTGCGGGAAGCGGTGACGAATATCGTCAAGCACAGTCGGGCATCGCAATGTACGATCAAATTGGAGACCGTGGACCGTTGCTATTGCATCGATATAACGGATAACGGAGTCGGGCTGGCGGAGCAAGCAAGCGGAAACGGAATTGCGTCGATGAACGAGCGGATGCAAGCCCTTCACGGAACTCTTGCGGTAAATCATGCGCCGGGCGGAGGAACGGCCATTTCCATGAAACTTCCGCTTCGCCGGCAAGGAAAGGAGAATTCTGCATCATGATTCGAGTCGTCATAGCGGAAGATCAGCAAATGCTGCGCGGCGCCTTCGCCTCGTTGTTGAAATTCGAATCCGATATCGAGGTGGTCGCGGAGGCGCCCGACGGAAATCAAGCCTGGGAAGCGATCCAGCGGCATCGGCCCGATGTGTGCGTGCTGGATATCGAAATGCCTCTCGTCAGCGGCCTGGAGTTGGCCGAGCGGATCAGAAACGCCGGCTTGCCCTGCAAAATCGTGATTGTCACCACGTTTGCCCGACCCGGTTACTTGCAGAAATCCATCGATGCCCAAGTCGACGCCTATTTATTGAAGGACGAACCGATCGATTTCCTCATCGAATCGATCCGCCGAGTGATGAACGGCGAACGGGTCATTAGCACGGATTTGGCGGCGGCCCTCTTCATGAAAGAGGAAAACCCGCTCAGCGAAAGGGAGGTCGAAATGCTGCGATTGACCAAGAAAGGCATGTCGACCGACGAGATCAGCAAGGCCCTCTTCCTGACGAAGGGGACCGTGCGGAACTATTTATCCTCGGCGATTCAGAAGCTGGAAGCCGAATCGAGGCAGCAAGCCGTCAATATTGCCGATGAGAAAGGATGGCTGTAAATTCATGACAACGGACATGAACGGAAAGTTGTGCCTGATTACAGGCGCCAATTCGGGAATCGGCAAGGAAACGGCGTTGGGATTGGCAAAGGCTGGGGCGCATGTTGTTATAGCGGCAAGAGATGTAAAGCGGGGGGAAGAAGCAAAAGCGGATATTATAGAGCGAAGCGGAAACCGGAACGTCGAATTGTTGCTCGCGGATATGTCAACCGGCGATGGCATCCGATCTTTGGCAGAGCAATATCTAAGCCGTCACAAACAATTGCATGTGCTGATCAACAACGCCGGCGGCTTATTTCAACAATATCAAAAAAATGCGGAAGGAATGGAAATGACTTTTGCCTTGAACTATTATGCTCCGTTTCTGTTGACCCACCTTTTGCTGGACACACTCAAGGCAAGCGCACCGGCCCGGATCGTCAATGTGGCCTCGAGAGTGCAGGCAAAAAGCTTGAATATCGATCAATTGCCCGAACCTGTTCCGTACAATTCGATGAAAGCATACGGCGCTTCGAAATTGGCTGTCGTCATGTTCACTTATACGCTTGCTCGCCGGCTGTCCGGCACATCTGTGACCGTTAATGCGGTGCATCCCGGAGTCATCTACACGCCTCAATCGGCGCGGATGGCGCCATCCTTGTTTCGGCCTCTCTTAAAGTTATTTATGTCCAATCCGGAAAAAGGAGCGGAACCGTCGCTGAGATTAGCGACCGATTCATCGCTTGAAGGGGTATCGGGCCAATACTTCCATAAAAAGGAACCGAAGCAAACAGGGCCGTTTTCTTACGATAACCGGCAGCAGGAAAAGCTTTACGAGCGGAGCCTGGAATGGAGCGGACTACAACCGTTGGGATAGACAGGAAAACAAGCTCCCTTGTACGGGAAGCTTGTATCCATACTAACTACTTCATTATTTGTTGACATTCTTGTTATACAGGTTGCCGCCGCCGATCCGGACATCGTCGTGGGCTGTCGTCCCTGTTGCCGCACTGGTCGCATATACGACATATCCGGCTGAGTCGTCCAGATTGACCGTATTATGATGAAATGAATTGTTCGTCCCCGTCGGGTATAACGTGCCGTGGGTCCGGACCTGGAACGCGTCGGCGATATTGGCGTTTCCGTTCCGATAGCCTTGGTTGTAGCGAACGACAGTGTTGACGCCTTTGACATCGATAAAGCTGTCCGCGCTATTGGCGCCGCTGATTCCCGTTCCATTGAATGTGCAATATTCAATGACGGTTCCGCTGGCCCCTTCTTTTACATCGATATGTTCCGCGGTAATCCCGCCGTCAAACACCGTATGTCGAATCACGTTGTCATATACCAGATGTTCGTAGTTCGAGCTGGAGTCCGATCCGACATACGCCCCTTCCCCATATCCCGGCTGATACTTGCCGGTATCGTATATCGTTGAATACTCCAGCGTGTTGTATGAGCTTCCGTCCCGGAAATGAACCCCCTCGTCTCCGATGTTGTGCACCTTCAGCCGATGAAGAAGATTATAATTCCCATGATCGACGACAACTCCCTTTTGCGCGGTATGGATCTCAATATCACGAATTTGCCAATAATCTCCGGTCAAATGAATGCCGTAAGAGCCGTCGTTTACATTCGTTCCTTTGAACACGGCAGGGTGAGCCGGATCGCAGCTTTTCAGAATAATTGGGGAAGCTTGGCTTCCGTTTTTGCCGGAATAGAACAAGCCCTGTCCTCCCGGGTCTCCACTCGTGGATCGCACTCCAACATAGGTTCCTGGCGCTATGGCAATCACATCGCCGGGAGAGGCGTTTTTCATCGCATTCTGGATCGCTGCAGTACTGTTAAGCGCATTTGTGCAGACCGGGGTAGAGCCGGAATCCGACAGGGTTGCGACCGTCACTGTGCTGCTGGGAGCGGACCGGTTGCCGGCAGCATCTTTGGCCTTCACGTAATAGCTGTAAGTTGTATCCGGATTCAGGCCGGTATCATTTATAAAGGTACCAGTCGTTTCTGCTGCCAGGTCTCCGTTTCGGAATACTTCGTATCCCGTAACCCCCACATTGTCTGTAGAGGGGCTCCAGCTTAAATAAACCTGTGTCCCTGACATGGCAGCAGCCGTAACATTGGTTGGAGCGGAAGGCGGCTGACGATCCTCGCCGGGACTCGTTCCGCTGCCGGCAACGACAAGTTGGGGTCCGTTCGACCCGTTTTCTTTGCTGTTTAACGTCGTATATTTGCCTGCGCTATCTTGAAGCATAAAAGAGACGACCCCGTCCCCGGCTGCTTCTGCTGCCACGTAAGACGTCACATCCAACTCGTAATAAGCTTTCGCGGTATTCATCGGCACACTTCCGGCCAAGCTTCCCTGCGCCGGTTTATTGTTCCAAGCGATGGTCCGCTCATTCCATTGATCTCCGGTTTGATAGGCGGATAAAACGGTATTGTAAGAAGCGCTCCCATACATTCTGAGCTTGGCGTTCGTTACGTCCGAAATTCCGGAAAGGTTAAATTTCAAAAAGGCTTGGCGGGAGTTGGCCGCATCATTTTTGACGTACAGCGATGAGGAGGCGCCATAGTTGGAGGAAGCATTGCCCTGATGCACATATGAATCGTCCGTTGGACTTAATGCCGCGGACGATGCCAGGGAAAGGATTGGAGCAGCCGGCACAAGCAGGATGAGCGTTAAAAGACATAGGCCTATTTTTCTTAACAGGAACTTCGTTCTGCGGATACCTCCGGACATATGAATCACTCCCTTTTTCGTCATTGGTTGATTCTTATGTTTGCGGGTCCGCTTTTCCGCCCAGAACTTGTTCTATCCGTTTCAGCACTGCGGAAAAGCGGATCGTCTCAAGATTGTTTTTATTCGCTATTACGGCTGCAACTGCCACAGTGCGGGAACATTCGGAGGTTCCCAACCTGGCAATGACGTATGCGACTGCCGGCACTTATACTGCATGTTATTGTACATGACCACATCGCCCGCGGTATAGCTTGTATTGGCTTGCCACTCGGGCGTTGAGACCGTATCTGTCGTGACGCTCAAGGCATTGCTGTCGGCAGATACATTGCCGGCGGCGTCCCGGGCCTTCACCGTGAATACATAGGTCGTGCCGGGAGCAAGTCCGCTTGCCGTATAGGCCGTGCTTGTCGTTGTGCCTGCCAATGCGCCGTCGCGATAGACGTCGTATGCGGCAACGCCGACGTTATCGGCGGAAGCGGTCCATGCCAAGCTGACGCTGGTTGACGTCTTCCCCGTCACGGTCAGACCGCTTGGCGCGGTCGGCGGCTCGGCGTCCGGCACATCCGCGGCCGTTGTTGCACTGACCGCGCCGCTCGCTGCCGATACATTGCCGGCGGCATCCCGAGCCTTCACGGTGAAGCTGTACGTCGTATTCGGAGCAAGTCCGATTACCGTTGCGCTCGTCGCCCCCGTCGTCGTCGTCGACGGAGCCGCGGCGCCGTTCGCATACACTTCATAGCCCGTTACGCCAACATTATCCGTTGAAGCGGCCCACGACAGGCTGACGCTGGCCGAGGTCTGGCCCGTCACGGCCAGGCCGCTTGGCGCGGTCGGCGGTTCGGTATCCGGCGCAGTCGGCTGCGTAAACTTCTGATACATCATATCCGTTAACGCAGTTCCTCCGCTTGCCGGCGAATCTCCCGTAATCTCCCAGGCAATCATGCCTCCCCAACCGGAGTTATTCACGTAATCCGCTTTGAACGCGATGGACACTTCATCTTCATAGGTGTATACCTCCCGTTTCGAAGGCGAATACAACCATGGTGTCTGATTGACCGGATCGCGGTATTTGGTGAACGCCGGGTCTTTCTCCATCGCATTTTTGATATGATAATACGGATTTTGCCCGCCGCACTGGTTATGCTGGGAGTTCGGATCGTCCCAGATGCCGCAAGGTCCGACATTGTAGGTCTCGCCGCTGTTCGCGTACATGCCGTTCACGCCGGTATTCGGGTCGACGAGCCCCCAGCCTCGCGAATAATATGGGGTTCCGATATTCAGCTTGTGCTTCGGCACGCCGAGCGAATGGTAGAGATTCGCCGTGTAATCCGCGTTGAACCTTTCCTTCTCCTTGCCGTCCTCGCTCGGATATACCGGGGAATGGTGGCCTGTGACCCGATCGAACGCCCCCCGATAGTCGTATGTCATCAGATTGATGAAATCCAGATATTGATGATAGACGCCCGGCTCCGACGTCTCAATGGCCGTATAGCCCGCTGGAGCCGCGATCGTCAGCAAATATTTGTCGTTGCCTGTCCGGTTGTCCGCGGCGGAAGCGGCATCCAGCTTCTCCCGCACCTTAGCCAGCAGAAGGTTGAAGTTTTGCTTGTCTTCCGGCCGGTACTTGTTGTTGGTATACGGATCTCCCGGCTGGCCGGGATATTCCCAATCGATGTCAATGCCGTCGAAGCCGAACTTCTTCATGAACGCAACGGAGCTGTCCGCGAAACGATTCCGTTTGACCGGATCGGCGGCAATATCCGAGAATGTGCCGGACAACGTCCATCCGCCGATCGAAATCAGAATTTTCACGCGCGGATACTTCGCCTTCGCATACTGCAGATCGGCGAAATTCCCGTCATAAGCTCCGTCCTTGTTCTCGCAACCCTGGGATTCCTTCATCGCCGCCCAGCAGTCGAACCCGGCAATCGTGCCGTCGGCGAGCGGCTTGGCGAACGCATAGTTCACATGCGTCACTTTATCCCACGGGATTTTGTCCATCGTATAATTGTTATGCGCGCCGTAAATGCCCCACTCCGGGAAATAGACGACGATGTTCTTGTTCGGCATCGGACCGACCGGCGCCGGCGAAGGCAGCGGCCCCTTCTTGCCTACATTGACCGTAATCGGCGCCGACAACGTAGTGCCGAACGAATTCGTCAGCTTCACCGCGTACGTGTATTGTCCGAGCTTCTTCCCCTGCAGCTTGACGCTGCCGCTCTGGCCTCCCGGCGTATTGTCGGTCAACGGCCCGCCAATCCCCGGCATTTCCACATTGTTCTCCAGCAATGCCCAAGACGTTGCATTATTCCCGCTCCACATATTCCAACTGATAGTATAGCTTCCGTCATTATCCCAGTTGTCGTGCGATACCTGCGGCACTGCAGGCGCACCGGTTGCCGCGCCGAGGGCGGTTGCGGCATAGAACGGTATTAAACTGATAACGAGTGCAAGAATGATCGCACCATTCAGCCACTTGCTCTTTGCTGTAATCATGTTCATTCACTCCTTTTCTTCTCAAAATGGAAACGCTTGCAAACCTTTCAAACCAGCCCCTAAAGATAACGCTGCCGTATTACGGAACGGTGAAGACGTTTCTTCTTGTAATGGGCGCGCGTTCCTTCAGGAGGATCGGACCGGGAGTTCTTCCGCGGATCCGATCAACGAACAACAGCAACCAACTTGCGTGTATGCGATTCTATCATCCCGCTTCCATTCGTAGACTCCTTCATGCTCGTCCGGCAGGATTCGTCAATTCCCCCCTTTCTCTCAAAATACAAAAAGAAAAATCGTTTGCAGTCTCAACTGAGATGTCCAAACGATTTCGGAACCAGAAGAAACGTTGCCGCCGTCTTGTAGGGCGAGTGCGTTTCTTCTGAATGATATAGAATTCTAATACGATTGCGATTGTATTAACAATTCTATATCACTCTATCAAGCTATCTTGTTGTTAACATAATTATAATATAACTTTCACTGATTTGTAAATTTTTTCTATAAATTCTGCGATCATTACATTCCTTCCTTCAATTCCGGCATGTCCAGCGCTGCCGAGATGTTGCACAGCATTCCCCGGGCGAGAAACAGCATCGTCCGTTCCTCGGCATTCGGAATGCCGGCCGCTTGATAGGCATCCAGAACCATTCGGCGAACTTCCCGGAATCCGTTACGCATCGCTTCCCGAATGGTGTCTTCCTGGATGGTCTGAGCCTGCATCTGAAGCAGTATTTCATTCCGATACGCGTCCAAAATATCCTCGTAGGCTTGGATCAGCCCAGTCTCCAGCTGTTCCGGCGATGCGGACTCCACGACCTTGCGGAAGGAATCGATCACTCTCGTCCAGGATGCCTCCAGCGCCGCTTGCAACAAAGCTTCTTTGGTCGAGAAGAAACGAAAAATATACGGTTGCGATATTTTAGCCCTTTCTGCGACTTGTGCCGTCGTGGCCCGGTAGTATCCGATCTCCGCGAATACCTCGATCGCCGCCGATATGATGTCGGATTTACGATTCGCCGATGTCTCCATTTTTGCCATCATTGCCGTCTCCTTACTATGTTATTGATTCATTACTCAATAATACCACTATAAACGAAGAATAACATCGAAGCAATACGATGTACCGCCCTGCTCCTCAAATTCGCGGACACAGGAGACGCTATTTGTGACAAACGGCCCGATTTCGGACCGTTTGCGGACAGACGATCCTTTATTCGCGGCAATAGTGCAAAAACAAGCCCTCCGACGAACGAATAACGAAGCCAATGTCCGCCTAAACAGCGAATAAGTGATTTGGACGCATAATAACGGCCGTACGGTCCGGATAGCAATTCCTCGATGCAACGCCATTCCTCATTTCCTGTTTGATTGGGTAAAATACATCATTTTGAGTCAAGTTGATCATATCGCTGGTGGCTGACGACCCGTCGGGGGGCTAACGAAACTGACACACGCTAATAGCCTGCTAAATCACTTTGTTGCTCGTGTAACGAAACTACAACACGCTAATGAGGGGAAAAAGGCGGTAAAACCGCCGATTTCCAATGAATAGCGATATGTGCTTTCGTTAGATTGGGAAAACCTTCATTTTGAGCCCAATAAGGATCGTTAGTTTCGTTACCGCCAAAAGTTTCGTTAGCGCCAAACCAAGAAGCGCCACGCGGATCGTCTTCGAAATAGGGAGGTATCCCCTTCCGAATGAAAGGTCCTTCATGGCCTGGCTATTCTTTCCCGCCGGGGCGGATGGTTGGATAAGATGACGACACTGCTTTGATGCAACGTTAGCGGTCGCGATGGACTGAGAATCCTTGGTTTGGCGAAGCCGCCATATTTGTAGCAATCGCACCTTTATTCCGCCCGTCCGAGCCTCATTCTCTTTCGCTTTCCAGCACCTGCTTGGCGAGCTTCTTCGGCGCAGCCAGCAAATACGCCTCCTTGATGAGTCCGGACAGTTCGCCCCAGTCCGGGGTTGCCGCTTTATCAACCGAAACCCAGCCGTGATTCCCAATGTACGGCATTTTGACATAGCCTCCCTGCTGCAGCAGCAAGAACTGCTCTTCCTTGGTCGATTTGAACGAAAGACTGGGGATGCCTTGGTTCTCTCCCATCATAACAAACGTCTTGCCCCTCACCTTCATAACGTTATGGCCGAAGCCGTCGATCAACTCTTCCACTTCCGGCAAGGGGGCGCAAATCGCCCTTACCCGCTCCAGCATGTCCATTCCCTGCTTCGACTTCATAGTCAAATCCGCCTTTCCGTTTATGGTCTTCTTCGATAGAGATCCATGCTCTTATACCCCGCAGCCAGAACCTCCTTCATTTCCGCCCGCCGCTTCGCTCTTGTTTCCTCCTGCACCGCACTATATACGTATCGGGCCCAATCTTTGCGGTACCCCGGCGTGAGCGATTGATAAAAGGCCAGCACGTCCGGACGATCCTGCAAATCCTGTTCCACTTGCGGAAGCATGGATACATAATCGTCGACGCTTTGGCTAGGTTTCGACGAAGCCCGATTTTTATTGCGTTCGTCCGCTTTGAAGCCGACAACCGTGAAGACATCGTTCAGCCCGACCATGCGCGCAAATTTGACGCTGCTAGTCCCAATATAACCGTCTTCATCGGCGCCTAATCCTTCCAGCAGACTGTCTCTATGAATATAAGTCTCATAAACTTTGTTCCCTTTTTTCGGATACGCCGCGTAGAAATAGCCGCCTTCATTCAGGTGACTATGATCGATCACTTTCTTTACAAGTTTCTGCAATGATTTTAAATCGAGCACAAAAGCGAAGATGAGGTCGTATCCGCCGCCCTTCAGCTCGGTATCATACTGTTCCAAGCCCGCCAATAGATCCTCGCCTTCCGGTTGATCCAATACGGCCGCTTTTTTATATTTTTGCAAGTTTAGCTTTTCAACAATCGTTTTCGCCATCAGATAAACCTCCGATTCTGTTACTATTCTTCATTGTAACAGTTTATCGAAGTGCATACACTGGGAAATGAATGCTTCCGCGATAAATTCCAAACCGACGAGGGGAGGAAACGCCCCGTAAAATATTGGGATAGCAAAACAGAAACATATTCCTTTGCAATGCGTCTATAATGCAGATGATCTTTTTACCGAGTCGGTTCGGAAGGATCCAAAATGGGATTCGATATCCAAAGTGAGGGAGAAGAGGAGAAGATTTTATGGCAAAATTCAGAGTTCTTATTGCTTTACTGTCCATGTGGCTGGTTTGCAGCGCCGTCCCTGCGTTTGCGGCCGGGGAGACGGCCCCGGAACCCTTCGACAAGGCATTCGGCCAAATGATCGTGATTCCCCAGAATTTCCAAGGGAAAGCGTTTGTCAAAGGACAGATGGCAGACCTGTACGGCGATCATCGTATCGTACAACGCGAGGGGCGGATTCTCGTTCCGATTCGTTTGATGAGTACGCTCGCTACGGAACTTGGGCAATCCCAAGGGTTCTGGGATACGAAATGGGATCCTCAGCATCCGAATGACGTGATTTTATCGAACTACCAAGCCAGCAAGACGATCAAGTTTACGGTGAACAGCACCACCATGCTGGTCAATAAAGAGCCCCATACGATGGATGTGCCGCCGCAAAAAATAGCGGGTCAAATTATGCTGCCCTTGAGAAGCGCGGCAGAGGCGCTGGACAAAGAAATCCAATGGTGGGACGGCCTCATTCTGATGGGCGACCGGCCTGTCAATTTGCAGGATCCGCAGGCGGCGGCCGCCAAAGATCGCATCAAAGCCTTGCTAACCGATCGCCGAAAGCCGGTTGATTATACGGAAAGCCTGAATCCGATTACGAAATATGGAGATGCCGCTTATTATGTGAAGACGATTTATAAAAGCGACGAAACGATAGATCAATTATTCAGAAAAGCGGACGGGCAAAAAGAAACGCAAGTCAAGTTGCCGGGCAAGCCGCATCTTAGCAATGCAAAAATCATCAAACACGAGCTCTATTATGTGTCCATCGTCAATGACCAGGCTGAGCTCTATGCATTGGATCTTGCCAATCAACAATCCAGAAAAGTCTGCTCGCTGCATCCGTGGAAACCGGGCGACGGCTGGTTAGGCAACATCGAACTCATCGACAACGAATTGTATGTTATTCTCCATGTTGGAGATAACACGATGGGGGGCGATACGTTATACAAAGTCGATAACGGCGCTTTAACGATGCTTAATAATTTCAAAAGCATAGTCCGGGTAGTCAAATCGGAAGATTCTTTATACCTCGCAGATTTCAGATTTATGACCGATATATCCAATAATGTAAGCCGGGTCGATCTGAAGACGGGAGAATGGAAGTCGGTCGGACAACCGGAGTTTGCATATAACATCTACCGGGAACAGCATCCCCAGGGTGGAACAAGCTTCTCAGCCAGGGACGCCCTGTACGTTCAGGACGGCTATCTGTATACGTTAGGCTATAAAGACAGCGATCCGAACGACGCAAGCGCCGTGTACAAAATCAATCTGGCGGATCAGACGCAAGTGAAATTGACCCCTCCGGCCAGCGACTTCTGGTTGATCGGCAGCGATATTTATTACATCGATTCCAAATCCGGCAACTTGGAGAAAACCGATGTGAATGGAGAACGCCATGGAACGGCAGCCGCAAGAATGGCGACGCAGGTTCAGTACGATAACGGAAGTTTCTACTATACCGCCAAGACGGGAGATACCAATGCGGCAGACCTGTATCGATACGACCCGGCGACAGGCAAAGAAACGAAACTTAGCGATAAATCGGTCGCTTCGTTCTTTGTCGGCAAAGCGGGCATTTATTATCTGTCGAATGGCTATGACCGCGGATTATATAAGGTCGATAAAGATGGCAACAATGTTCGTTTGGTGAACGATCGCATCAATAGCGCCGTCCTCGCCGACGATGGAATGGTCTACACCTTGATCTATGAAAAAGGAATCTACTCCGTAAAATAAACAGCGATATCCCCCAGTACCGTCTTGAGGAACTGGGGGATATTTCATTTGATCTCATCGGAAGCGATAATAGATTTTTATTATCTACTTGGCGAGCTGCAATTCACCGTTTAGGCCAAACATGCGAGCTGCAGAAGTATGAATTTCTTGAATAAGTTCCGGGTTTTCCACGAGCGATACGCCATAAGAAGGGATCATTTCTTTTATTTTCGGTTCCCACGCTTGGAGATGCTGCGGGAAGCATTTCTCAATGACCTCCAGCATGACCGAAACGGCGGTAGAAGCGCCAGGAGAAGCGCCGAGCAGTGCGGCGATCGAACCGTCGGCGGCGCTTACGACCTCCGTACCGAATTGCAGCGTTCCTTTGCCGCCGGCAACCGTATCTTTAATGACTTGCACACGTTGGCCTGCCACCAGCAGATCCCAATCCTCGCTCTTGGCGTTCGGGATGAACTCCCGCAACTCTTCCATGCGCTTTTCTTTCGATAACATCACTTGCTGGATGAGGTATTTTGTCAAGGACAGGTTCTTTATACCTGCCGCCAGCATCGTGATAATATTATGCGGTTTGATAGAGCCGAATAAATCGAACATGGAACCGGTTTTTAAGAACTTCGGCGAGAAGCCGGCAAACGGTCCGAAGAGCAGCGATTTTTTATTGTCGATAAATCTTGTATCAAGATGGGGAACAGACATCGGAGGCGCGCCAACCTTCGCTTTGCCGTATACTTTGGCATGATGCTGCGCGACAATTTCCGGATTGTTGCACACCATGAATAATCCGCTGATCGGGAATCCCCCAATATGCTTTCCTTCGGAGATGCCGGATTTCTGAAGCAGAGGAAGACTTCCTCCCCCGCCGCCGATAAAAACGAATTTCGCGGTATGGCGTTCCGTTGTACCGCTTTCATTCCGTATTTTCAATTCCCACAAGCCATCGCTCGTCCGTTTGATATCATCGACACGATGGTTGTAATGGATATCGACGTCCTTATTTTGTAAGTGGCCAAACAGCATGCGCGTTAAAGCGCCAAAGTTAACATCCGTGCCGGATTCGATTCTTGTGGCCGCAAGCGGTTCGTTCAATGTCCGGTCTTTCATAATAAGCGGAATCCATTCCGCTAATTGATCCGGGTCATCGGAGAATTCCATCCCTTGAAACAGAGGGTTGCCCGACATCGCTTCAAAACGTTTTTTCAAGTACTCTACATTCTTGGCCCCTTGGACTAAGCTCATATGAGGCAACGGCATGATAAAGTCTTGCGGATTGCGTATCAGATCGCTGTTTACAAGATAAGACCAAAATTGCAATGACACTTGAAACTGTTCGTTCACTTTGATCGCTTTGCTAATATCGATGGATCCGTCCGGTTTCTCGGCTGTGTAATTAAGCTCGCACAGTGCGGCATGTCCCGTTCCCGCATTATTCCATTCGTTGGAGCTTTCCTCGCCTGCGCTTGCCAGCTTCTCAAACACGCTAATTCTCCAGTCCGGCATTACTTCTTTCAACAATGTTCCCAACGTCGCGCTCATGATTCCGGCGCCAATTAAGATAACGTCTGTTTCGGTTTGTCTGTTGCTCATGTTTACCGCCCTTGCATCACTATTTATAGATTAAGATATTTACTATTATATGATAGTTATCTGCTATTTGAAAGCCGGAAATTTCAGCGATTACATACTGTTATCGTTAAGAATAGCAATATCCAAACTTATTAGCAGGATTTACAAGTTTCTTCCCACAGCGGTCTTGTTCCCCCCGCATAGGATGAATTTATGGTAACATGTGTATATATTGGCAATCGCAAGATGTTATGGAGGGGATCTCTTGACTGTCAAAAATATTGTTACATGGTCGTTGTTCGCCGTATTAGCCTTTACATTGATTTCCTGCGGGGGATATAACGCCAAACAAAAAAAAGAGATTGAAAAATTGATGTTGGACCATCTCGCCAAGAAATATAATAAAGAGTTTTCCGTTACCATCACAGACAATCTTCACTCCATATCTCTAGGGAACCCTTTTGGAGGAGGGATCGTAGGCCTTAAAGGAGAAGCGCATGTACTAGGCGAAGAAGGGAAAACCTTTCAGGTGCAGTACTTCGAGCAGAACGGAATCATTGATGACGGATATTCAACTATGTTTATGACAGAAAGGGCGGAACAAATCTTATCCGAAACATTAAACGCCGCGTACAACGAGCCGTTAAAATATGAAATCGCCACTTTCGGCAAACCTTTTGGCCTCCTGCCTTCTAATGAATTTACACTCGAATCCGAACTATCGGAATATACGGAAAGTTTCAATATCGAGGTCTATGTGAAGAAGATTTTACATCCGGACGAATATAAGGAAGCTTCCGACAAAATCGACTTGATCCAAAAGGAATTAATTCATCGCGGAATGAACAACTTTTTCATCACCGCCGTTTATCTCAACGATTACGATTTTGCGAATATCGATCATATTCTTGCCGTTCTTAACAACTACTATGGCAATGCCTTCGAAATAGACGATCTCTTTACTTACTGCAGGTTGAAGGACGATTGTAAAATAACCGCTGCTATTGCAGACAATGGCGAACTTCAAAATAATAGAGAATCGATCGAGGAAGGATTTGCGCAGCATCGAGAACCCGATGCGTATAAATTAAAGAAACTCCCGTATATTATGCAGGAAATCGAAACACGGGTCCTATTTGGCGGGGACATGCGCATCGACAGCGCTGTCAAACATGGATACACCATATTGGAAGATGCAACGAGGAAAGAAAGCTTGCACAGTTACGGGAAAAGCAAAATCTACAATGGCTTTCAGGCGGTCGATGGAGTAAAGAAACACCGATTATATCTAACGGATCTTGAAGGCAACCTCCTCTTTGACCAAATCCTTGAACCGTTCCCTTTAGAATTCGTCGATCTAAGGGCAATCGGCGTAAAAAACGAAAAAGCATATAGTT
This sequence comes from Paenibacillus sp. MSJ-34, assembly GCF_018918005.1. Classification (GTDB taxonomy): domain Bacteria; phylum Bacillota; class Bacilli; order Paenibacillales; family Paenibacillaceae; genus MSJ-34. The sequence goes on along the minus strand of NZ_JAHLPR010000005.1, from coordinate 8,346 downwards.
ACACCACGATTGCCGTCGTCGCTGATTATCGCGATGAACATAATAACGTCGTAACCAAATCTTCGGTATACCTCGTATCGAATCGCAGCGTTGAATACAACCATGCATTAAACGAGGAACTAAACCGGCTTGGAATCGCCTCATTGAAAGATATCTTTACATTTGTAAAAGAGAACAAAGATGATTACAGGGAATGGATGAGATTTTATAAGAAGAGTTATAATCAGACGTAGCTTGAGTTTCAGTGGGTGATCATATGAAAGTTTCAATCGAAGAAATAAGCAAGGAACAAGAAGAGGAAATTCTCATCAGGTGCCATGAGGTGGATGACGAGATCTACGAAATCGTAAACAAGCTTAAAACGGAAACCCTCATTATACTCGGATACCGCAACGATACCGTTCACCGGATAAAACTTAGCGATATCTATTATTTTGAAGCCGTTGACGGTAAGGTTTTTGTTTACTGCAAAGACGAAGTTTTCGAGGTCAAACAAAAGCTTTACGAATTAGAGGAGCTATGCAATGAAAAGAAATGTTTTCGAGCGTCCAAATCTACGATTTTGAACATCGCCAAAATTTCATACATTCAACCGTCTATCAGCGGCAGATTTCAAGCGGTACTCGATAACGGGGAACGTGTTGTCGTCTCAAGGCAATATGTGCCTGTACTGAAATCTAAGCTCGGATTATAAAGGGGGGGGGACAACCGTGAAGCTTACCGAATTAGTAAACAGGATCGTTAAAAATTATTTTATCATCTTCGGATCGATCGTCATGACGATCACGATTTTGCGGCAAGTTTTTTATCCCGATACGGTTTTTGATTTGAAGTCGATTTATATGATTATGGCGTTTTCACTGATAGGTGCATTAACGGGATTTATTTTATACTCTCATCATAATATAAGCGAGAGGAATATACGTATTCGAATTGCCATTCACTTTTGTGCGCTAGAACTTACATTGATTTCTCTTGGATATTTGCTGGGTATCGTTGAGAGTGCAGCAAGTCTAATCCTTCTTGCCGTAGAAATCGCGGCCATCTATGTCATCGTTCGTCTACTGTCATGGCAAAATGACAAAAGAGCAGCAAAGAAGATTAACGAGAAACTGTTGGCATTGAAGGAAGACATCTGAGATTTAGTTTTAGGAACGCCCTCTTGTTTGCAACTTATTGGCCTATAGCTACAGCTTATTGTTTTTCTATATACATCCTTCCAGTCTTTTTCTAAGATGGATCATAGCAAAAGGATGAGCAGAAAAGGAGTAAGCACTATGGGCATGTTGATATTATTCATCGCTATCATTCTCGAGATTGCTTTGGCCATATACTGTATTGTCACGAGGAAAACCAATAAACCTTTGAGGAATTGGGTTAGAGTTGCCGTCTTCGTCGCATTTGTCATTCTTGTACTCTTATCGGTTATCGTGTGGAGTTTCCGCTGGGTTATGCTTGGAGCGTTGCTTTTCATACTCGCAGCAATCGGCGTCGCCGCACTTTTCCGCAACAAAGCAGATCCCCAAGAACACAAACACTCGCGCGTAATCGGGAAAACAATAGGCATGATCTTTGCGCTGATCGTTGCGCTTGCGCCTGCACTTCTTTTTCCCCAGCATCAATCGCCACAAGTGACAGGAGCCTATGAAGTCGCAACTGCGAGTTACACATATGTTGATACAAACCGAACGGAGGAATTTATCGGCACGGGGAAGAACAGATTCGTCAATGTACAATTTTGGTATCCTAAACATGCCGACGGAACCTATCCGCTTGTCGTGTTTTCACACGGGGCATACGGTGTGAAAGCAAGCAACACCTCTACCTATACGGAGCTTGCAAGCCACGGTTATGTCGTCTGTTCCATCGATCATCCTTATCATTCCTTGTATACCGTTTCAGACGATGGAACAAGGGCTCTCGCCAATTCGGAATATATGAGGGAAATCAAAAATGCCAACACAGAGGGCGTTTATACGACGGAGGAAGTCTATGGGCTCTTTCAAAAATGGATGAAACTGCGTACGGACGATATGAATTTTGTCATTGATACGATACTTGCAGAATCGCAAAGTGACAAGGACCCCATGTATCGACTTATCAATCCGGATCAAATAGGCGTATTCGGGCACTCCATGGGCGGTTCGGCAAGCGTTTGGCTTAGCAGAGAACGCGATGATATAAGTGCGGTTGTCAATATCGATGCCCCGTTGTTTAGCGAGCTTGTCTATGACAATGAGATTCATGATTTTGTGGCAAGCGGCGAAGCCTACACGACCCCGCTTCTTAATATCTATTCCGACAGCGTTTGGGTACAGCTCGACAACAATTCCATCTATGCGGCCAATAAAGCGATTGACGAAAACGCCTCAGACGCATATACCGTTCATTTTCAAGGGGCCAAACATTTAAGCCTGACGGATTTATCGCTGTTCGCTCCTGTGATTGCCGATATGCTGCAAGGCGGCAAAGCGGATATTGATAAATACGATTGTATCGAAACTGAAAATGACCTTATTCTTACATTCTTTGACTACGCGTTAAAGGGCATCGGCCGCTTCACAGCTGCGGGGACTTATTGATAAATAGCGAGGTGTATACCAATGAATATGATTATGGCGATCCTCATCATTTGCTCATTACTTACGGCGTCATTGACGATCGCTTTTATGGTTAAGGGAATGCGGGCACGCAAAAAAGCATATTTGCAACGCAAGGCGATTCTCGCGGGCGGCGCTTCCGCGCAAGCGGTGATCAACTCGATCCGGCAAACGAATGTTCAAATTGACAATCAACCGGAAGTAATGCTCGACCTTACCGTCACGAAGCAGGATGGCGAGGTGATCCATACCGTGGTGAAGACGGTCATCCCGATCGTGAATATTCCCGCTTTTCAAAAAGGCAACATCGTTGAAGTGAAGCATATGACGATAGACAATGAGCAGAGGTTCGAGGTAGTAGGTTCCTATATGCCTTAAGCCGCTTACTCGTCTCTCCATGCCCTCGGCATTCGTTCTAAAATCTGTTTAACCAATCCATGATTGCAGAGACTGCTTCCTTATATCTCTGCCCGACGAGCACGCCGGTATGCGTTGTATTCCAAAGCCCCGTATATTCAGCACGGAGGCGTTCCGCCGTCAGCCTGCCCCGCCGATCGTCATCAACACTGTTTACTGCTTTGATAACCAAGCACGGGCAGGCAATGGAACGGCTGTCTATGGATATGCCCTTCGACTCGTTTGAGATCACAAACGCGTTAAAGGCCAGTGCTGACTCCATTGCGAGATATTTCCTTTGGAATGCAATGTCATCTGCCGTTTCATCGATGCTTGAATGCTCTTCCCGGGCCGGGGCGGGCACGACGATATCGGTCGTCATCCGCTCTAATTCTTCGTATGGCACAGCTTCATGAACTTCTCTGCTTATGACGGAATCGATCAACACCAACCCGGCCAGTTCGACCGTTTCAGCCAACTTCTGGCCCAGGATGCCCCCCATGCTAAATCCGATTAGAATCGGAGCAACGCCACACTCAGCGATCACCTCTTTTATATCCTCCGAATAATCTTCCAAAGTGATCTTCGTCATGTCCAGCAGCCTGCTTTTGTAATGGCTTCTCAAGTTCATGGCATAGCATTTCCAACCTTCACCGATAAAGTGAGGAATGTATTTGGCCCACATCCAGCTTCCCGTGAAAGCGCCGTGCACAAAAAGCAACGGGGGCCTGTTTTTTGTTGTTTTCGAGACGTTGTCCCCCTCGAATATCTCCAGAAACAAATCGTTCTCCCCAATGTACTTCTTGGTATGATCGGGCAATTCTTTCGTAAAATCTTTCATAATGATTTCCTCCCCGGCATTTTGTTTGACATCAAACTATTTCTCGAAAAAAATTTAAAAGTTATCGTAAATCTTTTTTAAAATATGAAGCAGATTTTCTTTTTCTTTTTCAGAGATGCCCAAGTAAAACAAGTCCAACAATTCCTTTGAGACGGATTCAAAGATCGGTTGCAGTTCTTTCCCTTTATCGGTTAACGCAACATAAACAACCCTCGTGTCCTCAACGTCCCTTTCCTTTGTCACATATCCGAGCCTGACCAGCTTGTCGACAAGCGCTGTGACAGTAGACTTATCTTTGTTAATCCTTCTGGAGATGTCGGCCATTGTAAGTCTCGGCGTCTTAAAGAGCGCGTAGATGATATCGCCATGCGAAGCGGCAATCCCTTCGATACCACGCTTCGCCATCTCCGATACGATAAACCGGTTCACTTTCTCTCTAATTTTTGAAATGAATGAAATTACGTCTCTGCTTTCCATAATCGGATTATAGTTTGATATCAAACAAATGTCAAGCGCCAGTTTAGTCATTGGTTTATAAAATCAAAAAGCCCAAAAACATCTCTGCCGTCGGAAACACGTAATCCCCCCGAAAACTTCGACTCGTAAACGCGACTCCTTGAAAAGCGCTGTAATAGAACAATGCAAGCCTCCGTGGATCCCCCGGTTTGAAATCCCCTTGTTCTTGTCCGTGATGGATGAGATCCGATACGCTATCGATCAGTCCGTTCATCGAGGCCCGTACCGCATTCTTCAGATCCGGACTCAACTCTCGACCGGAAAAACTGTCGATTTGGCTAAGGAGAAGCAGCCCATCGGTGGAGGAAGGATCTTCTTGAAGGTTATTGAGCAAAAATGTCGTAGCGTTTATGATAACCTCTTTTTTATTGCCTTCTTGTTGAAAGAGCTCTGCCATACGATCAAACCCGGGGATCGAGATTTCGATCAACCTGCTCATGATTTCTTCTTTGGTGGCAAAGTACCGATATGCTAATCCTTTACTGAGACCGGCGTCTTCCGCAATGTCCTGCATTGTGGTTTTGCCAAACGTTTTGTGAGCGAAAAGTTTGGCTGCCGATAATAAAATCTTCTCCGTGGCCTCGGCTCTCATTGCCTCAAAGCGTTCTTTCTGCTTGCTCAACGTTCATCCGCTCCTTCCGTTCTTCATTTACTCCGCTGTTAAAAATCCTTGGTCCTGCATCATTTGTATAGGGGCGTCATGAGTAATCGTAAAGACCATCTTGATCGATTCTTCCTTGACATGCAGGATGTAGAAAGAATCATGGACGAGGTCGAAGGATTGACCCGAAGCTTGCTCCACTCTCGCCGTGCCTTTCACTTCTACCAACACATAGTTGTCTTTTAAGGGAGTTTCCTTTACAGGCGTAAGCTTGAAATATTTATAACATAAAGATTGTAAGTATTCACCCGACTCTCTTGTCCCCGCCAAGTAATCCTCTTTCTTCACCGCATGTACATCGCCGGATGGATAAGCACCCACCAAAGGATCGTTTACCAAGGGATCGAGAAGATCCGGATCGTACACATTGTTCGCATGCTCGAAATCCTTAAAATAGGCCTGAATTCTTTCACTAACTTCGTTCATTTTTTATTCCCCCCATTTTTTCTTAAAGTGATTTGTAACCTCAATATAAATGACTGAATATATATTCATTATATCACCATTCATTGTCAATCCCTTTTGGAAAAATATGTGTTAGCTGCAACACTCCATAAATCAAACGAAAAGGGGCCGGATTGCTCCGGTCCCCTTCGCACCTGTAACTTTATGCTTTTTTTCTTCTTAGCAGGAACAGTCCTGCAAGCAGAATGATACATCCAGCCAGCAAATAGCTGTACATATTCGTAGCCGTATTCGGCAGCTTATGGCCTATGCCTGACTCGGCATTCGCCGGATCACTCGAAGCATCGTATTGGTCGGATACATTCGATCCGCCGGATAAATTGGAATCGCCCGACCCGCTTGATCCGTCGGATAGCCCGGAATCTGGGAAGGCAGAATCCGAGTTCTCTCCTTCCGGGTTGTTCGGAGTACCGGGCACGCCTGGGTTGCTGCCGCTTCCATCGCCAATGACGATGTCTTCGGAAGGATGATCGGAATGATTCAGGTTATCCCCGGTCACTTCACCCGTGTTGCGGATCGTCTGCCCGGCTTCCCCTGACGCCACTTCGGACCGGAACACGATCGTATGCCAGTCCGTATCCGTAATGGTACCGAATCGTCCGCTGACCTTGCCGTCGACATACGAACCTTGATCGCCATCCACGGCATCCGTTACCGCTTGGCCGTCGACCTTCAACGAACCCGTTACGTATTTCAGTTCTTCCGGAAGAAAATCCGAAATCACCAGGTTGGTGACTTGGCTGTTGGAAACCGTGTTGCGCATCCGGATCGTATACTCGATCACATCACCGACTCGGATGCTGCCCCCGTTCAAATCCTTCGCGATTTTCTCGGATTCCACGACCGGGGAGCGCCATGGATTGTCATCCGGGCTTCCTCCATCGCCGCCGCCCCGATCTCCGCCATCCGGATCGGTAGAATCTACAGGCGGTTCAACCGGCGGCTCCGGCTCTACAACCATTTTTTCCGTCGGTTCGCCCGGCTGCTCCATGTTGTCGCCGGTCACGAGTGCCGTATTTTCGATCGTCCGACCGCCTTGGCCCTCAAGTATGACGGCCTGGAAATCCAGCGTATGCCAGTTCATATCCCATACATCGCCAAATGAACCGTATACTTGCCCGGTAACGGAATGGCCGGCATCGCCGTCTTGCCCATCCGTAACGGATACGCCATCCACCCGTAAGCTGCCCGGAACGTATTCCAGCCCTATCGGCAAATGATCCGTAATCGTCAGATTCTCCAGATAGGTGTCGCTGACCACAGATCTTACACGAATCGTATAGGAGACGATGTCCCCGACTTCATATGTCGTCTTCGTGACATCCGTATTCGTGACAAACTTCTCCGATTCAATCATTGGGTTTCTCGAGTATACTTGCACATCTTCTCTCGGCCTGTCAGGCGTCTTGACATTGTCGGCATGTACGGAAGCGATGTTGATAATATTCTTGCCCGCTTGGCCGGGTTGTACGATCGCTTTGAACTGCACCGTGTGCCAATTCGTATCCGAGACGTCGTATTGTAGCTTCTGAACCTATACAATATATCTACAACTTTCCAAAACACAAAAAGCCCCCGTCTACTATTTACATGCATTGCAAAAATAGACGGAGGCTTCCGTCGTATTCGGCAACTGGCTGGCATAGTGTTTATCGTTCACGTTAGCCCCTATAGCTTTGCGTCGCCACCTTTCGGCGGGTTTGCTATTGTCGTACGATGTATGAAATTATCGAAAAATATCCACATATTTACTATATCTTTTTTTTCTAATCGTGTCTACATTCTTCGCGACTTGAATAGAGGCCCCTGGTCAGGAATCCCCCTCATCTTCGACCGGGTAAGCATACAGGATATAACGCTCAGGCGCATTCCCTACGTAGCGGAACGGGTAGCAGGTCGACACGACCAGCGCCTCGGTTCCCATAGAACGAATGACGGACGTATCGTCTTTATCGACGATGTCCGTACTTTGAATCTCGTATTCAAATGTTCCATAGGGCAGTTTAACGATAAAACGATCCCCTATCGACAACTGGTCGAAATTTCGAAAAACGGTGTCCCGATGCCCCGATAGCAGAATTTGCTCGTTATCCATAGGAAAAGCGGTAGCGCTGTAGTGCCCGACCCCTCGCGCGAGCATCTCCTCATCCGTACCTTCGATAATCGGCAACTCCGCTTCCAGCACTGGAATTTCGAGCATTCCTATCACATCGTTCGGCTTCGGATCAAACTCCGATTTATCGATCAAGCGATCGCGATCGCGGTAGGATACCTGATCCACGCGTTCTCCATTCGAATGGCCGCCGGTGTCCGACAGACGAATTAAAGCGCTCGCTTCTGCCATTGCTTCCTTCAAATTTTGTTGATGTCCGACGTATTGGATGACAGCGAAAGTCACGCACCCTATACCAGCCAGCACAAAGAGTACGCCTAGCATTTTTCGCATGTGATTGATCTCCTTCGGCTTGTCTTTATACTAATGATTCGGCCTCTACATTTTCCCTTTTTATACAATTAAATTTTACTGTTTCATCCCCTCAAAATCCAGTTCAATACCATGGATTACCTTATAATAGGTAAAATAACCCAACACACGCAAGAAAGGTCCTTTTATTCAGAAACCTGCAGTTGGAGTCCATTGCATAATTCGCCGTCGTTAATGTAACTGGCTTGATTGTGCATATAGAAGGGGGTACCTCCCTACATCCGAAGGCGATCCGCGGGGACCTGCGCTTCTTAGCTTGGCGCTAAACATTCCTGTGTAGGCTAAGAAATGGCCTTTGAAAAAAACAGGAGCGCCTCGTATGATAGGGGTGTGACGGGTCTAGAGCCCTAAAAACCTATCAGGAGGCGCTTACTATGAAGTT
>NZ_JAHLPR010000004.1 GCF_018918005.1 Paenibacillus sp. MSJ-34 | reverse complement strand
ATTGATACACCAAAAAGCTTTCGACCTATGATCTGCCCATATTAATTACCCCAAAAACGGATACAGTTTGCAACTCTATTTTCATTTATGGCGATGGTCGTCAGGCCATGGGGGATTTGTGTGAAAATTCCTGTATTATCGCAGGCTTTTCTCACCAGTGCAGGAATTCGTACTCACATTTGAAAAGTTTCAAATTTAACAACATTATGAGCGCTGCGTTTCTTGCTCGGACTAAGTCTCCCCGGGCTCCGGAGTATCATCTATAAGCTTTATGTATATCATAAGGATATACATTTTCTCGGGGAGTGAAGTATAATTGAATCATAAGAAAGAGAAGGACGTGATTCTAATGACGACTGCAACGCTCAGTAAATGGGGCAACAGTACTGCTGTCCGTATTCCAAACCAAATTCTTAAACGTCTTAATCTGGAAGAAGGCACGGAAATTGAAATCATCGTAACACAGGAAAACGAATTATTATTACGCCCTAAGAAAAAAACACAAGAATCAAATGAGGAGCTGCGCAACCATCTGAAACAGCTGCTTTCCAAAATGAAGCCTGATTCGCCGCGTCATGATGAAGTGGACGTAGGCATTGAAGGAGACGAGCTCATTTGACGATTCCAACTCGCGGCGATTTAATATGGCTCGATTTTGATCCGCAAGCCGGGCATGAACAAGCTGGCCGACGTCCCGCAGTCGTGCTGTCCGAATCGGAGTTCAACGAACTGACCGGCTTTGCTGTCGTGTGTCCGATTACAAGCCAAGTCAAAACTTATCCTTTTGAGGTTCCTCTTCCGGATGGGTCCCCAATTACTGGAGTTGTCCTTACGGATCAATTTAAAAGTTTGGATGTTAAGAAACGGAACATTAAAATTGTGGGCAATGTCGGCAGCGAATCAGAATTTATGAAAGCTGTTCTTCGAAATACTCGATCGATCTTAGCATGAGCAACAAAAAAACGCAGAGCGTTCCATGGACGCTCCGCGTTGCCTTATTCTTTCCCGGCCGGTGATCCGGCCCCGACGCTTACAATTCCTTCTCCACCTTGTACCCCTTCCGCTCCAGCAGCTTGACGATGCCTTGGTCTCCGAGATAATGGGCGGTGCCGACAACGATTCGTTTTTACACTGGATCGCCCGGCTGGCCGGATCATTAATATATCCGTGGGCTGACACGGTCTTCGAGAACGCGAACATACAAGCGAATACGAGCAGCAATCCGCCGCCAATCAGCATTAATCGTAGGATGAAACGGGAATCTAAACGGGTTTGAAGATCATCACATTACCTCCCATGATTTGGTTTGGGCATGATGTGCCTTTCTGACATTCATAGCGCGCAACTATGTAGAGATCAAAACCAAGGAAGTGCGCCTATAGGTAAAGAAACGGAGGGGATTGGAATCCTGTCTCATTATGGAGGAATCTGTGGCATAATAGAGTTTCGTCGCAATTGGAGTCGTGTTAGCGGAGTGTCATGAAGTTAAGTGAAGCTGATGTATGGGTCAGACATCAGACAGAAAAGAAAGATATATTACGAGTTATCGGTTGTATATTGTTGAATAATAACCATTTCTTGTAAATGGTGTAATTTATCCACTCATTGCTCCGGCTGCTGTGAGGGAGTCCAAATTATCAGTATATTGCTAATGCCTGGTACAATGTTCTTGTACCGATAAAAAAAAGCCGCTAAATTAGCGACCTTCCTGATTAGTCACGCAACATATTTTTCATTCGAAGATATTCGTCTTCTGAGATTTCCCCTCTTGCAAACCGCTCATCCAAGATTCTTTCTGGTGTGTTTTCATTGTGGCGTGTGTTTCCTTCTCCTCTTACCCATTTTATTACCAAATAAATTACGCCGACAATTAAAAGAAAATTGATGATCATGCCAAACGTTCCGAACCCAAAACCATAACCCATCATCATTTTGTCTCATCCTTTCATCGAATTATGGGGAGCCGAACACAAACTGTTGTCCCCTTATTGACCTCGCTTGTCACATGTAAGGTTCCAGCATGAGCATCCACAATTGCTTTTACAACGGCAAGTCCTATTCCAGCCCCGCCTGTCTTCCGGTTTCTTGATTTTTCCCCACGGTAAAAACGTTCAAAAATATAAGGGAGTTCCTCTTCCGTGATTCCCATTCCTGTATCGGATATAATGACGACACCTTCGCCTTTATCTTTGGTCACTTCAATATGAATATTTCCTGAATTCGTATATTTATATGCATTTTTTATTAGATTCAAGAATACCTGAACCAGCCGTGAGCGGTCCCCGGTAATCCATACATCACTCTTGTTTACCAGATCAACTGAAAGACCTTTATGCCAATACTGGCTTGATATAGTATTCATCGACTCCCGTACAATTTCATTAAGAGGTACCATTTCCGTCTTAAGCTGAGCCATGGGATTCTCTACAACAGTCAGATTTTCCAAATCACTTATAAGTTGAATCAGGCGCATTACTTGGTCATGACACACTTGAAGCTTATCAGGGGATGGTTCCCAGATGCCATCTTGGAATGCCTCCAAATGGCTTTGTAGAGTCGTTAAGGGCGTGCGCAGTTCATGAGCTACATCAGCGGTCAACGTTTTCCTTAACTGATCTTGTTTCTCCAACCCGTCAGCTAAATGATTAAGAGCCTGGCCCACCTCATAAATCTCCGTATTTTGATTAGTCCCTTCTACACGGGAGCTGAGGTCTCCTTCTTTCATTCTTAAAGCAATATCCTTTATTTCCAAAAGGGGTTGGCTAATACTTTTAGCCATATATCTGCTAAACAGATACGTTCCGACTATGACGATACCTAACGCCACCCATAATAGTGTGTTAAACATGCGGAGGAACTGTTTATTCAGACTTTGGGACGTTTCGTTCACCGATTGGAATTCCAATATTCCCACCTGCTGATTGCCTTTTACAATTTTTTTTTGGATAGGGCTTAGCAAGGGCTTGGATTTCGCCTCTCTATGCATTCCCATTAGGCTGGTATCCCAAATCAAGCGGTGGTCATTGTCATAAACACGTACGACATAGTCGCCAATCATCGCCTGGTGAGAAAGAAGCATCCAAATATCGGTATTCCATTTACCAGTAGATTCATTATAAGAAGCTTCTAGATCTTCAAGAATACTTTGTATTTCCGCCTGCTGCTGATTTTTCTGATACTGATTGAACGAAAGGCCCATGACCAGATTAACAAGCAGGACAATGGACAGAAGCGCACTGAGCGCAACACCGGTATGGGAGACAAGGAGCTTTCTGCTCAATCCACCACTACTTTTCATCAGTATTCACCAAAAATTTATAACCCACCCCAAAGACAGTACCTATAAATTCAGGGTGTTTAGGGTCATCGTTAATTTTATGTCTAATATTCTTGATATGAACATCAATGGTTCGCTCAAAGCCTTCAAAAGTATCACCTTGGCTAAGGTTAACCAGTTCAAGCCGCGAGAACACTCGCTTCGGATGCTTTGCCAAAATTTCCAGCAGTTTGAACTCCATCGGTGTAAGAGGAACGGGCTCATCTTGAAATTTTACTTCATAGCGTTCCAAATCCACGGTTAAACGGCCTTGGGCAAAGGACATTAATGACGTATTATTCTCCTGTTCAGAATGATTAGATCTTCTCAATAAACTAATTACGCGAGCGAGGAGCTCTCTTGGACTGAATGGTTTGGTAATATAATCGTCTGCTCCGATCATAAGTCCATTTATCATATCGTCTTCACTACTTTTCGCCGTTAGCATGAGAATCGGAATGTTCGAAGTCTTCCGTACTATTCTGCACACTTCCTCTCCGGATATATCCGGAAGCATTAAATCCAACACGATAAGATCAGGATGTAATGTCTCAAAAAGATGAAGAGCGCCCTTTCCAGTATCGGCCTCATACACTATATAATTATTTTTCTCCAAGTAAGCCTTGATGACGTGCAGGATATTTTCTTCATCATCCACCAATAGTATCTTCACAAACTTCCTCACCTATCTCTTTTTGTTTACAAAGACAGACCTTCATCATTGAAGGTCTCATCTTATGAAAGTCTTATCTTATTATGACCGGATTAGAAGTTCATCATGCCTGCTCTGAATTGAGAATTTCTCTTGATTCCTGACATTCCTGCCCCATTTGAGTTGTTACAATAATTGTACATTTGCTCAATTTGTTCATTTGACAGGTCGGGATGTATCTGTTTAGCAAAGGGCAGCATATTTTCGAAGAAGCCACTGTTGTTGCCATTGTTTATCGAAGCTGCGTAAGCACCAACTGACCCAATTCCCATAACCAGTAGTAGTGCCCCTAATCCAATCCCCAATTTCTTCATTTTTATCTCCTCCTTATAATTACACTATAAAACAGAGTTATGAAGAATGAATTTGCAACTTATGAAGAAGTTATGAAGGAAAAAAGAGTGAACGTCAAATAGACCCATCTAGCAATCGCCTGTCCCAGCAAGCTCTTCGGCATCGGCTGGGATTTCTGCAGACGAAGCCAAGCGCATAATAGCCATCCGGCCCTTGCGCAGTCACACTGTACGGATTGCTTATGGCTTCCGGCACGGCTTTCAGCGCTTCATCGTATTTGCGACGCGCATGCGCCTGACGTTTAGCAAGAGCTGTATCAAAGGCTACGGAGACCTTTTTATCCAGTGTTCTCTCACGAGCTATAGTAAATAATTCACCACAGAGAAAGTATAACTAAGCTTTCCGTTGATCAACACATCGCCGCACCAGCTTGAACGGGCAAGACTTTCGGTTGCCTGATTCTCCTGCATGAATAACAAAAAGCCTGATACACCAGGCTTTGTCTCAAAAAGTCTTTTAAGAAACCTAAACTTAGGCATCTCGTTTACGGTAAAATACAATAGCTACTGTAATAAAGATCAGTGTCCATAACATTGAAATACCTGTCCCTTGCATTGGTGTAAGGACATTTATTTCATCAGAGGAAGGCGGCATATACATATAATATCCTGCCGTATCCGGCAAATATTTAGGTAGCAAATCTCTCGTCAATGGACTGACAATGTAATAATAACCAAGCAGCATCACTAAAGCAGGAGTGGTTCGTCTTAGTAAAGCACCTATAGCTGCACTGAGAAGTGCGGTTAATGTTAGATAGCCTGTTGCACCTACTAATGTTTTTATCATTGTGTCTATTTCAAACCCTACTGCTGTGTCTCTCATCATAATAAAAGTATATAATACACCTGATGCAGCAATAATAAACGCCACAGGAATGGTTATAATCGCCAATGCCAAATGCTTCGCGGATAATTGAAACCCACGCCAAGGTATCGTAGTTAAAGTCGTTCGAATCTGTCCGCCAGTATACTCCGAACAAGCAGCTAAGATACCGAGAATAATGAACCCTGCTTGAAGATATCCCATAGAAGCAAGTCCTATATTCAGTATATTTTGCGTTCCTGCCGCCCCTTGTAGACCAGCCGAAGTAAAAGCTGCGGCTAAAACTAAATTAAGAATGAATGTACCCATAAGAGTGAGCCATATCAATGGTAATGTAACTAATTTATCCAGTTCAGCACCAAGGATTTGTGTTATCTTTCTACTAGATGAGACACTCATGATGCAACGTCCCTCCTATGGAATACGATAGCTGCAACAATAAAAAAAACGGCTACCCAGGCAAACATGACTAAACCGCCTGTGAACGGGGTGTGAAATCTGTCGAAAAAACTGCCTGTGAACGGGGTGTCGCTCATAGACATAAACATATCAATGCCAGCCCGATCCGGTAAGTAAAATGCCAACTTTGTAACCTTAGAAAACAGGACACTAAATGATACAACGGATGAATTTATGATGAGCACAGCAAGCGGGATTATGCCATTCTTTGTTAGAACAGTAATCCCAAATGCTAAAAGAGCAGTAAATGTCCAGTAACAAACCACGCCGATAAGTCTAGACCATTCAAATGCAGGGGCATATTCACCAAGAATAAGCTGCGTTGCCGATACAGTTGTCATAATAGCAACCATACAAAGCAGTATGCTGATCACGGTCACAGCGCCTGCTTTTGCCAGCAAAAAATGAAGCCTTGATGAAACAACAGTTAAACTTGTTGTAATCTGCTGCCCTCCACCCGATTCACTGCTCTCTGTCAAATATTCACTGCTGACAGCAAGCACACCAAGAATAATGACACCTTGCACACCGAAACCTAATCCATCATAACCGGCTTCCGATAGCCCTGTAGCTATAATCTCCGCTTTTTGTTGTGTAATGACCAAGGCTGCAATGACCGCTGGGGTAAATGCTCCAATAAGAAAGGCAAGCCAAATGCCCGGCAGGGAGAACAATTTAGATAATTCCGCGTTGAATGCTCTCATACAACATCACCTGCATGTTCAGATGTCAGGGCAAAAAAGGCTTCCTCCAGCGTGGAATGGTTACCTATTACTTCTTCCAATGTTCCATCTGCAACGATTTTTCCTTGATGAATAATCACCACATCATCAACCGTCTCTGCAAGCTCTCCCATGAGATGACTGGATAGTAACACCGTGTTTCCAGACGCAGCACGTTCACGTAAAAATGTCCGAATCCAGCGGATTCCTTGTGGGTCGAGCCCGTTAACGGGTTCATCTAAAACCAATATTTTGGGATCGCCAAGCAGTGCAGCTGCCATTCCAAGTCTTCTCCCCATGCCAAGGGAATAACTCCCAACCCTTTTCCCGGCTGCATTCGTAAGACCTACGATTTCCAGAACTTCCTCGACACGTGAGCGAGACAATCCTGCGGCACGAGCAATCCAACGCAAGTGTGCCCGTCCTGTTCGCATACGATGAGCTCCAAATCCATCAAGTGCGGCACCTATCGTTGCTAGCGGATTATGCAATTCTGCGAATGGCTTTCCATTAATTAGTGCACTGCCTGAGGTGGCACGATCTAATCCAAGCAAGATGCGAAGTGTAGAACTTTTCCCTGCCCCATTCGGACCTAAAAAACCAGTTACTCTCCCTGGTCTAGCTTTAAAACTGATACCCGATAAGATTTCCACAGTTCCGCGATGTTTGACCAAGTTATTAATTGTAAGCAACCATAACACTTCCTTTCTGTTATGGTTCTAATTATAAAGAAGCAAAGTTACAACTCGGTTATCACGCTGTTTACTTCTGGGTTAACTTTAGGTTACGCTCTACCAATAGCTACTCTTGTGCCATTTTCATTTGATGTAAAGTCAGCTTTCAGCTTCATTTTTTTCAACATATAATTTGAAGTCGATAAACCAATCCCCGCCCCACGCTCATAGGAAGAGTTATCCATACCTGGACCTCTGTCAGCAACAATGATCTGTTCTTTTTCTACATCAACCACAATGTTTGCATATTTCCCCTCTGCCGCATGGCGAAGAATATTCTGAAATAAATTATCCAGTACCCGTGTCATCCATTTAGGATCTGCTTCCCAATAAAAAGTCTCTTCTGTCGGTAAATCAACATCGAGCTGAATTTCTTTCTCTTCAAATGCAGGATACCACGCAGCAATAGATGCTCTTACTAAACGTCCAATATCTGTTGAAGTGGGATGAAAAGGATGTTTCCCTGATGTAAGCAATGTATAGGAAAGCAAATCATCCATTAGATCTCCGACTCTTGTAATCGTATGGTTCATCTCTGTTAATGAGTTTTGTCCTTCTAAACTTATTGATTCTTTATTTAATCTGGTGACATGTCCTCTCAAAATGGTAAGCGGCGTTCGTAAGTCGTGAGATAAATTCGCAATGAGTCGATGTCGTAATAATTCCTCTTCATATTCTCGCTTGCGACTGTCTTCAAGCTGCTGAATCATCCAATTAAAAGAACTTCCTAACTGGTCTATTTCATCCATACGATCCCTTTGAACAGGTATTGGTTTAGGAAATGAGTTATGATTAGCTGAAAATGACATGACTTCCTGCAAGCGAGCGAGACGTTTTTGAAGTTTCAAGAAGAACAGCCAAGATAATACAACAAATGCGACAATAATAAAACCAAACAATAGCACGGTAACGTAAAATAGATTTAATTTATTTGGATCTTTTTCATGGATATCAGAAAACCCAACGAATGTAAAGAAGAAAATAAGCACAGTTAGAGGAGAAAGATAAATAGAAAATGTCCTTTTAGAAAACGACGAAATAATGATCTAGACTGTTTCATAGTTTCACCCGATAGCCTATTCCCTTTAACGTTTCAATAATCTCCGGGGAATCCGGATGACGTTCCAGCTTTTGGCGCAGTCGATGGATATGCACCATTATTGTTTTATCACCTGTTATATAAGCTTCTTCCCAAATAGCTTCATAAATTTGTTCTTTTGGCAGAACTTGATTAGGGTGGCGTAAGAAATACATTAAAATTTGATGTTGTTTCCCAGTCAATACAATTTCTTCTCCTGTGCGTTTGTCAAATACCATTTGGGCTTCCGGATCTACTTCAATATGATTTCCTAATGAAATGCGTTCGGAATGCGTTCCACCGCTTCGACGGATTAATACTTCTAATCTTGCAACTAATTCATCCGTATGGAACGGTTTCGTTAAATAGTCATCGGCAAATTGTAAACCATCTACCTTATCATCTATCGATGTTCGAGCAGATAACAACAAAATAGGAACAGCAGGAGCTGCCTTTTTTAATCGTTTTCCCACCGTAAATCCGTCTAATCCGGGTAACATGATATCCAAAATAACGATTTCATGCTGATGTACTTCTTTTTCGGCTCCTTCACCGGAAAGCAGCCACTGAACCGAAAATCCTCGCTGTTCCAATTCTTCTTTTAGCAGGCTGCCTATTTTCTCATTATCTTCAATATATAATACGTTTCTTTTCAAGTAACATCCCTCTCTCTAAATTGAGTTCATTATTAGACAGATTAACACAATCTAAAAAATGGCATGAGCAAAAAAACGCAGAGCGTTCCATGAACGCTCCGCGCTGCCATATGGCAATCCGGCCCCGACGCTTACAGTTCCTTCTCCACCTTGTACCCCTTCCGCTCCAGCAGCTTGACGATGCCCTGGTCTCCGAGGTAATGGGCGGTGCCGACGACGACAAAGTACGTTTTATTTCCTTCGCCTTGCAAATATTGCTCGATTTTCTCGGTCATCGTGACGTTCCGCTTGTCGGTTAGCGCCTCCATGTAGATGGCGTAATTGTCGCTGTATTTCTCCTCGACAGGCGCGAACAGGAATTCCGCCAATCCTTGTTCGTTGCCGGTTTTCCAATATTCGGCCAACTGCTGCAGCGTTTCTTGCTTATCCGCCTCCGGATTCAGCGCTAGTTCCAGCAATGTCTTCTGCACGTCTTCGGAAAATCCGTCGAACATTTCAAATTGGAACTGCGCTCCTTCCAGCTCCAGAATATCCTTGCTATCCTTCGCTTTTTGCAAAAAATAGTAATCGATTCCTTGCTGCGGATCGAGTCCGGTAGCGATGGCGTCCATACTTTCCAACAGCATGTTGACGTACCAAACTTCATAGTTCTCCACCATTTCTTCCGGTATCCCGTATTGATCGAACCGATGCTTCAATTGGCTGTACAGCTCAGGGGTTAGGTGATCCTTCAGCTTGGATCCGTCCGCATATTTGGCAAGGCCGTCAATCTGCTGCCGCATCGCGGCCGGGTCGATGTTCGCTACATCGGCTTCCACAACCAATGCAACCGATTCGTCAAAGGCGGATTCGATCTTGGAATGGAGCGGATAGAAATCCGCCGTGGCAACGTGAATCGAGCCTAACATATGCACGGTGTTTCCGTTATGGCTTACTTTCCACAGAAAGCCGCCCGAGCCTTCCCCGCTCCCCGCGCTGTCGCCCGGCGTCGGTGCCGGAGATTCCGTACCCGCCGTTTGTTCCGCCGGCTCCCCTTCTTGCAGGTTGTGCGACGTTCCTCCGCCGGCGCCGCAGCCTGCCATAACGAAAACGAACATCAGGCTTGCCATCAAAATCGTAACTTTCTTCATCATCGGTTTTCTCTCCATCCATCTTCTTTTCTTTCTATATCCGTATCCTCGGTTCACCAGTTAGTCTACATTTTATATTTTGTACGCCTTCATCGCTTTTCGCAGTTCCTTGAACGTAGGCCGTTTGCCGTACATCAATACGCCTGTGCGATAAATTTTGGCCGACAGCCAGCCGAAGACGTAGATGGATACGGCGAGAATAGCGATAGATAGCCAAATTTCCCATGCGGCGACATGACCGACGCCAATGCGCAAAATCATGCTCGTCGGCGAGAAAAACGGAATAAACGACGAAACTTTCACCAAGATCGTGTTCGGCGTCGATACGCTGAACGTGCTAATATAGAAAGCTGCCAAAGACAATACGGTGATCGGCATGACCGCCTGGCCCAATTCCTCGGTGCGGCTTACGAGCGAACCGATCGCCGCGAATAAAGTCGCGTACAAGAAATAGCCAAGTACATAGAAGATGAAACCGTAAATGATCATTGCCGGATCGATTTGCGACAAATCGAGCCCGATATCCGCGAATACGGCCGCATTATGAGGCAGAGACAGATTGACGGCGATCGTGATCGCGAATACGACAATCTGCACCAAACCGACCAAGAACATCCCGATCACTTTCCCGAACATTTGCTGCAACGGCGAAGTGCTCGTAATGAGAATCTCCATAATTCTGGAGCTTTTCTCCGCCGTCACTTCCGATGCGATCATATTGCCTGTCATCATAATCGTCATGAAAAACAGTACCATTAGCACGGTGACCATAATATATCCGATCGCCGCTTGCTCTCCGGTTTTCGCCGGATTCTCTCCCGGTTCCGTCGCAATTTGCTCGCTCTCGATTTGAATCGGAGCGTTTAACGCCTCTTTTTGCGCTTCCGTCAACGAATCCTTCACGATCACTTCCATTTTAATTGTGCGGAGTGCATTTTGCAGCGAGGAACTGACGTTCATATCAATCATTCCTTCGGATTTATAGACGAAATCCGGGAATCCGATTTGCACGTTTTCTTGAGGCACCAAATAGCCTTTAATGACCTTGTTCGCCACTTCCTGCTTCAATTTCGTTTCGTCCGCCTGCGCCGACGCTTCCTGATCGTACAGACGGATTTGCAAATCCGGGTTTTCCTGCTTATCGTAATAATCCTTCAGCATGGCGGCCACTTCCGTTTTGCCGTCCGCCACGACCCCGATCGCCGCCGTTTTGTTCTGGTCTCCGTCGAACAAGGAAATGATAAACGGAATATTGATTCCGATCGTCATGAGAAGAATGAGAACGATCGTCGTGACCAAAAACGCCTTCGTTTTCACTTTGTTCTTAAATGTAAATCCGATAATCGTGCCCAGTTTATTCATTGCTCTCACCTACCGCCTTAATGAAAATTTGATTCAACGTCGGTTCAACCACTTCGAAGCGGTGCACAACCGCCTGTTCCATCGCTTTGGCCAAGATAGGCTGGGCCGCCGCCTCGTCCGAAATGGCGATTTTATAGCCGGACTCGTGCTTCTCCACCGTTCTCACGCCGGGGATTTGCTCCAAACCGGATACTTCCCTGTCCGTACCCAATATGACCTGTTCCCGCGGAAATTTGCTTTTAATTTCTTTCAAGCTGCCCTGCAGCACCGTGTTCGATCTGTGCAATATCGTTACATTGCGGCATAATTCCTCGACATGCTCCATCCGGTGCGTCGAGAACAAAATGCTCGCTCCTTCGTCGCGCACTTCCTTCACCGTTTCTTTCAGCAATTCCACGTTGACGGGATCCAACCCGCTGAACGCCTCGTCCAAAATAAGAAATTGCGGCTTATGAATGACGGCGGCAATAAACTGAATTTTTTGCTGGTTGCCTTTGGACAATTCTTCAATGCGTTTATTGTAGTATTCCGGCACATGAAAACGTTCAAGCCACCGTTTCAAGCTTTTGTCGGCCTCCGAGCGCGACATGCCGCGCAGCTGCGCCAAATAGATGAGCTGATCGCTCACTTTCACCTTCGGATACATCCCCCGCTCTTCCGGAAGGTATCCCATCATTCGCTGCATCTCGGCGTTGTACGGTTTGCCGTTGTATAGAATTCTTCCTCCATCCGGATAGATGAGGCCGAGCACCATTCGCATCGTCGTCGTTTTGCCCGCGCCGTTCGCGCCAAGCAATCCGTAAATTTCCCCTTTCCCCACTTCCAGGTTGACACGGTTCACTGCCGTATGTTCGCCGAATTGCTTCACGACATATTCCAATTGCAATGGTTGCATTATGATTTCTCCTCTCTCATCGTCTGTTTCCGCTGGATTAAATACAGCAACGTTTCATCCAACTCCAGCGTTCTTGTTTTGACCGGGTTCCATCCGAACTCCCGCATCGTCCGCTCCGTGGCGCTCGCGTCGCTGCTGACAAGCCGGATCATGCCGCCCGCTTCCCTTCCCCATTCGACAAGACCGGGAAGTTCGCCCGCATCCTGGGCCATGCCCGTCTCTTCCGTTACCCACATCTCTTTCCAGTTATCGAGCAGGCTGTCTTTTTCGAACATGCCCAGCACTTGGCCTTGGAATACGAAGACGATATAGTCCGCGAGCCGCTTCATTTCATCGACAATATGCGTCGACAAGATGACGGTGCGGTCTCCTTGATCCATGAAGCCGCGAAGTTCGTCAACCATCATCTTCCAAGCAAACGGATCGAGCCCCGACGACGGTTCATCCAGTATGAGCAGTTCCGGTTGACAGGAGAGCGCCATCGTCAATTCGCATTTCCGCCGGACCCCTTTGGACATTTTGCCGAATTTCTGCGTCGGTTTCAGTTGAAACTTCGCTACAAATTCGTCATATTTGCTCCAACTCCAACCCGGATACCAATGCGCCGTAAACTTCGCCAGTTGTTCCAGCGTGAAATGATCTTCATCGCGGCTGGACACTTCCGGCACATAGCCGATTTTTTGCTTGATCGCCCGGTCCAACGGCTTGTCAAGACGCTGTCCCAACAAACTTGCCGTTCCCGCATCCGGATGCAGCAATTCCAATGCGATATTCAGCAGCGTGCTCTTCCCCGATCCGTTCGGACCGACGATGGCAAATACGTACCCTTTCGGAAGCTGCAGATCGACCGGACCGAATAACAACGAATCCCGATGTTTCATGACGCCGTTCATCGTCAAAACGGATTCTTCCATATGAATTCACCTCATTCTGCCATCTATGATTGATATTTTTTCGTCATGATGTCCGTAAAAATGGCCATCATCTCTTCCCGCGAACAGTTCATTCGCATGCCGATGTCGATTGCCGCTTCCATCGCTTCCACAACGGCGGTGCGCCGGTGCCGATCTCGTTCTTCCGTACCGACTTTGGCTACGAATGTGCCGGTTCCTTGCTTCGTGCGCAGCAACCCTTCATTCTCCAGGTCTTGATAGACGCGCCGCACCGTAATGACACTGCAATTCAATTCGCTCGCAAATTCGCGAATGGAAGGCAGCAACGTCCCTGCTTCGATCTGACCGCTTATGATAAGAGAACGCAATTGCACTTCTATTTGATGATATAGCGGCTCAGCGCTATTCTCGTTCAATTGAATCGGAATCCACACCTTAACACCTCTTTTCCCGTTATGCTTCTCGCAGGCATCTAGTTATGCCAAGTCCCTCGTTTGAAGCTTTCGCCTCGACAGCCGGTATGACAAAGCAAGGCTCCCGAGCCCAATGGCTATCGCAGCAAGCGGCATAACGACATTCATTCTCTGCGCCTGTTCAATCGTAAACAAGACGACGTTCGAGCCGAGCGCCTGAACCATGACAGCGACAGCCACCAATAAGAGCATGGAGAGCATCGATAAGTAAAAATATATCTTCCCTTTGAAGCCTAACTCCATGTAAATGTATAGGGCCGAAACGATGAACGCATAGCCGATCCAAGTGAAGGCATACACCAAAAACGGGCCTGCGGACAACAGATTCCGTATGCTTGCCGCAAAAACATACTGTATGGCGAAGAAGAGGATTGCGTTGCCTATCAGCGCAATGAACAGGAGCAATATTCGCGCCAAAATCATTTCTTCCAACTTGACGGGCAGCACCCGCAACCGTCCCAGCGATTTCGTATAAGAATCTTCCCTTAAATACCTTGCCGATTTCCGCGAAAAGAAAAAACCGAGCATGGGAATGAGAATGAGAAAGTAAAAATCCATAAAAAAACCGAACGTTTTGCCATCCTTCGTACCTAGAATCCCTTGCAGCATCGGGACCGACATCCCCCCAATATAAAGGTTGAAAATAACGGTCCAAACCAGCGGTACATGAATTCCTATAAATTCCAACTTCGTAATCATCCAAGCGTTTCGAAGCCGTTCCATGCGCTCACCCTTTCAACTTGCCGTTGCATGTGTATACTGTATATAATCTTATGCACAGTATACATTGCGATCCGGCTGCCGTCAACATCTATAGAAGACCAATGTTTGGAAAATGATATTTTCATTGCAAATTATCTCTCTTCTTTTGTCTTCATTTGCAACCTTTCAGCCGTCTGCAAACATCATAGTATAATGAGGAGTGAGGAGGAAGGTTATGAATCCGGAGCAGGAATGGATCGAGCGGTTGCGCCAAGGAGACGGTTCCGCCTTGTCGAAGCTGATGGACCGGTACGGCAACGATGTGTATCGCACCGCCATATTGCTTATCAAGGACCGCCATCTGGCAGAGGACATTAGCCAGGAAGCTTTTCTCGCCGCTTTTCAAAAGATTCGGCAGTTTCGCGGTCAGGGCAGCTTGCGCGCTTGGCTGCTGCGGATTACAGTCAATCTATGCCGAAGCAAAATGAGGCTCGCCGCCTGGAAACGCTTGTTGTACCGCGATATGACGGATGATGCGATTCCCAGTACGGAGCCGGGACCGGAGCAAGCGGCGGCCCGTTTATCGCTCATGTCCGACATTCAACAATTGCCGTATAAGTATAGGGTCGTTATCGTGCTGTATTACTATCAGGAGTTAACGATAAAGGAAATCGCCGCGGCGCTCGGGGAATCCGAAGGAACCGTCAAAAGCAAATTATCGCGCGGCAGAACGCTGTTAAGAAGCAAGTTAGAGGAAGGAGATGGGGTCGATGGGGCAACCATCTAAACATAACATTCGTTCCGCCTTGGAACGGGAATTAGCCGATGCCGAGTTCACCGATATCATGAAGCGACGGGTTCTGCAGCGTGCCAAGCCGTCTTTCTGGGAGCGTGAAATTCGCATCCCCGGTTCGGCCGCCGCCGCCGTTTGTCTGCTTGTCATTGCAGGCGGCTGGTTGTGGCTGGATTGCGCCGACTCGTCTTCGTCCTATCTCAAGCAGATGCAGGCCGTCATCGAAGAAGAACGCCGCGATATCGGCACAGTTGAGCGGTACGAGTCCGAGTTGATTGCCATGAACGGAGGCGTATATTACAAAGAGCAGCTTCAGAAGGGATGGGAGCGATGATTCGGATCAAAGTCAAAACGTTGGCGCTCGGACTCGCCGGACTATTCCTTCTATCGGCGGTTGCCTATCTTGCCATGCCCTCCGTTCTATACAAAATGCAAAAATACGATGCGGTGTTAACCTATTTTCCTAACAGCAAAGAAGCGCCCGAGGCGTTGTACTGGGCGGCGGAAACGATGGTGCCGTTTCCGGGTCAAGATCATCTGTTGTTCGTCTTTCCGACTGCGTCGTCGTACTCCCATGGAGAGCGAAACTCCAAACGGCAGTTGGCCTACGCCGAGAAACTGTTGGAGCGGCTGCTGTCGGAATATCCGGACTATCGCCATGCCGGTATGGCTCGTTGGAAATTGGCAGACTTATATATGGTCGGGGAAAAATGGGATGAGGCGGAGAAGCTGTACCGGGAGATTGCGCAAGACGATAGCACGTATGGCGAACGCCGCAAAACGGCAAAAATGCATGCGGCGATGCTGGCTTCGCGGCATGTTCGTCCTGATGCCGCCCCTTCCGTAACAGGAAGCGTGCAGATCGGCGACGCTCCCGCCGCGGATGCGTATGCCGTACTTCGCCGCAAAGGAGAGAACGTGTGGCATAGCCCGCCCTTCGGTTATTATCCGATGGCGCTGACGGATCGGGACGGCACATTCCGCTTCTACGATGTCGCCCCAGGCGAATACGAGATTGGAGTCGGCTTGCGGAAAGAGAAGGTCGACGGCTATTATCTTGCCGAGCCGGCGAACCAAACGGTCGTTGTGACGGAAGGAACGACCGCCGAATATGACGTTCGGTTCGTCCCGCAAGTGAAAGTGGTAAACCCGACGAATAAAGAAACGATTGCCGAAGACGTCATCCGCTTCGAGTGGGAGCCGTACCCCGGCGCGGATTATTATAAACTGACCATTTCGGCGATAGATAATGTCCGGGAGGGCGAATCGTACGATACGTTCCCCATTGCATTGGAGGATACGTGGCGCGAGCCCTATGCGGAGTACGGCATCGAAACGCTGCGCACGGTGCCGCGCGGATATGGCAAGACGTCGGACGGAGAAGGGAGAACGCAGTTGTCTCCGGCCGCGATTCTAGGCGCCGTCTATCCAGGAGGCAAATTCGTCTGGTCTGTCGACGCATACGACAGCGACGGCTTAAAAATAAGCAGTTCCAGCGGCTATTATACCTCCTTCGACAACAACCTGCCTTTCTTCTCTCTGGACGATAAGGAGCAGTTGAAAGGCGACAAGCTTGTCGTCGAAGGCAAATACGAAGAAGCGATGCAAACGTACGAAACGGAGCTCCACAACCCATATGCGCTGCGCGCGCTCGCGATCATGCATTTGCACGGCATTACAATGAATGACGAGGGCGATCCGCAGACGGCGCTGAGCTACTTGCGGCAAATTCCGCATCCGAGCCCGTTCGATCGGGAACTGATGCGCGAAACGGAAGCTCGGGCGAGAGAAAGCGACGGCAAGCAAAACTGATGAATCCGGGCGACGGTTAGGCGAAACAGAGAGATGGAGGCCATCAGCCCTGCATCTACTCATTTCGCCTTCTATCGAAATCCCTCTCCCTCAGAAAAGCGGGCCGATCAATGGAATGTGAGGGTAACGACGGTCCGGGCCTCTCAATGATGAAAGTTGGCACACTGAACTAGGGGGATATCGACAGAAGGCGGGGAATGGAGCAGTATGACACAACGCATAAAAACAAAATCGCCTTATTTACGAATCTTCATTCGCAAATAAGGCGATTTCATTTCCTAAGGCAAGCCTACAATCCGAAAATGGCGTCGATCATCGGTTTCGTATGCCCGCCCGGATAGAGAACGTACAGCAAAGTGTACACCATGACGCCGGTAATTGCCGAACCGAACCAGATGACGGCCGTCACCCTGCCCCATTTGCGGTGTTTGGCGAACCGTTTTTTAAATGCCAGGACCAATGTCGTCAAGCCGAATACAGCCGCGATCGTCGCCAGCGTAATATGGAAAAACAAGAAAATATGATAGTACAGCTTCAAATTTTCGGGACCGCCCCATGACGTATTGCCGACGAAGATCGTCCTCGACATATAAATGACGAAAAAGACGATCGCCGCAATAGCTGCTGCAATCATCGTCTTCTGATGCGCTTCGCGCCTGCCCTTTACGATCAGGACCCATCCGATCGCCACGAGTATGGCGCTAATCACGATAAACGACGTGCTGATCGTCGGAAAGATCGTATACAAATCCATCTGTTTCCCCATCCTTTCCCGATGCCGTTCTATGCTTTGTTTAATTGACCGGTTTCCGGTATCACATCCATGATATCATCGTCTTTGCTCTCGCGCTTGAACCAATGAATAAAGACATAGGCAAGCACCGAGCCGTTGACGAATTCCTGTATTAATTTCATTGCAATTCCGCCGATCTGCTGGTCCTCCAGCGGCGTGAACAAGTTGAAAAATGCCGGTCCCTCATACAGCTCCAGCAATACCGCCGGGTCTCCCGAGAAACAGTAGCCCATCGCCTGCGACCATATCTCCGGATCGTTATAGGTCGCATATACCGGGGCGCCCGCGAAAATAATCAACCCGCATGCTGGCGTAATTAATACGCTGTTCAAGAAGATATAGCCCATCTTCTTGACGTCGGACATATTGTTCCATTCCGGTACCGGACATAGAAGCGGCCACCACATCATCATGGACGTGATAAACAAGGCGATATAATAGAGCCGATGCACCGTAAAGTTTAGCATCACGTAATCGTGAACGGCCGGTACGTGATAGAGCGAGAATAAGACGTTAAACAAAACGGCCGCAAAAATCGGATTCATGAGAAAACCGAATTTCCGCAACGGATTGTATTTCAATATCGCTCGCCACAACCAGGCCGGCGTCCCCATTAGCAGCAAAGGCGGCGCGATAATGTACGACAGCGCCATCGCCACCATATGGAAGCTGAACATCATATGGCTAAGAAAGCTGATCGGACCCCCTTGCGCCACATATAGCAATACCATTCCGGTGACAAACGATATTTTCTTGGCAAGCGAGATCTTGTCCGAATCGGCAAAGCGATGTCTCATCGGCCCTACCGCCATCAGATATGCGATTGTTGCCAAAAGCATAAAGCCGAGGAACAACGGGCTCCATAAATCAGAGAAGCTAAAATATTCCAAACCAAGCATGAGGTACCTCCTATCCGATCAGCTTCTTTTTTTCGCAACGATTTGAAAAAAAGAGGGGGCATCTTGTCGAAGCCCTCCTCTTCCCATTTTACCACCAAACCCAGTAGATTGCCATAATGATGCATGTGAAGGCGATGACCGCCCCGCCGAAGATGAATATGATCGGCATCAGGTGACCGCGGTCTTTCATATGCATCCAGTAAGCCATCTGGATGACCACTTGCAGCACGGCCATGACCAGCAAAATGATAATCGTAAATGTCGCATTGACTTCAAGCGCCGCAACCGCCGCGAATGCAATCAGCGTTAAGACGATCGAGAAGATGAACGCGACGATATGCTTTTGGGGACCTTCATGCCTATGCCGGTGTTGGGATTGTTTCGGAGCGGCTTGATCCGTTGTCATCGATTACCCCACCTTTCCCATCAAGTAAACAACCGTAAAGATGAAAACCCAAACGACGTCGATAAAGTGCCAGTAAATGGCCGCCACATATACTTTCGGAGCTGTAACGAAATTCAAGCCTTTGCGGAATAACTGCGCGATCAGCAAGGAGATCCATACGATCCCGAACGCCACGTGCGCCCCGTGAAAACCGACTAGCGTATAGAACGAAGAACTGAATGCGCTCGTCGTAAACTTATGACCTTCATGGACGTATTCAACGAACTCGTAAATTTCCAAACCGAGAAACGCTAATCCTAATATAACCGTAACGATCAACCAATTGAGCATCGACTTGACGCGATAACGATGCATCGCCTGAATCGCGAATACGCTGGTCAAGCTGCTGACCAAGAGAATCATCGTTGCGGCGAAGACCATAGGCAATTGAAACAATTCGCTTGCGGCCTTCCCGTCGGCGATTTCGTTGCGAAGCGCCAGAAACGTCGCGAACAGCGTACCGAACAGGACCGTCTCTCCGCCAAGGAAGAGCCAAAATCCGAGAACCTTATTGCGTCCTTCCAAGGTCGCCTTTTCCGGTTCTTGCGGCCAATTGCTCTCGTTAAACTCTACTTGGTGTTCTGCGTGCGCGTTCATGCTTTAACCCCCTTGTCGTTCAGTTCATCCGGCTCGATATGCCAGCCGTGATCGTCCACGATCGAACGGGCGGCCATGCTTGCGAACGTAATCACCAAACCGATGATGGCAACGATGTAATTGTTGAACAACATGCCGACAAAAGCGTTGCCGAACGTATCTTTGGCGAACATAAAGCCGAAACCTGCGATAAACAGACCGACCGACATCAAGAAAGGCAAGATGGAGGCGGACGGCATATGAATCGGTCCAACCGGCTCGGCAGGCGTCATTTCCTTATTGCCGGCCATTTTTTCTTTCCAATAAGCGTCATATCCGCGAACGAGCGGAGTTTGTTTAAAGTTGTATTCCGGCGGCGGCGAAGGAATCGTCCATTCGATCGTACGCCCGTCTTGCCACGGATCGGCAGGAACTTCGCCGCGTTTCTTCGCGGATACGACGATGTTCAGCAGGAAGAAAATCGTACCGACGCCCATCAGGAACGCTCCGATCGAACTGATCAAGTTCATCGTGTCGAATCCTTGGTTCGGCAAATAAGTAAATACGCGGCGCGGCATTCCGATCAATCCAAGGAAATGCTGCACGAAGAAAGTGAGATGGAAACCGATATAGAACGTGACAAATGTTAATTTGCCCAACGTCTCGTTCAGCATCCGTCCGAACATTTTCGGCCACCAGTAATGGAAACCGGAGAACAAACCGAGTATCAAGCCGCCGACGATAACGTAGTGGAAATGCGCGACGACGAAATACGTATCGTGATACTGATAGTCGGCCGGCGCGGCAGCGAGCATAACACCGGTTACCCCGCCCATAACGAAAGTCGGAATAAATCCGATCGCGAACAAGCTTGCCGTATTAAATGTAATTTGCCCGCCCCACATCGTAAAGATCCAGTTGAAAATCTTGATCCCGGTCGGGATCGCAATCAACATCGTAGCGACGGCGAACAAAGCATTGGCGATAGGCCCTAAACCGACGGCAAACATGTGGTGCGCCCATACCATGAAGCCCAAGAAGCCGATCAGCATGGTTGCGAATACCATCGAGCTGTAACCGAACAACCGCTTTCTGGAGAACGTGCTGATGACTTCGGAAATAATACCGAATGCCGGCAAAATCAAAATGTAAACTTCAGGGTGTCCGAAGATCCAGAAAATATGCTGCCATAAAATCGGGTTCCCCCCGTTGGCAACTTCGAAGAAGTTCGCTCCGAACAATCTGTCGAACGTCAGCAAGACCAGTCCGACAGTAACGGCCGGGAATGCGAACAATATAAGCGCGGACGTAATAAACGCCGTCCATGTAAACATCGGCATACGCATAAACGTCATGCCAGGCGCGCGCATCGTGATAATCGTCGCCAGGAAGTTAATGCCCCCGAGCAACGTACCGATCCCGGCAATCTGCAAGCCGATCGTATAAAAATCGACCCCGTGCGTAGTGCTATATTCGTTCGTTGCAAGCGGAACGTAGGAAGTCCAGCCCGCATCCGGCGCTCCGCCTACGATCCAGCTCAAATTGAGCAGCAAGCCGCCGAAGAAAAACGTCCAAAATCCAAGCGAGTTCAAAAATGGGAACGCAACGTCGCGCGCTCCGATCTGCAACGGTACGATCGCGTTCATTAACGCGAAGATCAGCGGCATCGCCGCCAGAAAAATCATCGTCGTACCGTGCATCGTAATCAATTCGTTAAATACTGCCGCAGAAACGAATTCCATCTTCGGTCCCATAAGCTGGATCCGAATGAGAATGGCTTCTATCCCGCCGATCAGGAAGAATAGACCCCCGGCAATAAGATAAAGAATTCCGATCTTTTTATGGTCTACGGTCGTAATCCAGTCCATCAAACCCCGATACCGTTTCACCGAATGAGCCAAGGTATGTACCCCCTTTATTTCGCGCTGTTTTCATTGTAAGTTAATTTTTGTTCCGCTAAATATTTCGCAATGCCGTCAAGTTCTTCCGGCGTTAGAGGCACCGCTGGCATTTTGTTGCCCGGTTTCACTCTTTGCGGATCGGCGATCCATTCCTTCAAGTTTTGTTCAACCGGTTGTTCCCCGGGACCGGTACCGTTCAACAGTACGCCCGCTACCGCTTCCTTGCTGCCGATGCCCGTAAGGTTAGGGAATGTCGGCGCGCCTTGGTCGCCAATCGCATGGCATGCCAAGCATTGCGATTTGAAAACTTCCCGGATGTGCTCATCTTCCGGCAGAACGGCCGGCGCTTTCATTTCTTCGACCCATTTGCCGAACGCAGCTTCGTCGACCGCTACGACTTTGAAATCCATCAGAGCATGCGAAGGTCCGCACAACTCGGCGCATTTCCCGCGGTAGACGCCGGCTTTCGGCGCTTCAAAATATGCTTTATTAATGTTGCCTTCCGTATTCGTGTCGATTTTCCCCATTAATGAAGGAATCCAGAAGGAATGCAGAACGTCGGCGGTCTTCAATTGAAGAGAAATCCGCTTCGTAGTAGGAACGACAAGCTCCTGGGCCGTGGTCACGCCATATTGCGGATATTCGAATTCCCACCAATATTGATGCGCTGTCACCTTCACTTGAACGGCATTTTCGTCCTTGGAGTGATCCTCGGCGAATTGAAACACGTATTTCACTGTAGGAACCGCTAAAATAATTAAAAGGACAATCGGAATTACGGTCCAAATAATCTCCAGCTTATGATTCCCTTCCACTTGCTCTGGAATTTCGTTTTGCCCTTTGCGTCTCCGGAATCTGAACAATACATAAAAGGTAAGAGCAAAGACGACAACCATTACGAATCCCATGATGGCGATCGACAGTTTTATCAATCCGAATTGCTCTTCCGCTACCGGCCCTTGCGGATTCAAGGCGGACAAATCCGCTCTTCCGCAAGCGGATAGTAATAACGTTAAACCCGCCAACACTGGGAGGAGTCGTTTTACCGCATGCCACCGATTCATCATTAATCAACCCCACTTTTTACGTTTTAGCCAATTGCCAATTTTATGCATAAAAAAAAGGCAATTCACTTGTTAAACACAGAAGTCAAACGTCTTGTCAATTAAGACCATCACGTATAAATATAAATTTCCTTCACCTTTTTGTCAATGTTTTCAAGCCAGTTCACAAATTGTTCTCAAAGCTGTCAAAATCGCACCAGCCCTGAATTTGCAAACGCTTACAATAATAGCTTACGCTTTAATCCGTCAATGATGTCAACCGGAAGCTAAAAGCGGCCATCGCAACACAATTGTCACAATTTAGACACTTTATTCCATATTATCGCCGATATGCTTTTCTTTTATTCGAAAACCGCCGTCAACAGCGCGTTGCCGCGCATCGCCGAAAAAAAGCCGCCAATGCGAAAGCGAGCTTCACAAAGACGGCTGTGCAATTATGATCAAGAATCCAATTTCACCAATTCGTTTTCAACAAGGAGAGTCAATTCCTCCTCATACCCTCCCATAATGTGGTACTTGCGGACATATTCCTTGACAAACTTTCTCGGATCCTTAGGTCGGAAAATTCGCGCCATTTCCTTGATACTTTCCTTCACTTCGTTATGTCCTTTCGTTGCCATGAAGATTCCCTCCCAAAGCGTAATCGAGTATGCTCCATATTAGAGAACGCAGTAAATATTCAACTTTTCCCACATGATGTAAGACAATGCCTGCAGCACCTGTTCGTTACATTATATCATATTCCAGTCAAGTTAAAAACCGCAAAGGACAAATGTAAATATTTGACTTGTTTCATGATATTCCCTCTTTCTTTTTCGAAAACTCTATTCTCTTACTTTCATTACACTTTTGTATAAATAGAATAGGCTAGTGTATAATAATACTAGAAGCTTCCTTATTTATATTGCGTCTACATATTATATCGGCCAACCACATTTATACGAGGAGAGTTTACGTGAAATCGATTCGAAATTTGGGGATAGGAAGAGAGATTTGGCTCTTATCCTTTGTTTTGTTTTTAGTGGAGTTTGCAAGAGGAGCCACTCTGGTCAGTTTCGTCCCAATCTACGGAAAAGAAATATTGATTATTAACGCCACCATGATCGGCGCCGCCATTACCGCGCATTATTTAACCGACACAGGATTGAAAATCGTCATCGGCTACTTGCTCGACCGCTTTTCCATTCGTTTTATCGTCCATTCGGGACTGCTTATTTCGCTTATTGGCATGTTTATGTTCCAGTACGGCTCGAGGCCCGGCCTCTTTATTCTTGCCTCAGCCCTTTACGGCGTCGGAATGTCTCCGATTTGGATCGTTTGCTTGTCGAAAGTATCCCCGGAACGGCGCGCGACGCAGATGGGGTATCTATATACCATTTGGCTGATCGGTATGGGACTCGGCCCTGTCGTGTGCAATCTTCTGATCGACGCGAGCCCGAAGCTGACCTATTGGATTTTGGTGCTGCTGACGCTCGGCGCCTGGTTCCTCTCGATGTTCATTTCCAACGAGAGGCAATCGAGCATCGATACGATTCCGCTGCGCACCCAGCTGCGGATGCTTGGAGAGCGATTGCGCATGATGAGGCCGCTTCTGCCCGGCATGATTTTGCAGACGACCGGCGCAAGCATGATCGTGCCGATCTTGCCGAGTTTCGCCCAAGGATCGCTGGCGCTGACGAGCGGACAATACTCCCTGCTGCTTCTGCTTGGCGGCGCATGCGCCGTCGTCGGGCTTATTCCGATGGGCAAGCTTGCGGACCAGTTCGGTCGCAAATGGTTTCTCGTCATCGGATTCGCGATTTTCGCGTTTGCGCTTTATTCGTTATCGATGCTGCCGTCCTTGCGGCTCACCTTTATATGGGCGATCGTGCTCGGCCTTTCCTACTCGGCCGTTCTGCCCGCATGGAACGCGCTGCTCGCTTCCTACATCCCTCCTTCCCAGAAAGGGCTCGGCTGGGGGCTTTTCTCCACGGTGGAAGGAATCGGCGTCATGATCGGGCCGGTGCTGGGGGGATTTTTGTCGGACATGTATAATGAACAAACGGTCGTTATGATCAGTGCGGTCTTGTTCGGATTGATCGCTCTATTCTATATTCTTTATCCTATAAGATCCTCCAAAGGCGAAGCGCTGTAATAGGCTGCAATTAGGAGTTCGTCTCTTATCCATCTAGCGGAGGGGATGCGGTATGGCTGGAGAGGAGCCATTATACGGAAGCGCAGTTCATTGGATCGGTACCTTTATCGCAGTAAGCGTCGTTTTAGCGATTGTGATCGGCATGATCGCCGTTGTCCGTATGACGGCCGACGATTCGGAGAAGCATCGGGAGTTGAAAAAATATTTCGAAGCGCTGTTCGGAGGAGCTGTGTCGCCCTACGATCCGGAGAAACCGTCGGACCGTACGGCGGCTGAGCCCGCTTCCGCGGAACCGTTCGAAGAAGACTGTCCCGCTTGCGGCGCCGCCGCAACCCACCGCGATGAGCATTGTCCTTCCTGCGGCTTGCGATTGTTCTAAGACTTACAATTTCGGTTGCGGGATGCATGCCAACAATAGCCTTGAGCGTTTCGCGAATACTACCCACGTGAGGCGGATATCCGGAATTAGTGACAGATTCATTGCTTCGAACCGTCATCGGTTTCTTGATGCTGGAATAATGTTGGAACAATGCGGGAAATGGCGTCGGATTGCCGATGAAAATAGTGGCATGCGACCGGGCGCATGATCGCAAGCGGAAAGGGAACCATAGATTAGTAACTTAGCATAAGGGGGTTGCATATATGGATCGCGACGGCAGCGACATGAACCCGATCTCGAAGGAGCGCGTCGAGGTGGACGGCATATACACCAACGAATGGGGAAGAGAGGAGCATCTGCACCGCGGACAGACGTTCCCGGCGGACGTTCAGCTCGGCGTGACGGAATGGGAACTGAAGGAATATATGTTCGACAATCATCATGAAGGACAAACCGATCCAAGACTCGTTCCCAAAGCGGACGACAAAGAGGAAGGCGAAAAACTCGTTCATCCTCGCGGGCATAGGGATCGCCAAGACAAGTAATCATTGCTGCCTTGCCCTGGCGGAGCGCCATCCGCCGGCAAGGTTTTTTTGATGTGTGTTTGCGCGCCTGCAGCAATTTTGTCGCTAACGGATGCAGGAGACGTTATTTGAACAAAATCGAGGCTTTTTAATATGTAACGGAAATGAGGGACCTTATTTGCCGTCATTCGTTCATTTCTCCATACATAATCAACGAATAAGAGCGCTAGGTTCCGTTATAATCCGAGAAGAATGAGCTTTGCCACTTTAAGGTCTTTCAGTTCCGTTACATTTTGAACGCCGCACTCGTGCCTCTATAGTTTGTCGACAATTTCTTACTGTTCGTCAGATTTTGTAAGATTAATGAAAATTGTTCTATCCTTTTCTATGAAGGATATGATTAAATAAAAGTATCTGATTACCAAAATCTACTTATTTAAAGGAGGTTTCCGGATGGAACCCAATATCCCGAGAAAAACGTCTTCCGGACTGGATGAAAATGTGGCGGGACTGCTTTGTTACATTTTGACGTTCGTTACCGGCATCATTTTTGTATTGATTGAAAAAGACAGCAGGTTTGTACGTTTTCATGCATTGCAGTCGATTTTCACCTTTCTCCCGCTCTTTGTCGCTCAAATGATTTTGGCGGGCATTCCTTTCATCGGTTGGATCTTTTCTTCCCTCATCGGACTTCTCATTTTCATTCTATGGATCGTTACGATGATTCAGGCGTTTCAAGGCAAATGGTTTAAATTGCCGCTCGTCGGCGATTTGGTGGAGAAACAGCTGAACAAATAAAAGATTGCGCTCCCGTTCCGTTGTTGTATAATCAATAGCAAATGGCAGAAGAGGAACGACGGCAAGGGGAGAGGCGTTTGTATTTTTTTGTAATTAACCGGCAGGCGGGAAACGGAAACGGCATGCGCGTCTGGCGCAAGATGGAGCGGACGTTGCGGGAGCGGAACATCGAGTACCGCTGCGCGGTAACGGACGTTGCGGAGCAAGCGCGGATGCAGGTGCGGGAAGCGCTCGCCGCCTGGCCGCTGCGCGCGGTCGCAGTGATCGGCGGCGACGGCACGATCCGCAGCGTCTTGCCGGAGCTGAGCGGCAGGGATGTGCCGCTCGCGGTCATTCCGGCGGGATCGGGCAACGATACCGCCCGGGGGTTCGGCATCCCGCGCAAGCCTTTGGCCGCGCTGGAGGTGCTGTTGTCAGGTCGATGCCGGCGCATCGACCTGATCGGCGTTGACGGCGAGCGTTCCGTTACGGCGCTCGCCGTCGGATTTGACGCCGCCGTCGCGGAAGCGGTCAACAACGGCGGCTACAAGAAGTGGTGCAACCGCCTCGGCATCGGGCGGGTTGCGTATATCATCGGAATTATGCATACGCTAATCCGATTTCGTCCCGCCCAGCTCCGGCTCGAGCTCGACGGCGAGCGGACGGCGACGTTCGCCGATGCGTGGATGGCCGCCGTCGCCAACGTCGCAACATATGGCGGCGGCCTTCGCATCTGCCCGCAGGCGCAGCCTGACGACGGCTTGCTCGACGTCTGCGTTGTCCACGGCTGTACGAAATGGCAGCTTCTGCGCCTTTTCCCTACCGTATTGCAAGGCAGGCATACGAAGCTGCCGTATGTGACAATGCTGCGCGCATACGCCGTTTCCGTCTCCTCCGAGTTGCCGCGCATCGCATACGGCGACGGCGAACCTTGCGGCGCAACGCCGCTAAGCGCGCAGGCCGAACCGCAAACGTTGCTCATCGTGACCCCATAGATTTGATTTGACGTGCCGCGGACAGGCCTATACGATAGTAAAGGAGGTAGATTGTGAACTATGAAAATACTCAAAGAATTTAGAGAATTTGCAATACGCGGCAACGTTATCGATTTGGCGGTCGGGGTCATTATCGGCGGGGCGTTCGGGAAAATTGTCACATCGATCGTCAACGACATTATTATGCCGCCAATCGGTAAAGTGTTGGGAGGCTCCAGCTTCGTCGATCTGTTTATCAACTTGGATCCGGACAAGGGCAACTTCGCTTCGCTCGCCAAAGCCCAAGAGGCCGGTGCGGCGGTCATCGCCTACGGCCAATTTATTAATGTAATGCTCGATTTTCTTATTGTTGCGCTCAGCGTGTTTTTGCTAGTGAAGACGATTAATATGCTGAGAAGAAAAGTGATAGCCGAAAAGCCGGCTGAAAAACCAACAACGAAAGACTGTCCTTTCTGTTTGTCCAAAATTCCGGTACAAGCGACGCGCTGCGCTCATTGCACGTCCATTCTCGAAGAGCCTGCCGAAGCGAAATAATTGTCTGTTCGGGCGGTTGCCGTGAGGCAGGCGCCTACTCTATTATTGCAGCTTGAAATATTTCTGATAGATTCGCTCGTAGTTGGCGCCGTACTTCCTTTCAATCTCCGGGCCCATTTCTTGCTCCATCTCGTAAATGACCAAATCATGCGCAAAATTGTTCAGAAGCAGTTCGATCATCGCCGGATGCTCGGTCGCCATCGCTTTCGTCGCTTGTCCTTCGCCGCGCATGCCGATCATGCACCAGCGCCGATCGATGACGAACGAAAATTTGCGCCCGCCGGTCTGCGTCCGCCACGCCCCGTCCCGGCCGTGCACGATCATTTGCTGTGCGAGCCGCAAATCCTCGTCTCCGCCGATGACCGACCACAACACCTTCACACCCCGCTCTTCGGCCGTTTCGAGTTCTTTGCGGAATAGCGAGGCTTCCTCGGTCCATACATCGGCAATAATCTCGAACTGCGCTTTCTCCAGTTCCCGGCGCAAATTATCCATTACTTTCCGATCGCTCTCTATGCTGTAAAATTCCGTCCGATCGTCGCTTCGTTTCGGCATCGACTCCTCTACGATCCGAATCGACTCCTGCATTTTATCGGCTATGCTGCGGGTCAGTTCCTCTACCGGAATCATCGTATATAAAGAAGGCTCGCCTTTGCTGCACATCACGAATCCATGGTCGACCAGCTTCTGCAGCGCCGCGTACACGTTCGAGCGCGATACGCCGAGCCGTTTCGCCACTTCATATCCCGTCATAGCGCCCTGTTCCGCCAGTACAACCAACATCCTCGACTCCATCTCCGTAAATCCTAACACGCGCAAATGCTGCAACAAACGCTCCATTTCTCTGGCTGCCCCTTTCACAGATGCTATCACAACTAACTGTCTGCGATCTCTACTAGTCTCTTAGCCCTATCGTATCAATTTTGCCTAGCTACTGCAACGCGAGATCGAAAAAGCGAATTTTATGTCGATTCCCGGCAAGCGGCTGACTTTTTGCATCCAAGATGAAATTGGTCAGGCGCATGGATACAATCGCATTGGCAGACGCGCTAATTTAAATCTCTTGGCTGCTCGTAAGGGACCGAAGAAAACTATAAGTTACTTGGCGGGAAAAGATCATGCGTGCTGTAAAACACTCGTCGGGCGGGGGATTTCCAACAAGAAGCGGCGTACGCCGACATGAAGCGAAACCGCCCACCGCGCCGGGCAAGCAAAAGGACGGCCCCCCATTAGGCCGCCCTGTACCGTAGCATTATTCCGCTTTATGAATAATCTCGAAGCCGGTCGTATTTTGTACGACCTCCACCTTGACCTCGCTCCCCGCGCCGCCCCGGGAAATGCGAAGCGACAGGTGTCCCGCGCCGATGGCGAGACGCTCGACGAACAACTCGTTCAATTGCTCCGGCAATAACGGGTCGATCGCGATCCGTTTCGTCAGCGCGTCCGGATGCAAGCCCAGCATCGCCTGCATGAAGACGACCGACGTTCCCGCCGACCAGGCCTGCGGCGAGCATGTGGTCGGATACGGCACCGGATAGCCGAGCTCCGAGCCGTATCCGCAGAACAGTTCGGGCAAGCGCTGGTACTCGAAATAGGTGGATGCAGCAAGCAAGCCGGAAATCACCTTGCGCGCTTCCTCCCGATACCCCGAGCGGCTCAGCCCGAGCAATATCATGGCATTATCATGCGGCCATACGCTCCCGTTATGATAACTCATCGGGTAATATCCCGCCGCCTCCGCGCTCATCGTCCGAATGCCGTAGCCGTTAAACATATCGTCGGCCGTCAGTCTTTCGGCCGTCCTTGCTGCCCGCGCCGCGCCGGGAAGCCCGGTCATCAGCAAATGCCCCGGGTTCGATGTCACGGACCCGACTTGCCGTCCTTCCTGGTCGAGTGCGAGCGCGTAGAACTGTTCGTCCTCCATCCAGAAATGCCGTTCGAACCGTTCCCGCAATTCCCCGGCTTCCCGCTCCAGCCGATCGGCGAGCGCATCGTCGCCCATCAGCCTGAAGAGCGGCGCCATGCCTTGCTTCGCCATATACACATAGCCTTGCACTTCGGACAAGGCGATCGGCGACGACGCGTACTCGCCCGACCGGTGAACGATCGAGTTGCTCGAATCTTTCCAGCCTTGGTTCGGGAAGCCTTTCTCCGCTTCCTGGCGGTAAGCGAGGAAGCCCGATTTCAACATCGCCGCGTCGATCCATGCAAGGGCCCGCTCGATATTCGGCTTAAGCTCCTCCGCCAGCGACAAATCGCCCGTCCAGCGGAAATATTCGCCGATCAGCACAAGAAACAAAGGCGTAGCGTCGGCCGATCCGTAATAAGGCGAGAACGGCGATTGCTTCGTCGCGACCAGCTCGCCGAACCGGATTTCGTGCATGATTTTCCCCGGCTCTTCATCGCGCCAAGCGTCGACGGCGGTACCTTGATAAGCCGCCAGGGTGCGCAGCGTTCCGCGCACTTTGCCCGGATCGAGCGGAAGCATGAACAAGGACGTAATCAGGCTGTCTCTGCCGAACGGAACCGCGAACCACGGCAAGCCGGCTACCGGCATATCGCCGTATCCCACGTCGGTCATTAACATCCGTAAATCTTGCAAGCCGCGCCGGTACAAGCCGTTAAACGCCTCCGAATCGGATGTCGCCCGAGCCGTCTCCGCGTCCCATCGCCGGTAAGAAGCCTCCAATCGTTCCAGCCCCTCTTCATAGGAGAGCTCGGTTCCCGCTTGTCCGTCCAACATCGGCGCGACCGTAAAGCAGATGCGCTCCGTCTCTTTCGGCTGCAACGTTATAGAAAAGCGGATCAACCCGGAATCGCTCGCTTCCGTTTCCGGTTTGTCCCAACGTATGCGCGTCTCCCTTGCGATGTTGTCCGCGCCGGAATAACGGATCGTCAAGCTTTGCGGCTCCATGCTTCTGCCGGTGATCGAGCCGACTTCCCCCGTCCGATATTTCCGCACCAGAAACATGTCCTGAAAATCGGCATCGAATGCCGCCGAGAAATCGAACGATACCGTTTCCGGGTAATAGCTCGTTAACGCAATTCGCTCGTACAGCACGCCGCCGAATATAAAACGGTCCCGTACCGCTTCAATGGCGCCGACGTCTTTCGTATCCTTCATTAAACGGATCGAAGCGACATAGCTTTGATTCGCCGCCGAGGAAAGCAACGACGGCTTGTCCCCGTCGATCCACACTTCCATCCGGCTTAAAAACCGCGTATCTTTCGTATATAAACCGTGGCCGATTTCATTGTTCCCGGTAATATCCCCATTCCTGTCCGTTAGCAGGAACAAATCGCCTTCTTTAATGACGCTGTAATCCATCGCCTTCCCTCTCCTTCGTATCCATGACTGTGAACTCTCCCTGAAGCCCTTCCCCGGAGTTCGGGCCGATCCATACGAGGAATTTGCCGGGCTCCACCGCAAACTGCAGCCTTTCGTCCAGCATGCCAAGCTCGTTCGGGGTTAACGTAAAGGAGATTCTTTTCGTCTCCCCTTGTTTCAGACATATTTTCTGAAAGCCTTTCAATTCCTTCACCGGTCTTGTCGTACTTCCCACGACGTCGCGAATGTACAATTGAACCACTTCCTCGCCGTCCCGTTCTCCGGTATTGGTTACGTTTGCGGACACCTTGACGCTTCCGTCGCGCGCAACTTGCCGGGCATCCAGCCGAAGATCGGCATATTCGAACGTCGTATAGCTTAAACCGTAGCCGAACGGATACAGCGGTTCGTCGCTCACGTCGACATAATCTTCGTAAAGATGCGGTCTTCCCGTATTTTTACGGTTATAATAAATCGGAATTTGTCCGGTGGAACGCGGGAACGTCACCGGCAGCTTGCCGCTCGGATTGTACTCTCCGATCAGCACGTCGACCAGCGCATTCCCCGCTTGGGTGCCCGGATGCCATGCTTCGACAACGGCGTCCGCATGCTCATGCACCCATTCCACGGCCAGCGGCCGCCCGCTCATCAGCACGACGACGACCGGCGTCGCCGTATGCCGCTTGATTGCCCGGATCAGCCGTTCCTGGCATTCCGGCAAGCCGATATAGACCCGGTTATAATGCTCTCCGGTCATATCCTCGCTTTCGCCGACGACGACAACGGCGACATCGCTGTCTCTCGCGGCCGCCACCGCTTCTTCCAGCCCCCGCTCCAACGGCTGTTTCACCTCGGATCCCTTGGCATAAGTCACTTCCGCCAACGGGGCGATTCTGGACCGGAAGGCGTCCAGAACGGTGACGACATCCTCCTTGCGGCCTTTCCACGCCCAGCAGCCCATCGCATTTTGGCGGTCGTCGGCCAGCGGGCCGATCAAGCCGATTCGTTTCCGCGCGCCAAGATCTAGCGGCAGCGTATTGCCGCTATTCTTCAATAGAACGATCGATTTCCGCGCACTGTCCCGCGCCTGTTCCACATGCTCAGGAATCATCATGACGCGCTCCCGCTTCCGAACGTCGACATAAGGATGATCGAATAAGCCCAACCGGTACTTCACCGTCAAAATCCGCAGTACCGCGTCGTCAAGCAATGGAAGCATATCGGGCCGTTCCTGAAAAATCCGCTCCAAATGCTCAAGATATACCCCGGAATGCATGTCCATATCCACCCCGGCGGCAAACCCTTTGCACGCCGCATCCTTGCGGTCTTCCGCATAGCCGTGGTGAATCAATTCTTCAACCGATTCCCAATCGCTGACGACGATGCCGGGATAGTTCCATTCCCCTTTTAAAATCTCTCTGATGAGAAACTTGTTGCCCGAAGCAGGGACGCCGTTCAGATCGGTAAAGGCGGTCATGACCGATAACGCCCCGGCTTGGATTCCTTCGTAAAACGGCGGCAAGACCGTTTCGCGCAGCACTCTTTCGGACATGTCCGTCGTATCGTAATCCCGGCCGCCTTCGACCCAGCCGTAGCCCGCAAAATGCTTGACGCATGCGGCAACGGTCGGATAGCCGTTCTCGTCCGGGCTTTGAAAACCTCTTACTCTGGCGGCCGCCGCCTGGTTGGCCAAATATACGTCTTCGCCGGCGCCTTCCGCGATTCTTCCCCAACGCGGTTCGCGCGTCATATCGACCATCGGCGCGAACGTCCAGCGGATGCCTTCGGACGCAGCTTCCGCCGCCGCGATGCGGGCGTTCCGCTCCATCGCCTCCACATCCCAGCTTGCCGCTTCGCCGAGCGGAATGGGGAATATGGTGCGGAACCCGTGAATCACATCGTCCCCGATCAGTAAAGGAATGCCGAGGCGGCTTTCCTCCACTGCGATCCGCTGCAATTCGTTGATCTTCTCCGCGCCGTACACGTTAAGCAGCGATCCGATCTTTCCCTGCTTGATCCATTCGATCTCTTGCGCTTCGCATCGCCCGAACTGCACCGTCTGCCCGATCTTCTCGGTTAACGTCATCCGTTTCAACAACCGCTCTGCCTTCGCTGCATCATTCAACATTGATGTCCTCCCCCCGTCTTCCGGTTACCCTTTAATGCCGGCGCTAGATACGCCTTCGATGTATTGTTTCTGGAACAAGAAGAAGAAAATAAGGATCGGCAAGGTCGACAAGGTCACGCCTGCCATAATTAACGGCGTATTCTCAAAGAACGCGTCCTTCAAGCTGTTCAGCCCGACGACGAGCACATATTTCTCCGGATCGTTCGCTAACGTGCTCGGAATGAGGTAACTGTTCCACGTTCCGGCGAAAGACAAAATCGACATCGTAATTAAGGACGAACGCGCGAGCGGATAGACGATCCGCCAGAAGGCGCCCATTTTCGTCAAGCCGTCGATTCGGGCCGCTTCGATAAATTCGCCCGGCACGCTGATGAAAAACTGCCGCAGCATAAAAATGTACAACGACTGGTACAAGAACGGCACCGTTAACGCCGCGAACGTATTGAGCCAGCCGATCTTCGCCATATTGACGTATACCGGAATCAGGATCATATGGTACGGAACCATCATCGTCGCGACGACGATCCAGAATACGAGCTTCTTCCCTTTAAAATCCAGCTTCGCCAGCGCAAAGCCTGCCATCGGGTTGACGATCAAGTTCCCGATTACGACAATTCCCGTCATAATAACTGTATTTAAAAACCACTTGGGCACATTGTATGCGTCGTTAGTGAAAAACATGGTGTAATTTTCAAAAGTCCATCTGGAAATGTCCACGAATTTATTAACATCTTTCATCGTAATTAACGAGGTATAGACCGTATAAGCAAACGGAAGGATGAAAACGACTCCGAGGATACCGATGATGGCGTATACCAGCAATTTGAAAAAGGTTTTTCGAGCCTTCACGGCCATCACTCCTTATCGTCCAGAAATTTCTTCTGCAGAAACGTAATGAACATAATGATGAAAAAGAATAGAATAACGGCCGCGCTTCCGTATCCGATATTCATATAGCGAATCCCGTGTTGGTAAAAATAAGTGACGACCGTGCTCGTCGCTCCGGCCGGCGATCCAAGCGCACCGTATCGGGAAATCGCCGCAATTTGGTCGTAAATTTGAAACCCGAGGATGGTGGAAACGGAAATAACGAAAAAGGTAATCGGCTTCAAAAAAGGAACGGTGATGAAACGGAATTTCTCCCATTTCGAAGCGCCGTCGATGTCGCCCGCTTCATACAGATCTTTAGGCACTTCTTGCAGCGCGGACAAATAGACGATCATGCTGAATCCGCATTGTTGGAAAATGAACAAAATGCATACGAACATCAAGGCATAGCCCGTATCCGCAAACCAGGTCACGTCGCGCAGGCCGAAAAACGCGAAAAATTTCGTGACAAACGTCCCTTGCTTGAACAGCATCATAAAGACGGTGGTCAGAGCGATTTGCGAGGTGATGTACGGAATAAAGAATACGGTTCGGAAAATGCCTTTGCCTTTGATATTCTGATTCACCAGTATGGCCATCAATAAACCGAGAATCGTTTGGACGGGCACCGCCACGACAACGATTTGCAAGGAATGAAGAACGGCTTGGTAGAACTGCTTGTCGTTCAATATGGCGATATAGTTTTGCAATCCGATAAATTTCGCATCGCCCAGCGCGGCGAAGTTCACGTCTTGAAAGCTTCTTATAAAAGATTCCACGAAAGGATACAAAAACCACCATGCCCATAAAACCAAAAAAGGCAAGACGAGCATCCAGCCTAACGTGAAATCCGAATCGAAGATCGAACGAAACCGGGATTGTTTTTTGGGTTGTCCAGTCATCGAAACCTCCTGTAATTCCACAAATTGTATATTTCAACTCAGGATAAAAGTGTTCCCGTCTCCTTGGCGGAAACGGGAACGCATCCGTTATTTGAATTGTTCTTGCACGCTGTCAAGCAGCTCTTTCGCCGATTTCTTGCTGCCGCCCAGAATCGTTTCTTCCAATTGTTTCACGAGTTCGTCGGTAAACTTCTTCGTTTCCTTCGGATAACCGTAATCGCTGCTGTATTCCATTGCCGGTTCGAGCAATTGATATTCCGGATTTTGTTCAAAATAGTTCGCCGACAAGCTGGATACGGCCGGATTGAAGCCCAAGCTCATAAAATCGGATTGCGTTTTGTCGTTCGTCATGTAGTAGGCCGCTTGG
The DNA here is from genome assembly GCF_018918005.1 of Paenibacillus sp. MSJ-34. Taxonomy (GTDB): domain Bacteria; phylum Bacillota; class Bacilli; order Paenibacillales; family Paenibacillaceae; genus MSJ-34. The sequence goes on along the minus strand of NZ_JAHLPR010000004.1, from coordinate 133,266 downwards.
AGCGCCGCTTCTTTGTTCTTCGCGTCTTTCAGGACGACATACGCGTCTGCGCTAAGCGTGCTGCCGTTCACGGTTCCTTTCGGGACCGGAAGGGCGACATATTTCAAATCAGGGTTGGCGTCTTGCAAATAGTTTTTGTACCAGAAACCGCCGGTGCTCATTGCCGCTTTGCCGTTGGCGAACACTTCGCCGTCCCAACCGTAGCCTAACGTCTTCGGCGTTACCGCGACGCCTTCTTCATACATTTTGAATATTTTTTCCAATGCCGCTACGTTCTCAGGGGAGTTAATGCTTTTCCCGTTGTCCCAACCGCCGCCGTAGCTTTTCGCGTAGTTCGTAATATGGAACGCGTCGAGGTTGATCGCAATGCCGTACACGTCATTGGTCGTCAATTTTTTGGCAGCCGCTTCGACTTCGTCCCAAGTCGTCGGATAGTCGCCCAGTCCGGCTTCTTTCCACATCTCCTCGTTAATAAAGAACATGGCAGGCATACCGCTGTTCGGAATCCCGTACTGCTTGCCGTCCACTTTCCAAATGTCCGTCGCCGCTTGCGAGAAACGGCTCATGTCGACGCCCGTCGATTGAATCAAATCGTCCAGCGGGGTGAACAATCCTTTGTCGATATATTCGAAAGCCCCTTCATTGGACAATTTAATAAAATCGGGCGCGACGCCTGCCGCAATTTCGCCCGGCAACGTGTTCCAGAACTGCTCGCTGCTTGGGTATTGTTTAATTTTCAGCTCAATATTCGGATATTGCTCCGAAATGGAATTAGCTGCCTCTTGATATATTTTAAGATCTTGCGCCGTTCCCCAGAAGCCCATCGTTACCGTCGTTTTGGCTCCCGTATCTCCGCCTGCGCCGTTGTTGCCGCCCGCTTCGTTCTTGCCGCCGCAAGCCGACAATACGAGTACCAGCGTCAGCGCAAGCGCGAGCAGCATCGACATTTTTTTCATCTTTCTCATGATAATCCTCCCCTTGTAACCAGTTAAGTATAAGCTTCACCTATGATGTTAGCCCTATTCGACCATAAAAAAAATTAATCAACGAGTGATTAATTTAATAAAATTGACTTTGCTCTATTCTGTTCGCCGGCGGCGCCCGTTTTGTTTAACAATTTTGACTTTCTTTTAATAAAATTACACTGTTTTGCGGTATTCTTTCGGGGACATTCCTACGTATTTATTGAACACGATCGCGAAATGAACCTGGCTATGGAAACCGACCATCTCCGCGACTTCGTAAATTTTATGCCGGTAATCTTTCAACAGTTCTTTGGCGCGCTCAATCCGCACTTCATTCAAATAGTCGAACAGCCCCTTCTCCACTTCTTGCTTAAATAGTCTGCTGATATAGTTGCCGCTCACATGAAACTTTTCTCCCAGCTGTTTCAAAGAGATGTCGTCGTCATAATGGGTCTCAATATATTGCAAAATATGGCGCACAACCGGGCTATATTCTTTATTGCTTCCGAGCGCTCGCAGCCTTACTTTTTCGTCGATGATCGCATGGCACATGTTGGACAATTGTTCGAAATCTTCGATTTCTTCGATTTTGCCGCGGTATTCCAAATAGTCGCCGCTCTCCTCCAGCATAAACAGCAAGCCTTCGTATATTTTTTTGACGTCCCGTTCATTGAGGCATTGGGTTTCCTGTACATATTGTTCCCACTCCGCCAGTTGACGCGCAAACTCGTCGTACCGCTCCTCTATCAGCCCATTCTTCATGCCGGCGATATAGAGGTTGACTTGCTCCAACGCTTCCTCATCGTCGATCGGCCTATGCCGGTAATAGAGCACGGGATCGTCGGGACGGTAAAACCGCTCGCTTAGCGCCTGCTCGGCTTGTTGGCAAGCCTGCCTTACTTCCTGGAAAGAATGAAACGCTTCGCTAACGCCGAATACGGCTTCGACGTTGACGAACCGCTTGAGCGAAGCGGAGATGACCTGAACGATTTCATTGACGCGCGAAAACGCCGCCTGCACGCTCTTCGATTCGCTGACGCTAACGAAGACGTAGAACAGGTTTTCCTGCACTTGCAAAAACTCTGCTTCTTTCTCATGAGCCAGCAGCTCCGACAATAGGTTCGCAATCGTGCTGGAGAGAAGCGACTCGCTGTCTTTCGTGTACCGTTTTATGACTTGCGCGTAATTTTTCACGGTGAATTGAACGGCATACATATTGCCTTCCTTCAACTTCGTCTGGCCGATCGCTCCCATATGGACCAGCAGCCTATTGTGCGGAAAGGTTCCCGTATGCTGTTGCCGCATCGCATCGCCCTGTTCCGCTTGTTCGCCTTGCGGCGACCGCCCGGCTTCAAGCTCGTTCTTCAGTTTCGTTAAAACGTTGGCGATTTCCTCCGCGTTCATGGCCGGTTTATGAAAATAATCGACGGCTCCCAATTTCATCGCCTTTTTAACAAACGTCAAATCGTCAAAGCTGCTCAAAATAATGACGCTGGTGCGGATATTTTTCGCATTGAGCTCCTCCAGCACTTGGAGGCCGTCTTTTCTCGGCATTTTAATATCGAGGAGCACGGCATCGGGCTTCCGCTCTTCGATCAGCTTCAACGCCTCGACGCCGTCGGACGCCTCCCCCACAATTTGCATGCCGCTCGCTTCCCAATCGAAGGCCGACTTAATCCCGATACGAACCAACGGTTCGTCATCGACGATGATCAGTTTCATATCTCTCACCCGCAGACTCATTTGGAATGGATGTTAGGACTGGAATTTTGATCGTTGCGACCGTTCCGCACGGCTCGCGGCTTGCGATCGTCAAGCCGTAATCTTGGCCGTAGTTCAGTTCCAGCCGCTTTCGTATATTTTTCATGCCGATCGGATTGATTTTGTCCGCTTCCGCTCGCGATTCGAACTGCTCCCGTTCGTCGTCCCGCACCCCTTTTCCGTTGTCGGCCACGATCATGATGACATAATTCGCTTCCCGAGCGATGGAAATTGTTAATTTGCCTTTGTAATCGATGCCGTCGAATCCGTGGAACACGGCATTCTCGACAAGCGGTTGAAGCAGAAACTTCAAGGTGTAAAATTCGCGCACTTGCGGGTCGATGTCGAAGGAAACATCGAACTTGTTCAAATATCGCAAGGATAGGATGTCGGTATAGCTGCGAATGAACTCTGCCTCTTCTTGGATCGTGACGTAGTCGCTCTCCGTCTTGACCGTAAATTTGATGACCGAAGAGAACGAGGACAGCGCTTCTTCGATGCCGCTTGCCCCTTGCAGCTTGGCCATCCACTTGATGACATTCAGCGTATTGTATATAAAATGCGGCTTGATCTGGGATTGCAGCGCAAGCATTTCCAAATGCCGCTTCTCCTTTTCCTCCTCATAGATGCGGCGAATCAGGCCTCGGATATCGCGCAGCATATGATCGACGGTTTTGCTGATTTTCCCCGCTTCCCCGTAGCGGATATCCATGCTGACATCGAGATTCCCTTGCGAGACGAGCTTCATTTTCCGTTCGAGCACGGCGAGCGGCCTCGTTATGCTCGTTGCGATGAAAATCGCGATCAGGATCGATAGCGCGAGCAGAACGATGAGGCTAATCGTCGTTATTTTCAAAGTCAGGTAGATGTAGCTGAACATTTCCGTCTTCGGAATGATCGTAATCGCTCGCCAATTCGATACGTCCGAGATCGAGCTGACGAAATACATGTCCTGATGTTCGCCGGTCGTCCGGCCTTCCCCGATGACGGAAGCGAAGTCTTCGCCGATCGCGCTGTCGGCCGCTTGGCCGATCTCTTCCGGATGTTGGCTGTAGATAATATTGTGTTGTTCGTCGATCAAGTAAAACCTGGTATTTTCCGTAAAATGAATGTCGCTCCATAACGTTTTCAACTTTTCGACGCTGATGTTCAGCATGATGAGCCCTAAGCTTTCTTTCGTGTAAGGATCCATGATCGCCCGCCCGATCGACACGACGGGCGCGTGGTCGTAGGACATCAGCTTCTCCGGATGAATCCCGATCGGCACGTACAGCCCTTGCTTGTCCAAAATTTGCCGAACGAACGGTTCATCGCGGAATTCCCGCTCGAAATAACGATGGTCCATATATTCGATATTGCTTCTCCCGATAATAATGCCGTTCTTGCTCTGGTAGACGATGACCGAATCGATCAAATCGGTGTACAGATGCATATTGTTCCGAATCAATCCGTTCACCTTGTCGAAGTCCTGCTCCCGTTCGAGCAGCGGGTAGGCCGATTCGTCGTAGTCTTTGCCCATAATCCGGAAGATATCCCTGTTCTGAACCGGGGACATCGACAGGCGCAGCAGCGGGTTGAGCGAGGTATCGATGTTTTTCACGATCTGATTGTTATTCTCCACCACCACGTCCAGAATCATATTGCGGTTTGACTCCAAATACAGCCACGACAAAACTCCCGCAATCGTGAAGAGCGGTACGATATTGAGGCAGGAAAAGGCGATGATTAATTTATTTTTTAAACTTAAATTCAGAAATTTATGTTTGAGGCGCATCATGATGCATTACCCTTTGCGTTGGATTGTTTTGCTCGCGGCACCGTGGCGGCAAGCGTCTGCGGCTTGCAGGGGGGGCGGCGGCGCGTGCGCGTTTGTGACGCTCCCCTGCGGGGGCGCTGTCCGCGGCGCATGAGCGACAACGTGTTTGCGTTGGCGATATGCCGCCTGCCGGCCGAGGGGCATTGCGTTGGGGGCACTCCTCTGCCGGTACGCTGCTGCCGCGTTGCCTATTGGCGACGCTTTGCGTTCGCCGATTTGCCGCCTGCTGGCCGGGCGCCTTGCGCTCGCGTCACTCCGCTGCGATTGCGCTGCTACTGCATCGCCTATGTGGCGGACGCTTTGCGTTCCCCGCCGATTTGCCGCCTGCTGGCCGGGCATGCGCATCCCGCCTGTGCGTTTTCTCCTGTGCGTAACGGTCAGCGCGATGCTCACTACGCACTGCGCGGAAGCCCCCAACACACGGTAATGCTCTGCACCGCGTCAGCCGGTCGCCCCCATACGCGGTATGCAGGCCAGCTTGATGATTTGCTTCCCTGCCTGCTCGTCAATTCTATGTACACCATCTTAAAGCAAGTCGGCACGAATCGCAATGTTTGGGAGAGCGTCGCTGTGCGTCGGTTAGAAAAGGTAATATTTCAGCGTATGAATGCAATTAGGTTCGTGGGTGGTATGTAGCGCATGGATTGTAACTAGTCTTCACGGTGATATCAAGTTACTTGCACTGCAACTGTACCGCGTGTTGGTATAAGTTACTTCTATTGTGGCTAGAGTGCATGGTGGTTGCTTGGGAGCATTTACTGCATCGGCCACACGTAAAGAGTAACTGCGAAAATCCAGTAATTTGGCAAGGAATATCACATTTGGAGGGTAGCAGATGCAAAAATACAGTTATTCGAACCGATTTTTCGATTTGGGGGTCATTTGAGCGAAAATAACTGGATTTCTGCAGTTACAGGATCGAAAAACGCTGAAATCGTTAAATGTAAATGGATTTTCGCAGTTACATAAGAAAATCGCTGGAGACGATCGTACCGGCGGTCGAATTCGTTGGCTGGTTGAAGGAGCATGGGAATCGGGGCGTGACATAGCCATCGCTCCTTCGGAATAGCTCCAATTTCTGGAGCTAATTTTTTGCTTTATGGCAATATGCGCTCATTATCGGTAAAACCTACCGTTAATCTAAGCCTGATCAGCCATTTCGGCCCATCCGCTCCAAAATAGCTCCACATAATACCGCTAATTCTCATCCATCGCGCTAGGGGAATAAATGAACGCCAGTATTTACCACTAATTCAAAAAACGCTTCAATGCAGCCGAAAACCGAATTGCTTTATATCTGCCACTGCAACATCCTTCCCGGCCAATAAAGCTGGACCGCCACCCAAACATCCTACTCGAACAACAAAACAGGATTCGGCACCCCAACGTCCTTCTCTACAACAAAAACAGGGGCTGGCACCCCGCGTCCTTCTCGGACAATAGATGCAAGCCCCGGCTATGTTTATTTGCATTTCGCTTCGTATTCCGCATGCCAAGCGGATGCTTCCGCCACTGCGCGCTCGGCGCGGGCGATCGCTTCCGCAACTTGCCGCGTGGCGGTGCCGCCGTACACGTTGCGGGCGTCCACCACTTGCTGCGGCTGCAGCACGTCGTAGATCCGCTCGTCGAACAAGGAAGAGAACTGCTTGAACTCGTCCAACGTCAAGTCGAGCAAATATTTCTTCTGCTGGATGCAATACAGTACCGTCTTGCCGATCACTTCATGCGCTTGGCGGAAAGGCAAGCCTTTGCCTACGAGGAAGTCGGCGATATCGGTCGCGTTGGAGAAGTCTTCGTTCACCGCTTTGCGCATCCGGTCGCGATTCACCTTCATCGTTTCGACCATCGGCGCGAACAGGCGCAAAGCGCCGTCCAACGTGCGCACCGTGTCGAACATGCCCTCCTTGTCTTCCTGCATGTCCTTATTGTAAGCAAGCGGCAACGACTTGAGCACGGTCAGCAATCCGAACAGGTTGCCGTATACGCGGCCGGTTTTGCCGCGAACGAGTTCGGCGACGTCCGGATTTTTCTTCTGCGGCATAATGCTGCTGCCGGTGCAGAATGCGTCGTCCAGCTCCACAAATTGGAACTCGGTGCTGGACCAGAGCACCAATTCCTCGCAAAAGCGCGACAGATGCATCATAATAAGCGACGCGTTCGACAGGAACTCAACGATAAAGTCGCGGTCGCTTACCGCATCCAGGCTGTTCTCGTATACGCGGTCGAATTTCAGTTCCTTCGCCACGAAATGGCGGTCGATCGGGAACGTCGTTCCCGCCAGTGCCCCCGCACCAAGCGGCAGCGCGTTAATGCGTTTGTAGCTGTCCTGCAACCGCTCGATATCGCGCTCGAACATCGACACGTACGCCATCATATGATGGGCGAACAGAATCGGCTGCGCCCGCTGCAAATGGGTGTATCCCGGCACGATCGTGTCGAGGTTCGCCTTCGCCTGGGACAAAAGCGCCTGCTGCAGCTTCACGAGCAATCCGACGAATTCGACGACGCGCTTGCGCAAATAAAGGTGCATATCCGTCGCGACCTGGTCGTTGCGGCTGCGTCCGGTATGCAGCTTCCCGCCGACCGGGCCGATCTCTTCGATCAACGTTTTCTCGATATTCATATGAATATCTTCGTCCGAGACGGAAAACTCGATTTCGCCGCGCTGGATCATGCCGAGCACTTTATGGAGGCCTTCCTTAATTTTGTCGACGTCATCCTCCGGCAGTATGCCGCATTTGCCCAGCATGGTCACATGAGCCAAGCTGCCTTGGATATCTTCCTCCGCGAGCTCTTTATCGAATAAGATCGACGCTGTGTATTCTTCTACCAATTGATCGGTTTGTTTCGTAAAACGTCCGCCCCACAGTTTGCTCATTCGTGTTGTCCCCTTTGCGCGACGCCGGTGCCCACTTTCAAGCGCAATGCATTCAAATGGATGAATCCGGTTGCGTCCGCTTGATCGTATGCTTGCGTCGGATCGGCCTCCATCGTCGCAATATCCGGGTTATACAGGCTGACCGGGCTTTTCACGCCGGCGCCGATCACGTTCCCTTTATACAGCTTGATACGGACCGTACCTGTCACATTTTTCTGGCTCTCCGTCACGAGCGCTTGCAGCGCCAGCCGTTCCGGCGCGAACCAGAAGCCGTTATATACGAGCGTGCTGTAACGCGAGAGCAAAGAATCGCGCAAATGCATCACTTCCCGGTCCATCGTGAGCGACTCCATTTTGCGATGGGCCGTAAACAAAATCGTACCGCCCGGCGTCTCGTATACGCCGCGGCTCTTCATGCCGACGAAGCGGTTCTCCACCATATCGACGCGTCCGATTCCGTGTTTGCCGCCAAGTTCGTTCAACTTCTCCATCACTTGCAGCGGCGTCATCCGCTCCCCGTTCACGGCTACGCAATCGCCGCGCTCGAATTCGAGCTCGACGTATTCGGCCTGATCCGGCGCGTCTTCCGGCGAAACGCTCAGCACATACATATCTTTGTTTGATTCCGCACTGGCATCGAACCACGGATCCTCCAGCATGCCGCTCTCAAAGCTGATATGCAGCAGGTTGCGGTCCATCGAGTACGGCTTCGCCGCCGAAGCCTGTACCGGAATGCCATGCTTCTCGGCGTAAGCAATCATCTCCGCCCGTCCCGGGAATTGGTTCCGGAATTCCTCCGAACGCCAAGGCGCAATCACTTTAATCTCAGGCGCAAGAGCCGCAGCCGTCAATTCGAAACGCACCTGATCGTTTCCTTTGCCCGTCGCTCCGTGTGCGATCGCCGTCGCGCCTTCCGCGCGCGCGATATCCACCATCCTCTTGGCGATCAGCGGCCGCGCAATGCTCGTTCCGAGCAAATATTGCCCTTCATACAGCGCTCCCGCTTGAAACATCGGGTAAATGAAATCTTTCGCAAACTCCGCCCGCAGGTCGTCGATATATACTTTCGAAGCGCCGGTTGCCAGCGCTTTTTCCTCCAGACCGTCCAGCTCTTCTTTCTGTCCGATGTCCGCCGTAAAGGCGATAATTTCCGCATCGTACGTTTCTTTCAACCATTTCAGAATGACGGACGTATCCAAGCCGCCCGAGTAGGCCAATACGATTTTTTCCTTTGCCACGTTTCCTTCTCTCCCTTCGTTTGCGAGCCCTGCTATCTACATCAATGCGGCCATAACCGCTTTTTGCGCATGCAGCCGATTCTCGGCCTCGTCGAAAATAATCGAATGCGGCCCGTCGATCACGCCTTCGCTCACTTCTTCCCCGCGATGCGCCGGCAAGCAGTGCATGAATACGTAATCTTCCTTCGCGTATTGCGTCAGTTCTTCGTTCACTTGATAACCCGCAAAAGCCGCCTCGCGTTCTTTTTGCTCCGCCTCAAAGCCCATGCTCGCCCACACATCCGTATATACCACGTCCGCGCTCTCGATCGCTTCTCTCGGGTCGCGGGTCAGGAGCAGGTTTGCGCCTGTTTTCGCGCCGATTTCTTTGGCTTGCGCCACAATGCCGGCATCCGGGTCATATCCTTCCGGCGTCGCGACCGCCACGTTCACGCCCAGTTTCAGGCCGCCCATAATGAGCGAATGCGCCATATTGTTGCCGTCGCCGATGTAGGCAAGCTTCAAGCCGCGCAATTTTCCTTTATGTTCATAGATCGTTTGGTAATCGGCCAACGCCTGGCAAGGATGATTCAAGTCGGTCAGCCCGTTAATAACGGGAATCGTCGCCGCCCGCGCCAAGTCGATAACATTGCGGTGCGCGAACGTGCGAATCATAATGCCGTCGAGATAGCGCGACATCGTTTGCGCCGTATCCCAAATCGTCTCGCCCCGTCCAAGCTGCAAATCGTTCTTGCTTAAAAATAGCGCCTGCCCCCCTAGTTGATACATGCCGACTTCAAAGGAGACGCGCGTCCGCGTGGACGATTTCTCGAAGATCATGCCGAGCGATTTGCCTTTGAGCGGGTGATAGATTTCACCGTTCTTCTGTTTCCGTTTCAAGTCGATCGCCAGATCGATCAAATATTGAATTTCTTCGGGGGAGTAATCGCCTAATGCGAGAAAATCCCGCCCTTTCAAGTTAATCCCCATCTCTTCTTGCACCGTGGGATTCATGGGCATTCCCTCCTGTTCTATGGATGAACGGCTGTTCTGTTCGCCAGCAGCGAGTGAATCATGGAAACAGCCTGATCGATTTCTTCTTTGGTTACAAGCAAATTCGGCAGCAGTCGAATGACGTTCGGTCCGGCCGGCACGAACAGCAGCCCGGCCTTCTGCGCTTCGGCCAGCACCCCGGCGATCGGTTCGACGCATTCGATGCCGATCATCAGCCCTTTGCCGCGAATGTCGCGCACATACGGATTGCCCGCAAGCCGCTCTTGCAACTGCCGCATCAAGTAGTCGCCCATCTCGGCGGCGCGTGCGGGAATTCCTTCGCCGACGATCGTCTCGATCGTCGCAATGACCGCCGCCATCGCAATCGGCGTGCCGCCGAATGTGGTCGCATGGCTGCCAGGAGTGAACGCTTCGCGCAAAGGCGCTTTGGCAAGCATCGCTCCTACCGGGAAGCCGCTTCCCAGCCCTTTCGCCAACGTAAAAATATCCGGCTCGATGCCGTAATGCTCATAGGCGAACAGTTTGCCGGTCCGGCCCATGCCGGTTTGAATTTCGTCAATGATGAGCAGCAAGTTATGCTGCTTGCACAGGCGAACGATCTCTTGCACGAACGCCGGATCGACCGGATGGATGCCGCCCTCGGCCTGCACCAATTCGAGCATGATCGCGCATGTTTTGCCGCCGATCGCGGCGGTCAACGCCTCAACATCATGCATAGGAACATGTTTGAAGCCTGTCGGCAACGGAGAGAACCCATCCTTCACCTTCTCTTGCCCTGTTGCCGTTAACGTCGCAAGCGTGCGCCCGTGGAACGATTGGATAAAGGTAATGACTTCGTACCGGTCGCTTCCAAGCACTTTGTTGTTGTAACGCCGCGCCAATTTGATCGCCGCTTCGTTCGCTTCCGCGCCGCTGTTGCAGAAGAATACCGCATCCGCACAGCTGTTGGCGGTGAGCAGACCGGCCGCCTTTTCCTGATTCGGGATTTGAAACAAATTCGAAACATGCCATAATTCGTCGAGCTGGGCGACCAGTTTCTCCTTCACAGTTTGCGGTACGTGACCCAGGTTCGCGACCGCCAATCCGCTCATAAAATCGAGATACTTGTTGCCTTGATCGTCCCACAGCCAACTGCCCTGGCCTTTCACCAGCGAAATCGGATAGCGCGCATAAGTCGGAAACAATGCGCTTTGCTGCACCTTATTTTCGCTCATTCGATTCACTCCTTCCGTCATCTTTCCTTATTCCTTACCCGCGCACGATTCGCGTGCCGATAGCCGCGCCCTGCAGCACGCTGCGAAGCACGCCCGGTTCCGCGCCGTCGACAATTACGACCTCCCGCACGTCCCCATGAATGCATTGCATCGCCGCCCGTACCTTCGGAATCATGCCGCCGTATATTTCACCCGAGCCAATCATCTCTTCGATATCCGCTACCGTCACGCTCGGGAGGACGGTTCGCCCTCCGTCTGCCGCCGTTCGCATAATGCCCGGCACATCGGTCACGACGATCATGCGCTCGACGCCGAGATAAGAGGCGACTGCTCCTGCCGCCGTATCCGCGTTAATGTTGTATCGCTGTTTGCCGTCCTTGCCGATGCCGATCGGGGCAATGACAGGCATATACCCCATCGCGACGATCCCTTCGATCGCTTCGGCGTTAATATGCGTCACTTCGCCGACAAAACCGATTTCCGCCTCGTTCGCTACCGGCTCTGCCTGAATCAACGCGCCGTCGACGCCGGATAAGCCGAGCGCTTTGGCGCCGCTTGCGCCGATTTTGCGGACGATTTCTTTATTAATCTTCCCGGCCAGCACCATTTCGACGACATCCAATACCGCATCGTTCGTCTTCCGCAAACCGTTCACGAACTCGGTCTCGATGCCCAATTTCGTCAACGTGTCGGAAATGGCCGGTCCGCCGCCGTGCACGATGACCGGAATGATTCCTTCCGCTTGCAGCGCGCATAAATCGGCGTAAAAAGCGTCCGGCAGCGCCGCAAGCGTGCTGCCTCCGCATTTCATGACAAATCGCCGTTGCTTCTGTCCGTTCAACGCATTGTTATCCATGAACTTTACTCCTGTCTCCCTTTATGGCGCAATATGGCCAACTTGCAATATGATTTCATCGAAAACTGTCGTATATTTACGTTCGATACGCCGCATTAATGCGCACATAATCATACGTCAAATCGCAGCCCCATGCCGTCGCTTCGCCTTGACCCATGTGCAGATCCACATGAATGACCACCGTCTGGCCCTTCAAATATTCAAGCGCCGCCTCTTCGTCGAACGGAATCGGCCGCGATTGTTCCAGCATGACGATATCGCCGATGCGAATATCGACCGTCTCCGGATCGACCGGCACGCCGGAACGTCCGACCGCCGCAATGATGCGCCCCCAGTTGGCGTCGGCGCCGAACACGGCCGATTTGACGAGGCTCGAGCCGATCACCGTCTTGGCGATGGCGCGGGCTCCTTCCTCCGTTTCCGCCCCGCTCACGTTCACCTCGATCAGCTTTGTCGCCCCTTCGCCGTCGCGCGCGATCGCCTGCGCCAAATGCTCGCATACCCGGCGAAACGCCGCGGCGAACGCCGGCCAATCGGGATGCCCCTCATGCAGCTTATTGTTGCCGGCCAGTCCGCTGGCCATCGCAACGAGCATATCGTTCGTGCTCGTATCGCCGTCCACGGTGATCATATTGAACGTCACATCGGTCGTTTGGCCCAACAGCCGCTGCAGCGGCTCGCGTTCGATCTCGGCATCCGTCGTCATAAAGGCGAGCATCGTCGCCATATTCGGATGAATCATGCCCGAGCCTTTCGCCGCGCCCGCGATCGTCACGATGTTGCCGTCGACGCGGACTTGAACGCAGCATTCTTTTTTCACCAAATCGGTCGTAAGTATCGCTTGGCAGAAATCCTCCGCTCCGGAATCTTGATCCGTCAACTTCGCAGGCAACGATTCTACGCCCGCGAGCACACGGTCCATCTTAAGCAGTTCGCCGATCACGCCGGTCGACGCGACCGCGACGTAATGCTCCGCGATGCCCAGCCGCTGCGCCAGCGCCGAACGCATCCGATATGCATCCTCTTCGCCTTGCTTGCCCGTGCACGCATTCGCGTTGCCGCTATTCACAAGCACCGCCTGCAGCTTGCCTTCCTGCGCAATGCTCTCGCGCGTCACCTGCAGCGGAGCCGCCTGAAACACATTGGTCGTATAGACGGCCGCCGCCGTCGCCGGCACTTCGCATACGATCGCCCCCAAATCGAATCGGGTCGTCTTCTTCAAGCCGCAATGCAAGCCCCCCGCCCGGAAACCGGCAGGCGTCGTCACCGAGCCGTCCGGCACGATCGCGTAAGGCAGCTCTTCTACCGCATTTTTCCCCATCGTTCGTTCCTCCGTCCTATGGATACACAGGCGTTAGTTTTAAACCTAACGTTTCGTTCCATCCCATCATCAAATTCATATTTTGAATCGCTTGACCCGCGGCGCCTTTGACCAAGTTATCGATCACGGAAATGATCGTCACCCGTCCCGTTCGCTCGTCGGCTGCGAAGCCGATATCGCAATAATTGGAGCCGTACACTTCCTTGGTGGCAGGCCACTTGCCTTTATCGCGTATGCGCACGAACGGGCGTCCCTCGTAATATTGGCGGTACAGCTCGATCAAATCTTCCTCCGTATGCGCGTCGTTCAACGTCGCGTACATCGTCGCCATAATGCCGCGCGTCATCGGAACCAGATGGGGCGTGAACGTCACGGTAACTTGTTCTCCGCTCAGCAGCGAAAGCACCTGCTCGATTTCAGGCGTATGCTGATGCTTATTCACTTTATATGCTTTAAAATTTTCATTAATTTCCGAATAATGGGTTCCCAAGCTCGCGCCTCGCCCCGCGCCGGACACGCCCGATTTGGCGTCCACGATAATCGAACGGGGATCGATCCAGCCTGCGGAAAGCGCCGGAATCAAGCCGAGCAGCGTCGCCGTCGGATAGCATCCCGGATTGGATACGAAGCGGGCGCTCGTCACCTCGTCGCCGAACACCTCGCTGAGGCCGTATACCGCTTCTTGCAGCAGTTCCGTTTGCGCCGGTTCGTGCTTATACCATTGCCGATACTGATCGCCGGACTTCAGCCGGAAATCGCCCGACAGATCGATCACTTTCAAGCCGGCATCCAGCAACTGCGGCACCAGCTTGGAGCTCACGCCATGCGGCGTAGCGGTGAAGACAACGTCCGCCTTCTCGCGGATCGCCGGGATATCGATGCCGTCCAGCAAATCCGTAACGATCTCGGATAGATGGGGATAGCCTTCCGCGATCGGAACCCCGCTGCTGGATGAGGATAGTACCGACGTAATCTCCACTTGCGGATGTCCCCCTAAAAAACGAATCAGTTCGACGCCCCCGTAACCGGTCGAACCGACAATCGCTGCCCTTACTGTTTTGTTCATGTCGCGTTTCCCCTCCAAATCGCCATACTCTGTAAGAGGTCGTTCAAAAGTTTACTTGCGAATACGTCCTTTGCTACGTTCGTTTCCGTACAAGTCCGTCTTCTTACCATTGTACACCAATTGACCCCCTGTGGAAATATTAGCCGTATTTTAAAATATGTATCATTATACATTTGGATTTATAAAAATACAATGCTCAATTTATGTAATTTTTAACTGCCGTGAAGTTTAAATCCTTCGCCCAACACCTCGTTCGTATTGCTAATGATGACAAAAGCGGTCGGGTCGACCCTTTTTACAATCGCCTTCAATTTGCTGACCTCCGTCTGGCCGACGACAACCATGAGAACGGTGCGCCCTTCTTTGGTAAATCCGCCTTGGCCGTCCCACTTCGTCAGCCCGCGGTCCAGTTCATGCAAGATCGCTTCCGTCAACGGCTCCGTCTGCGCAGAAATAATAAAGGCGACTTTGGAAAAGCCGAAGCCTACTTGAACCGCGTCGATCATTTTGCTCGTCACAAACAAGCCGATCAAGGCGTACAGCGCTTTCTCCGGAGACAACAAAACGCCCGCGCACAAAATGACGATTCCGTCCAGCATCGCGACCGACAGCGGGTAGCTTAGACCGGTAAAACGGTGAATGATTTGCGCAACCAGATCAAGGCCTCCGGTGGAACCGCGGCCCCGGTATACGATGCCAAGGCCCAAACCGATTCCCATCCCGCCGTAGATCGACGCAAGCAAGGGATTGTCTGTCGGAGCCGGCCAGTCCCGGGTCAAGTAGACGAATAACGGCAAGACAATGCTGCTGAGCAGCACCTTGAAGCCGAATCGTCTGCCGAGCAGCATCGTGCCGATCACGAATAGAGGGATGTTGAACCCCCATTGGGTGAATGCCGGTTGGATGCCGGTCAATTGTTCGACGAGAATCGAAATCCCGGACACGCCGCCGGAAGCGATTTGATTGGCTAGTAGAAACAAATTAAAGCTGATTGCCACGATAAAACTGCCAAGAATGACGAGGGCATATTCGATGGTCATCTGCAGCTTGCGATTGACAGGTTTCGGCAATCTTCGATTCGGTTTCGATTTCGTTTCCTTGTTTTCTTTGCTTTCTAAGGTATCCATCTCTGTACTCTCCTCGCTTACAAAAAATTCCTACACTGTCGTGTAGGAATTCCGTACTGTGCTTATTCTTGCCGAATCTGGCTGCGTAAATATCCGTCGATGAACGAATCGAGATCGCCGTCCATCACTGCGCCTACATTTCCCGTCTCCACTTGCGTCCGATGATCCTTCACCATGCTGTATGGGTGGAACACGTAAGAACGGATTTGGTTGCCCCAAGCGATATCCGATTGTTCGCCGCGAATTTCTGCCAATTCTTTCTGCTGCTCTTCAATCTTGCGCTCGTACAGCTTGGAACGCAATACCGTCATGGCGCGCTCGCGGTTTTTGATCTGCGACCGTTCGGTTTGGCATGTGACGACGATGCCGGTTGGGATATGCGTAATCCGCACCGCCGAGTCGGTCGTGTTAATATGCTGCCCGCCCGCGCCGCTGGAACGGTAGGTGTCGACTTTCAAATCTTCCGTACGGATTTCAACTTCGACATCTTCGGATATTTCCGGAACGACGTCGCAGGATACGAACGACGTATGCCGCCGTCCCGAAGCGTCGAACGGAGAAATGCGCACCAGCCGGTGCACGCCCTTCTCCGCTTTCAGGTAACCGTAAGCGTTAAAGCCTTTGATCAGCAGCGTTACGCTCTTCACGCCGGCCTCGTCGCCGGGCAAATAGTCGAGCACTTCGACTTTGAAGCCGCGCTTCTCCGCCCATCGGGTGTACATGCGCAGCAGCATTTGCGCCCAGTCTTGCGACTCGGTGCCGCCCGCTCCCGGATGCAACTCCAGAATGGCGTTGAATTTGTCGTACGGCTGGCTAAGCAATAGCTGCAATTGGAAGTTGCTCATTTTGTCCGAGAGTTGCTCGATATTGCCGGCGATTTCGGCCGCCAGCGCCTCGTCCTTCTCCTCCTCGGCCAATTCCAGCATTAATTGCACATCCTCGTACTCTTCACGCAATGCTTCGTATTGGTCGACGACGGCCTTTACGCCGTTCAGTTCGGCGATAATGCTCTGCGCCCGCTCGTTGTCGTCCCAAAAATCGGGCGCCGCCATCTTCTCCTCATAGTTCGCTATCATTTCCTGCTTAACATCTAAGTCAAAGAGACCCCCTAAGGTCGGTTAATCTCTTTGCCACTTCGCGCAAATCATGTTTGACGCTCGGATCGATCATGGCTGTTCACCTCATCATACTGTATGCGGCAACCGCATCGTACATTGCGATTGCCCGCTAGTCCATCTTATGCATGCGCTATGCCCGCGGCAACTTCCGTTTTATTACGCTTTACCGTGGCACATTTTGTATTTTTTGCCGCTGCCGCATGGGCAAGGATCGTTGCGGCCGATCGTCTCGCCGCGCGTGACCGGTTTTTTCTCCGCAGGCTCGCTGCTGCTGTTCGTTGACATTTTGCTTTCTTCCACAACGGCTTGACGTTCCTGGTTGCGTTCCACTTGCGCTTTCATAATATAGGTCGAGACTTCTTCCTGTATACGGCTGATCATCTCATGGAACATCTCGAACCCTTCGAATTGATATTCGCGCAGCGGATCGGTTCCGCCATAGGCGCGCAAATGGATACCTTGGCGCAAATGATCCATCGCGTCGATATGATCCATCCATTTGCTGTCGACGGCGCGCAGGACGATGACTTTCTCGAATTCGCGCATCATTTCCGGCCCCATCGTTTGTTCGCGTTCGTCGTAACGCTGCAATACGAGATTATATATATGCTCGATAATTTCCTCTTTTTCCTTGCCCCAAAGTTCGTCTTTGGTCAATTGGCCTTCTTCGAGCAGTTTGCTGTTGGCATAATCGGCGACTTCTTGCAGCTCCCAATTTTCCGGAATGTCATCCGTGCAATGCGCCTCGACGACGCGTTCGATGCAAGGCTTAATCATATCCAGCACGATTTGCCGGATATTGTCCGAGTCCAACACTTCGCGGCGCTGTTTATAAATGATGTCGCGCTGTTGGTTCATCACGTCATCGTATTGCAAGACGATCTTCCGCATATCGAAGTTGCTGCCTTCTACGCGTTTCTGCGCGGATTCGATGGCGCGGGTAATGAGCTTGCTCTCGATCGGCGATTCTTCGTCGAAACCGAGTTTGTCCATCATCGCGGTAATGCTGTCCGATGCGAAGCGGCGCATTAATTCGTCTTCCAACGACAGATAAAATTGGGACGAGCCCGGGTCGCCCTGACGCCCGGAACGGCCGCGCAGCTGATTGTCGATCCGGCGGCTTTCATGCCGTTCCGTACCGATAATATGCAACCCGCCTGCTTCCGCAACGCCGTCGCCCAGCAAAATATCGGTACCGCGGCCGGCCATGTTCGTCGCGATCGTGACGCTGCCCGCTTGCCCGGCGCGCGATATAATTTCCGCTTCTTCGGCATGGTATTTGGCATTCAGCACTTTATGGGGAACGCCTTTCCGTTTCAGCAACTCCGAGATCAGCTCGGAATTCTCGATCGAAACGGTACCGACGAGCACCGGTTGATTGTTCTGATGGCGCTTGACGATCTCTTCAACGACCGCCTTGAATTTGCCCAGTTCCGTTTTGTACACGATATCGGCCATATCTTTGCGAATATTCGGTTTGTTGGTCGGAATTTGCACGACGTCCAAACCGTAAATTTTCTTGAATTCTTCTTCTTCCGTTTTGGCCGTACCGGTCATGCCGGCAAGCTTGCGGTACATGCGGAAGTAGTTCTGGAACGTAATCGTCGCGAGCGTCATGCTCTCGTTCTGCACATCGAGCTTTTCCTTCGCTTCAATCGCTTGATGCAGTCCGTCGCTGTACCGGCGGCCTTGCATAATCCGTCCGGTGAACTCGTCGACGATCAATACTTCGCCGTCCTGCACGACGTAATCGACGTCGCGTTTCATAATGACATGCGCCTTGAGCGCTTGCGTCACATGATGGTTCAACGTGACATGCGCGTGATCGAACAAGTTCTCGATCCCGAAGGCGCGCTCCGCTTTCGCAACGCCGGCTTCCGTCAGCGCAACGGATTTCACTTTAATGTCAACCGTATAATCCTCTTCCGGCTGCAATCGGCTGACGAAACGATCGGCCGCAAAATACAGCTCGGTCGATTTGGCCGCTTGGCCGGAAATGATGAGCGGCGTCCGCGCTTCGTCGACGAGAATGGAGTCGACCTCGTCGATTATGGCGAAATAAAGCGGCCGCTGCACCATCTGTTCCAAATACAATACCATGTTGTCGCGCAAATAATCGAAGCCGAATTCATTGTTCGTTCCGTACGTAATATCGCAAGCGTATGCCGCTTGTTTATCTTCATGAGACATGCCGTTCAGGTTTACCCCAACGGTCATGCCGAGAAATTCGTAAATTTGTCCCATCATTTGGCTATCCCGCTGAGCGAGGTAATCGTTGACGGTGACGACATGTACCCCTTTGCCAAGCAATGCGTTCAAATAAACCGGAAGCGTTCCGACAAGCGTCTTCCCTTCCCCGGTTTTCATCTCGGCAATTTTCCCTTCATGGAGCACCATACCGCCGATCAACTGTACGTCAAAGTGACGCATGCCGAGCGTCCGTTTCGACGCTTCGCGCACGACCGCAAACGCCTCAGGAAGCAAGTCGTCCAGCGTCTCCCCTTTGTCCAGACGCGCCCGGAACTCTTCCGTCTTCGCTTTCAGTTGTTCGTCCGAGAGCGCTTGAAATGTCGGTTCCATATCGTTGATCTGATCCACCGTCTTCATCAGACGCTTCACTTCGCGCTCGTTGGCGTCGCCGAAAATCTTTTTCACAATTCCTAGCATGGGTGTACCCCTTTCATGTTTCGTGCAAAAAAAGATGGTTTGCAATAAATTGTAACAGTTTATAAGGGTTGTCGCAACAACATCCCTCTATCACTAGCAGTCGATACATCCTATTATACGCTGAAAATGCGTGAAACGTTGCAGGAACTCACTGCCATTTCATATATACTTGACATCTATACGCGGAATCGGTTCAATGGGCTGTCAGATCATGCGAGGAGGAGACGTCGGTAGTTGCGGGAAAGCCCCTATTGCCCCCGAAAGCCGAAAAAAGCCCGGCCCCTTGCGGAGCCAAGCTTTGTAAGTATTATTTGCTTCTTCTTATTTAACCTTGTTCAATCAATCCGTATTTGCCGTCGTTGCGCTTGTAGACAACATTTACCTCTTGGGTATCGATGTTGGAAAATACGAAGAAGTTATGTCCGATCATGTTCATTTGCAAAATCGCTTCTTCCACATCCATCGGTTTAAAGTCGAATCGTTTCGTCCGGACGACCTCCAGACTGTCCTCTTCTTCTTCATACTGTACGGCGACGGAGCCTTCGTCACGGAAGAGCGTTTTCAAACCTCCGTCTTGTCTGAACTTGCGGTTCACTTTCGTTTTGTGTTTGCGGATTTGCCGTTCGAGCTTGTCAATCACAGCATCCATGGAAGCGTACATATCGTCGCTTTTCTCTTCGGCGCGGAGTATCACGCCTGGCAAAGGAATCGTTACTTCGACGCTATGCAGATCGCGAATTACGCTAAGCGTAACGTAAGCGTCAGAGGTAGGGGGCACTTCAAAATACTTATCCAGTCGGCTCAGCTTCTTGTCGACGTACTCTCTCAAAGCTTCTGTCACTTGGATGTGTTGTCCTCGAATACTGTATTTCATATGGCACTCCTCCTTTGGTACATCCATTATACCACACTCCGAGGAGCACTTTCAAAAGCAAAAAAATAAACCCCAAGAGTCGCTCCCAGGGTTCATGCTACCGAATCTGTTATGTTAACCATCGTACCATATTATGTAGGTCGGCGATTGCCGGGATGATTAGAGTTTGATTACGTTAGCGGCTTGTGGTCCGCGAGCGCCTTCAACGATATCGAACTCAACGGATTGGCCCTCTTCCAAAGTTTTGAATCCTTCGGATTGGATTGCAGAGAAATGTACGAATACGTCTCCGCCTTCAGCCGTTTCGATAAAACCGTAGCCTTTTTCTGCATTGAACCATTTAACTTTACCTTGCATGTAACACATTCCCTTCGTCTTCAAATGAAAGCAGGCCTTGGCCCACAGATTGAATATAACACCGCTTGTAAACGATGTCAATGACTTTGGCGGGAATTTTGTAAGGGGTTTCATGGATATGGCGTTATTTTGTATTTTCTAGCCTTTAATCAGTATAGACATCGTCGCCATCGAATCCAACCGATTCTCTTTCAAGTAATTCCGGTTCGTTTCAATATAATCTCTTGAATGCTCCACCGTTTTGGCAAGGGATTGAATTAACTTCACGCATATATCAAGGGTTAATCCTCGATGGTACCCCGCCATGCCTGCCAAGTGCATTTTTATTAAGGAAATGTTGACCACTAGTATAATGTAATCTTCAAATACAGAGCGTCCCGGCGAATAAGGGAATGTATTTTTAAACATGTAATTGACCGTATAGTTCTCAAGAATATATTCATGTTCTTGCATAAAAGGCTCGTAAAACCGCGTATATGCCTCTCCGTATTTTTGTTTTAACGATTCAATGTCCGAATCCTCTTTATAACCGATTCCTTCGAGCATTTCGTCTAGACATTCCTTATATCTCTGACCCGTACGCGAAGCTAGCCGCTTCTCATGCATGGCCAAAAACATCTTGATCTGCACATCGTGATGAACCGGGATTTGGGCGAACAGAGAATCGAATACGCCTTGTTGCAAGTAGTTCGAATAAGTTTGTATCAGCGATAAAATATGATCTGCACGATTTTGATCGAGGTATTCTTGTACTTTCTGCAAAAACAATCCAAGAATCCAAAATCGTTGTTCAAATGGATATTTTCTTGTTTGGATCAGTTCGATCGCAAATGACCGCAGCTTCGAAAAATACCCGATATGCTCCAGTTTCTTACCTCTAGCGTCAAAGTTGTCTACATAATTGTTATCGGCTATTTCGGTTTCATGATATATAAAACGTATGCCTTCCTTGTTTAGAAGCGCCAATCGTGCCGCCTCCGGGCAAGATAGCGTGGTGGAGATCTCCAAATTTCGATTGACAATATTTAAAGTACGGGGATATGTAGCGCATGTCTTTGATAAATACTGATCCCCCAGTTGACGGTGGATCGAACAAAGACCGCTATTTTCCAGAAACGGGCAACCTCCGTTATCTTCGTTAAGCTTGATCGTAGCATACGATCCGTCGAATCCGTTCTCTTGATTAACAATGTGTTGCTCCATTTTTTCAGAGAAATCGCCGTCTTTCAAATTCTTGTATAAATCATAGGTTGGACGATCCACAATAATCTTCCAAGAATAACAGCAAGAATCTTCGCAATCCTGACCGATACATCGGAAATCCTCGAAATATTCCGGTATCAGGGCTGTAAAAGTTTCTTTCATGATGGCTCCCCTTCCTTCAATTGACTAAAGTGCAATTTTAAACCGTGAATGAATCTTTAGTACCCCGTTAATAACATCTTCAACATCCTGCAATGACATTTTAGGAAAGAGAGGCAATGTTATCGCACTCTCATAATACTCTTCAGCTTTAGGGCATAATCCGCCCTCATATCCAAGCCTTTGATAATACGGTTGCAGGTACACTGGAATGTAGTGTACATGGACTCCGATGTTCTCCGCCTGTAAAGCTTGGAATATTTGTCTTCGATCTACTGTGAACCGTTCCGGCAACCATCGAAGCATATATAAATGCCAGCTTGATTCGGCCTCAGGATGTTGGAAAGGAACTACAAGACCTTCAAGTTTCGAGAATGCCTCATTATATTGCGCTGCGATTTCCCGTCTACGTTGTACAAAATTCTCCAACTTCGTCATTTGCGAAATTCCGAGAGCCGCCTGTAAATCAGTCATTCGATAATTATAACCCAATTCATGCATTTCGTAATACCACGGTCCGTCATCTTTGACCATCCTATCTGGATCCTTTGTCACTCCATGACTTCTGAACAGGAGCAGTTTTTTGTATAAATCTTCCCGATTCGTTACAATCATGCCCCCTTCCCCTGTTGTGATATGCTTTACAGGGTGAAAACTGAACATTGTCATATCCGCCAAGGTCCCTACTTTTCTCTTTCCGAAGCTTGCACCCAAGGAATGGGCGGCATCTTCGATAACGATCAAGTTATGTTCTTTCGCTAACATTTGAATACGGTCCATCTCTGCGGGCTGTCCTGCAAAATCAACCGCAATGATCGCTTTCGTGAGTTCCGTTATTTTTCCGGCAATTTCATCAGGATCAATGTTATACGTATTAGGATTAATATCCGCAAAGACTGGAGTGCCACCTTGATATAGTACACAGTTACTGCTCGCCAAAAACGTAAGGGGGGAAGTGATTACTTCATCACCAGCTTCTATACCAGCCGTATAACAAGCGCCATGAAGGGCGGCCGTTCCATTGCAGAAAGCGACGGCATACTTGGCACCTACGTAGGAGGCTATTTTTTGTTCGAATTCATGAATTTTAGGCCCTTGGGTAATATAGTCTCCCCGTAAAACTTCTACTACTGCAGCAATATCATCATCGTCAATCCATTGTTGACCATAAGCTAGTAGTTTCTCACGAATCGGTGAATTTCTTTGATGGGATATCGCCATAGTCAATCTCTCGCTTTCATGCGTTTTTGTGCGTTAAAGCAAGTTACTCTCTCTAATCCAGGATTCCGTACGATGAATTCCTTCTTCTAAAGTGACTTCCGGCTTCCAGCCGAGCAACTTTTGAGCTTTTTTGTAATTGCATAGCAGCTTCTGTATTTCACTTTGCGGGTGAATGTGCGTCACATGTTGAATACGCGAGACATCCTCAACAATAAGCTTTGCAAGCTCATTTATAGATATATCCCGTCCCAAGCCCGCATTCACGATCTGCCCGTTAACCTGATCGGAATAACCTGATTCAACCACAAAACGTGCGCAATCTTCGACATATAACAGATCGCGGGTTTGCGTTCCGTCTCCATAAATGTGGAGTTTTTTTCCGCTTATTTTATTTTTTATGAAAATCGCTACGACGCCGCCTTCCCCGCCCGTTTTTTGAAACGGTCCATACGTATTGAAAGGACGAATAACAACGGTAGGCAATCCATAAGCATGGTAATAGGACATGACCATGTTTTCCGCAGCAATTTTCGCTCCAGCGTAAGGGGATGCCGGTTTGGTCGGATGTTCTTCCGTGATGCCTTTCTCATCCGAGCAGCGGTCGTAGACCATACAAGTGCTCATAAACACCATTTTCGTCCGATGCTTCCGACACTGTTCCAATATATAAAAGGTTCCGATCGTATCGTTGTTAAATGTGGTTCGCGGGTCGTCGATCGAATCCTGTACATTAATGGACGCTCCCAGATGATAGCAAATGTCAAAACGATGCTGCGTGAATATGTCGGAAAGTAGAGCTTCGTCCAATATGGTTCCTTTTATAAACTGCATAAATCCGAGATGGCCGCGAAATTCCTCGAGATTGGTCTCACTACCGTTCGACAAGTCATCCAGAATCCAAATTTGATGCCCGTCGTCAAGCAACCGTTTGGCCACCCAACGGCCGATAAAGCCAGCTCCGCCAGTTAGTAATACCTTCATATTGAATATTTCCTTCCCTTTAAATTAAGTCCCAAGACAATGGAGTCCCTTTCTTTACATCTTGTTTGACGCGTTTTCCCAATATGTCATTGACATACTTCGTCGGCAAGCCAAGACCAGGACGAATGGATCGAACGTTCTGTTCCGTAAAAACATCCCCTGCCTTCATATCATGCGAAACGTATAAAGACCTGCGATGCTTCATCGACTCGCTCTCCGATTGCGTTGCACCGTATGTAATCTGTCCAATGGACAACCATGCCCGTTCCGTTTCTTCGACCAACATTTTCATTTCAGCCGGTTCCATTGAAAAGGCGGAGTCTACACCGCCATCTGCGCGGGCCAAAGTAAAATGCTTTTCAATGACGGTTGCCCCTAACGCAACGCTGGCCACAGCTGTCCCAACGCCCATCGTATGGTCGGAGAGACCGATTTGGCATTGAAACAGCGCTTGAATATGCGGGATTGTGGCAAGATTCGTATTTTCCGGAGAAGCAGGGTATGTGCTTGTACATTTTAAGAGAACTAAATCTTTACAGCCCGCATCTCTTGCCGCTCGAACGGTTTCATCCAATTCCGCGACGGAAGCCATTCCTGTTGAAATGATAACAGGTTTCCCTGTCGCAGCCACTTTACGAATTAACGGAATATCCGTATTCTCGAACGAAGCGATTTTATAGGCGGGAACATCCAGGGATTCAAGGAAATCTACCGCACTGGCATCAAAAGGGGTGCTGAAAGCAATGATCCCCAATTCCTTGCACCGGTCGAAAATCGGCTTATGCCATTCCCAAGGGGTGTAAGCTTCCTGATAAAGTCTATATAGGGAAGTACCCTTCCACAAACTGTTTGGATCCTCGATATAGAAATCCCCGTCGTGAATGTCCAGCGTCATCGTATCTGCCGTATAAGTTTGCAGTTTCAAGGCGTCAACGCCCGCTGCAGCCGCAGCTTCCACGATCGCTAACGCTCTTTCAAGCGAATGATTATGGTTACCTGACATTTCGGCTATTATGAAAGGACGGTGACCAGCCCCAACAATTCTAGCGCCTATTTGAATGTTAGGAATCAAGCTCGACTCCTCCTTATCAATTCTTCTACTACGCGATTCCTTTGTCTATCATTATCATTGTCCATAAGGTGCAAAGCCTTTTTACTCATTTCTATTAATTCTTGTGGCGATCGGATTGCTCTATTTATCATATCGGCCAGATGTTGTTCAGTAACATTAGCGTGCCATCCCATATTCCACAACGCTCCCATGGCGGCAACCGCAGAAGTAGAATCGCTTTGATTGTCTGCAACAACGGTCGCAATCGTAGGAACCCCCAAATAACAACGTTCCCACATCGTTATGCCGCCTGCTCCGAGTGAAAGATCCGAGTGGGCCATAAACCATGCCATATTGTCGATCTGACAATGATAATGGAAATTAGGAACATCATTGCATATACGGCGGATTTCATTTTTATGTGTGTTGGCTTGTCCGACGATAAAATCAACTTGGATCGAGGACAATGGTAACTCTTGTACTGCTCTTAATGCCTTCATGGTTTCATCCGTCGGGTCGCTGCCACCATAAAATATCATGATTTGACGTATAGTCCCGTCTCTTGGTTTCAGTCGCCTTTTTTCTGCAATAAATTCCTTTCGCAATAAGAGATAACGAGGTCCCAACAATTTGATGCAGGTTTCGGGCACTAGAGAAGCATAACGCATTTCCGGCTCGACATGAAAATTTTGATCCAACAATATATCGCACTCATGCCGTCGATTAGCCAAATCGTCAATGACCATTAATCGATTGACCCTTGGCCTTATCCTGCTCTCCCAGTCTTCATCTAACGAGTAATGATCGACTATAAGCCAATCGATTTCTGCATCTATTTCATTGATTATATTTAATGTGGCTTCCGCATCCGCTTTCTGCAAATCGAAGTTCGGATCATTATGGGGTATCTCATGACGAATCATTTTTACCGGATAACCCTTGTTTTCAATAAACCTGCGTAAGTTGCCCGCTTCTTCGCGACAAATAAAGATTATATTACCCCCGACCTCGCGCAGCTCCTCCGCCAGCATGAGACACCTCATGACATGACCTGAGCCTATTTGTACGGAAGCGTCCGTTCTTATTACAATATTCATCATCACAACACCGGTTTTTGCTCAATATGTGCATTAATTGCAGCGATTGCGGGATGTTGCAATAAAAATTCGATAACCTGTTGGGAAGGAACCAACAGATTATCCGGGAATTGGTTCGCTATCTTCTGGCACAATTGATAATCTTCTTCCGTATCTAATGTAATTCGAAGTCGGGGATATTGTTTGTTCGTCGGGACCTGCAGCTCCGTACTACTAAAATATTGAGGGAACTCATATGCATAATAGGTAACATGTTCACGATGCCGAGGCTCCTGCCCATCCACATACATTTTCTCCAACGCGGCAAAGGAAACCAGTTCGACCGCAAGACCGCGCGGCAGTTCCCCTTTCAAAACCACAATGTCCGAGGAATTCCGCAACATCGCCTCGACGGTTGCATTCGCCAAATCGATATCCACAAAGGGACAATCGGCCGTAACTCGCATGACATAGTTCGTAGAAAAACTGCGGGCACATTCGTAGTAGCGGGATAACACATCCTCCTCGGAACCTCGGTAGCACGGAACGTTTCGTTCCAAACACCATTCATAGATCTCGTCATCTTGTTCTGAACTAGAGGTAGCCACAATGACTTCAACCACGGATTTTATCGTCTGGCATCTTGATACAACGTAATCCAATACGACGGAAGACCCAAGAGGCAATAATACTTTTCCAGGAAGACGAGTCGAGCCCATGCGCGCTTGAATGATTGCAATGATCTTCATTTGCATACCTCTTTTCTTAATCGGCTATTCGTCAACGCGAATCCAACGCACTAATCGGTCTAGTACAAGCATTCCGTCCCAAGGAATATCGTATTGATGAGATTCGCCTATATGAACAAACCTGGAAACTCCGCTAAACCGTGATGCAAATACTAGGTTTTTCAGTTCGGCGGAAGGTAATTTATGTGATATCGTCTGAATCGAGTCTGGTAGAAACGGAACAATATCTTCCTCCCTTTCATAAGGAATCAGGCTAATTATTTTCATCCCGTGTCCCTTAACAGGTTCTAGGCGGTCATACAAATGCAATGTCCATTCCGTACCTTCTGAACAGACAATCTTCTCTCCACGTAATCGGGCGGCGGTGCGATAATGCAACACTTTGCTTGCCTCTCCCGTATCGAGCGGTTCAAAATATGATCGTTGGGCTATCTTACACATAGCTCTCTCTAAACCTTTTACCGCAAACTCCATGTGGCCATTCTTCACAAATACCGCATGCGGAGAGGTACAAGCAAGTTGGTTGAACAAGACGATATCTTGAGCCAGCTTATCCCAATCTACTAATTTCATTAGGTTGGTGTCAACAACCGAAGTACTTAACCTCGGCCCGAAAATGATCGTCTCGGAGTCCCATTTCCCTTGCAAGCCCGCTACCGACTCAACCGCTTCCTGACTCCCCCAAGCGATACGTACATCGCAATGCACTGCAATTTGTTCGTTGACCTCTTTCCATTCCCCGGGATAAGACAAGACGACGACGGATTCGGCCATCGTTTTCCCTACATCGCCGCACTTCGACAAATAATGTAAAAAAGGGGTGATCCAATCTTCCTGTTTACTGCTCAATTTCACGACTGAACCGTTCTTTGTTAAGATGGCCTGAAGCACAGAGATAATGCTTAGTATGGGAACATTCCCGGCGACCCAGTGGCCAACAACGCCTTTAGGCACGGCGATTCCTTGAAATCCCCCTAGATCGGCAATCTCGTCGAATGCACTTTCATGGCGCAGCCCGCGATGCAAAAATTGCCGCAAAGCATCGGAGCGAATAAAACTTAGCAGATAGGCCAGGCCGACGTAACGATATTTGGAGTACATCGGATGAGAAGGCATTGCCCAACTGCGATAAAGCTTGTCCATTGTACTCAACATATTGGCCGTACTGATAGTCTGCAACGAATTGGACCGATCAGTGAGAGTCAGTAGGAGTTCTTCCAATCGAGTGGCCGTAATTTCTTGAGGTTTCCCCAACTCCGAATAGTCATGTAATTTGATTACCATCCTAACGTCACACCTTCTACTGTTTCTAAAGGCCACCGAACGGGCCATTTCCATTCCCGCTCTTCGCTTAGCGGATAATAAAGCGGCTCGAGGGAATCCGGATTGGCGTTCTTATCGGCATAACCTTGGAGTACATCCCCAACTTCAACCGTTAAGTACCAAAAACTGTAGCCCTCCTCAATCTGAGCGCATGCTGACGGTTCCTCCCAGAGTATCATTTGAAAGTCTTCAGTGGAAAATAAAGCAATAATTTGTCCTTTCATTTGAATGCAATTATAAACCCGAGGACATAGATCCCAACGCCAATGTTGATAAACTTCCGAATAGCGGACATCTTCCTGATGAATTACACGAAACGGATAAGCACCAGATCTTTCCGTTACAGGTTTTTTTCCGGAAGATTTTTTCCAACAGTACCTACCGATCGTTTTCCAACCTAAAAACTTTTTAACCGTTCCCATCTTCTCGTTCGCAAAACTGACAATAACATCAAGTCCGGCCTGCCGAACCTCATGCAAAGCATGATTCAGCATTTGCGAAATTGGCGCAATTTGCCCATGCGATTTGGCGAAGATACCATCTACCGCAAAACCGGTACGTGCTGACGGTAATAACGGCATTTCAATAATGGAATAGTGAGCGACGATTTTCCCCTCTGTTTCGCCAATCCAAGAATAGCTGTCTGGAGCAAGCTTTTTCCATTGAAACATCTCTCTATCAAAAGCGAGTTTCCTTTCCATATACAATGCTTGTACTCCTGGCAAGTCCTGAGGTATATAAGGCCGGATATTCATCGTTTATTCTCCTCAACGTAAACGTCGCCGCATCCGCGCACCTCCACTTTTGGCGCACGTCCGACAAACTGAAACGCTTTACCTCGGCGACCGCAAGGACATTCATCAATACTTACGATTTTCCCGATGTCATCGGTAATAATGGAGTGATTCGGCGCTGATCGCGGAATAAGCGACATGAGTTGAATCAGTCCCGGTTCTCCTAGAGGTTGGGGGCTCAATGTATGCGGATTGCGAATGATAATCTCGGCATAGTACGGAACATGTTTATATCCCCATGGACAATCCGGATAAATAACTCCCGATTGTTCTACTAGTCCGTAAAAATCAATGACTTGTTGAGACGAGATCCCCCAAATAGTCGCAATCGTCTTGTTTAATTTTTGCTTATCAACGGCAATGTTATGTAATCTTTTCCACCCTCCGCTATGAATGAGAAAAGTACGGTTATCGAAATCAGGAAACTGGAAGCCCTTCTTACTCAATTGCTCGTGCGCCTGATACAAAATATATGTAAAACCGTAAGCGATAAAGTGTCCTTCTTCCTTGGCGCAACGAATTGCTTCTTGTAGCCTTTCTTCATTCAAGACTAACGCACCATCTACTAAATCCATAACGAAGAAGAAACGGCTGGCATATCCCATTAACGATAAAATAGCAGCGCCGCGTGCAGAAAGAGTTCGTTTTCCCCGCGCTGTCTCCATAGCATCGAATATAATGTACGGGCGTCGTTCAACACCGAGGAAGCTGTCAAAGATTATCTGTGCCGATTTTTTTTGCCTCGTAGCCGTATCTTCATCTACAAAAATTTGCGAAGGTATTCCTGATGACGTACTACTGGATTGAATCGCCTTTAGTTTGGCATCATCCGAAGCCTTCGTCTTTAATTCAAACTCCTTAAAAATCGATGTGGGAATATACGGGATATCCTCCAAATTTGAATACGGCGGGCGTAGACTAGTTCCATTTAGCAATTGGTCGTATTCTTTACAATATTGCTTATGCCAACGGGTTAGTTCGTTCATTTGGTCAAGCAAGAAGGTCTCTTTATCCGGTTGGCTAAGTTCGTAAGGATTCAATTCGTCTCTAAAAAAATTAAGATGCGACATAAAACCACCGTCCTAGCCAATCAGTCAATTCTCGACGAGAAATATATGCACAATTCGTACGGAAACAAGGATCCTTCATCATGTTCGCAATCAACAAGGACAACTCTCCTTCGTTAGCAGCAAACGGTTCCCACTCTCCTACTGTTTCTCGAACTCGTACCGTTATCCAGTCAACAAAGTCATCCTTATCGGCAAAACCCATTTCTTGCAACATTGTGTCATATTTAACCATCGCTTTATCCATATTAAGCGCAATAACGTGAGGTAAAACTTGAGCGCAAGCTTCCCCATGCCATAATTGAGAACTCTCCACCTGATGCGCCAATGCATGCGCGATACCGACCGAGGCGACGCTCTGCGCTTTTCCGGCTAAAATATTATTATAGAGCGCCTCATTAGCTAGCAGTTCATCTATTTCCTCATTTTTGGTTAGAAAATCTATTAATTTGACGGAACTTCGAAGCGAGTCTAAAGAAAGGCGTCGAGTCCATGGCGTGGCTAACGGGGAAACAGCGCTCTCCAACGCATGAACGAATGAATCCCATAAACCGTTCCACAAAACGCGAATCGGAGCATGCTGCAACGGTTCTGTATCCAACAGTACTTCATCCGGTAACAAGGAAGCATGAGCGAACGGGACTTTGTGGCCGGCAATGGTAAGAACCGCGATTTCACTAACCTCGCTGCCCGATCCCGCTGTTGAAGGAATAGACGTAAGTTTTGTATTGCTTAACGGATAGCCTTTTTCTTGTGGGATCCACTTTCTTTTTGAGAGTTCTGTTATTGCATTCTCATCCAGTTTTCCCAGACGTACAGCAAGTTTTGCGATATCTATTGTCTTTCCGCCGCCGAAAGCATATACATTTGAAGGTTGTTCCTGTGCCAAGATACCTTTTAGTTGAAGCAATGTATCCAGATCCGCCTTTTGTACTAAAAAATGCTTTCGTTCGGCTACCTGAGGATACTTGTGCAACAATGAAGGCGAGATAACCCAAAAAGGTTCGGGAAGGGACAGTTTTTTCGCTATCACTCCTCGTTCCATGCGTATTTGAGGCCACAAAACCATGCTCATAGTTTCTCTCCCTTCTCCCACAATGCCTTTGCTTGCTGACGTTTGAGCTTCCCGGTATCTGTGCGGGGTACCGCCGTCCATTGCTGAATCATTCGCGGAATTTTATAAAATTCCAATTCGTGTTTGCACATGCGTTTGATCTCTCCGGAAAGCGCAAAGTCTAACGTATACCCTTCCCTACAAACGACGACTGCTACAACTTTCTCGAATGTAAGCATATCCGATACGCCAAAAACGGCGCAATCTTCAACGGCTATATGTTTACGAATCACATTTTCCACTTCCGCTGGGTTGATCTTTAGTCCGTCAACATTAATTTGCTCTTTCAATCTTCCTTCAATATATAAAAAACCTTCCTCGTCAAACCGTCCGATGTCGCCTGTACCAAACCATCCATCCGGCAGGAAACTGTCCTGGTGATTTAAGTACCCAAGCATAACATTATTTCCGCGAATTTGAATTTCCCTGTTGCCCGGGTCAAGCCGAACTTCAACACCTTGCGGAGGTCGGCCGACGCTAGCCAATTTATCGAGATGCTTGCGATAAGCTATATAAGTGCTTCGGCTCGCTTCCGTCAAGCCATAGTACATATAGATTCGCGTCCTCGGCAATAGTTCCAACAACTGATACAACAAATTGACATCAATCGGCGCAGTATTAATTACAATATAATGTAACTGATCCTGAAGTTTTATTAGATCATTTCGATAGTACTCTACCAACATTCGAATAAGCGCCGGCGTAGCTGGCATACCGGTAACCCGATATTTATTCATGTATTCAAATAAACGCTGAGGCTCTCTGACAGAGTCAATCAGAACAAGCTCAGCGCCAAGCATTACATAACAATGGACATGTCCCAGACCAAAGGAATGAGTGAGTCGCAATGCAGTAAGCTCGCGGTCTGTTGACGCCATGTCCGCCCACTCAATAATTCGGCGGGTTGTGAACATTATATTTCCATGCGACAAAACTACGCCTTTAGGCATCGCTGTAGTTCCGCTAGTATACATAATCAATGCCGGCATTGAAGAGGAGAGCTTCCAATCCTCTTGTAAGGTCCGATTCATATAATCCGTTGGGTTAGGAAATGGTAGAATAGGAACCGATTCGCAAATCTCATCAAAAGATCTTTGTCGATTATGTATAAAAAGCGCCGGTTCGGCATCTTGTAAAATCTGTCGCAGGAAATGTCCTTTGCAATCGAAATCAACTGGCACCACAATCGCTTCAAGCATCCATACGGCAAAATACGCTACAAGATAATCCGCTTCATTCGGAAAGCATAAAACGATTCTTTGCCCCGGCTGCACATGATATATTTCTCGTAAATAACCTGCAAAACTTGCAGAGCATCGATAAAACTCTTTATAGGAATAGACTCGATCATCCGTGGTAAGAAAAGTTCGTCCTGGTTTGTACTCGGTTTGACGCTTCAACTCGTCCAAGATCGTCATTACAATTCTACACCTTTGAATCGCAAATACTTTATAATGTCGCCGATATTTTTGATTTCCGCAACCTCTTCTATTGTCATATGATGTCCGAATTCCTGATGGATAGCTACAGCCATGGATACTGTGGCTAAACTATCCCACCCTTCGATTTCATTAGGACCGTTGTCATCAATAAATTCTTCCTCTTCCATGACAAAGATGTCTATGAGCAAGTTTTTTAATTTCAATAAATTATCAGATGAAGTTTGAGTCATTGGAAATCCTCCGTTTCAGATTAAGGTTATTCTTCAAAGCAGCCTTTATAAGCACCAAAGCGTTCCTTTTGTACTCTCCAATCCCTGTCTAACAACTCGTATAAATAAACATCATGGTATCTGTCATTTTTATAAACATGCTCTTTATAAACGCCTACTTCACGACAGCCATGGAATTCATGCATTTTTCTTATATTAATATTTCCCTCCATCACCATACCTGTTATTTTCTTCAAACCAAGCTGATCGAACACATAATTATAGATATATGGAGCTATCATGCCTCCGATCATTCTATAGCTGCTCTCTCCGATGTAATATCCCCAACTGCAACGTTTATTCCGAAGATCAATCTCATTTAATGAGACTAAACCAATATGCACGCCATTTAAGGCTGCAATCCAATATTTACTCGTTTGATCGTTAGAGATACTTTGAAACCATTGTAATTGCTTCTTTATATTATATTCGATATCTGTAAACATATATTGTGTTACTTCCGGCCTTGTACGCCAAGTTAGCACTTGTTCAAGATGTTCCTCTTTAAATTTAATAAAATGTAACATGCGGGCTCTCCGTAGGATATGTGTTCTACTATATTCCTGTAATATTAAAGGTGTGTAATAAAGTATCTCGTAAAAGTCTTTCCGTAAATACTGTCTTAACAGGTTTAGAATTTATCAGATCTAAATTCCTTTTTGCGTCTATATATTCGTTATTTAATTCCGAAGCTATTCTAAACCATTTTTCAGCTTCGTCGTAACATCCATTCAACGATTCCAGGACACCAATGTTATTAGCTACAGCAGGATTAAGTCTGTCTATTCGGGATGCAGCTAGAAAACAGTGAAAGGAATCCTCATATTTTTCCATTTTATAACAATAAACTCCTTGATAGAAAGCGAATTCTAATTGACTATGTACTGGGACATGATCGTCCACATACTTTTCCGCTTCCTGAAGGTACATCCCGGCCAGGCGCAGATGTCCTTTAAACAAAGAAAAAATACTCAAAGTCAAGGCAACATCGAAATTCCCGTATCCTTTTTCCAATAACAAAGGATAAAGTTCCAATTCGTTGTACTGCTCCAATACATCCAATGCATTTCTGCGAATGGCCGTATAATTTGCAGACGTATTGGATTGATGAACTCTATATTCTATTAAACATGAAGAAATATAGGTGAATTTATAATCATTCATGAGCATTTTTAATGCAATATCATAATCTGTAGTCCCACCGCTGATCGGGTTAAGATTAAAATCTTTTTTATAGCGAAAAGCCATTGCGGAACCAAGAAAGTAGTTTCTTTTCAATGACTCGAGCAAAATATTACTCTCGTCAATATGTAATGGCAACACCATTTTCTTTCCAATTGGATTTCCGTTTACGTCTATCATTTCATATGACGACATGATCAATTCTGATCCATTTTTGAAAGCATGTACAGTTTCCATTAGCCGATGTGGAGAGGCTCTATCATCCTGATCCATCAAAACAACATATTGACTTTGGGCTTGCTCCAAGCCGGAAGCAATCGCTTGAGATATTCCACCATGCTGCCGAACGATTAATTTCAGTCTAGGGTCTTTTGCAACATACTCCTGAATCATTTTTACAGATTCATCAGTGCTTCCGTCATCGATAAATATGAGCTCGAAAGACGGATAGGTTTGTACGAACCAACTTTGAATATTATCTTTCAAAAACTTAGCCCCGTTATAGACTGGTGTGATGATACTTATCAATTCATTCATTATTCTCTTATCCTATATTGCACGACTTAATATAAAATCTCTTTCCTGTAAAAAACCGTGCTTAATTAATTCTTCAATAATCTCATTCTTGTATGAAGATCCGATAATGATAAATGGAATATTATTCCCCCCATTTTCAAAAATAGAGGTGGGGTGGATCACTTCTATCCCATCTAATTGACTTCCTGTTTTATATAAATCATTGTCAATGAATTTATCAATTGTTACCCCAAGTTTTTCGTAATATTGTTTCGTCTTTTTCCCTCCATCTCCAGCACCCCAAATATATATATTTCTTTCAATATGATCAATAGGAAGAACATATTCAAAATAAGAATTACTCTTTAGAAATGGATTTGTGCTAAAAGCGCCATTAGCTCTATAATTTACCCTTGCTCTCTTCGTAATTTTTTCACCCGAATTATAGTACCCGTAACTCCAAAGAATATGACCAAGAATAGTCTGTCCATGTAAATTTAATTCTTCAATATATTCATTTTTCATCCGGTAAATAATATGAGTGGAATCGGGTACGTATTTTTTTGTCATTGTCTCATTCGCTCCCGAGTCAAACCCGGAGAAATGATAAAAATATAGCGGACAATTATTTACTGTAATTTTATCCCCTTCTTGTACAACGGCTCTCCTTGATAAATTCCAAGGTGCAACATTATATCCTGGGTGTCTTAAAATGTACACATCAAAAAAACAAGGAGCCAGGTCAATCCATTTCTGATCTGTAAACTGTCCTTTATCTTTCATATCATCGTAACAGAATAAAGCTAAACGTTTAGCCCACCATTCGATAAAGTTATAAGAAATTTCATTCCTTCTGATCGCAAGAAAACCTAAATTAAACACTCCATGTTGTAAGGAATTCATTTCATTATCCATTATCGCATCTACATTATCATTTTCCTCGTGATCAATCATATGAGGGGTGAGCACAATTGGATGTTCTGTGAGTATTGAGAGTAACTCCTCCAAGCTATTGTAAACTTTTATGTCAGGGTCTAGGTATATAAAATTTTGTTCCAATTTATACTTATCCAATAAGTATTTAAACATTTGGCCTTTGACGGCTGTAGCCGCCTCTACAACATCGTACTTAAAGATATATTTATCAAAATCCTCAAAACCCATTTCTTTTGCCAATATAACCTCATCAAAATGATTTAAAAAAGGAAGCATTTCCGACGTTATTTCTCTTTCCACCAGAAAAACAATAAAAGTAGCGTTTGAATTATAATTCTTTACTGATTTTGCAAGAACAGAAGCTTTTGGAATATAATTACCACATATTGAAGTGCAAATAATCATAATAAGTCTCCTTTTAAGGCTATCCTCGTTAGTTCTTCTGCCTTAAGATATATTCTATGTCTGTTACCTTGTAATTCTTTTAATAAATCAAGAATCTCCTTAGCTGAACCAGCCTGAAGAATCCAACCTCCTCCATTCTTTCTTAACCTTTCCGCAGGGGCGCCAATATTAAATGTTATTATTGGGTAGCCTGCTGCCATGATTTCAGAAGTAGTATAATTAAAGGTTTCTGGGCACACAGATGGAATTATCACCAAAGAGACCTTGTATTT
This sequence comes from Paenibacillus sp. MSJ-34, assembly GCF_018918005.1. Classification (GTDB taxonomy): domain Bacteria; phylum Bacillota; class Bacilli; order Paenibacillales; family Paenibacillaceae; genus MSJ-34. Next base: position 97,255 of record NZ_JAHLPR010000004.1, on the reverse strand, counting down.
CTGTAATAGTTCTCCCATCACTTCTCTTTTATATTCTCCATGAACAAAAAGTTTTTTATCAGGACTTTCGTACGTCACGTTATGCAGTTGAGTTGTACCTATCACCCTAATGTTAATAGGAAGATTTTCATTTAAAATATAGTTGTATAATTCATACAAGATTTCGCTTCCTTTGGAGGGGCCGATACTTCCTACAAATCCGATATTTAACTCTTTTGAATCGGCGTATTGCTTTTGGTATGAATATGGAATTTTAATTCCTAATTCATGTTCTTTAACTGTAATGGGTAGCATTGGGTAGTATTTCTTAACAATTTCTTTGGCAGTTTCACTCGGTGCAATGATCTCATCCGCCGACTGGAGAAATCCGAAGAACTTTTGACGCCATGATTCTATATGAATCTCCAGTGAAGAAATATTAATCACCTCTTCACTAATTAAACCCTGTGATATACACTGCTTGCATCTAATAATATCTGTTTCCGCATTACAATATTTATGTTCATAATTTAAAAGGTTATAACTAGGACAAACGCAAAAATAATCGTGAATAAAGAATGTATATTTAACCTTCGAATCAATTATTAGATCCATAAAATACTGTGGAAAAGAAACTAATTGATTAATGTACATCATATCAATTTGTAAAAACATCAGCGCTTGGTTAAAAATCCCTTGATCTAGTTTACTGATATGAATTATCCATGCCTTATTTTCGTTACAATTAAAAATTACAATATAATTTAGAAAAATATTAAGAGTATACACCCGTTTATTCTCAAATTTTAATCGTTTTATTAAATGATCTTGATAAACCTGCGTTCCCCCACCAAATAAATGGTTTATTAATAAAAAACCTTGTCTCGTGTCCTTCTTAGTGCTATCGCCAAAATGTTCCTGAAGCATTTTTATTTTAGTCGAGCTATTCAATTCTTTAATATTTTGACTTAGCAATTTATTAATTGAAAATATTCGATTTTCAAATATATCAACTGAAGTACCAAAATTTTGTATCGAAACAGGTTCAAAAAAGGATATAATTTTTCTTTCGGGCACATGTAATGATATAAGTTGTTTTTTAATTTTCTTATAGTATTGACTAGCAATTATAAGAAAGTCATAGTCGTCAATTAGATCAGGGATTTGGGATGGCGATACAATTGGAACATTATCAATATAGCTTCCAACGATTGATCTATTGTTATCGACAAAACAACCTATAGTAACAGAACTTTCATTTAAAACCGCTCTAACCTTCCGAGATCCACTACCAACACCAAATATCATTAGTTTATACATATGTCCCACATCCACTTTTCAATAAAATAACCGCAGAAAGTGCTCATTTTCGCTCAATTCCATATCCTTAAGTTGTTGGGATATTCCCTCATATTGCATGCTAGCAATTAATATAATATAACTTTTACTATTTATATCTAACAAAAATCGTGGCGAGTGAATGCTAACCCCATTAAAACTTCCTCCCCATTTTGATTCAGAATTATCTAAAAAACATTCCACCTCTAGATTATCATTTCTCAGAGCATAGAAAAGCATTTTACCGTTTCCTCCAGCTCCAAAAATAATAATTTTTTTACCTATTATTTTCTCTTTAATACCAGTTAATAAACCTGATGAATTTTGTAGACATGTAGATAGAAAAAGAGTTTTATTTTTTAATAAAAACGTTCTTTTATCTTGTTTTAAGCTCTTAACCTTATCACTCATTTCAAGAAAATAATGATATATTTTGCATTGCTTAATGAAAGAAATAGTATACTTACTTAGAATCACTTGTATAAGGAATGAGTACTCAAACAATGAGTCGTAATATTCATGATCAAATTTAAATTTCTTGAAGACCCTATTTCTAACCATAAAACATGATTCAGAGCATTGTAAAACTAGTTCAGAATCATTTGGTGAATTTTGATATAATTGCGCATAATTGATAATTTCGTTAGTAACATCAGTACTCAGTTGATGACAACCAAATATAAATCCATCTAAATATACTTGATTGAAATTTATAAAATCAGTTTGATTTGAGATTAAGTATGAATCAAGATTCTCAAAAAAATCATCGAAAAAAAAGATATCACTATGAGTAAATAATATAAACTCTCTCTCCGCAAGTTCTTGCCCTAGGTTATAGAGTAAACCTTTTGAGCTAACTCTTTCCGAGGTACTAATTATTTTCGATACCCCATGTTTTTGAGCAATGAGAATGGAATTATCTTTGGAGTTATTGTCTATAAAAATAATATCTAACTCGTGAAATACCTTTTGTTGCTTAATACTCGAAAACAATCGATCTAAATATAATTCTGAATCTTCATTGATTATAACTAAAGATATATCCTTCATATTTCTAAATTATCCCCTAATTTAAACTACTATATATCAAGTCTATTACTCTATCTATTGCTCTTCCATCATTTAAATAATTTATATATTTTGCCGCTTTCTCGCTATTCGCAACCAGAAGGTCTGGTTCATATATTAATCTTTTCAGCTGACTAGCTATTTCACCTTTCTCATATGCACCAAACGCAGCTCCCATTTGTACAAATGGCAAGAATTCACGATCTTCTGATAGATTAATAAGTAGAAGCGGTTTCTCAAGAATTACACAGTCTAACGCAGTTGTAGAAAAGAAAGTAATCATTCCATCGCAAACAGAAAGCAACTCTTCAGTATCGTAATATCTAACAATAATACAGTTTGGTTCTTCAATCGTTTTTATAATTGATGAAACTTGTTCCATACTTTGTCCAGGATGTACTTGAAAAATAAAATGGCAGTCAGAATATAATTTTGATAACTTTGCTACTTCAGTAAATGCTATAGTGATTTCTTCTAATGATGGACAATTCATTGCACCTACATACTGGGTAGTGAAAACTATCCACTTTTTTCGAGAACAGATACCTAACTTTTCACTAATAATCTCTTTGCTAGAGCATAAATTACGTGTCCTATCAAAGTTAACTCCGCCTGTCAGAAAAATTTTTTCAGGGTCTACCCCGTGTTGTACTAAAAACTGTTTCGTATGTTCCCCCCATGCTGCGAAATAGTCCCCTTCAAACGGGGCAAACGCATGCAAAGAATATTTATTAGGAGTACCATGTTGAATAACTAAAGTGGTAACCCCCATTTGAAAACAGTATCTCACTGCATTACGAAGTATATGATTTACTTCTACAGCCATAAATAAATCTGGCTTAATAGTATCAATCGCGTTAATTAATGGTTCTAATCCCCATCCAAAATCTAGATCCATGCTTCGAGGGACAACTGAAAATTCATCAAGCATAACAAAATCAATCTCATTTTCTAGGGCAATAGCTTTTTCTTCGCTAGTCATTATCAATGTAACCAACGAAATTTTACTATCTTCTTTTAATCTTTTTATAATAGGAATCATTTTCTTTAAGTGTCTTTGTAAATATGTGAATACAAGTACTTTTTTTTTCATAGTACTTTTTCACCTAGATTAAATTGTTTTAAAACTCGTTCAATCACTTCCATATTATTCAAAGTTTTATTGTATAATCTTTCTTGGGCATCTTGTATTTGCAACTTCTGTTTTATTAAATCGCAATTTTTAACAAAATTATATATTTGTACAGAAATATTTTCTGATTGAACATCAATTCCCCACTCAGGATGATTTATATCATCCAAGAAAAACTGAAGTTTGTTATGACTAATGATAGAAAGTATCGGCACTCCTAATCCAAAAGGAATCATTTGAGCATGCCCCCTCATTCCGATACAAAGGTCAACACTTTCATAATATGTAATAATTTCTTCTGGAGTTACTTGATTAAGATCTACTTCAGTTAAATCCAGCCCCTGCCCTAAAAACCATATCCTGCTTTTCTCGTCCAATTCATGATGATGAAAAAGAATGACTTCCCAACCATCTTCCTTAATCATTTTGACTGCAGTAGAAATTTCTTTAAGAATTTCTTTCTGCTTTTTTCCAAATCTCAAAAAAGGTCTGTCTAAAGCGATATTTAAAGCTATTTTCTTAGTAGAACAGGGTTTTATCCTCTGTTCAACACCATCTATTTTGTTGATAAGAGTCGTAGGGCAGGGTTGAAATGTTAATTTGGGCCATAGCGTTTTAGGTACATAATTTTTAATCTCTTCCAAACTACCATAATTTCGAACTCCAAAAAAAATGCATTTTCTCAATAGAGTAGTTATATTATTCTTAAATATAGGCTCAAAATCCGGCTGACCTCTAAATCTGTTATAGCCAACAGCAAATACAATAATAGGTATTTCAATTAATTCTAATAAATCGGAAGAACAAGCCCATTGCCACCCGGATAAAGGATTTGGATTCGTATCAGATAAAAAAACCCCACCTCCACCAATAATTAGTGCGTCTAAGTTATTAATTTCTTTAATTACTTCCATTGACACAGGTTTATGTATGTCAATGAGTTTAAAATCAATGTTATCGATTACACGTTGAAATACTTTTCTAACATAAGGAAAAAGCAAGGTATCCCCAGCGTTAGTATTCCTATGAATTCCCACATGACCTATTTTATAAACTGGATGATACGAAGAGGAGCTAACTGCAACTCTATCTGCATTTATTTTGTATGGGGAAGACTGTGCTGCCACAATATTTTTTATATATTGAGGTTTTTCGTACACCACAGCTTTTCTATATTCAGATTTAGTACCTATAATCCATAAAAATCCGAGCTCATTATAGCCTGAATTAATAACTTTAAAACCGGCTTTCTCTAAAAAAGCTCGCAGCACCTTTTCGGAGAAGGTATTTATATGTACATCCCAAAAAAAATCATCAATTAAAGTATGCATTCTATCTATACCCGGACATTCTATAAAGATGTAACCGTTTTTCTTTAATAACTTGAAAGCTTTCCTTAAAAATAAATCTACATCATTCACATGTTCAATTACATGAAAACTACAAATCATATCCACTGATTCATCTGGTGCTGTATATTCTTCCCATGTTATTGATAATACATTTACTAGATACCTATCTTGTGAAGAGATAGCATAGTTAATATCTGGTTCAATCCCGGTAACCTCCCAGCCGAGGGTCTCCATAATTTGAAGGAAACTACCCGTTCCTGATCCTATTTCGATCATTTTCTGTCCATTTCTTAAATAGGAATCTTCAGGTATTAATCTTTCCAAAATCTTATACCTCTGATAACTTTGCTTCTCAGCCATCTTATATTTCTCTTCATCAGGAATTTCAGCTTTTCTTGAAATCCTGGAGAAGTCACCCATGGCGTAAAGCTTGTTATGCTGTTCTACTCCCATTCGAGGATATGTAAAAACGAATCCGCAATTCATACAAACGTAATTAAGGACGATGCTATAATTTCTTGCTCGGTAATACAGTAAATCGAATTCAGATTCTCCGCATAAGTTACACTTATGTGTTAATAAGCCCTGTTTGTTTTTCTCATTAATTTCGGACACAAAACGTCCTTGAAAATTATATATATCACTTCCGATTTGGTCCCAGGTTAAAATCTTTTTATTACTCAAACGATAGTGATCAATCTGAGCTAGAATCTCATTTTGAAATGAATTTAGCAACAATAGAACTATATCGTCTTTTTCCAATATATTTAATATTGAAGGATTTTCAATAGTATATCCATCTAATTCTTTCCCCCATTTATTCTGATTATTATCAATAAAACAATAAATTGGAAACGAAATTATCTGGGTGCACTTTCTGTAAAATTCTCCGGTTCCCCAAACTATTACTTTTTTATTGGCAAAATGAGGGTAAACATCTAAAAAATCAATCAAGATCCTTTCACTCCTATCAAAAGTTCTACCACTTCTCTTACAGCACCATATCCCCCGTTAACAGAAGTAATATAATCTGCTGATTGTTTTACAACTTGCATCCCATCATTCACACAACAACCTAGGCCAACAGATTTAATTACCTCTAGATCGTTGATATCATCACCGATATAAGCAATTTCATCATGCGTAAAATTATACTTATTCATAATATCTTGAAGAAGTTGAGCCTTATTTTTGACTCCTAAATGTATCTCATCAACCCTCAGCTTCATTGCTCTTCTTTTAACTAAATCCCGAACTTCACCAGTAATAATTCCTGTTATATATCCGTATTCTTTTAGAATCTGAAACGCCATGCCATCTCTGGTGTTAAATTTTTTCAATTCATCGTTTTTTTCAGAATAATACATACCACCATCAGTTAAGACACCATCACAGTCAACAAATAATGCTTTAATTTTTTTTATCTTTTCTTTAAGCTCAATTTTATCGTTTTGTCGATTTTTTAATAATTGTTCTATTATTAACCAGTCTAACGGCTCGTCCAGTTCAAGGAAAGTTTCTTGTGCCATTTCAATCATACTTATCTTGCCTGATATGCGAGTTCCCGTCTTCATAAGTCGCTGTTTAGATGTAATATAAAACGCTCCATTTTCAATCATATATCCTTTAAATTCTTGTCTCATTGGTCTACATGCCGGATTATAATTTTGGGGTATTGCAAGTGTTCCCTCTATATTCCAAATAAACCTTTTCTGCCATACTCCCGATAATACACTGTCAACATCATTTTCATAATAACGAGCAATTCCCCTGCTTAAATCATGTGCTGTTATTAAAGGTGAAGTAGCTTGAATAAGTACTATATTGTTAAAGTTATAGTTCTGCGAAAATTCTAACATAACAGATTCAGTTGATGCAGTATCAGTACTAACTATTGGTGAACGGCCTATTGCAGAAACCTTTGGATGATTATATTTTAATACGCAATTCTTTATTTCATCATGATCAGTGCTGACAAAGACATGATCAATCTCTTGACATTCAACGGCCGCATCAAGTGCCCAATATATCAACGGACGATTATTTATCAATTTTATATTTTTCATCGAAATAGATTTACTACCACCACGGGCTGGAATCAAAGCAACTGTATTATACATAATTAACCTCTATATTTAAGTTTATCTCTTTGAGTTTTCTCAATATCAAGCAGTTCTTCCTTTTTATAATGTAGGGCTTTATGTACAGCATCCAAATCCCTGTTTAACTTCCTAAGACCGTCTGGCTCTAAAGAAGCGGCATGATCCGTACCTTTCCAAGTACGATCTAAAGTAAAATGTCTTTCAATTGTTGTGGCCCCGAGCGTATATGCTGCAATGTCGACAGCAATCCCTAAATGGTGCCCTGAAAATGCAATTTCTTTCACAACTCCAGAATAGTTATCTTTTAACCGATTAATTTCTAATAGACATATATCCTCGAATGGAACAGGATATCCAGAGGTACAGATATAGAGGACAACGTCTTGAGTTCGTTTTTTGGATTTTATAAGATCTATAATCTGTTTTTCTTCTCGACGAGTTGTCATACCGAGCGATATATGAATTTCACCTAGGAAATTGTCACATATCCACTCAAGCATTCGGAAGTGATTATTACAGGCAGATGGAATCTTTATCATTTTCGGATTTATAGAAGCAATCTCCTGTGCCGAAGTCATATCCCAAACAGACGAACTATATTCTACCCCATATTCTGTACACCAGTTTTTCAATTGTTTATGTTCTTCCAGAGTAAATTCGAGAAAATCTCTGTGTTCACCATATGTTTTTCCATACGAATGTTGTGGATTAGGGTGTGGCTGATTATATTGAAACGATGTCAATAGTTCTCTATTGTTTCTCTTTTGAAATTTCACAGCATCTACTTTACAGAACTCTGCTGCAATTTTAATCATTTCTTTTGCAATTTCTATACTCCCTTTATGATTACAACCTATTTCTGCTATTAATCTTGGCTCATTCATAATGTCTCTCCATTATTCATTTATATTAATGCCTCATTTAGTAACCATTGTGTTAAGGTGTTTTTGTCAATCAGTTCAATCGAAACCGCTGAGTTTACAGTTGATCCCATTGTAATATGTCCTCTGTGAAAATACTCAGACTTCACACTTTCGAAAATGGAAGGAATTATGTACATTTCATTTGTTTCCGACGCGATACTATGCTCATCTGATGTCATTAACTCTTCGAACATTTTCTCACCTGGCCGTAAACCGATCTGATCAATTCTTATCTCTTTTTGTAAACCATATTTTTGGGCTACAACTTCTACCATTGCTTCTGCTAAATCGCCCAGTCGAATTAATGGCATTTTTAACACATATACTTCGCCGCCCTTAGCCATAGAATTAGCCTGAAGGATTAGCGTTATGGCTTGTGTGGGTGTCATCATAAAACGAACCATATTCGGATCAGTAACCGTAACCCTTTGTTCTTCAAGAATTTGTTTTTTGAATAATGGAATCACCGATCCTCGAGACCCCATTACATTGCCAAATCTTACAGAAGAGAAGATCGTTGCCTTAGGCCCTTTTTGATATTCAGCTGCAGATATAAGGCGTTCCGCCATTAATTTCGTGGCGCCATATGTATTTGTCGGCGATATCGCTTTATCCGTGCTTGTGAAAAGAACTTTCTTGACGCCTGCCTGAATGGCTGCTTGGATGACATTCTGCGTGCCAATGACATTCGTTTGCACCGCCTCAAATGGGTTATATTCGCAAAACGGCACATGCTTCATCGCGGCAAGATGAAATACGTAGTCAATGTCTTCCATCGCCCGTAGAAGGCGTTGATAATCTCGTACATCCCCAATAAGAAATCTTAAATGGGTTGCATGGGCATGAAAGTCAATGCTCATCTGGTACTGTTTATACTCGTCCCGGCTAAAAATGCGAATAACTTTTGGTTTTTCTTCAAGCAATCTTTTGGCTAGATGGTAACCAATCGTGCCGGTTCCACCAATAATTAATATTTTTTTATCCCGATACATATGAAGCTCGCTCCTTTATGCCATTGAACGATCCATTCGTTGAATTGCCTTATTATATATCGCTTGGAGTTTCGGAATGGTATCACGTATTTGAGCAACCAATGGTCCGAGAATATTGCAGATCAGTTCTGATTTCCTGATTACATTTTGTTCCCGAACTAATTCAGGATGATGTCGGTCAAAATATTTCAGTTCATTATGCAACGCAAATTGCAAAATATGCTTAAATACGTCATGCTCTGCAATACCAGCCCAAATTTGCTCGATCTCCCATATCATTTTCACGCACTGATTAGGCTTCCTTCTGCTCAATTCTCTTAACTTTCCCATTTTCTTGGCTATGCTTTCCAACTTATGCTTCATTACAACAAAATCATTATTTACGGATCGTATGGATTGAAACATCTCGGAAACGCGTTTTTTATTGTATGGTTCAAGATGATTTCCCATCTTTTTGATAAACCAATCTGATTCGATATTTCGATGTTTCAAGCTATTGTAAACTTCTTCAATAGGCATCCAAACAGTCCGTTTGATGCTAGCTCCATGTTTCGTCGTATTAATAAACTCATGATCAGGATAGAGTCTAAGCAAATCTTCAATGTCTTGTAATGTAATTTTCATTTTCAATGTCGTAGGGTTGATCCCGCCTAACACATTTTCTACAGATTCTGTAGCTGTCTCCAAGACTTGATCGACATATTTCTGTGAAATGTGAGCCGCACCGGGTGCATACATTTGATTCAACGGATAAGACAGATCCTGTCCGGCTAAAATGATTCGTTTACACCCTATATAGGCAGCCGCCTGAATTGCCGTACCCGTTACAGAGTGCGTCCCCCAAAAAGTTGGGTCGTCTTCTGTCAATCGCAGATGGTATTGTGAGATCGTATCGTCCTTAAAGAATGCATGAATCAAATATTTATGCTTATGCTCAATAATTTTATAGTTAATATAAGGTGTATATAGGAACGGGAGGTGCGCAATATCGAGATTCTGAAAGGCAACAAGATTCGGATCGCCTCCGTCCATCGATACGATTAAATGCGGCGTTATATTATGCTTCAAAAGAATTCGCAAACTCGTTCCGGCAGCAATGATCAGAGAATGATCTTTCAACTTGGCTAAATAATGAAGGTCCTGTTGCAGCGATGGACCCGACCCGACAATAACTGCCGATAATTCAACACATTGATCTTTTAATCCGCGCAGTGAATAGGAATAAGCGTTTTTAGTCAAGTTATTCAATATATTCTCAGGCCATTTATAATTAAAAGATGCGTTAACAGCAATGCTTGAACGATAATTTAATATTGATTTCTGAGCATGCTGCTCGAATTCTTCAAGGGAAGTAGGAAATATTTTTTGATAGGAAGGCAGCACGACATAACCGAAATCGCCGGTAACCTGAGCGCATATTCGATAAAACAATTCTTCCTTCGTATCAAAATCCTTGCCTACTCCAAAAAACTGAATCTGTTTATGGTTCAACAGTTGTAAATCAATCGCCTCTATTGCAGCCAATAATATATCAATTTCCGGTTCGTAAAGATAAATCATTTTGTCCGGATACCGATTTATAAATTGTTGCAAATGATAACCAAATCCAAGTCCATACATAAGAATATATTTAACGTTACAGATTTGCTCATGAATGGATTCAAGCCATCGTTCCACTTCATGCTGCGGATTATATTTACTGTAAAAGGAAAGTTCATGCCCCGCATTGTTGCGGACAATGAGATTCGGCGACCCGCATTTTGACGCTAAGATTTCGTATTTATTTGCATCAAAATGCAATCCGTTCACTTTTGTGTACACTTGATTAAAATTTTCTTTAAGAAAATCTATATTTACGGAAGTTCTGTCGTTCATACCATTTCCTCTCTCAGCTTATGATGTCATTCAAATGTTCGAAGAGCGGTTTCAATTCATATTTGAGTACATCACCAACGCTAATATAGTCTTGAGTCTCGAGTGCATCGTTAATCGCAGGAAATTGAATGGATAGATCCCTCAGGATCTGTTTCAATTGATTACATAAGGATAACCGCTCGTCTAGTTGTTCCATATCTTTAACGCATAAATCAATAGCTTGGTATACCCAGTTCATTCCTTCCACCAATTGCGTAAACAAATCCCACGTTTGTTCAGTAACTTCTTCATAATATAACTCAGCGATTGAATCGGTGGCTTTAATTAATTTAGGTAAGTAATTTTGCAGTTCTTGCAATGACTCCTTCATCGCCTCTCGCTGAGTAACTGTAACAACTCGCATTTCTTTGACTTCCGAAAAATTCCGTTCCATATATGTAACCAATGGATCTTTAATGATTTGACCATTAACAGAAACTTCTTGAATAATATCTTTATTCTGTAAACAATCAGACAAGAATTGTTGCCAGAAATCGGCGAAATCGGGGATTGAAGCGATTTTATTTGCAATCAGAGCATCATTGACAATAATATTCATAGCATCAGCACCTTCTAATAGCATTTACCTTTTATATCGGTTTTCGCGAAAGGTTTTATTAATGCAAAAATCCCCAAACCTATAAGGTTTGAGGATTTCCGTTATGTCAATTATTATCCAAGAAGTTTCAGTACGCTTTGTGGAGCAGAGTTTGCTTGCGCCAACATAGCCGTACCAGCTTGAACCAAAATTTGATTTCTGGTGAACTCAGTCATTTCTTTCGCCATATCAGCGTTGCGGATACGCGATTCGGAAGCAGCCAAGTTCTCAGCGTTTACGCCTACGTTATTGATCGTGTGCTCAAGACGGTTTTGAACGGCACCCAACGTAGAGCGATTAGCAGAAACTGTGTCAATTGCAGTTTTAAGTGTAGCGATAGCATTTTGAGCTGCAGTGGAAGTACTGATATCCAATTTCTTAGCAGCACCAAATAATTTTTCTGAATCTGTCTGTTTCAAATCAGCGCTGATTAACACTTTATCAGCTCCGACTTGGAAATCGACTTTTCCATCTGCTTTCATCAATTCAATGCCGTTAAAGTTAGTGTTTTGTGCAATGTTATCGATTTCTTTAATCAGTTCATCAACTTCCGACTGAAGCTTAGCACGGTCATCTGAGTCATAAGTACCCGTAGAAGCTTGGTTTGCAAGGGTGTTCATACGTTGAAGCATGGAATGAATTTCAGTCATTGCACCTTCAGCGGTTTGCAACAAAGAAATGCCGTCTTGCGCATTGCGCAACGCTTGGTTGTAACCGTTGATTTGACGGCGCATTTTCTCGGAAATCGCCAAACCTGCAGCATCGTCTGCCGCACGGTTAATGCGGTAACCGGAAGAAAGCTTTTCCATCGTTTTGCCCATTTGCGTGTTGTTGAAACCGAGGTTGCGATGAGCATTGATCGCAGATACGTTCGTGTTAATAAACATTGACATTTAAATCATCCTCCGTGATTTTATTATTGGCCGCATCCTTGCGTCCTCATTACATATTATCGGAAGTTCTCTGCTTATTTTTAATAGAAATACATATTTTTTTATTTTTTTTCGTCAAAATATAAGGCTATCTGGTCAGCGCTATCCATTCCATAGTAAGCATTCCGCACGGTTTGTTGTTCCTTCACGGATTTCATAGAAGTTCTAAGTTCATCATAATGACGTTCCAATATTCCTCTAAGCAACTTTTGACGATCGATAATTTCTTTAATGATCGATTTGGTTTCTTCGACTCGATCATCAACATTCATTACTGCGAGATCTTGCGTGCTTAACATAGAGTTGAGATGGTCAATATGTTCTTGTATTGAAGTAAATCGGTCGGATAAATGATTGTACTGCTCGATTTGCTCGTCTATATTACCTGCGACAAAAATCTGCATTTGTTGTTGGATAATATTCAGCATTTCAACAAAACATTGATGTCTGGATTCATATAGATTGGCCGACGGTTTTTCCAAGGGTAACATCCTTTCCGATCTGTTCCCATGCTGACTGTATTTCTTTTAACATTTCTACAACTTCAGTTAGCGGCTCTCCATCTTTCTTGATATTGGATTGAATCAATCGATCGATCATGTATAAATAAAGATTTCTCAAGTTTGCAGCGATTTCACCGCCCTCATCCTCATTCAAGCATGCCATTAATTCAAAAATAATATCCTGTACACGAAGAATGTGAAAATGAGCATCATTGAAATCGTTACTGTTTAAAGCAGTTTGCGCTCTCTTCGTATATTGAATTGCACCACTATATAACATGGAAATTAATTTATGGGGAGATGCGGTTTCGTATTTATTTTTTTGATAAGCCTGATACCCGGTTTGATTTGTCATCAACACTTGAGCTCATCTCCTTAATTGCTTATGAGAGCTAATTCTTTTTCGTCAATGCGGCGAGTTGTCCGTTCATCCAATTTTGTTCCGATTGCAATTTAGAAAGTGCAACCTCCATAGCGATAAATTGTTTTCTAAGTTGGTCTTCTTTCATTTGCAAACGCTCATTCATTCGATCCATTTGGTCGGATATAAATGATACTTCGCTGTCATATCCTTTCAGTTTAGAGGCAAGAATCCCGGTAGTGCTCCGTGTCCATTGCTGTAGTTCATTCTTCAAGATATGAGCGATTCCATCCTCATTACCCGATTCGTCATTATTAAACATTTTAATGACTTTTTCAGGTTCTTCAAGAAAACTCTGTTTGAATTTATCTTTATCAAACGTAATTTTACCTGTCATTAATGTCGGATCAGTTATCCCCTTATCAATTTCTAGACCGATTGATGCCAGCGGAATCCTCTCACCTTGAATATTCACTACGCCATTCATCCAACTGGATAATCGGCTGTCCAAATCGCGCAAAGTCGTATCGCTTTGCAATTTAGTTCCTTTTTTCAAAAAACCGCGTGTAATATCTATTACTTCATTATAAGCTTTAACAAGCGTCTCAACCTTATCCGCAATCTTATTAACATCAGGTTTTATATTGATAGTAGAGTTGCCCGTATCCACTAATGTCAAGGTTACGCCTTGAATAATATTCTTCACTTCATTGCTGCTTTGAGTAAATTCAATGCCGTTCACTTCGAATATCGCTTCATCAGGAGCCTTGCTATTTCCAGGTTTTGTGACCCCAAGTTCAGCCAATAAGCCGTTGTCCTTGATATATACTTTTGTGTCCCCTTTTGCCGGCGATGTTGGTAAATCTCCAAATACAATTTCATTCGCTTTCCCTGTACCCGTGGCAGTTAGAATCAGTTTTTTTCCTTCTGGAGTATCGACCACAGAGGCATTAATCCCTTTTGCTTTGCCGTTGATCTGATTTTTGATATTGTTCATAATCTCGCCTTTGGTTGAACCAACGGCTTCAATTTCAAAAGTTTGGCCCATATATTGAATGGAAATCTTCTTGTCTGTTGATGATACGGTAGAATTAAGGTCTGTCACACCATCCGAATAGACGACATGGGAGGTGGCCAATTTCTTAACATTTAATAGAAATGTCCCCGTTGAACCGGCATCGCCTGCCGTTACTTGCGCAACCTTATCGTTTGAACTTGTTGCCGTAGTTCCTTTAAAATCGGCATTTAGTATTAAATTTGATGCCGTGTCCCGAAGCGCTGCCAATTTAGTATTTAAATTTCGGAAAACAGCCTGTTTATCTGTAATCGTTTCTTTGCGAGTTTCCAAATTTTTATAGGGTATTCTCTCCAATTTCATCAATTGTTCAATGATCGTGTTTGTGTCCAGCCCTGAAGCGAGACCGCCAAGACTAAATGACATGTATTTCACCTGCTCTCTTATAGTTTTTTATCTATAAACATTCCAATAAGTTCTTTCATTTTAATCGACAAGTCGATCAAAAACTCCGGAGGTAAACTGGTTACAACCTCCTGCGTCTCCGTATTGATAACTTCTACGAAGATTTGTTCCGCTTCATCGTTGTACTTAAAGCGAATCATTTTTTCCGTTGCCTTGATGGATTCGTTAAGCTTTTTTAGCTCTTCCTCCAGTTTTTTCATTTCCATTTCATTTAACTTTTTCAAGTTAAAATTCCTGGGGTAAGAATTTTCATTTTTACTCTCTACGGCATTTGATACAGATGGTGTTAGTCTCGTTGGTTTCGTTTCAATGCCAATCGACTCCATGCGATGAATACTATTCATCATCATCCCACCTATATAATGATTATGATTTATACTGTTTCAACAATTGAACCATCTGATCGGGTTTACCCGAATGTCCTGCACTCATGTTTTCGGCCATAATACCTTCGTACAGTTCATGACGCAGGATCTGAACATTTTTGGGTGCGACGAAACCGAGCTTGATATTTTCTCCCTCTATCCCAAGTATCTGAACTTCTATATGATCACCGATCATAATCCTCTCCCCAACCTTCCGTTTCAAGACCAGCATTAGGAGCCTCCCCCCCTTGACAATGGCTGGCGAATAGGATAATCCTGATCGGTGATAATGAATTGGCAGCCGGTTTGATGTTTGGGACATAATAAAATCGGAGCTTTTAAATTTACGTATAGTTGATCCTCAATAATATTAACAATTAGCATGATATCGATTTCGCCAGGATCCTCGGCTTTTAAGACAGATACTGTCTCTTCATCGATATGGAAACCGTAATTTTGTACAGCATTTTCCGCGGGTAACAATATAAAACTTAATTCTTCGTCAACTGCATGTAAAATAAGAAATGGAGAATCATCGAAAGGAACTAAAGCATATTCTCGATGTTCTTGCAAACCGACTATTCCTTTCTCGAAAAAATACAGTTGATTCGGATTGACGGTTATTTCGCCGTAACTAGCACTTCGGATGACAAACTCCTGTTGTTTATTCCTTGTCACTTGAGCGGACCACCTCTCACCTCAACGTGAATTTCCGGTGCATATATGCGGAAGTTGATGAACACGCCTTGGCTTGGCGCAGCTACGAGTTGTACATTGGCTTGTCCTTGGCGCATATACCGTTCCGTAGCGATATTGCCGAACACACTTTTCTCCTTGGACGATATGTTAGCAATACGATCTCCGTCTCGTGCTTTTTGCGCAACATTGTCCATCAACTTTCCTTGTTCTTGATGTGCTATTTCCCTTGCCACCGTCGATGGACGAAGCAAACCGAGATCTTCCCAAACATGAGTCCAATCCGTTTCCATTTCCGCCGATCTTGTTTTGATATATAGTTCAGCGGGTACGTACCTCGCATCTGTTTCATATATTTCAATTTTGCGAACGGGCGCATCCGCCATATGTAATGGAGGTCGTACAGAGATTCCGTTTGAAATCGAGTTTATCATTCATCATCCCCTGCCTATAAGCAATTAACCGTCAAACTATCGTATAAAGTCGATCAAGGTTGTTTGCATAATGCGCGCACCGGTAGATAATGCCGCCTGCAGCACTGTTTCCTTCATTTTCAAATCCGTAACTGCTTGAGGAATATCGACATCCGCTACCTTTGCCCGCAATTCTTTCAAATTGACTGTTTCGTCCATGATCCGATTTTCCATCAGTTCAAAACGATTCATGCGAGCACCAATTTCAGACCAGCTTACGGCAATATGATCGACCGCTGCGTCAATTCTGGCAATATCATCAGCCAGTAGATCCTGTTCGTTATTGTTTAGATGCGAAATAATATCGTCCAATACCTTAAAGGTGTTATTAGGATTTGGATTGGCTGCCGAATCTGCCGCTCCAAATATCACTTCTCCGGTAATGCTAACCGGAACGGTGACGGAAGGACTGACATTAAGAAAGTATACTCCTGAATCGGTCGTTTCTCCCGCGGCTCCATTAACAGTATACGGAGGTTGATCCGTTTTCTGCCCGTTAAATAAGAATCGTCCGTTATAACTGCTATTTCCGATCATGACCATTTGTTCTTTCAACTGCGTCATTTCCGCCGCTATTATTTTCCGCGCTTCATCTGTGACGGTTCCTGTTGAACCTTGCTGTACAAGAACACGTGCTCGTTTCAGTACGTCCGTCGCCTGCTGCATCAACGAATCCATCGTGCGCAGCATGCCGCTGCCGGTTTTGACGTTCTCCATGAACTCGTTGCTGCGCAGCAGTTCCGTGTCGTAACGCATTTGATAACCGATGCCGACGGGGTCGTCGCCGGGGCGGTTGATGCGTTGGCCTGTGCTTAGCTTGTTGTTTTTGTCCAGCAAATCGGCATTAATGTTGCGCAGATTGCGCAGCAATTGAATATTCTGCATTTGACCTGTTACGCGCATTTTACACTACCTCCTCAAAGTTTTGTGAGCGATGCTTCATCGAACTAACAGCGACAAAACTCGCATCGGAAGCGTAATCTATCTGCCTACGATACCCATTTGATTAATGATGCGGTCCAGCATTTCGTCCACTGTCGTCATGTTGCGGGCCGCTGCGTTGTATGCGTGCTGAAAGCGGATCATATCCGCCATTTCTTCGTCGAGCGAGACGCCGCTGACCGATTGGCGCCGCTGCAGCAGCGAATCGACCAGATTTTGCTGATTCTCCATATTTCGCGTCGTATTGGCGGCTCGAACGCCGAGGTCGCCGGTTACGGCACGAAAGTAATCGTCAATCGTACCCTTGGACAATGTCGTCAAGTTTTGCGGGTATTCGAACGCCTTATCCCGCAATCCTGCCAAGGCATGCGCGATATCGCTGTTTCCTTTGATCGTCAAGTTATCGCCGTTATTGTTCGTCTCGTATTTGCCGGCTGCCGCGATTTTGCTCGTGTCATTCACGATCACAGGGTTGACGCGAATATTGTTTATGTTGAACGTCCCGCTTCCGTCCGATGTTGTAAAGAACGGAATTCCCGATGTCGCCGGGTCGGACAAACTGTAGCCAAGCTCATGCAGCCCGTTGAAGCCGTTCACTTCCAGTTCGATCGGCGACTTGACGCGGCTGCCTGCCGGAATGACCGTTCCCGCCGGAATCGTCGTGCCGTTCTCCAACTCTACATCGTTCTTAGCGGTAATGTCTTTTGCCGCCACATAGCCGTTTTCCAGTCTGACGGTCACTTTCCCGGTCACCAGCGATTGAACCATCGCATTCAATTGATTGCGAACGGTATCCACCTGAGCTTGCGACTGGACGTAGCCGTGAAGCTGTCCGGACGTGGCCGTCGCCGCATTCGCATCCGTAAGCTGCGTCGCATTGTCCCCGTTCACCACTTCGACACCCGCCGCCACAATAGTCACATCGCCGTTCGGCGCTTCCGTCACCTGAATATCGACGATCGTCGAAAGTTTATCGATCAGCAAATCCCGTTGGTCCCGGTAATCGTTGGCATTGTCGCCAAGCCCCTCCGCTTTGCGGATAATGCCGTTAAGCTGAGCGATATTTTGCGCCAGATCGTTTGCTTCGTTCACTTTCTTCGTAATGTTGGCCTGCAAGTCATTCGTAACATTTGTGAGCGACTCGTCCATATGGCGCAGCGTATCGACCATGTTGACGGCCGAACCGACAACGTCGACGCGCGCGCTCAGCAAGGCGGGATCCCGGTTCAACACTTCCCAGGAATTCCAGAACTTATCCATGACGCCGCGAATTCCGTTATTGGACGGCTCGTTCAATATCCCCTCGATCGAACGCAGCGTCGAATCTAGAATGCTCCAGGAGCCAAGCCCTTGATTTTCCCGACGGAATTGCATATCCAAATAACTGTCCCGAATCCGGGTAATGCTGTCGTATTGTACCCCGGTACCGATCTGGCCCGGCGCACTGCTCTTCGACATGCCGATCGCCTCGATCGGGCGCGTAGCCGAGACGTTAACGCGCTGTCTCGAATAGCCTTCCGTATTGGCGTTCGCTATATTGTGCCCGAGCGTCTGCATCGTCGTCGTTTGTACGAAGAGCGCTCTCTTGCTCGTTTCCAAACCGTGAAAAGTAGATCGCATGTTGTTGCCCCTTTCCGTTGCGCCTTCCTAAAGCGCTAAAGTATCTTGCCCTCGTATGCCAGGCTACGCCCTCGTATCCAGCCAGCCGCTGCGATTGACGACAGGCGCTTGCCCGGTCGGATTATGGTAAACCGCTTCGTCTTCCGGTCCGCCGATCATGACATCGAGCGAAAAAGTAACAAACGACAGCGATTGTTCGATCAATTCCTGATTATGCGCGTTCAGCCGTTTCATACGCTGCAGCGTGTCGCCAAGCGATTGCTGCGCCTCCGTCAATGCCTTTTTCTCGTCCGGATGGAACACCAGCCGCAATAGCTCCGTGATCGTAAGATTGAGATTGGATTTAATCCCTTTCTCCCGCAAAAAATCGTATACCGCCTCCTGGCGCTGCGCCTCGGCTTCGGTAATCTGCTTCAGCTTCTTGGATTCCTGCTGCATCGTCTTCGTCAATTCGTCAATATCGTTGTGAATAATCGCTTGCTTCTTCCGTTCGCCGATTTCGATCATGTCCACATGCAAGTCATTCAAACGCTCCAACGTTTCAATTAAAGATCGAACCGTCACTTGGATCACCTATTTCCCCGGAGTTTGCTTAAAATACGGGAGAAGCTTCTCCGCAATTTTGTCTGCGTCCACATAATACGTTCCTGTCGCAACCGCTTCCTTCAACTGTTCAATCCGCTGCGCGCGCTCCGGATCCTTCACCCGGCTTTGTGCATCCAACATTTCCTTCGCCTCCGACGAAATGGACACCTTATCGCGCTGCAGTCCCTTTTTTCCCAAATTGCCTTCGCGTGATTCTATATTTCGCATATACTGATTTAACGCTCCGAGTCGTCCGATATCGTTAATTTTCAAAACGTTCACCCCACTCCAAATAAAAAACCGATAATCTTTACTAAGTTTATCGGTTAGTTGTTTATAATACTTTATAGTTTAGCGATCTCTGTATTTATCTACAACACTGTAGGCGTGATTTCCATTATGCCCCTTCGCATTTCGATCTTTAAGCTTCTCATCTTCCGCCAAATTGGAGATGTCTCTCGCAAGCCTTCCTCTGCAGGAGTCGCACATATGCCCCTCGCGGATCGGAACTCCGCAAATTTCGCATGGGTACGTCAAGTTCGGCGCGTTTTTCATCGAAATTCGCCCTTCGCGGACAAATCTCGTAATTTGCCGCATCGTCACGCCCGTCGCTTCCGAGAGCTCCTGAATGGTCGCTTCCTTGTTCTCGCGCAAGTATTTGACGCATAATTCGTATTCCGCTTCGATTTCGCGCAAACAAGCCGGACAAAGGTCTCTGAAGTATTTGGCAAAAATTTTTCCGCAGCGCGGACAGTTCTCAACGTTCATCACCGACAACCTCCTACATTTCCTTCTTTCCACATTTATTTCAATCCACGCATCCGCGAGGAATGCGCCTTCCTCCGATCACTGAATATATCTATTTTACCATTTTCCATGGTATTTCACTAGAACGATATAGTACTATTATCGGTTGAAAGAGAGGAATTATTTACAATAATTACGAGCGCGCCCACGTTAAACAATAGACTTCCATTCTCATCTCCGGAAACCCGGCAAGGCCCGGGATCGTCCGAATTTGCCGCGCGCATTCGTTCACCGTGCTGCCGGTCGTATAGACGTCATCTACCAGAAGAATTCGCAATAGAGGTTTGTCCTCTGAGCGACGCGAACGAGCCAATTCGGCAATCTGCGACAGCGCGGCCGAATCCGGCACGAACACGTCCTTCAAATCCCGGATACGCTCCCCGCGCGCTTTGAAGCTTTGTTTGGCCGTATGCCGCGCGCGCCGAATAAGCGGGTAAACGGGCAGCCGATGAATGGCGGCGAGCCCTTTGGCCAGCTGTTCCGCTTGATTGAATCCGCGTTCCGCCAGCCGAGCTTCGCTGACCGGAACGAACGTGACGCAATCGAATATCGCATCGTCATCTGCCGCGGCGTCGTTCATACGTATCTCATTCAGCATGCGGACGTACGCTTGATTCAACATATGCACGAACAATCCGATGTATCGTTCATTCCCTCTATATTTATACTGCGCGAGCCATTCCTTCATATGAGAGTCGTATTGTACGGCACTGCGGTTTTGAATAAAATAGGTGGAGTCCTGCGGACGACGGATACAATCCGGACAAGGCACATGGCGTCCGCAAACAGTACAGTTGACGCGATCGATCCACGGAATGACGGAGCCGCAGCCGTCGCATATGCCGTAGAATAACGAAGCGGCGCTTTTGCCGCAAATCATGCATGGATGTTGGCGCGCCCGCAATAAGGTGTTCAGCCAACGCCAACGTTCTTTCCATCCTCCAATCATGACGAACCGCAGCCTCCTCCCTCGGCAACTCCCTCCGCCCTTGTCTCCCTCTGAAAATATCCTTCCCGACGCGCCAACCGGTTCATCGCTTGAATTTGCCGGATGGCCGACATCTGGGAGCGATTTTTGTATTCAGCGCAAAAATAGACTTGCCCATACGGAGCGTCTTTCGACCGGCCGGCTCTTCCCGCCATTTGCACCAAAGAAGCGGAGTCGAACAAGGAACTGTCCGCGTCAAGAATGAATACATCGCTCCGCGGAACGGTCACTCCCCGTTCCAATATCGTTGTCGTCACAAGCATGCGCGTTTCTTTGCGGCGAAAACCGAGGACCTTCTCCGCGCGCTCGACGTCCGCGGAGGAGGTGCCGGCAATCGGAATATCGGCGAAATACCGCCTTAATAAACGGACGAGGGGTTCTGCATGTTTAATTCTTGTAATAAAAACGAATATTTGCGCTCCGCGGTCTAAAGAATGTTGCAGCTTTCCGATCAAATTGGAGGGGAGCGTATTCCGCTGCAAGTAATAGTGAACAGGTTTGATCGGTAACAACCTCGGAACAGGCAGCGGATGGCGATGAAAGCGTACCGGCACCTTGGCATGCTGCAGACGCCCCGCCCGCACTTTCCGCTGCATCGGCTCCGGCGGCGTCGCGGACAGGAAAATAAATTTCCCATCCGGCTTGCAAGCTTTGGCCGCCGCATATTGCAACTGCTCATTGTTATGGTACGGGAACGCGTCCAGTTCGTCGATGATCACCAGGTCGAATTTTTGCCAGAACCGCATGAGTTGATGCGTCGTGGATAAGACGATCCGACCGTCGGTCCATCGTTCCTCGCTCCCGCCGTACAGCGTAACGAGCTTATCGGCGGGAAACGCTTGCTGCAGGCGCGGCTGCAGCTCAAGCACGACATCGCGGCGCGGGGTCGCGATGAGCACTTGCTGTTCCCGCTCGAGCGCATACGCGATGAGCGGGAAGATCATTTCCGTCTTTCCTGCGCCGGTCACGGCCCAGAGCAGGAAAGACGGCACCCCCGCCGCCGCACCGCCGGCGGCGGGGGAAGCTGCAGCAGCGCACGGCTGCTGCAGGAAGGCCAGCGCAGCGCGCGAAGCGGCGTGCTGCGCCGGGCTGAGCCGCCACCGGGCCTGCGGCTCGGCGGCGGCACGCGGCCGCGTGCCCGGGGCGGGCGCATGCGAGCGGCCGGTCCGGCTCGCCCCATGCAGAAGCGGCGAGCAGAAGCGGCTCCGCCCCATCGTGAGGCACGCTTCGCAATACGCGCAGTTCGCGCTGCCGCATGACGCGCAAGCCGTACGATGATGCTGCGCCGCTCCGCTGCCGCAGCGTCTGCAGCGCAGTTCCCCTTGGCGGCGCAGCCCCGGAAAGCGCCGCGCCGCCAACTTGTAAGCCAGTCCGCTCGCCAAATCCAACTCCCCGCGCACATAAGCCAACTGCGCCAACGTACGCCAATAGTCGACTCCATGTTCAATATCGGTGCCGCCTAACATGTCTTGAAGCTCATGCGCGAACAACGCCCTCCCCCGTATCCGTCTCGCCATGCGTTCCGCTTCAGAGTTCAAACGAGACCAAATTTCGTTGGTCTGCAGACCGCAGCGACCTTGTATCTCCCCAAGGAACATCCCCGCCTTGACGCCCACGTTCGTCCCGCTCCATTCCCAAACCGAATCGCCCCTTCCCGCGATCCCTTTCTCAAATACGACAACCGGTTCGTTCCGATTGTCCCCCTCCCAACCAGTATCAAAATCTTTCAAATCGGTTTTATAAATCTTCTGCATATACGCCAACCACTGTCCCTCCTTCCAGCCATCCATCTTTGTCTCGCTTTGAAATTGCGCGACGATGTAATTGGCCGCGCCTAGCGGCACGGTCTCCCGAAACACGACCAACTTCCCCCTCTCCGCCCAATAAAACAAATCCACGCGCAAATCAAGCGATAGATATGCCTCCCACTGCTTTTCCGTTTTCACCGTATAAAGATGAACTCTCATCGCTTTCCCCTTCCCTTCTGATGCGGTACGATCCGAAAACCGACGGCCCTAAGATTGGGGCGAATCGCTTCCAAATCTCCGTGACTCGCCATGCGCTGCGACCATTTCAATGCGGTACGGCGGTTTACGCCGAACGCTTTTGCCGCATCTCCGGAATTCACATCCCCGCCCTGACGATGGGCCAGCCTTAAGACGGCTTGTCTCCTGGCCCTTAAAATCCTTAAAAGGATAATCCGCCTGCAGCCCGTCAAACCGATAATCAAATACCGGCCCCCAAACATGCTCCAAGAAGAGCTTCTCCGCTTTCCCCAGTTCCTTTCTGTAGGTAACGCCGCGCTTCGCATGTTCCGCGTACCGCTCCGCATAACGCTCAACTTCGATTTGCAAACGAATTCCCCCGTTTCCTTGTCCGGAACGCCAAAAAAGCACACCCTAGCCGGCGACCAATCGTCGCTAACTGGGGTGTGCTTCACGCCCATTCCTATTGCTTTGCCTATATTATAATTGACCTAACCAAGTCATGCAATAGTTTCTGCGATCTTGTTGTTTCCTGCGCCTTAGTACCACTAATCTTGCATCGCATGTAATACTGCGTTTTGAGCCGATGGTTCGCTCGAAATGAGCAAAGTTAACGGATTTTGAAGGCCTTATTTTGTCCAATAACGCTGTTTTAGCGGAGTTAGCGGATTTTGAGGGCGTTATTTTGTCGAAACTTCGCAAAACCAAGGATTCTTAGGCCGATCGCGACAAGTTAACGGTTCGAAAATCCGTTAATTCCAAAAAATCGACTGGAACTTGAAAAATAAGACCTTGGAAATCCGTTATATTTTCATGGCCCCTACATCCCTTATGTGCGAATCGAAATTCGTTGAAAAGATAACTTCGTTCCCAGACCCTGCACAATAAGCGCAATCCGCAAGATACTAGACTCCAATCGGTCCTTAATAAGGAAATTTCGTTCCAAAATGCCCATTCGATCTACCTTAAACCTATAGAATGTCGCCAATACCCGCCAGAGGCACATAGTATGCAATCGTGTGTCAACCAAGGAGCGACAGCGTAATGATGCCACAATAGTCGGAACTTGGCAAATATGCCAAATTGAACGATGCAATTGCAAAGTTCATTCATTCGCACTTAACTCGTCCCTGCAACCGTTTTCCAAAGCTAGAGCGCACACGGCAGCTTGGACCAGTCCTCCCGATGGTTGAGCCGAACCGTTATGGAAGATTCATCCGAATCTTCCGCTAACCGATCCGTTGTATATAAAATAGCGACATTCGAATCGCCGTTTGCAGCTATTCGTTCTACGATGGGAATCGTATCGTCATGCGAGCCTTCATCGAGCACCGTAATCTTTATTCCGATTCCCTTCATCCGAACGTACCATGCGAGAGCGCGAAATACCCATTCCACGTGCTGTCCGCTATTGTTCGTAATCAGTATATAATGTTTGCCCGAAGGTTGGCCGGTACCGTTCTTTTTCCAAAGCGCATGCGCGGCATGAACCACTGCGATCGCCGACCCGTAACAGACGACAATCCAAAGCAACGCCTGAAGCATCGAGGCTCACCTCCCTTTAGCACCAATATATGCGACAATCGGGAGGCTGGTTCCAAACAGGCGTCCTCACGGAAAAAGCGCAAAGACAGGCGTCCTGTGCCGGAAAAGAAAGGATCGGAAAGACCAAACCCGGTCGGTCGCTTCGCATAACGATCGCGATCCGCCCATATTCAGCCATATTAATAACAAAAATGTAACCAGTTAGGCACACGTATCCGTATAAATTTCATTTTCAATGAATAGGGCGATTCCAAATTCAAATTACGTTTGCCTTACAACGTAACCCAACCCTGCTTAATCGAGTTGATTACCGCTTGCGTGCGATCGTCAACCTCCATTTTCTGCAAAATGCTGCTGACATGGTTTTTGACTGTCTTTTCGCTAATAAATAAATATTCTCCAATCATCTTGTTGCTTTTGCCTTCCGCCATGAGACGAAGTACTTCGGCTTCGCGCCGCGTCAACGGATTGTCCTCGGTTGCGATGAATTTCACTCCGGTATCATGCGATCCCGTGTTGTTGCCCATGACGCCGATTTCGTCAAGATAAGTCATGCGACGGAGCTGTTGAATCAGCTTGCCCGTCACCTTCGGATGTATGTACGCGTGTCCGGCGGCAACGGATCGAATGGCCGTGATTAGCGACTCGGCCTCCATATCTTTCAGCAGATATCCCGAAGCGCCTTTGCGCAACGTTTCGAATACATAGCTCTCGTCATCGTGAATCGACAGAATCAATACCTTGACCTCGGGAAAAATTTCGCGCAACCGCTCGGTGGCGACGACCCCGTTTTCTACCGGCATGTTGATGTCCATCAAAACGACTTCGGGCTTCGTATGATTGCAAAATTCCAATACTTGAATTCCGTTGCCGCATTCCCCGATCACCTCAAGGTCTTCTTCCATATTCAATATTCGTTTTAAACCTTCGCGAAACAATTGATGATCGTCTGCGAGCAAAATTTTCAATTTGCCTCTGCCTGATATTCTATTCTCCATCCTCTAGCTCCTTTCGTTTCTCAACGTTCGTTGGAATAATGAAGATCACTTTGGTGCCTTGATTTTCAGCGGACTCAATCTCCATTCTGCCTTCCAGCAATTCGACCCGCTCGCGCATGCCGATAATGCCGAAGGACTGAATTTTCCCTTCCAACATCTCCACTCGAAAACCGCGGCCGTTATCTTGAACTACAATTTTAATCATTTGCGCCTGATAGGTGATATCCAGCGAAATGTAAGAAGCGTGCGCATGCTTCAAAGCATTGGTAAAAGCCTCCTGCACCAACCGGTACACAGCGGCTTCCATTGCGGATGAAAGGCGAATTTCTTTGCCCTTGACTTCAAATGTGGTGCGAATTTTCGACTTGTCTTCGAAATCTTGCACATATTTGCGCAGCGCAGGCATCAATCCCAAATCATCCAAAGCCATCGGACGAAGATTGAAGATTACTTTGCGTATTTCCTCCAGACTATAACGAACTTGGGATTTTAGATCTACTATTTCGTGCTGGACCATGTCAAAATCCTTCTTTGCGAGCATTCTTTCGGCAATTTCGGTCCTTAGCACTAGATTCGCCAGCGATTGGGCCGGGCCGTCATGAATCTCGCGCGCAATCCGTTTGCGTTCTTCTTCCTGGGCCAAAATAATTTTCAGCCCGATCAACTGGCGGTTTTTGGCTGATTCAAGAATTCGGGTCACTTGATTGAGATCGCCTGATAAATATTCCAACACGACATTAATTTGCGAACCGATCGTTTCGGCCCGCTCGATGGAATTTTCAACGTTGCGTACCCGCTTCTGCAGATCGTCCCGCCGCGCCCGAAGATAGACTTCTTTTTCCCGGTATATCATCAGGTCGAGCTGCAGTTGCGTCGCCTTTTCATACGCTGCCTTAATGTCTTCTTCCGTATAACGGACGAAATCCCGGCTCACCTCGGTCAAACGGATCCGAGCGCGCCGGTATTCGAGTTCCAGCTTGTCCACCTTATCTACTGTTTCGCTAGTCTCCTGAAATACACTCTGCAGTTCTTGATTAAGCGATCGCATTTCCGCCCTGGCGTTATCCAATATTTCGAAGATTTGATATTTGCTGTCTTCCATAACGTTAATGGCATTTTTAATAACGCGATCGATGACATCAGCTTGGTATTCCACACGGTCTGCTCCATTTCTACAGAGTGTCCGTCCGGCCGGGAGGACAAACGTCTCCCTCCGCCGAACGGACCGCTAACGTTGATACTATCATAACATATTATCAGTTGATCGTAATGGACTTGCTTTCCGGTTCCCAAGTAACTTTCAATCCCAACTGTTCGGACACCAACCGCAGCGGAACCAGCGTACGGCCATCCCGTACAATCGGCGACACTTCGGCCGTTTTGCGCACGCCATTTGCAATATATTCCTTCTGATCCACCCGCAGCTCGATCATTTGATTTCCGCGCAATACCGTAATCCCTTTCGTCCCCGCGTTCCAATCGGAACTTCCGCCAAATTCGTCGAGTATCATGCGAATCGGCACATACGTCGTTCCATCCAACTGAATCGGAGCAACGTCGGTCTTCTTGTTGTTGCCGTCGATCGAGACCGTTTTTTGATTCAACTTCAACTGCATGACCGGACGCGGCAACTTCAATTGATCGGATGAAATTGGAGTCCTAAATATAATATTGTCAAAAGCGAGTTCTCCCGTCAAGGCGCGTTCGTCTTGACCCTCCTCGACGTTGACCGGATAGATCCGTTTCAGCTTCACAGGATAGCTCAAATTATGTTGCGTTAAATCGGCCTCCAGCGTCTGCCAACCGGTCCAATCGATATATTTGGCCAAGTCGACGTAGACGGCGGAGCCGTTCGCGTCGGTCAGTTCGGCGCGCAGCCAGTTCAAGCTTCCGTCGCCCATCACGTCGATGCTCATCGAGCTTGGCGTGCCCGGAATGTCTCTGCCATTGGCGCCGTTAAATTCGGCATAGGCGTACATTTTGCCCGATCCTTGCGTCATATCGTATTTCAGTCGAAGCACACTGGACGACTCTCTACCGGGAACGCCCTTCTCAACAGTAGCTTGCCCCGTGACTTGGGAAGGCGATCCGTTAAACTGGATCGGATAATTGACGTTCTCGAAATCTTCCCACATCATATCGCTGTCCCCCGTCAATGTCAGCATCGTGCTGAATCCGTCGTATCGGGCGATGGCGTAGCCGGTCGAAGCGTTCGGATTGACAGAACTTACCGTTAACGTGTTCTCGCTCACCGAGCCCTGGAAGCCGACAAACTCCCATTGCATCGCTCCGGAAGGCGCGGTCAACACGCGTCCGTCTTTCAACGTTACCGTGACCGGAACGGAAATTTGCGCTCCCTCTTTGAGAGCCCCGGCTTGCGTGCTGATCGCCATTCGATCGATTTGCGCGCCGCCGATCACTTCTACATTAATGCTTGCCTTGGCGCTGCCCGATTTTGCCGTAATTTCCGTTTTGCCCGGCTTGACCGCTTGCAGCGTTTGTCCGTTCCATGTCACGAGCGGATCTTTCGCGCTCCATGACGGCTGCAGGCTGCTCGTATCCACCGGGTTATAGTAGGTGTCGTAACCTTTCATCGCATAAGTCGCTTGTTGCCCGACGAAGAGCACTTTCTCGCCGGAAATGGCAAGACCTTTCAGTTCGCCTTGCGGCGCCGTCGTATACACGCCCAGGCCGTTCACGACCCGGCGCTGCTGCGTACCGTACTCGGTCAAATGCGTCAGCTTCGGATCGAATTCGCCGAGCGGACGCGTCGCCATCGTCGTCGAGCCGCCGCCGTCCAAATTGACCGCTTTCCAAACGCCGATCGAGACCATAAAGTTTTGCAATTCCTTTAACGTCATGCCACTGCTTGTATCGTTTTTTTCAACAGTTAAAATATAGGCTTTCTTCTGATCTTTCGAATAACCGACAGCGGTGCGCGCACGCGCGCTGGAACCGCTGATCGAACTCGTCGAGCGCGTATATCCGGACGGTTGCCCGTTCTCTACCAAAATCGTATGCCCGCCGATCATCATTTGGAACGAAGAAGGATCGACTTCTGCCTGCGTCGTCTTGGACTTTAACCCGTAATCCGCGCGGAGCTTCTGCCCGACTTGCAAATGATCGCGCACGAAATTCGCAGCCTGTCCGTGCGTTCGCAAAATATAACCGTTCTCCGGAACAGCCATGGCAAATCCGCCTTGGTCTGAGATTTGCGTAATGACGCCGTCCTCTACCAGCACCTCGACCGGCGACGCCGCGCTTGCTCGCGGACGCTCGATTTCCTTCCATGCGCTTGTATAAATATACATCGCGTTGGCATGGCTGTAATCTTTATTCGGTTCTGTCGTGTAGGCGGCCTTGTTGATGCCCGTCAGCGGGAACTCCGCTCCGTCCTCCGCCGTAACCGTTCCATGAAATTCATATTGATCGATAACCGGAACCCGGTCTTTCGTCAGCCCGAACGCATACATGCCTTCCAATTGCGACGGACTTGACATGAGATCGCCTTGCGAAATTTGCGCCCCCATCGGCACGCCTTCGGAATTCATGTTGAAATAGTCCCCGTTGACCCCGGCGACGGCTCCCGTCTCTTTCGCCATACCGGTCACGGACTGTACGGTCGTGAATTGATTCCCCTTGCCGGTCATGACGTCCAACTGGACGTACGGGTTGGTGAGATCGATTTCAATCACGTCCACTTGCGACTGCACCGTTTTGTTGCTTCTTGTCGATTTCCATTGATATTTTACTATTTTTGCGCCGGCCGTTAGCATATCTTCGCTCAACTTAGAGACAACGGGCCCCGACGCGGTCGAAGCGACCGTTACCGGCTTGTCCGCCGGCGCCGCGCCAACATGCGGCGCTCCGCCTAAGAGCGGCTGCAGCAGCAACGCACCCGTTATAGTGACAATCACAAATTTATTTCCCGCTAACCGAACGATCCAACGTGCCTTCTGATGCTCCCGATTCATTTCTCGCAACTCTCCCATTCGCTATCCTCGGCTAGTTATAGCCTATGAATCTATTTTTACATTCCCTATTAATAGACTCATTTTTTAGGAAAAAGTTACGCATTTCGCGTATTTTTGCAGATATCGAGAAGAAGGCATATGTCCGTTAACAGCCTACGAACCAGCAATCCGACAACTTGCCGGATACGACGTTTCAAAGTTTTTGTGCGACGCTTAAACATTTTCATGGCTTGCAAAGCCAATGAAGCGTTTTTTCGGCCCTTTGTGAAAATCCCCCTCGTTCAGAAAGAGGGGGATTTCAGGCAGAGCTTGATGTGATCACTGGTGAAGTCTTTTCCTGAAACGCTGACTTTGTCGCGGAAAAACCGTCTATGGTTTGGTATGTGATATCACTATTTATATTTGAGTCTACTGAATGAGGGGGATTTCAATAGAAGGGGGAGAGGGAATTGCCGGAATCGGCATAATTGAAAATTGGGAACGAATATACCTTCGTTCCCAGAGTAATGTCGAGGCGCTGACGAGAAACGCCAGCGCGCGCTCGTATAGAAAACGGCGGCAGGCCCTGTCCGCAACACAGCGATGCACGCGACCCATGCTGCCGCGGATCCGACGATAGGTTCCAAAGCCGGCTCTTGACCGGCGAAAACCGGCGGGGCCGTTACGGCGTCGTGTCTTGTATAATATCCGCTTCCTGCCCGTCTTGAAGCTGGTGTTGACCGGAAATAACGACTTGTTCCCCTTGTGTCAAGCCTTCAAGCACTTCCTGGAATCCCTCGTTCAGACGTCCCAGCTTCACCGCGCGTTTTTCCACTTTGCCCTGAGCGTACACATATACGAATGTGTCGCTCTCTTCACGAACGATCGCGGTAGACGGAATCGTCAGCACTTCCTGCTCCGCTTCTTCGGTCAAGCGGAGTTGAACTTTCGAACCCGGTTTCAGCGTCTTCTCCGTATTCGCCGCTTCCAATTCCAGCGTATACGTTCTCGTCTTGGTATCCATAATATCGGCCAGGAAAACGATCTTCCCTCGAACCAACAGGTCCGGCCGATCCGCCTCGTAAAAGGCCAGTTCTTGCTTGCCGCGAATCAACCCAACGTTCTCTTCGGTGATATTCGCGACAATTTTCGCCGGATCGAGCTGCTGTACTTCCCCAACGACTCCCGGCGAGAGCCACATTCCTTTTTCCACCCCAAATTCCGTCAGAATGCCGCTTATGGATGCCGTCACTTTGTAGTTTTCAAGCGTGCGCTGGATTTCCTTCATGCCGATTTGCGCCACTTGAATTTCGTCTTCGAGCGGACGCAGCGCTTCGGAGTCGTCGGGATTAGCCCACTTTCCGTTCTTTAAGTTTTCCTGGGCGCTGCGCAGCGTCAATTCCGCCTTCTGCTTCTGCAACAGCGTATCCGCAGGATCGAGTTCAAATAACAATTCGCCCTGCCTTACATGATCGCCGCGTTTCTTATAAACTTTCAACACTTCGCCGTTCGTTTTTAACGCAACTTCGCGTTTGGCCGACGGAGCCACTTCGGCCACCACTTCCACCGGCTCGCCAATGCTTCGCGTCTCGACAGCGCCCGCCCTGACCATAGGTTTCTGCGGAGCGTTCGCGGTTTGTTCGGCCTGCTTGTTCGCTTCGGAACCGCCGCCTGCGCATCCCGCCCCCAGCAGGGCAACCAGTGCGATCGTCGCGGCGCCGAGCAAACGCTTGTGCCAACCCCTATTATTCATCGATCATTACCCCTTTCAACATGTCGTCGGACGAATGCGTCTTTTCTCTTCTGCCGAACAGTCGCGCCACCCGATTTTTAAACGATTCGATCAGTTCGTACACGACCGGTACGACGACCAATGTTAATATTGTCGACGATGTCAAGCCGCCGATGACGACCACCGCCATCCCTTTCGAAATGAGCGTTCCGCCCTCGGAAATGCCGAGCGCAAGCGGCGACATGGCAACCGCCGTAACGACCGCCGTCATGACGATCGGACGAAGCCGGACGGCTCCCGCCTCTACAAGCGCATGGCGAACCGTATAGCCTTCCTTGCGCAACTGCTGCGCCCTGTCGATCAACAGAATTGCATTGGTCACCACGATCCCGATCAACATCATAAATCCGATCAGCGATGTAATATTGATCGATTCGCCCGTCACGAACAGTCCGACCAATCCCCCGATGACCGCAAGCGGCAGCGAGAACAAAATCGCGAACGGCGCGCTGGCGTTGCTGAACGCTACGACCATAATGAGATAGACGATGAATACGGCCGCGCCCATGGCGACGAATAACTGCGAGAAATTTTCCCCGATATCGGCATTGACGCCGCCGACTTCGCGCGATACGCCGTCCGGTAACGGTACTTGATCAAGGTCAATGGCAACTTGCGAGCTAATACCGCCTTTGTTCTGACCTTCGATTTTGGCGGAGATGGTGACCACCTGTTCTTGGCGATCCCGGCTAATGCTTGCCGGCGCTTCCACCTCTTTCAGTTTCGCAATGTCATCCAAGTAAACGACGGCTCCGTCGGCTGTCCGGAAAGTGATTTTCCCCAATTTGGCCATCGTACCCATATTCGATTTGTCGAGCTCCAACGTCGTTTTATACAGAACATTATCCAATTTCAGATCGCCGATATCGTCCTTTAACAGCCAGCTTCCTACGGTTTGCTGGACCAACGCGGCATTAAGACCGTATTGTCTTGCCTTGTTCTGGTCGACCTCGATTTCCAATTCCTTCTTGGCATCGCTCAGCGTATCCCTCACTTCCTTCAGTTCCGGATACTCCTTTAGCTTCTCTTTTATCATCGCCGCTGCCTCCGTGAGCAGTCGTTGATCGTCGCCTTTTAGCGAATATTGGAAATCGGCGCCTCCGCCTCCGCCGCCTTCCAACGTCCTCGCTTCCAATTCCGCGCCTTGGGGCAGTTCGGCCATCAATCTGGTTTTATAGTGTTCCCTGACCTGCTTGACTTCGCTATGCTCGTTTACTTCCGTATAAATTTGCGCCCTGTAAGGCAAAGGATCGGTCCCGTCGTTGTATCCCACAAAGGATTGAACAAACGTAAACTGCATGTCTCCGTTTTCGTCCTTCGCGTCCTGCAAAATTCGCTCCATATCTTTCACTTTGGCGTCGGTTGTTTGCAGCGAGGTTTCGTACGGCATTTTAATAGTATAGTAGAAAGCGCGCGGCTCTTCGTTTTCCGGCATCAGGGTAATCGGCAGAAACGGCACCGTCCCCACGATCGATACGATAAACAAACCGCCTGCGATAAGCAGCGTCAAAAACCGATGATTAAGCGTCACTTCTAAAATTTTACGGTACGTATGTGTAATTCGGCCTTCCTTATGTTCCTCATGTTTCATTTTGCCGCTCCGCAATACAAGCAGTTTGGCCAACAGCGGAATGACCGTCAGAGCGACCAGCAGCGAAGCCAGCATCGCGACGGCCAGCGTGATCGCGAACGGACGAAACATTTGCCCCGCCATGCCGCTGACCATACCGATCGGCGCGAAGACGCCGACGGTCGTTAATGTTGAGGATGTGATCGCGGAGGCGACTTGTACGGTCGCATGTTTTATAACCGATTCGCTGCGTTCCTCTACTTTCTGCAAATGAGAATATATATTCTCGATGACGACGATACTGTCGTCCACGACGCGCCCGACCGCAATAAACATACCGCCAAGGGTCAATATGTTCAGCGTAATGTTCAAATAATTCATAACGAGCAACGTGATCAAAATCGAGAGCGGGATCGAGACGAGCACAATTAACGTCATCCGCATGTTGCGCAGGAAAAGCAAGATCATCAGCGCAGCCAGCAGCGCGCCGGTGATGCCTTCTTTCAGCATGCCCTGGATCGATTTTTTCACTTCCGTCGAGGAGTTGTAGATCGTCTTGAACACGATGCCGGGATGCTTGGTTTGCCAATCCTCCGCCAATTGCAAGGCGTTGTCGGCAAATTCCACAGCGTTCGCGTCTTTCGTTTTATACAAAATAATGCCGATAGAAGGCTTATCGTCCATTCTGGCCACAAAGCCCGACTCCGAAATCGCCTCGATTTTCCCAAGCTGCCGCAGTAAAACCGTATTTCCCGCGCCGGTCGTCAAACCGATATTTTCCAGGCTGTACACGCTGTTAATGTTGCCCTTGACTCTGGCCATTAAAGTGTTGCCGTTCATCTCGACGGAACCGGCCGGAGCGCTCGTCAACACTTGTTGCAGTTCATTGGATACTTGCGGGGGAGTTAACCCGTACGCGGCAAGCTGCTCCGCATCCAGTTTAATCCGCAGCGTCGTTTCCCGCGAACCGATCTCGTCCATATGATCGAAACCGCTGAGCGCCTGGAATGCGGGCTTGATTTCTTTCGCAAACCATTGATCCAGTTCCGACTGGCTCATCCCGCCGTCCGCTGTAATGGATAAGTATAACGACGGAATGGAGGCCAATCCGAAAGTCGCCACCTTGGGACGGCTCGCGGAATCGGGAAGCTTGACTTCCTGCAGCAAGCTGTCGATCTCCGTCTTCTTCTTCTCCGGGTCAGCCTTCTCCTTAAGACTCACCGTAATGGTCGAGAAATTATCGCTCGACGTGGAAGCGACCGACTTCAAGCCGTCCAGACCGGCTATTTTTTTCTCAATCGGCTTCGTGACTTGCTCCATCACATCCTGAGGCGGCCCCGGGTACTGGGTCGTAATAAAAACCATCGGTACCGAAATATCCGGCATCAGCTCGGTTTTCAAGCCGGATGCCGCATAGATGCCCCCGCCGAACAACATCACAATGGCGATGATGACGGCCGCGGCCTGTTTCATCGAGATGCTGACAAGTTTGTTCATCGTTTCCCTCCTTTTCGTCCGTTCAATCCAACTCTTGCACGTTACCGCCGTAAGCGAACCGGATCGAACGAACTTCTCTCTTTATAAGATAGAGTAAAAGGGAATTATGAACTGAATATGAACAAGAGGTGTAAAAACAGTGCGGAAAAGATTTTTTCGAGGATACGGCGAATTCTTTCGATAGGCACGCTTACGGCGCGAAGCTGACGGGACGGCGAATCGAACGTCCGCTCGCCCCGTCGCGCAGCTTGCGCGAGTTGGTGGAAAGTATCTTCCTATAAGATCTTCGCCCGGCAATCGTACGGAAGAGTGACGGTAATCGCCGTTCCTTTACCGACCTCGCTATGTAGACGAATCGTCCCGTTATGAAGAAGAATGATTCTTTGCACGATGGCAAGACCGAGTCCGCTGCCGCCGATATTGCGGTTACGCGACCGGTCCGCTTTGTAGAACCGCTGAAATATGTACTTCTGGTCATCGGGGGAAATGCCGATGCCGGTATCCGCGAATGTGACGGAGACGAGCCGTACATCCTGACGGATGCGGATGGAAATCTCTCCGCCCTCCGGGGTAAATTTGATACTATTGCCCAACAAGTTAATCCATACTTGACCAAGTTGATCCCGGTCCGCCGTCAATTTGACGGTCGGCAAATCGAGGTCGACGGCGATCAGTTTGGCAGACCATTGCGGCTCACAGGAAACGACCGCTTGGCGGATCTGTTCGTCCAGACGGTACGTCTCCGGCTGAAAAGGATGATGGTCGGAATCGAGCGAAGCCAGCCGGAGCAAATTATCGCTTAGCCTAGACAGCCTTTCCGTTTCCGACAAAATAATATCCACATAACGATCGCGGTCGTTCTTCACAAGCCGATCGTTCTTCAACGCCTTGGCAAAACCGCCGATCGAAGTAAGCGGCGACTGGATTTCATGCGACACGTTCGACACGAAATCCTGACGAATTTGCTCCATCTGCTTCAGTTGGCGCCGCATATCGTCGAAGCTTTGGACGAGCACGCCCAACTCATCCTTGCGCTTGACTTTGAGATCCGAATCGAAATCCCCTTTGGCCATGCGCCGGGTCGCTTCGGTCATTTTGCGGAGCGGTCTGACCAGAAAAGTAGCCTCGATGACGAAAAACAAACTGCCGGCCGCCAGTACGATCCCCAGCATCGTTAGAATAATGTTGCCTACCGTATTGTCATCCTTAAACTCATCCGCCGGCTCCACGAACAGTGCGTACTTCCGATCTCCATCTCGAAAACCCAGTCCGACAAAAACACCCTCTACGCTCTTGCCGCGAACGGTCTCGCCGTTGAGCGCTTGCCGAATCTTTTCCCGATCTATCGGAACGCTGGATCGATTTTGGGTACCGTAAGTTTCAACTTCTCCTTCATCGGTAAATACGCGCAAACTCATTCCGTGCAATAGTTCTTTGACATCATCCATCAGCAGTGCCCGATTTTCCACCCCGGCGCGTTCGTAGACATTGATCAGCCCTTGCCCGAGCGTAACCATAGAATCTTGAACTTTTTCGTCCAACGCTTTCTCATACATATACCCTGTCAGAACGGCAGCCGCGATCAGGCTCACGATGACAGCCGCCAGAAACATAAGGACGATCCGGATGTATAAGGATTTGATCACGCCGTAACCTCCAGCCTGTAGCCGAGCCCGTAGACCGTTTCGATGCGAAAAGGCTGAGGCGCGGCCTCGCCTGCAAAACGTTCCCTCAGTCGCTTAATATGTACGTCTACCGTCCGGTCGTCTCCCTCGTAGTCCATGCCCCATATATCTACAATTAATTGTTCCCTCGTAAAAATTTGTCCGGGATAGCTTGCCAATTTAAACAGCAGTTCGAATTCTTTGGGAGGCAGCGAAGACACTTCCGATCCGCGGATCACTTTATGCGTTTGTCTGTTCAGAATGACATCGCCGATTTGAATTGTTTGCGACAGGGCGATCCGGTAACGCTTCAGCAGCGCCTTCACCCGAACGACCAGTTCGACCGGATCGAACGGCTTCACCAGATAATCGTCGGTGCCAAGATTGAAACCTTTCACCTTCTGTCCGGTTTCCCCTTTCGCCGTCACCATCAGCAGCGGAATGTCCGGATAGCTGCGCCGCAACTCGCTGCATAATTGCCATCCGTCCATGATCGGCATCATAATATCCAACACGACCAGGTCGATCGACGCGCTTTCCATGACGGACATCGCTTCCGCCCCATTCTCGGTCTGGATCGTCTCGAATCCTTCATTGTTCAAAAATAAACACATCAGCTCGCGAATATGCGCATCGTCATCGACGACCAAGATGGTTGCCATCGTTGCTGCCTCCCTCAAGATCATTCTATCAATCTATTCGTTCGTAAAAATAGACTCCATTATGTGCGATCTTCCTTTTTTGTCCTTGAAAACGATCGTGCAGCACCACCTGATAATTCCCGCTG
This sequence comes from Paenibacillus sp. MSJ-34, assembly GCF_018918005.1. Lineage (GTDB taxonomy): Bacteria > Bacillota > Bacilli > Paenibacillales > Paenibacillaceae > MSJ-34. The sequence goes on along the minus strand of NZ_JAHLPR010000004.1, from coordinate 60,314 downwards.
CTCTTCTCGTCAAATCTTGCGCCGTCGAACACGACAGACATCGATTTATTGCTGCCAAGCGCCATTTCCTTCTCAAACTCAATCTCTTTCTCGCTCGAATGTCCGCCCGAATCGATCAATTCGATGACAAGTCTATGTTCGTAGTCTCCCATCTCATACTGCAAATCCCGATCCAACTGGTAAGTAAAATTAATTTTGGCCGACGAACCTAGCAGTTCTCCTTTCAATTGGGTAATCGAGAACTTGTACGGATAAATCTCCAGTCCGGCAAAGCCGGATTTATATGGATTCGTATCCTGCGCCAGTTCCAGAGCGGCGGCGTTTACGTACCCGGTCGGCAATTCCTTCGCCAACGACATCCTTCCCTCCGCTACGCCCTCGCCGACGATTAATTTCATATTGCCGGTCGTAACATGCTTCGGCACCTTGGTCCATAGAGTAACAAGCTTCACCCCTTGCGGGCTCGTCGCATAATCCGCCTGCGTCACATTCGCCTGATAATACAAGCCGTCTTCCGACATATAATAACCGACGAGTTGCGAAAGGTGGGCCTGCCGCGTCTCCAAATTTTTCATTTCCAAATCGGTAGCGATAATGTTCGAACCTGCGCCGGGATACAGAACCGACTTGCGCGCTTTGATTTCCGCCTGACGGCCTGCCGTTGCGATCGTATACGTTTCGCCGTTGCCGACGACGGGGATTTCGCTCATTGAACCGGTATGGATAAAATCTACCAGCGGGTTAGGCGTTCCCCCAATTTGTTCGAGCAGCCCGATTTGCAATTGAGAGTAATCCAAATTATGCGGAACATGGGCAACAAGGTACAAGTCTACTGCGCTCTTCGGAGCGAGAACGTAATTGGCATTGCTCGGCACCAGATTGGAGCCTTCCGCTTCGGCTCCGTCCAGTTTGAACAATCCTTGCATTTTCGGCAGTTCTACCGCTTTCAGACCTTCGTTGTTCACCGCGATGCGGGCCGCTACAAGATCGCTGTCCACCCAGGGCAAACGTTGAACGGACATCAGTCTCATCGTATAATTGCCCTGCTTGCCTGCAATCGTGTACTTGGCACCGAGCGAATCGGTCATCGGTTGTACGTCTGGAACGCGAAAGACGGCAATCGGATACGACAGTTCGCCGCGCTGTTGAGTCGGTAGCATCGGTTCGCTTATGGAAAGCGTCATATGCCGGACCTGAGCGGCTCCGGGAATGGTTGCGGACAGCGTTAAATTTTTCTCTTCAAGCGGCTTTAATGCAACTTCGTTCAAAGCGGCGGTTGTAATCGGAAAAGAAATTCCGCTCTCTCCTCGTACCGTAAATTCGTAATTGGGCAATTTTACGGTTTGCGCGCCGGCGTTGCGCAAGTTCAATTGGAGGGACAGCACATCGTCCTCGGCTCCGCGATGCAGACGCGCCGAGGTTAGTTTCGCCGTTACTTTGTTGCTGCCGACCGCTATTTCTTTAGCCGCATAATTGTCGGCCGCGTATGCTTCGAGCGACGGTTCCGGCAACGAGAAGGTCGCTACCGCGTATGTTTTCCCCGCCGCCTGTTCTCCGCCGTCCTTCCGGATCACTTGCAATTGCAAACGTTCCTTCATCGCGCTGGCAGGAATCTTCGCCATCATACGGAGCGTCTTCTTATCGAGCGGCTGAAGCGTGTATTCCTCGCTTGCCGCATCCGGCTGGAGCGGATAATTGGCTCCGTTCGCCGCACCAACGACGAACTTGAATGGCGGGTTATCTGCCGCCTTGGCACCGCTGTTTTCAATTTCAACGGCAACGGCCGCCATATCGTAGTCGTCCAAACGATATGTATAGAAATGTTCGACGCGCAGCTTCAACGGCAAATCGTTGTATTTTACCGTCCTGGCGTTGGGATAGGGGGTTGCCGCGTTATAAGATTTCGGGATGGCAAACGAACCGATTACTTGCTCGTACCCGTTTTTGCCAAAGTCCCATTTTACGACCTCAATCCGCAGATCGCCCAGATTGACCTCCTTGCCAAGGTTGACGTAGTATGTGATATCCGTTTGCGATTGAGGCGCCAGCCGTTTCTTGACCTGATCTGCGCCAACCAACTTGGAGGGCAGCACAGCCCCGCTTGTCGTCTTGACTCTCGACCAATAATCGTGCAGTTGCAATTCCTTGGCCCCGTTGTTGATATAAGTTAACGTATACGCCGCGACATTCCCTTCATCCTGCCGCAATAGCTGAATATCCGCCAGCTTGGCGCTAATATTCGCCGATAATGTCACGGCAGGCAAAGAAAGGTTCGCCTTTGCGGCGTCGGCCGTTTTGCCGTTCGCTTCCCGATTTGCGATTTTTTGCGAGGTCCCGTTCGCAGCCGATCCGGTCTTCGTTTCCTCCGCGTGCGCCGCCATAGGCGCCATCTGCCCGATCAGCAAGGCGCTTAGCGCTGCGAACAATATTCCTTTTATTGCTTTCATCTGTGTACTCCTCTCCTCTTTTTCTGTAAATAAACTTGAAAGATTCGTTCGAGGTCAGCGTACCGAAGGAATATGAACAGAGTATGAACAAACCGGAAATGAAACTATTGCTTACGAAACCTGCAATCGTTATTTGGGCAAAAATGGAGTTTCCATATTTTCTAGCGAAACTAGACATCGCTATTGCCCAAAAAACAAGGTTATGGAGCAGGATTTCGCCCTGATAACGACTCTGAGTTTCGCTAAATTTGCAATGGTACCGTTTTTACGGCAATAGCGGTACTCAAATTCGTTAGGCGGGCCGAACGTCGGGCGGCCTCTCGCTCCCCTAACAGTAAAGCAAAAAGAGCAAGGGGTTGTGGGAATCAAACCACGAACCTCGCTCTTTTGTGCTGCATCGTTATGCAATAATGTTATTCCAGATACTCAATCGCTTGCATCATGCGCTTCAGCATCACAGTCGCTTCCGCACGTGTCGCATTGCCTCTCGGTACAAACGTATCAACCGTTCTTCCCTGAATAATCCCGCTTTGCACCGCTTTAGCGACCGCATCCGCCCCGACATTGCTGATTTGATTGCGATCTTTGAATTTTTGCAGGATCGTGTTGGCGTTTTGAGTCAAGGTTACCGGATTTCCGGTATGTTCCATCGCCCGAATCATCATGAGCGCCATTTGCTCGCGCGTAATCGGGTCGTTCGGCTTAAACGTGCCGTCGGTATGACCCGTAATGATACCCGCTCTCGTCGCCGCCTCGATATACACGCCTGTTGCGGTATTCGGGGCGACGTCGGAAAATTTGGCCGTGGCGCTTCGATCGCCGGTAAGGCCAAGCGCACGCGCGATAAACACGGCAAATTCCGCTCGTGTAATATTTTTGCCCGGCACGAACGACGACACGGTTTGCCCGTCGATCACGAATTTCGAAGCCAGTTGCCGAATATCCGCGGCAGCCCAATGATTGCGAATATCGCTGTAATCTTTGTTTCTCGTTACCGCTGCATAAATATTGTTGCTGACGCCCTTAAAATTCATCACCGTCAAAGTTCCTTCCTGGATAATGAAGGTAGGGGCGTAAGTATATTTGTTAACCAGAGCGTCAAAGCTTATCATTGACGTGCGGTCGCGTACGATATTTTGTCTCACGCGCAACAAATGCTCCGTATTCACGTTCAACGCTCTAGTGGTGTTTCCGATGAGAACGGAAATGCTATATTCATATGGCTCGACGATCAGTTTCGCGCCTTCGGCATTCAATTGAGAGATGCCGAAACTGCCGCCGGTCGAACTGCTTTGTCTCTCAATTTGGAAGAGCAGATGGATCGAACTAACATTTGTGTTGAATTGTCGTGCAATTGCGTCCGCGTTTATATTTTTCAGCGGCAGCCGATATACGGTATCGCCATATCGTACGGACATTACCGTATCGTTATCGAGCTTGTACACCGCTTGCAGCGTCTCTAACGGAACCGCTACCGATGCGGCTCCTTCTCCTCCCGGAACGTCAAATGCCAACTCGATCGTATCGGCGCCGTATGCATTTTCAATGATGTACTCGAACGCTTGCTGCAATTGCTCTTTATTGATCGTATAACGGTTAATCGTTTTGCCTCCGCGCGAACGGTCCGCGCTCTTAGCCGCTCCTTCCGGTTTAAGCAGAAAAATCTCGTCTATAAACAAATCTCGCGGCGACGTCGTCATAAACCCTGGCGTACCGTCCGGCAAATTCGTCTGGTTCACGACCGATTGGTTCGTAAAACCTTTCATTGCGTTGCCGCTAGAGTCTTTCAACGGATTGTTCCCCGGCACATAAGTTAGCGTTACCGCTTGCCCGCCATCCACAGGTTGGGCGAGCATAATCGTTATTGTTGCTCCGTTTAACGATATCGAAGTTATCTGCCGCGGAGCATTATTTACTCTTACGGCAAACTGATTGCTGGCAAGTTCCGATGTCGCCGTCACCGTTTTTGTTAAAGTTAGAGTCAAGACGTCTTCCCGTACGACTGCCGTCTTGACGCTTGCGATCTGGCTATCCGTCGCGTTGGTTGCCTTCACCGCATCGAATGCCGGCGCATTGTTGTAATTCCAGTCTCTTAAACGCGGGCTTCCCGGCACATACGAAACGGTTACGTTCTGGGTTTTGGCAACGGACGACACAAGCGTCAGTATGACTTTGTTGCTGTCGAACTCTACTTTGTTGACGTAGCGCGCCGCATTATCAACCAGAACCGAGAAATGACTGTTCATGGGTATGCTATTGGAATCCATCGGTTTATTGTACGTCAACGTAACTTTATTTCCGGCAATCGTCGCTTCCTTGAGCACAGGGGCTTTATTGTCGTTAACATTCTTCACGAAAAGTTCGGAAGCTGACGCTACGCGATTCCCGTTGTAGGTTTCGAGCGGATACGATCCCGGCGTATAGTCGATCTGTACGACTTCGCCGTTAGCAACGCTTGTCTCCAGAGTGATAACCAAGGAAGAACTGCTGCTCGTGCCGTTGCTGCTCGTGCCGATCGTTTTCCCGTCCGCCCTTACCGTGAACTGCGTATGTGCATATGACGACGGGCTTTTCAATGTTTCGCTGAAATACAATGTCATTGACTTTCCGTTTACCGTTCCGCTTGTAATTTTAGGCAGTGTCGTATCTACGGTGTTGGTTACCGTATAATTGCTGAAGCTTGCGGCCTTATTTCCGTATAAATCCTGAATCGGCCAAGATCCTCCGGCAGTATAGGATATTTTGATCACCTGCCCAACGGCGACGCCGCTGGAAAGCGAAACATAGACGCTGTCCCCGCTTACTCTCACGGATGACACCCCGCGCTTCTCGCCGTTCACGGTGACGGTATAGTTCGAGGCGGACGATTCGTAATAGCTATCCAGCGATTTATTGTATTGCAGCCTGATCGTGTTGTTATTATGCATTTTGGCCGAAGATAAAGTCGGCGGCGTTCGATCCGGGTCTCCGGTCGTAAAGCTCCATTCCCCGCTGCCGTACATGCCGGAATAATAATTGCCGGAATTGTCTCTGAAAAGCCCCGAAGGGATCTCCACATAATAGGTGGCGTTATGATCGAATTTCGTTTCGGGACGAATCGTCACTTCCCGCTTATTCGAGTAAATAATCGGATCGCCGATGATAGAAGAAGAAGTGCCCATTTTGTAAATACGAATCGTCCCCGAATAAATAGAAACTTCGTTGTTGAATCGAATGGTTAAATCGGAATTGACCGGGACGCTGCTCGAACGATTTGACGGCGTCAAATCGGTGACGTACAACCCGGAATAAGAGTCCGCGCGAAATCTCCAGTCGCTTGTGCTGGATATGCCCGAGAAATTAACGTTCGACAGATTTTTGAAAGCTCCGCTATCGATTTTTACGTAATACCAAGTTCCCGTCGATAGCGTCACGCGGGGATTAATCGTAATCGTCGAGGTTCCTCCCCCGCTAACGTCGCTGGAAGATACCGGGATTCGCTTGACCAAGCGATTGTATTGCTCCTCGTAAATCGTAATATCCCCGGAACCGTATTTCACGGCTTCGTTGAACGTAATACGCAGCGTCGGATAGGTGCCGGCACCGCTCGATCCGTTGCTCGGGCTCAGCGAAGTAATGTAAGGGGCGCCTGCGGAACCTTTGGTCGATAAGCTCCACTCTACCTTGTTGGAGAGCCCGCCCGAATTGCCTCGAAAAGCGCCGGCGTCGATGCTGACAAGGTACCGCCTTCCCGAATTGAAATTTTTGCTAGGTTGGATCGTGACCACATTATTATTAATTGAAACCCTGCTGGAAGTAACCGAAAAAGAATCGAATGAAACATTGCTATTAAGATCGTCAATTCGAATATACCCAGACGCTTTGGAAACGGGTTCGTTAAACGTAATGACTAAACTCGCTCCTAGCTCCACGTTGTCCCTCGGATATACATCAGTAGAGTAAACCGCATCCGTCGCAGCAGATACAGTTTGAATGTCGTAGGGCATGATGCCGCCAGCCCACGATTTGCTCCCTGGGGTTTCCGAAACGGCTAGAATTCCTATAAAAAGTTCAAAGAATAGTAAAACAGATAAGACTTTTGCAATCTTTGTCTTCATGTATTTCCGCTCCCCATTGTTTAAAAATACTTCGTCATGTCTTGACCTGCCATCAATTTGAACATACCTGTAGTTTTAACATCGGCATTTTTCAACAAGAAGTTTAGAGCGAAATAAGGAAAAGCCACCGTAAAGGCAATGGCGTTGCATTGAGAATTGGCTATCCGGACCGTAGAGCCGTTATTTTGCGCCAAAACCGCTTATTCGCTGTTTCGGCGGACATTGGTTCCGTTATCCGTTCGTCGGAGGGCTTATTTTTACGATTTTGCCGCGAATAAAGGATCGTCTGTCCGCAAACTATCCGAAATCGGGCCGTTTGTAACAATTAACTTATCCTGTGTCCGCGAAATTTAGGGAGCAGGGCGGTAGAAAAAATATAAGGATTAGCACGGTAATCCACACAGCTGTTTTAAGATTGCTAAGAAAAGTTAATGCAACGCCAATGCCGTAGAGGTGACTTGCTATAGTTTTCTATTAAATTCATCTCGGCTAAACCGTCGTTTTCACAGAATTTTCGATGATCTCTAGGATTCGACATTTATGAATTCTCTTACTTCCTTTGCCTCTTTCTGCATCATTACTTTTAGAACAAAAGGGAAGTGTTCTCGTCTATTTGGAGCATTGTTTTAGCTAAAATATAAAAAGAGCCGAGACAAGTCTCGGCTCCAATATTCCCCAATCTTATTTTTGCGCTTGCTGCTTCAATTGCTCCGCCTTGTCGACGCGTTCCCACGGAAGATCGACATCCGTACGGCCGAAATGTCCGTATGCCGCCGTTTGACGGTAAATCGGCCGGCGCAGGTCAAGCATTTTGATAATGCCTGCCGGACGCAAGTCGAAATTGTTGCGGATTAATTCGACCAGTTTCTCCTCGCTCACTTTGCCCGTTCCGTAAGTATCTACATTGATCGAGACGGGATTCGCCACGCCGATCGCATAGGCCAATTGGATTTCGCATTTGTCGGCAAGACCTGCGGCAACCAAATTCTTAGCCACGTAGCGCGCCGCATAAGCCGCGGAACGGTCGACCTTCGTCGGATCCTTCCCGGAGAATGCGCCGCCGCCATGGCGCGCGTAACCGCCGTATGTGTCGACAATAATTTTGCGGCCCGTGAGTCCTGCATCGCCTTGCGGTCCGCCGATGACGAAGCGTCCGGTCGGGTTAATGAAATATTTCGTTTGCTCGTCAAGCAATTCGGCAGGGACAACCGGAGCAATAACTTTCTCCATAATGTCCTTTTGAATTTGATCTAAGGTAACGTTCTCCGCATGTTGTGTGGAAACGACGATCGTATCGACGCGAACCGGTTTTTCATCAACATATTCGATTGTTACTTGCGTTTTGCCGTCAGGTCGAAGGTAATCGAGCGTGCCGTCCTTGCGAACTTCGGATAAACGTCGAGCGATACGATGCGACAAAGCAATCGGCAGCGGCATTAATTCCGGCGTTTCATTGGTGGCAAAACCAAACATCAACCCTTGGTCGCCGGCTCCGATATTTTCGGTTTCTTTATCCACTTGACTCGGATCGCGATTTTCCAATGCAGCGTTAACGCCTTGCGCAATATCCGCCGACTGCTCGTTCAAGGAAGTCAGTACAGCACAGGTATTATAATCGAAACCGTACTTGGCACGGGTATAACCGATATCTTTAATCGTATTGCGTACGATTGACGGAATATCGACATATTCCGATTTCGTCGAAATTTCTCCGATGACAAGCACTAGACCTGTCGCTACGGACACCTCGCATGCAACGCGCGCATTCGGATCGTTCTCCAGAAACGCATCCAATACCGCATCCGAGATCTGATCGCAAATTTTATCGGGATGTCCTTCCGTCACCGATTCGGATGTAAATAAGTGTCGCCCTTTTACAGACATAGCGTTCTCAACCTCCAACCATCAATTATTATGCGGAAAACAATGAGTCCCTACACAAAAAATGAACCTTTCCCGTATGGAAAAGGTTGTTATACAATCCTTCGAAACACATGATACTTTATTTGTCGTAGCATGTCAATGTATGAATACTGGGGATAATAGCCATAATATGCTCAAGGATGGGAAACGGTGCTTTCCGCATCTCGGACCAATTTCCGAGTCATATGTCCGCCAATGGCGCCGGTTTCCCGGGATGTCATATGGCCGTAATATCCGCGAACCGCATGGCCTCCACTTCCTTGCTCTCCCAGTTCGGAAGCGAATTCCGTATCCCCGAATCCGCTGGAACCGAAGGACGAACCAATCGGCGTTCCCAGTTCAGCCGAAATTTCATACTTCATTTGATCCATCGCTTTCCGGCTTTCCTTCACAAGCAATTGATTGCGATTTGCCATCTAAAGCTGCACCTCCATTAATTTTTTGGTGATACAGCCTTAGTATGTGTGGAATTATTGAATTTCATAATTGCCGCGAACCATCACCGTCAGCCCGTTTTTCTGCCCCGGATCAGGCATGACGCCTCTTCCGTCCCGCGGAAACAAGAGCAAGTGGTTATTTGTTACTGCTTGTCCATTTTTTATATCCTTACCGTCCGTCAAATCGGAAATTCCATTCTCATCCGGGCTGTGTACAACCGCTTTGCCCGCACGGACGATAAATTCGGTGCCTGCCTTGGCGATCAGTTTCTCCCCGACTTTCACATCGACGATTTGCAGTTCTTTGCTAGCGGATTGCCCTGCATCGCCTGTTTGGCCGCTTTCGGAACCTTGTCCTTCATTGCCATTATTAGAAACTGGCAAACCGCCGTTCAGCGCCTTCTGGATCTGCTGATCCACATAACTCTTCGTCACCACCGGATCATCCGCCGACCCGGGGGAGCCGCCCGAGGCGACTCCGTCCGCGCTGGTGGAGAGAACGCTGCCGGCAAGAATGCCGACGCCAAGTACAGTTGCAATGAGAAAGAACTTATTTTTCATTGGATACATACTCTCCTATGTTCTTTATTCTCTTGGCGTACCTGTAAAATAAATTCCGTTATGAGCAATTTTCCGTTTTTGTCCTTGGAACGAGTCATGAAGAGTTAATTGGTATACTCCGCTGGTGTTCTCGTCAAAGCTGGAACCGTCAAAACTAATAGAGAATGATTTATTATTGCCTAATTGCATATCTTTCTCGAACACAATCTCTTTTTCGTTGACATGTCCGGCGGAATCCGTCAATTCTATGACAAGCTTGTGTTCATATTCGCCCATTTCGTATTCCAGATCTCTATCCAAGTTATAAGTAAAGTCGATTCTTGCGCTCGAACCCATCAATTCCCCTTTTAAGTTCGTAATGGAGAACTTATACGGGTAGATTTCCAAATTGGAAAATCCGTTTTTGTACTGATTCGTATCCAGTTCTAATCCTAAAGCGACTGCATTGACATATCCGGTCGATTTTTCCTTCGGAGGCGTCATCTTGCCCTCCATGATGCCCTCGCCGATGATCAAGTTCATGTCCCCGACTGGAATATTTTTGGGAACTTTGGTCCATAATGTAACAATACTTTTTCCGTTCGGGCTTACCGCATGGTCTACTTGTGTAACGTTCGCTTGATAGTATTGATTTTCCGGTGTGACATAGTAGCCTACGATTTGCGAAAGATTCGCTTGACGAGTTTCAATATTTTTCATTTCCAAATCTGTAGCAATGATGTTGGAACCGACTCCCGGATAAACAACCGTTTTTCTTGTTGTAATTTCCGCTTGTCTTCCCGAAGTATGAATCGTATGCAGATTGCCGAACTCTACGGTTGGGATTTCGTCGATTTTACCTGTGTGAACAAAATCGATCAACTCGGATGAACTCTCCCCAATTTTCTCCAACAAGCTGACTTGCAGCTCGGCAAAATCCAGACCGTACGGTACTTTGGCCGTCATGTACAAATCAAGCGTTCCTTTCGGAGGCACGACGAGACTGCTATCGCTTTGTACAAGTTTGGAATCGCCGCTGGCGTCGGCACCGTCGATTTTGAATACTCCTTCCATCTTAGGCAATTCTATCGCCTTCGTACCTGCGTTTTGAATTGTCATATTAGCCGCGATGATATCGCCGTCTACCCAAGGCAGGCGCTGAATCGACGACAATTGAACGGTAAAGTTGCCTTTCTCGTTATTGATGGTATATTTAACGCCTTTAGAATTCGAAGTAGGATTCACTTCCGGAATTTTAAAGATGGCAACCGGGAACTCCATTTTTTCCTTAGCATTCGGATCTGACGGCATATTCACCGACAATTTCAAGTTTTCAATACCGACATATTCAGGTATCGACACGCTAAGTCTTATATTTTTCTCTTCTAAAGGTTTTAATGTCGTATTTTCAAGAGCTTTGGTAGCAATTGGGAAAGAATATCCGTCATTTGCTCTAACTACAAATTCGTAATTTGGAACTGTCACTGTTTGGGCACTAGAATTTTTCAAATTAAAGTTTAAAGAAACATTATAATCGTCGATGCCTCTGCTAATACGCGCAGTCGAGATTTTACCGGCCAATTTGGCATTGCCTACTGTGATTTCATTTACCTCATAACTGCCGGTTACAAGTTCGTTCATCGTCTTCGTCGGCAAATCGAACGTTCCGATCGCCAGACTTGTCGTTTCAACTTTTTCTCCGCCATCTTCTTGCAAAATTTGCAATTGCAACTTATCCGTTTTTACGGTTTTCGGAATCATCGTCACTAAATTTAAAGTTTTCTTATCCCCAGGCTGAATTTTGTATTCAACACTGGCCGCGTCTGCTTGCAACGGATAATTAGCCCCGTCCGGAGTTCGAACTACAAATTTGTATTTCGGATCCTCAAGAACTTTAAATCCGGCATTCTCGATTTGAAGCCCAACTGTGGCGTAGTTATAGTCCTCCGACTGGTACATATAAAATTGACTTACGCTAGCCTTGGCCCAAATTCCGTTCATATTCATATTTTTGACTTTGCTGAACGGAGTCGCTGTTGTAAAATTGCTCGGAATTTGAAATTTCCCCAGTTGATTCTCATAATTCGGTTTGCTAAAATCCCATTTCACAACTTCAAAGATCAAATCGCTAATTTTTGTATTCTTACCGATTTTTGCGAAATATGTAATGTTAACTTGTGACTGAGGGGCTACCCGCTTCTTTTCTTTATCTTTCGTTGTCAGATTGCTGGAATAAACTGTGCCGCTCTTCGATTTCACTCTGGACCAATAATCAATTAATGCGATATCTTTCGCATCCTTATTATTGAAAGTTAATGTATATGTCAGTACATCACCTTCGTCTAGAGTTAAAATATTCACATCCGTCAAAGTTACTGTACTTTTACCAGAGATATTTACCGGCTTTAAATCAGTCAAAGTATTCACTTTAGCCGGAGCTTGATTAGTGGTTTGCTTTGTCGCTGTCGTGGTTGTCTTTGTCGTCTTCGGTGCTTCTTTCGCATTCGCTATTGCCGCAGATTGGCTTAACAGCACTGAAAATGCAAGCACTATTGCGAGTTTGTTCAGCTTTTTCAAGAATTACGCCTCCTTAAAACATTTCTATAGATATATAGACGTAATTATTGGGGGGAAAGTTTCGGAAAAATTTGCGCTTATGTATTTTGTTTATATAAGGAAAAAAAGTTCGTGGAACGGTTACTTGAAACGAGAAAAAGCGCCCGGGGGCGCTTAACGTACTGTACTACTTTAATTCAACATCAACAAGGAATATTTGATAGATTTCTGATGGAGAAATGAAAACTTTGGGCTCAACAACGAAAAAGAGTGTAGCTCCAGCGGGAATATATAGATTAGGTGCCCAACGCACTGTATCGTTCTCTTCTATATATAGCTTCGATGTTTCTGTTCCGTCTGCATAACGAATTTTTATAGCTACATCGTATATCCCTTCCCCAAACTTCATTAAGAGCAAATCAACCATTTTGTGTCGACCGGTATTATTTGTCCACTTGTACCAATCAACGTCATCAGGACCGGATAAAGACATATCAAAATGTTCTCCAGGAGGTGTCAAATTAATTGGAAATGCCGTATCTTGAGTATCACCGAAACCTGCAGCCATCGGGGAAAAGTCAGAACTGGCAAACGCAGAAAACGACAACGCAAACATGCAAGCAATAACAAGAAGTAACGAAAAAATTTTTTTCATGGAATCGTCACCCTTCTTATTTTTTGGAGGCGGCCGTCCTCATCTCTAATTCTACCAATATTTAACTAGTAAATATATGGGTATAAAGTATTATTTACATATTTGTGGGATCATACTATAAGTATTCCTTTGAGAAGTAAATGCAATAATGATATTCAGGTTGAATCAGGGCAGCGTTAATTTAAAAAGGTTGCCTGATCAATGGAACACCGCTCCAAATACTATATTAGGTCATGAAAAAACCAAGAAGCCTATATAAATAGGCTTCTTGGTAAAAAGATAAGATTAATTAACTTCGAGTTTTCCGGCAGCAGAGTTACCTTCTGCTCCGTTGCCTTTCAAGTCTGCAATTGCTTTGGAATTAGCGTTGTAGGATTTGAGAGTAAGTTCAACATCGTAAACTTTACCTTTCTCCCAAGCTGTCTTCGGTGTAAATTCCACAGCCAGTTGTTTCGATTTACCGTCTGCTACTGCGCCAAATTTTCCAGCAATTTCTTCAACGTTGAAAATCTTCTCGATTTTCGCTTTTTCACCATTAACCTTCACTTCAACAATATCCTTATCGGTGCCGTTAAATTTAACGTGCTCGTTGAAAGTAAGAACGGCCGAATAGGTGTTGTCGGTAACAGAGTAAGAGAATTTCAGTCTGTTCGAATCGAGTTCCGGTTTAATTTCGTCTTTCAATATATAGCTGCCAGACTCAATTCTCTTACCAAATTCGTTTTGAGTAGTAGCGCCAGGAAGAACTACGAAAAGTTTCGCTGTCGTACCGTCACTCAACTCATATTCAGTATCCGGTCTCAATTTGGCTCCGGATTTGACTTTAAAGACAACTTCCGTTTTGCCATCTTTGTTCTCTTTGGAATATTGCGTCAGAGCAAGACCTTCTGCTTCAAAGTCGCTATCGTTAATGCTGGAGACAATTCCGTCAAATTTCACTTTAACAGTGTCTCTGGAAGTAGCAGTAGCTTCTTCAACTTGGATTGTTACTTTAGCTTCCGGAGCAACCTTTACTTGTTTGATAGAACCGGAGATAAAGTTTCCTTTCGTATCCGCTACGTTGATGATGCGAAGCGCGAAGTAGGATCCTCCTTCCCCATCCGTAGAAAGTTTAGTTTCGGAACGCGGTAAAATCAACTTCACAGTATTTGCATTCGCCAATTCCACTTTCGTATCTTTCGGGAACGGTTCAAACTTCGTTACGTCCTCAGCATCGAATTTATCATCTGCAAATTTTTGAGTAGAGAAGTTGTACTTGTTGATGTCATCCGCTTTACCCGAACCGTCAACAGCCAAGGCTTTGTCAAATTGCACATAAATCTCAGCTTCATATTTGTTGCTTACTCTACGCTCTTTGTACCATGCTTTAGAAACATTAGGTCTGTTCACATCGGCAAAGTCAATCGTTTTGGAGAATGGCAACATCGTGTTCGGAACAGCGGCCGTGTCACGGATGCTATTTACTTCCAAAACATATTTGCCTGCATCAAGTTTGCCGATCGTTTCGATCGTAACTTTTTTCTTGCCGTCGAATTTCAGGTTGTTCGGATGGCCTTTGTAGTTGAAGCCTTTCGAATCCACAACGCTGCCGCTTTCCTTTTTCAAGGTGAAGTTGTCAGCATTTGTCGCATCTTTTGTTTCAACATCTTTGCTGAATTCGACCGTAATTCTGTATTTGCTGTCATTCTCGATTGCCTCAGTTTTTACGTTAGCAACGTAAGGACGTTCGCTGTCAAGCTGAGGAGTAACTTTTGCTTCACGATTAGCGGAGTTGTTGCTGTAGTCAGTAACGCCTTCCAGGTAAACCGTGTTTTCACCCAAGCTCAATTTGTTATCGTCGTTGAAGAACAACGTTGCTTTGTTGTCTCTGATTTCGATCGAGTAAGCTTCTTTCGACGAAGAAGTGTGGTAAGCTTTCTTCACCGATTTTACCGGTTCGTTGAAGAAGATTTCAACTTTCTTCAAGTCTTTCGTCGTACCGGAAACAACTTCCGGAGCTACTGTATCTTCAGCAACTGTGAACGTGATCTCTTCCGGAACGTTTTTGTAATTCGCAAAGTCTTCAACGTTGCTCACTTCCAATTTGTGCTCGCCAACGCTCAATTCCGTCGAGATGATTGCGACGTTCGGATAGCTGTAATCAACATATCCCGATACGGATTTTCCGTCAACTTTGTAATTGGAAGTAGTGTTAACCGTCGAACGTCTTACCGGTTCCGAGAATACTACTTTGAATGCTTTCGTTCCCAAACCAACAACTTCTTGGACTTTAGGAAGCGTAATGTCAACCGGTTTGAATTTTACTTTTTGGTCAAAAGTTTTGGATTCATCCGAATTTTTGACATTTTTGATTTCAAGTTCGTATTCTTTTTGGTTAACCAAGTCGTTGCTTGAATCTTCTTTCAGAAGAATCTTGGCTGATTTTTTATCTTCGGACAACGAAACGGAATCAACTTCAAACCCATCAATCGTGTAGTTGTACTCTGCTGTTGCGCTTTTCTCGTCAACTTCACCGTCGAATGCAACTACGATTTCTTTCAGGTTGTCAGCTTTTACAGACTCAATTTTTTGAGCTGCAGTCACTACATAAGTAGCTTTAACTGTGTACTCTTTACCGTTTGGATGAGTTACTTTCACTTCAGTTTCTTTGTTAGCTTCGAGCGCTTTTTCAAGCTCTACTTTAACAACTTCGCCGTCAGTGAAAGTTACTTCGATATGTGTAGCGTCAACCACTTTCACTTCTTTAGGTTGAAGTTTAGCGTCTTCGATCGCTTGGAACGCTGCATAGGAAGCGTCAACCAACAAGCTGCGGAGAGCCGGAGCTTTCAGTTCGGATCCTGCAGGAATCAAGCCAGCTTCAACTGCTGCTGCAACATAGTGTTTGGACCAGTTAGCGCCTGGCTCTTCAGCCGGAACTTCGATGTCCAGTGCCAACACCAATACTTTTGCCATTTCTTCAACAGTTACGTCGCCGTTTGGATCGAACAATTTAGCTTTTGCGTTTTTACCTTGCATCAAGCCAGCTGCTGTTACAGCTTCGATAGCTCCATGAGCCCAGTATTCAGTGTTGTACACACCGCCACCGGAAAGCTTATCGTTGTAAGATACAGTGCTGGAGTTGAGGTCAAGATCCAACAATCTTGCTACAACCGTTGCAAACTCTGCGCGAGTCATTGTTTTGTCAAGACCGGCAGTGCCGTCTTTGTAGCCAGTGAATATGCCTTCCTCTTTCAGGAAATCATATTTCTCTTGAGTAGTAAGTTTCTTTTCTGCCTCCGCACCGAACGCTACAGACGCGAACATGGAGAATGCCATCGCTGTAGAAAGTGCGACTGATAAAATTTTCTTCATAACCTTTGTTTCTCCTCCTTGATTATCATGAGAACCTTGTTTAGTAAAATGGTAGCTCTTGTTACTCATTGCCGATTCACCCCCTTCCCCGAGTTGAGCAAATTGCTATAATCATGTCTGCAATCGAATCGATCACAGAAACTAGTAAACAAGACAAGCGACATATGAAAAAAATGTAGATTCGTAGCCTACCCTAACATTATACAATGAGTCCCAATAATCGTAAAGCCATAATTTCGCAAGTTAGGAAGAACCTGTGTCGAATCGGTTAAAATTTATTCATTTTTTTCTTGTCATCATCTTAAACGCATGAAACGAGCAAAAGTTGCGTTCTTTTTTCAAAAAAAATTTGAGAAATTTTGCATATGGCCAGCTATCAGTCCAGATCATATCGGCATGATATATTTTAAAGCCACGGTTGCTAGTATAGCACGGTGTTAGAAGCCCGTCATTAAGAAAAAATTGTAAAATAATCAAGCCAAAAACAAAGGCGCCTTTAGAAAAGACGCCTGATCTCGGCCAACCTGCCTCAACATTATCTGATTTTCATGGCCAATTCGATGATTGTGGCACGCGCTTTCGGATTCGTATGCAGATTTTCATACATCCGGTCGAAATGCTCGCGATTATCCTTGTACATTTTCTCATGCTTAATCGTGCGATGCGACCAATCAATCAGTTCGTTCTCCGCCTTCGTCAAGGAGTTGAACGCGTCATGAAACCCGGTTTCAAGAACGATCTCTTCCATAACTTCTTGCGTAATTTCTTTATGTTGGCGAACTTCCTCAATTTTCTGTTGAAGAATTTTGGCTTTCTCTTCAAATTTCGTTTTGGCCTTGTCGTATTCTAACTGAGGCTTCGATTTCATCAGTTTCATCGAGTCGGATTCTCCCCTTTATGCCTTTTTTCGTTATTGTAACGTAAAGCGCAGAGAATTACAAAAGGTAGTGAGAGGAAAAGAGAGCCCCGCAGGGCTCCCAGTAGCTTGCCAAAGCATTCATTTACTTGATTTTCCTTAACTTTCTCATGATTCTTTCGGCAATAACAGCCGCATCGGCCCGTTTTAAATTAGATGTCGGATCAAAACGGTACGTCGGTTTTTTCTGTCCTTCCACCATTTGATTCGGAAGACCTTCGATATACCCCGCTTTATTGACAGCAAGTACTGCCGGAACCATATAAGGATCGATCGTATTCGCGTCGGTAAATTGCTTTTGCAGCTTCGGAAGGTCTTTCTCCTTCGTGCCTAACTTCAAGTTTAGCGCACGCGCGATCATCGTCGCCGCATGCTCCCGCGTCAAATCGCCATTCGGGTCGAAGACCCGGGGAGCGATTCCGCGAATAATCCCTTTGCGAACCGCTGTCTCGACATATCTGTAATCCCATAGTACGTTAAAACCGCCATAATTGCCGACATCGTCGAATGTAGGATTATTCTCATCGTACTCCAATGGGATGTCCAGTATTTTCACCAGCATCGTGGCGAATTCGCCTCTCGATACGTTCTCGTATACACCGAATTCATAATCGTCGATCGGATTCATAATTTTGCTGGAAAGCATAATTTCCAGGCTATTACGCGCATATGGATGCCCGATAATATCGTCAAACGTATAACGAAGGCCAAGAATCGCATAATAACCGAAACCGTCGAACGGCGCAGTTATCGTTTGTTTCTTCGCATCGATGGTCCCTCCGAGCGGAACCCACATTTGGTCGCGGTCTACCCAACGCCATATCCCCAGGTTTGCGGAAATCGCGTCGCGAATGTTCGGATCGTACTTCATCGTAATGGTTCCTCGTTGTGTCGGTTCCATCCATTGAATGTTGGAACGATCATAGAAGTTGGGATCTTCGATCGGATCGTTATACGATTTATACGGAAGTTTTCCTTCAATGACTTTCGTGACATTCCCCATGCTGTCTTTCTCGATATAGCCCGCGTCCATCCAGAACAACTCGGAAGCGTAGCCGTAACGGCTTGGCAGAGTCAACCATTGAATAGCCGAAAAATCGGCCGGAATTTCTTTAATTATACCGTCTTGAGGTCTTCCGGAAACTTCCTCGCCTACCGCATTATACTTCTTGAGAATTCGGCCGTCATTTTTGTCCGCGATACCGAACAGGATTTGCTGATTGTCGAACATGTTTATTTCAGGAGGCGCTTGTCCAGGCAAGGTGTTAGCCTCCCTCAGCAACGTCCCTTTCGGCAAACTTATGATCATGTCGCCTTTAAACAGCGTCGTTTTGCCTGATTTCGGAATTTCCGTTTTAAATAATGCGCCGGGCAATTTCTCGCCGGCATAATTTACGGTAAATTGGCCGTTAATTTTTTGATCGCCTTGAATGACCGTAAATTTGATCGTATTTTTCCCTACCTTTAAATTGTTCACTTCGCCGCGGAAAATATCGTTCGTCTTATCCTTAACAAGCTCCTGCTTGCCGATAAGCACTTGATTGGCGCCTTCCGCTTCGATGCTTACCTTCAAGAAATTTTGGTTGATGACACTTTCGTCCGGCAGTTTCGGAGAAAGAATCGAGAAAGACGCGTTCTCTTTGACGATCGTGATGGTATGAGATACGTTGGCCGAGCCTTTGCGCGCGGTGATCGTAATGCTTTTCTCTCCCGTTTTGGAAAGCGTGAGCGCATCGGTGTTCTCGTTCGGCTGTTTAAGCAAGCGGAAATGATACAGAATCACTTCATTTCCGTTTTCATCCGTCATTGTATTCCCGTTTTCGTCTTTTAGCGGTTCGGATCCTTCCATAAAGAGCCGGTTATTGTCAAACAACCATGCGTCGCCGTCCTGTTTGGCGTCAGTCCATAACTTTCCGTCTACCCGGACGTCAAACTTATCGGCGCTTCGAACCGTGAACAGCACTTCCAGCGCTTTTTCCGAAGTGGCGTATTTGTTGTCCGATACAAGCTTGAATAATCCGCTCGGATCGTCGTTTTGCCGGATCGGAATCCCGGCCGGATCTACAACGAAAGGAACCGGAAAGACTGCGCTGATCTCAGGCGAATATTTAGCGAAAATATAGATCGTGATTGTCGTGGATACCGGAATGCCGTTGGTCGTTCCCGTAATCTTGATCGTATTCGGGCCGGCAACCAATAAATTTTGTTCGGCATCGCTAATTGTATATTCCAACAAGTTATCTGTACTGTTATTATTTGGCGCTCCCGTCAATTCTCTGCCGTTAATAGACAGCTTAATCGAACTCAAGTCGGATTGGGAAAAATTCGTATGCTTGATAACAATTTTCTCAAGATCTTTATTCTTATTTAAGATCGTTCCATCCTGAATATTCACAATTTCCAGGTAAGGCGCGGATACATAACTGACCGTAACCGTTCTGCTGTCCGCCGCGCTTGCTCCCGGCGTGAACACAAGATTTTGCTGCCCCGGAGGCATGCTTGTTATTTTAAATACAATCCCCGCTTCTCCGTTCGCAAGCGTACGCGATTCGTAATTAAAATTAGAAGCAGCATTGCCGTTGACCAAAGATTTCAAATCTACGGATGTCGCGGCGCTCGTTTTTACCAAAATATAAACAGGCAGCCCTAGAAACGTTGCATTGGACGACAAAGGCGCGCTTCTGTCATAAGTAATTTTGGAACCGTCGTCAATGACGTTAAATAGCTGTTGGATATCCGTAATGTAAGCTGACGAAGAGGTGCGATTCGTGAAATTAATGGCATAGTTGACCGTTTGTTTCCCGTATTCGCCCTGCACGTGCACATTATGCCGCCCCTCCGCATTCACGGTTAATCCCGGGCTTAAATTGGAATAGAAGAAAGTGATAAACCGGCTGTCTTTCGATACCTTGTCCAAATTGCTTGCTGTACCGGTTACCGATTCGAGATTGTTATTAGGATCGGTTAAAGTCAATTTCAAGTTATTTAATTGCTCTTGCGCAGTGTTCTCCAATTTAAAAACAACCGCAACTTTTACAGGCTCGGCGCTCGCAGCCGTTTTGTTCACCGTTCCGTTTTTCTCAACCTTCGTATTGCCGATTTCCAAGTTGTAAGCGGTCGGTCCCCCGCCGTAATAAACGACCTCGCGGGTTTCTGTGATCGTCTTTCCTTCGTTGCTCGCGGTAATAACCAGCGTATTCAACCCGTCTACCAACGGAATGTCCGATGCGACGTAATTTTTTCCGTCTCCGGAATACATTTTCTTGCCGTTTACGTAAACTTCTTTCGCATTGGTCGCCCGCAGTGTGATCGATTTCGTATCAATAACCGTCGGATCGGTGCTGTCTCGCAAAATGCGTCCGTCTGCCGCTTTAATATCATATAACATCGGAGCGTTCGAATATCTGACGAATACTTCCGCGGTAACAACGTTGCCTAACGAATTGTTCCCTTTCACCGTGATCCGGTTTAGCCCCGAATCAAGCTTGATCCCAGGAAAACGGAACGTCATCGAGTTCTCGATCACCGGTTTGACATCGGTCCCTTTGCGGCTTGACACCACTTCAATGGAACCGTCCTCTTTCAAAATAATCGTATCGATCTCATAGGATATGCTGTTCGCCGATACCCCGGTAAACGTCCCCACCAAATCGACCGTTTGCGTATTCACTTCGGTTGGATTCTTTACGTCATCGTTAAAATTGGCAATTTGAAAATAATCCGATGCCGCCGCCGCTTGATGCGACCCTACGGGCAGCCAGGCGACAACTAGAGAAAGCACCAACATCATACTAACCAACTTGCTCCACATTCTCGACACTCTTCGTCCCTCCTTCTTATATTCAACATCCGCACGATGCAGATTTGATAACTTGTCCATTCATCTCCACCTTCTCCCTGATTTTACTTGAAATCCCCTTGGTAAGAGACCTTTCTACAAAAAATAGTCACGTATTTCTGTTATCGGTCGAAAGTTGGCGAAATTTTAGATGTTGCGGCAAAATTTAAGGAGGTTCGTAAATGATGGAAACATATATATCACGGCTAACGGAACCAGGGGACTCTATTTGATCAAAATCCACACTTTTTAAAATCTAACGGATGTGAGAGACCTTATTTGCCGTAATACGTTCATTTCTCCCTCCAAAACCAACGAATAAGAGCGCTGGGTTCCGTTAGAAACGGAAAGGACGGCTTTTTTCCACTTTAAGGTCCTCGAGTTCCGTTACAAATGTTGAACGCCGCTCTCGCAAGCCGGCCCAACATAAAAGCCCCTATCCGGTATGCCGGATAAGGGCTGATTCATACAAAAAATTATTTCGAATGCGAGTCGGTGCCTGTTTTCATGCGTAGCCGCAGCAGGAAATCGAGCAGCGGTCTTCTGGTTTTGTCTACGATGCCGATAATTTCCGCGCCGATTTGCAGGCTGAAGAGCATGATGCAGACGACGATAAACGTCACCCAGTTCGCCTCATGCACGGCGGCGATCGATTGGATAATCGCGAGCACGCCGAAGAACGTGGCGATACCGTAGATGATCAAAACCGATTTGCGATGGCTGAAGCCGAGCTCGCGCAGGCAATGATGCAGATGGCCTTTGTCCGGCGCGAAGATCGGTTTCTTGTTGCGCCAGCGGCGTACGATCGCGAAGAACGTATCCGACAGCGGCACCCCGATAATTAACAGCGGAGTCAGGAACGACACAACCGCGACCTGTTTAAAGCCGAGCAACGATAACATCGCCAAGCTGAAACCAAGAAACAAGGAGCCTGAGTCTCCCATGAAAATTTTGGCCGGATGAAAGTTGAAAAATAGAAATCCGACCACGCTGCCGAGCAGAACAAGGCTGATCAGTACAACTTCCCAGTTTCCCATCACGAACGCCATAACCAACATCGTGCCGATCGCAATGCCCGACACGCCGGCCGCAAGTCCGTCCAAGCCGTCGATCAGATTGATCGCGTTCGTCACGCCGACGATCCATATAATCGTGAGCGGGATAGCAATCCAATCCGGCATGGAAATATGGCCGCTGCCGAACGGAATGTTGACGAAATTAACGGTAACGTCGAATCCGAACACAACAACGCAAGCGGCGACGATTTGGCCGAGCAGCTTCACCTTCGCCGATAATTCAAATCTATCGTCCAGCGCGCCGATCAGCACGATAATCGAACCGCCGACGAGCAGAGCTTTCATTAAATTCGCTTCCCGCACCGTATCGAAGATGCTGTCGGGAATCCATGGATAAATAAGCAAAAAAGTGATAATAACGGCACCGTAAATGCCCAATCCTCCAAGACGGGGCATCGTGCGTGTATGCACTTTACGCGCGTTCGGCACGTCGACCGCGCCGATTTTGACCGCGAATTTTTTGACAAGAGGCGTCAATCCAAGAGCGAACACGAGTGCGATGGCAAATCCGAATACATAGATCATTTCCATTTGGTACTCTCGACCCCCTATTTCTCTACCGGATTGAATTATACTCCGATCGAAAAATAAACTCCATCCCTGAATTTAACCGTTTGCGCGTTATTTTACTATATTTCAATGAAAATGTTAAGGTTTTGTCACGTTTTCTTTGTCGCGGACCACTTTCCATGCGAATTTCGGAAGCGCAAGCATTCTTTTGAAGCGCCGCGGCTCCTTCGCCAAGCGATACAACCATTCGAGACGAAGCTTTTGCACCGCTTGGGGCGCACGCTTCAGCTTGCCCGAAATAACGTCGAAGCTTCCCCCGACTCCCATCATAATCGGCACGTTCAACTGCTGACGGTAGCGCGCAATCCACGGCTCCTGCTTGTCGGCCGAGCGGGCGACGAAGAGGATGTCCGGATCGGCTGCGCGAATTTGCGCAACGACCTCGTCGTCTTCGCTGTCTTGGAAATATCCGTCCCGGATTCCGACGATGCGGACCGCGGGGTAATCGAGTTGAAGCTTCGCCGCGGCGGCCTCGATGACTTCCGGAGAACTCCCCAGAAGGAACATCTTCCACCGGCGCTTCTCGCCCGCACGGAACAGCTCGTGCACCAGATCGAAACCGGTTACCCGTTCCGCTACCGGCTCGCCGACATATCCTGCCGCCCACACGATCCCCGTACCGTCGGGCACGATCAAATCGGCTTGCTTCATGACGCTCATATATTCAGGGCTTCCCAGGGCCGTCATCACCATAATCGGATTGGCGGTAATGACTTGATGCGAATCCCGGCGCTCTACCGCGTCGATCAAATATTCCACCGTCTGTTTCATATCCATCTTGGAAAAAGGAACGCCGTAAATGGAAACCGTAGGCACAGATTGACGCCGTCCGGCAGGTTCCGGTGCTGGCTGCGATTCGTGTTGCAGTGAATTCACCTAACATCACCCTTTGTTTAGACGTAAGTAACGAACGATTTGTTTCGCGGGCAGCTGAGATTCCTGCTTCAGCCGTTCGATTCCCGCTGCCTGGCTGCGGCGCCATTCTGCGCCATGCGCAAGCAGACGCGCCGCTTCGGAAGCGGTGGCTTGCGGGTCAAGGTACGCCGTTGTCCCGACGGCAACCGAATTCAACCGATGCAGGAAGTGATCGATCTTCGGATCGTACGAAATGCCGAGCAGCGGCACGGATTGCGAAGCCGCATAAATGAGCGAGTGCAGCCGCATGCCGATCAGCAAATCGCAGCGGCTCACTTCCCCAAGCATCGCTTGCGGATCTTGCAGCGGCGGACAGATGCTTATGCGGCTGCCGCCCCCGTCTACGCCAAGGCCGGGGCCGCCGTTCTGGCCGATCCGGTCGATCACGTAGCGCGACGCTTCCTCGTCGCTTGGCAGATGAAACGGCAGAAATCGCAAATGGACGGCGCTCCGCTTGCACAATAGGGCGAGCGCTTCGGCACAGCGGTCGAGGTCGGAGCGGTCTTCGTTCCAATAGCGCACAGAGACGCCTACTAGCGGCAAAGGCAAGTCATCCTCGGCGGATTCGGCGCCGGATACGGATACCCTCGCTTCCGCATCCGCACCCCCATCCGGCAGCGGCAACCCCATTACCGGATCGGGCACGACATCGATCCGCCCCCGCGCAACGCCCATCGCAGCGAGCAGTTCCGCCGACTCCTGATCGCGCACCGACACGTAAGCGCATTTGCGAAACGCGCGGCGAATCATCCCGTAGAATAGTTTGCGCCGGACCGGGCCAATTCCTTGCGCATATATAAAGGAAGGTTTTCCGAGCCATTGGGCGATTTTGACAATCGCCAGATAATACGGAATCGATTTGGCGCTCGTCGCATCTTGCAGCAAACTGCCGCCGCCGCTGATCAAGCCGTCGCTTTCGCGCAGCGCGCGAACGATATCGCCCAGCTTCATGCGCTGGACCGCCTGCACGCCGTAAAGCCGGGTCGTCAGCGCCGGGTCGGCGGACAGAACGACCGGCTCGACCGCGATCCCTTCCGCCTGGGCTTGCTCTTCCAACGCGGCCAGAATCGACTTCAACACCGCTTCGTCGCCGCTATTGTTAAAACCGTAGTATCCGGAGATGACTATTCTTTTGCTTGTACCAGCTTTCGACCCCATGTTTGCCAACACCTTTCAAGGATCTGCCACACCCCTGCGGCGATAAGTCCGATGATGAGACCTAATCCCAAACCGAGTACGACACGTATCAACGAAATAACGATCGGCGTATGAATATGCGCAAACGTATCGACCAAGGACAATTGCCCCATCGCTGCGATAATGAACAAATAAACGGCGTTCCGATACTTGAAGCTGAGGAAGAGACCGAGCACAAACGCCGGATGGGCCATCATAAACTCTTTAAACCGCGGACGCACGCCGAACGTATCTTCCAGCAAAGTCCGAATGACCATCTCGATTCCCGATACTTTCCCCGCATTGCCCGTCCGCGTCAGATAATAATACCCGGCCGCGCCGAGGACGCAGAATGCAACGATCCATAGCAATGTAATCGGCGTTTTGAGCAGTTTGCGCGCTTCGCCGACGACCGAATCGCCGCGGTACAAGAACACATACAATGCCACGAGACCGATCGGAGCGAGATGAAGCAAGCTGACGCCGCGGAACTGCTCCAATACAAGGCTGTAAGTAATATTGTTCAGCAGCGCGATAATTAACGGTACGGATGCCAAGGAGATCGCCGCCGTTTTCGCGTACAGCGCGATGGTCAACCCGACGCGGCGGCCCGCCGTCATGTCCGGCTTCGCATCCGCGACCGACATCACCTTGCGAACGAGCAGCACGAGCGCGATCGTAGGCGAACTGATCGATACGCCGAGCGCCATCGCTTGTTCGAGCAGAGGCGGCGACAATTTATAAAGCCCGGCCGCGCCGATTAATCCGATAACAACAGCAGGAAGCATCAACACAGGGATAAAATACGAGATAAGCAAAGCGATCAAAGCCACCCCGCCGATCAATACGAACAGCTTGGCGTAACGCTGCCATGACGCGTCGTGGACGTTGAACGCCTGAGCTTGTCCAAGCTCGAATCCGTTGCTCTCAATGCCTGCAATGGCGTTGCCCGGCTTCTGCAAGCTGCGGATCAAATTGTCCACCGAATTCGTAATCGACGCCTTGGCCGGATTGGTCGACGCCTGCGTGTTCAAATAAATCATGCGGATATTGCGGTCCTTCGTCCCCAGCACGAAGCGGTCGGCTATGACGGATTCGCTAAGCGACGAGTCCGCTTCGCTTAACGAGTAGATTCGCACGACATTATAATTGATAAGATACGCCAGCTTGTTCATTCCTTTTTGCGGCGATTTCAAATTTTCGATGGCGGCGATGCCGATATCGTATTTGTTCAACAACTCCGCAAACGCGGCGATACTCTTCTTCTCGGCGTCATCGGTATAACCTTTCACCGATTCCCCTTCGAACAAGATTCGTTTCACCCCGAGCGCGGCGTATTCCGCAAACAACTGCTCCATCGCTTGTTGATCGTAAGGCAAGCTGTCCGTTAAACGCGGAACAATATGAAACCCTTTGCCGTGCAGCATTTCCATCGCGATCGGATCTTGCGGCATCGGTTTCAGCACGGCATTCTCCACCGGCGTTTCAATGATGAGCCCGTTCTTGTCGTTCCACGTCCAGGGCTTCACGCCGATCTCCAGGCTGGAGAACGTATTCGTAACGAGCGGCGCGATTCTGCGCTCGTTCTCTTCGTTCGTAAACAGAATATACGTATAATTTTCGTTCGGATTAAAGGCTTGTCCGGTTAATGTCGCCATCTCGGCAGCGTTATATACCAAGACGCGGCGATTCGTTTTATATTCGGCAAGCGTGCTTTCGAACATCGCCATCGACTGCACGCCCGCTTCTTTCAGCCGGTCAAGCTGTTCGTCGACATATTGCTGCGGATTCGGTTGATAAGCGGCCACGTCCAATAAATCGCGATAATCGAAAACAAATTCGACCGTATTCGCGGATGATTCGGTTTGTATCCGTTGGTAAGCGATCGGCAATGACGCGAGAATTCCCAATATGACGAGTCCCCACAGCCATTTCTTCGTCCGTGCGTTCCAACGTTGCAAAAATGAAAGCACAAGTTTCCCTCCTCAGGCAAAATTCGGATGACCTCCCCGGAAAACATGCAATTCTCCAAAGAGGTCATGCCCTCAATTCTATCCATTTATCCTTTTCTAAAAATATTACAGTTTTTCCGTTACCGCCTCAACCAGACGGTCGAGCGCCGCGGACGCCTGATCGTACGATTCGCCGCGCACGGCAAAGTATAACTTAATCTTCGGCTCCGTCCCGGACGGGCGCAGGCAAAACCAGGAGCCGTCCTCCATAATAAACTTGAGCACGTTCTCGCGCGGCAGCCCGTCGATGCCTTCCGAATAATCGAGGCGCCGCTTGACGTTCACGCCGGCCACTTGAGCCGGAGGATTCGATCTCCATTCGGACATGATCGATTGGATTTGCTCCAATCCGTCTTTTCCTTTCAAGGTGCGGGACTCTAGTTTTTCCAAAAAATACCCGTGCGATGCGTACAATTCGCTCAATACGTCATACAACGTTTTGCCTTGGCTTTTGTAATAGGCCGCAGCTTCGCAGATGAGCATGGCGGCAATGACGGCGTCCTTGTCCCGCGCGTACTCGCCCGCCAAGTAACCGTAGCTTTCCTCGTATCCGAACAGGAAAGTATGCTCGCCGCTGGCGGCGAATTGCGTCATTTTCTCGCCGATATATTTGAATCCGGTTAACGTATTCAGCACTTTGGCGCCGTAATGTTCGGCGATGACCGCCCCCATCTCGCTCGTTACGATCGTTTTCACGACCGCGCCGTTCGCGGGCAGTTCGCCGGCGGCTTGCATTTGGCTCAATAAATAATGCACCATGATCGCGCCGGACTGATTCCCCGTTAATACCTCATACTCGCCTTGGTTGTTCCTCACCACCGCGCCCATGCGGTCCGCATCCGGATCGGTCCCGATAATAATATCGGCATCGATTCGTTCCGCAAGCCGCACGGCCATCGCGAACGCTTCGCGTTCTTCCGGATTCGGCGACTTCACCGTAGGGAACTGGCCGTCAGGCCGTTCCTGCTCCGGCACGACATGCACATTCCGGAAGCCGATTTCCTCCAGCACCCGTCGCACCGGCATATTGCCCGATCCGTGCAGCGGCGTATAAACGATGGCGAACGATTCTCCGAGGCCGCCCGCCCCTTCGATCCGGCTGCGATTTCGGCTTTGAGCCGCCACCGTCGTTATGTACGATAGATCCTCCGCTTCCCCAAGCCATTGCAGAAGACCTTGCGCTTCCGCTTCTTCGCGCGCAGCCATGCGTACTTGTTCGAAGGAAGCGATCCCCCTGATCTGCTCGATGACTTGCTCCGCCTCATGCGGCACGAGTTGCCCGCCCTCCGCGTTATATACTTTGTATCCGTTATATTCAGGCGGATTATGGCTGGCCGTAATGACGATTCCGCCGCTGGCTTTCAGCGCGCGAACCGCATACGACAATTGCGGCGTCGGCCGAAGCTCGGGAAACACCTTCGCCTGAATGCCGTTCGCGGCAAGCACGAGCGCCGACGTCAGGGCGAATTCGGGAGAGTTCTGCCGCGAGTCGTACGCAATGACGACGGATGGATTCTCTCCTTCTTTCCGGTTCGCCAAGATGTATTGCGCAAATCCTTGCGTCGCGCGGGCGACGGTATAGCGGTTCATCCGGTTCGTTCCCGCTCCCATAATGCCGCGCAACCCGCCGGTGCCGAATTCCAAATCTTTATAGAACCGCTCTTCGATTTCGGCGGGCTGATCGGCGATCGCGCGCAGCTCCGCCTTCGTCGCCTCGTCAATATGCGGATCGTTCAACCATAATTCATAAGCTTTCCCATGCTTGGTGTTGGACTGGTCCATGCTCGTTTCAGTCTCCCTCCGTAAGTTTTTCTTTCTTGCACCTGCTGCGTATTAGGATGGGTCGGACAGCGCAAACATAATTTCGCCCTCGGCCACGACGCGGTCTCCGACTTTCGCCGTTCCTTTTCCTTTGCCGATCGAGCCTTTCAGGCGAATGATTTCCACTTCCAAAGTCAGCGTATCGCCAGGCTTCACTTGGTCGCGGAACCGGAATCCGTCGATACCGGCCAGAAAACCGATTTTGCCGCGGTTCGCCTCTATGCTGAGCATTGCCACGGCGCCAACTTGCGCGAGCGCCTCTACGATCAGCACGCCCGGCATCACCGGGTATTCGGGGAAATGGCCGGCAAAATACGGCTCATTCATCGTCACGTTCTTCAAACCGACGACGCGTTTGCCCTCCTCGATTTCAACGATCCGATCGACAAGCAGAAACGGATAGCGATGCGGAATAATTTCTTGAATTTGTTGAATGTTCAGCAATTGAAAAGCTCCTTTCGGACATAAACTCGTATTGAAGATGAACCTTGCATCACGAATAAAAAAACGCTTTATTGAGCAACATAGGAGTATCCTTCATGAACTGCAGTCGTGAAGGTTGAGATAAGGAGCCTTATTCAGCGAGCGTCCCGCTTTTATGAATAGGCTCTTTTCGGTTTAAATGTTTGAATTGGAAAATATAGATGATCGTCGTGACAAAAGAAAATACGATGACCGCCCACAAAAGTTCCCGCGCATAAGGCAAGGTGAAGAAAATCCACAGAATCGCCACATAATAAAGAATCGTCGTCAATTTCCCCATCCAATTCGCCGGCACGGTAAGAAAACCTTTAAAATGAAAAAAGGCCGAGCCGATAATCATGCCTGCGTCGCGGACGAACATCGCCAGCGCCGCGCTCCAGGGCAAGTCGCCCGATACGAGGAGCGAGATCATCACCGCAAGCATCATCGTTTTGTCGGCAAGAGGATCAAGCATGCTGCCGACCGTTGTCACCTGATTGCGTTTGCGTGCGATGTATCCGTCCAAAATATCGGTAAGCCCTGCCAATAAAATGACGGAAAAAGCCGCATACCGATGTCCGCCTGCGAAAACCAGGATATAGACCGGAATCAAAACGAAACGCGCCAGCGTCAACATATTCGGCAAATTCAAGGTTGTCCCCCTCCGTACTCAGTCTCCCAAATATTATACAACTCTGCTTAAAAAAATAAAACTCCCCATGCGAGGAGTATATTATTTCGCAAATATTAAATCAAACACATGTCTCCACGTGCTCCATTGCATCACATCGGAAGCCGGTTGTTTGCCGAAAACCACATACCCGACGACCAGTCCCGCATATAGAGCAATGATAAACAGTACCGGCACGATTAATTTGCGTAAAATCAAAAACGTGATGCGCGCCCATTTCGGCATAGAACCACCGCCGTTTTTCGTTTCCATTTCCATACTCACATTGTTCCTCACTTTGAATAAGCATCCCCTTTCTTGGTGCAAAGCCGGTCATTCTCGTGATCAAAAAGGGGATTGATTCACCGTCCGTACACGCATTATGCGCGTAAGGTGTTTACCAGACCCATCATATTGTCGCTTGACGTTAACGCTCTGGCCGTCAATTGGTAAGCCCGCTGCACTTGCATCATGTCGGCAATCTCGTCCGTCAGGCTTACGTTGGATTGTTCCAGGAAACCTTGGCGTACCGCCACACTTTTCTGTTCGTCAAGCGGTTCGTCCATATCGATAGCTGCCAGAACGACCGTAGGATCGGTATTCCCCGCAATGACAAACAAATTATCGTCCGTCTGCGTCAGCAAATCAGGCCGCCGCGGCTGTACCAGCTTCATTCGGGCGATCTCTTCGCTTTCGGTGCTGCCGGGCTGCTGCGCCGTCACATTGCCTTTCTCGTCTACTTGAATATGATATCCGTTCGGAACGGCGATCGGTTGGTCTTCCGTATCTACAATAAGATAACCTTGGCTGGTCGTCAAGTATACGTTCTCTTCGTCGCCTTCCACCGGATTCAACTGCAAAGCGCCACCGCGCGTCCAGCCGGTGAGACCGTCCGCATTGACTTCAAACAAAGCGTCGCCTTCAATGGCCAAGTCGGTCGGATTGCCCGTATTGAGCATCGCGCCTTGGGACAAGTCCCACGACATCGTGTTCAGCCTGGCCCCCCAACCTGCCGTAAATCCGGAGGGCGTCATCCGTCCGGGCAGCTTCATTGCTTCCTCATGCTGCACTGCCGTGGTCAACACATCTTCGAACGTAGATTGCTTGCGCTTATATCCGTTCGTATCCATATTCGCGATATTATCGGCGATGATGTCCAATTTCTTCTGAATGCCGCCCATCGACACCATGGCGGAAATCATGGAATTGTTCATTAGCGAAGCCCCTTCCCACTTAGGTATATTCATGCCTTGCTTCAATCATTCTCTTACTGTACTCGTCCGACCTCGTTTACCGTTTTTTCCAAGCTTTTATCGTAAAATTGAATGACTTTCTGATTCGCCTCATAAGCGCGCGCCGCAGCCATCATATCGACCATCGCCTGAGAAGGATCGACATTGGAGCGTTCCAGATAGCCTTGACGAACCTCTACGTCGTCGGTATCGTTGACAGGCCGCGCAGCAGCCGCATCTTCTTCATTCGCGAAACGGAAATTCCCGTTTCCTTCCTTAATAAGCAGATTCGGATTCTCGATCCTCGTAATTAATAACTGTTCAATATCGAATACAAGCTCTCCCGTCGTTGCGTTAAACCATTCTCCGCGCCCGTTGACCGACAGTTCGCCAATGGCCCGATCGCCAATATCGATCGGCTGTCCATCCACGCCAAGCACCAGAGAGCCGTCGCCGGCTTGCAAATTGCCGTTCGCATTGACGGTAAATTTGCCGTCGCGAGTATAGCGGGTTTCCCCGTTGCCGTCTCGCACCGTGAAAAACGCCTGCGGCTTGAACACAACTTCGCCGTCCTGCGTGACGGCTTTGCCGGATGCGTCAAAGACCAAGTTCGGGTCCGCGCCCGTTAAATCCGCTACAAGCGCAAAATCCGACGCGCTCTGGGTCTGTCTCAAATCTCCTTGCATAAATAGCGGAATGCTTTCTTCCGAGAATACACCCATGTTCAACTGGCCGATCGACTTGGCGCCGGGATTGTCCGCGCCGACCAAAGCGATCAGCATCTCCGGGAACGCGCGCGCCGCCGCATTCACCTGCTTATAGCCGGGCGTATTAAGATTCGCGATATTGTTCGTTACCGTATCGTGCCTGCGTTGCTGCGTCATCATTCCCGACGCGGCCGAATATAAACCTCTGAGCATGTAAGGGAACCTCCTTAAAGTTTTGCGGAGCAAAACTGACTTCGTAAGCATCAACTTAAGCTTTGCGGAGCAAAGCTGACTTCGTAAGCATCAACTTAAGTTTTGCGGAGCAAAGCTGTCACTTATGAGTTTGCCGAAACCTCGCCTCAATGAACGAGACAAACTAATTAGCGGTAAAAACTGCCTTTATTTTGCTTATAGCTAGGCTTGTCCCGAATTTAGCGCCATTCTCTACCGTTAATTTTGGCAAATTGCCCATAGAACTATATTCACGCCTAAATTAACGGTACAAATTACATTTAATCTCATACTTTAAACGATAATAGGCGAATTAACGGTAGTTTATACCGCTATATGAACGTATCGTCCCGAACTAGCCTTATCCGTTCGCCTCAGACGATCGGGGAAACCAATGCCCGCCGCCGAATCAATCTTTACCTATAATATAGTTATCGGCAGCGCTACAGTTTTTTCTTAGCGACTTTGTCGAGGTTGTCCAACATAATGCCCGTGCCTTTCACAACGCAATGCATCGGATCGTCGGCGATCAAGACCGGGACCTTCAGCTCCTCGGCCATCAGTTCGTCCAATCCGTTCAGCATGGCGCCCCCGCCCGTCAAAATAACGCCGCGATCGATAATATCCGCCGACAGCTCCGGCGGCGTCCGTTCCAGCACCGATTTGGCGGCGGCGACGATCGACGATACGGGTTCCCATAACGCTTCCCGGATCTCGGTCGAATTAATCGTCACCGTGAGCGGCAGCCCGCTTACCATATCGCGGCCGCGTATATCCATCTCCTCTTCCCGTCCGTACGGATATACCGTCCCGATATTCACTTTAATATCTTCCGACGTGCGTTCGCCGATCAACAGCTTATATTTATTTTTTATGTATTTCATGATAGCGGAGTCGAACTTGTCCCCTGCGATTTTAATAGAAGAGGCGGTTACGACATCGCCCATGGAAAGCACGGCTACATCTGTCGTTCCGCCGCCGATATCGACGACCATATTTCCGCTGGGCTGGAATATGTCCATTCCAGCCCCAATGGCAGCAGCCTTCGGCTCCTCTTCCAAGAATACTTCCTTCGCTCCGCAACGTTCCGCCGCTTCGCGTATCGCTTTCTGCTCGACGGACGTAATGTTCGTCGGGGCGCAAATGAGAATGCGGGGATGACTGTACCATTTCCGACCGCCCACACGATCGATGAAATACTTCAACATCGCTTCCGTTATTTCGAAGTCCGCAATAACCCCGTCCCGCAAGGGACGAATTGCAATGATATTACCGGGCGTGCGGCCGACCATGCGGCGCGCTTCTTCCCCGACGGCGAGCACGCGTTTTGATTCGTTTTCGATCGCGACTACGGAAGGTTCGTCTAATACTACCCCCCTCCCTTTCACGTGGATCAGCACGTTCGCTGTGCCGAGGTCGATTCCGATATCCTTGCTTATCATGATTACATTGGCCTCCAAAGTAAAATATTAGTAAGTCATAAACTTCGACATTTACCGGGAAATTCCTGCACATTATTTACTATTTTCTAAACATATCATACTTTGGGCGGGTTACACAATGACTATTGCTTGCTCTCGCACTTCTCCATATTCTTCTTAAGATTTTCCAGCGGTGATGACTTCGCGTTTTTTGCCGCTCGACTTTTTATACTTAATTTTCGTTGCCTCTCCTCCCCGCAAATGTCGAATCGATTTGTGGTATTCGAGAATGTGCTTAACCTGATCCGCCAAATCCGGATTAATCTCCGGTAAACGCTCGGTTAAATCTTTGTGCACCGTGCTTTTCGATACTCCAAACTCTTTCGCAATGGTACGAACCGTATGTTTGGTTTCAACGATACAACGCCCAATTTTAATGGTTCGCTCTTTGATGTAATCGTGCACGCTCCCGCCTCCCTACTCGAGATAGTTTGGTACATTATATGAGGGGCGTGCCTATATATTCTTTGTTTCCAAGCCTGACAAGCTCAAATCTGTACAAATTTTTTCGGGACATGCCAAAAGGACAGAGGGGTTTCCCCCCTGCCCCGACGGCTGAAACGCTGCATTTTCCTATGTTTGTTCAAGAAATTCCCCGGGAATTTCCCGAAACCCGGATCCTGTCCGGAAAGACTGCTTATTTTTGAAGCAACGGTTCCGGATTGACCACTTTGCCGTTTTGATACACTTCGAAGTGAAGATGCGCGCCCAAGTCTTTTTCAAGCTCGTTGCGTCCCGCGGAAGCGATCGGATCGCCTTTTTTCACTTCATCGCCTTCTTTGACCGCCACGTCGTCGGCCAAGCTTTGGTATACCGTCTTCACATTGTTCGCGTGCGTAATTTCAACGACGTTGCCGAGAATCGGATGGTTCTGCACTTGCGTAACCGTTCCGTCCAGTGCGGCCGTTACTTGGAACGTCTTGCCGTCTTCGCGGCCCAAGTCGATCCCTACGTTCGGCGTGAACGTATCGTTGTACTGAACCATCGCCTCTTTATGTACTTCCGCCGAAGCGTCCGTATCATAGAATGGCATGACGACCTTGACTTCGTCCCGGTTTTTCACCGGCCAGCCTAACGGTTCCACATTTGCCGCCGTTTCGGTATGCTCCGGATCTGTCGCCGCTTCGTTCCCCGTCGTAACCGCGTCTACGTTTTCATTGATGGTATTCAAGCTGAGCTCAGGGTTGTCCTTCGTTCTAGCACCCTGGTAGACGAAAAATACGGTTACTAAGATTGCGATAGCTGCCATGTACACTGCAGGAAAGACCCATTTTTTCGACAACATCCTTTTCCATGAAGAAGGCTTTACAGCCGCCGCTCCCGAGATCGATTTAGAAGCGTCTTCGTGGACTTGCTTCGATTTGTTTTGTTCATTCATTTGCATATCACCTCAGTAACCATTGTTACCGCGGCGAACACTTTTATACCTGTTATCAAACTAATTTTTAAGATTGCTATTCCAATAGAGTATCCGCGCTTTCCTAAAGCCGCTTCCCGTGCGGGATGGAGCAACGCATCCGACCCTACTTGGAACCGTTCCGTAATATATTCGAAGCTTTCTCGAATTGAATTCCCGTATAATAATGTTGCAAAATTTGCTGCGCCGTTTTCCCTTCCTTCGCCATCCCGTTGGCCCCCCATTGGCTCATGCCGACGCCGTGGCCGTTGCCGTAAGTCGTAATCCGTATATTCGCGCCGTCGATAGACCAAGTGAAATGGGAGGATCTCAAACCTAGCTTTTCGCGAACCTCTCTCCCGCTGAACGATTGCCCTCCGATTTGGATTTGCTTGATGCGGCGCCCTTTCGTCCTTTCCAAGACGCGAATGGCCCCCTTTCCCCCGGCCTTATTTCCGAACGCCGGGACGGCCGCCGAATCGAGATTCAGCTTTTGCAAAAAATCGGAAACCGGCATCGTCACCGTTTCCTCGTAATTCGGAGCCAGCGACTTGTCCCACGGGCTGGAAACGCTGCGAAGATACGGAATCTTTTGCTGCCAGTAGTCTTCCGAATTTTCCGTATATCCGTTGCTGGTAGAGAAAAAGACCGCCTCGATCGGTTCGTTCCGGTATGTCATAATCGTATCGCCCGTTTCCGCCACCGCCCGGCCGATCCGGTCTTGTCCGGCGCTGTCGGCCGTTCCCCGCGCGGCCCCCTTCTGGGAAATGTACGCTTGATGCGCAACGGTGTCGGTAATATCCGCCCCCTCGACAGGGACGCCGCTCCTGTCGCCGGCGGCTAACCGGCGGACGATATAAGTGCGGGCCGCGATCGCTTGCGCCTTTAACGCTTCTAGCTCGAAATCGGCCGGCATCTCGGCCGCGACGACGCCGCGGACATAATCGTTCAATGCTACCGTTTCAATCGCATTCTCCTTCGTTACATAGACGCGCACTTCGATTTCCATCTCCGTCTCTCTACCAATTTCCGTCTTCTCCTTCGGCGCAGTCTGTGCCAGTTGCCCCGCCGAATGGTATTGCCGGACCGGAACGTCGTCGACCAATAGCAGCGGAATGCAGAGAGCCGTTCCTATTAATCCCGCGGCCCACATCGCGATCCACCCTCCCGGGGGGATTTTGCCGCAGGCGCGCCGGAACGCTCTTCCGCCGCCGCGAAAGTTGAATTCAATACGTCTCATTGTCATCCTCCGTGAGCTGTTTCTAGCGATTTGCCCGATCCATAGTTATATGAATTTCTCATTAAATAGATATGAGCTTTACAGACAAGCTAGAACTAAAATAAAAGACCGAAACGATAGCCGTTTCGATCTTCTTATTTGTGTATTATGCCCATGTAGGTTGTACTTTAAACAGTTTGACGTCTTGTTCCTTCGTTTTCTCGACTTCCGGTTCGAATACCGGTTCTTCCGCCGTAATTCGCCAAATGTCGGCGCCCAATTGCGAGAGCTTCTCCGCAATATTGACGTATCCGCGATCGATATGATGCGTGCCGGTAATTTCCGTCGTGCCTTCGGCAGCCAGCCCCGCGCAGATGAGCGCGGCTCCGGCCCGCAAATCGGTCGCGCATACTTTGGCGCCCACCAATTTCATGCCGCCGCTGACAACGGCGGTACGGCCTTCGACTTTAATTTGCCCGTTCAGATTAATGAATTCGTCCACATGCATGAAACGATTCTCGAATACCGTTTCCGTCACGACGCTCGTGCCTTCCGAAACCATCAATAAGGCCATCATTTGCGATTGCATATCGGTCGGGAAACCCGGATAAGGCAACGTCTTGACGTCTACCGATTTAAGCGGCCGATCCGCGCGCACGCGAATTCCGTTCTCGTCCGGTTCGATCGTCACGCCCATCTCCTGCATTTTCGAAATGACCGGGCCCAAATGATCGGCGATCGCCCCTTCAACATAGACGTCGCCGCCGGTTATGGCAGCCGCGATCATATACGTTCCCGCCTCCACGCGATCCGGAATGACCGAATGCTTCGCGCCGCGGAGCTTGTCAACGCCTTCAATCCGAACGACGCCGGTTCCGGCTCCGCGCACTTTGGCGCCCATCGCATTCAAATAGTTGGCCAAATCGACGATTTCCGGCTCTTTCGCCGCATTTTCAATCGTCGTCGTTCCTTCCGACAAGGTGGCGGCCATCATAATGTTTTCGGTTGCGCCGACGCTTGCTACATCCAAATAAATTTTCGCGCCTTTCAATCGCCCTTTGACTTTCGCTTCAATATATCCTTGTCCGAGGCCGATCTCCGCCCCCATCGCTTCAAACCCTTTCAGATGCTGATCGATCGGTCTTGTACCGATTGCGCAGCCGCCGGGCAGCGAAATTCGCGCATATCCTTCGCGGGCCAAGAGCGGGCCCATCACAAGAAAGGATGCGCGCATTTTTCGGACAAATTCATATGGCGCTTCGCAGGAGGATAAGCGTTCCGCATTGACGCGAATGATTTCGTTTTGATATGTAATATCGGCTCCGAGTGTTTCGAGCACTTTGCTAATCGTCATAACATCGTCGAGTGGAGGAGCGTCGCAAATTACGCTTTCTCCTACTTCCCCCAAGAGAGAGGCAGCGATAATCGGAAGCACGGAGTTTTTCGCTCCATTAACGCGTACGCTTCCGGATAACCGTTTGCCGCCGCGGACGATAAATTTGCTCATTCTGTTTCCCTCCGCGCGAGTTTTTTACCTTTACGTTTTCAAAATACAGCAGAATATGACATTTGTTGCGTTTCCTGTGTTTTACCCAAGATACATAATACCATCCCAGCATATAAGGTAACAAGCGTTATTTTCTCGATTTACCGTTGTATTAACCATTGTTAACACAAAAGTTCGATGTTATTCGACATTTTCGTTTCACTCGCGTCATTTCTCGTTTCATTGCGCGTTCAAAAAGTCGGCTTTTCCGCGCCAACCTCTCAAAACATCCAGCGAAGCTGCTGCGTCCATTGCCAATACTGCAAAATAAACTCGGCAACCCAGCGCCCGACAATGACGGCCAGAAATAAATAGAGCAGCTTCGCCTGCGGACTTTTCGGACGGCGGATCAACAAGTCCAATTTTAACGTCTGCAGCGCCCACCAAGCTAAAGCTATGCATGCAAGGGTAACGATAATCGAGACCAATCCGTTCAAGCCCATCGCCGCGGAAATTCCCCGGTCGTCCATGATGCGTTTTCGCCTCCTATCCTTTTGTTTACAGCGGATTTTACCTCATGCCGGCATGCCGCCTTATTGGGGCCGCTCCGGCAGAAGGCCTCCGCTTATTTCCGTATTAATATATCGTACAGCATCGATGTAAATTCCGCCCGGCTCGCCGCGCTGTCCGGTTTAAACGTTTCGTCTCCGTATCCGCGAATCAAGCCTCGCCCCTTCATCGCGGCCAGCATCGGCGCGGCCCAATAAGTACGGGAAACGTCTGTGTAAGGTTGCGCGGTAATCGAGCCCGGCTTAATTCCTAACGCATTTCCGATCATCACCGTCATCTCGGCGCGGGTGACGTAGCGGTTCGGCCGGAAGGACATTTCCGAGTACCCGGACACGATGCCGGATGCTGTCGCCCGCGCAATCGCGTCGTACGCCCAATGGTTCTTCGGCACGTCGGTGAATCGTTGCGGCCTGCTCTCCTTAAGTTGGAAAGCTTTCGACAACACCGCAACGGCTTCGGCTCGTGTAATGACTCGATCCGGCTCGAACCGCAGCTGCTCGTAACCGTTGATCCAATTTTTGGCGGTTAGCGCGGAGATCGCTTTTTCCGCCCAATGGCCTTCAATGTCACGGTATCCGGAAACCAACGTTTCGGCTTTCGCTTTCAATTGATAATATTGCTGGTCGAACATGCTGTCTGCCGTCAATTTAACCAAGTACGTTCCCGGCCCAAACGTCCCCGACGCTCTTAGCGAGCTGTTCCCCGCTTTGTTGGCGTAAGAATTAATCAATTTCTGCCGCCGGTCGTAAACATTCATTTTGACGATTCGATTCGCCGGGATGCGGCTCACTTCCAACGTGACATAGCTGCGGGCATCGACTTGAAATTTAAACCAGTCGACATCGTCATCGCTTGAGAACACGCCCAAGTAATCGGTATCGAACGCCATCGTCACCGCTTGATAGCTTTTGTCGTTCGGTTCGTTCGGATCCGTAAATTTGGTAATATACTCAATCGACAGCTTGAATTCCGCCGCTACCGGCCTCGGCTTGGCCGAGATGGCGTTATAGACCGAGATATAGTACGTGCCGGGGGCAAGATTAGGCAAAGTTATATATTCCCCCTCTCCCTTATCTTCCCCATGCGCGTCGACGGTAATCGTATCCGTGTTCGGCCCTCGAAACGTCATGGCCGGGTCGACGCGAACCGAATCCGTTTCCAGCTCCAACCGGAGCGTTCCCCGCTTCGTCACCTCGAAGGCGAACCAGGAGACATGCCCTTCGCGGCTGAACGTGCCCACCACTTCCTGGCTGCGGGTCGGCAGCTTAAACGCACGCTGCTGCGTATCGTTCTTGCCGTACGCATCTTCATAAACGGCAAATTTCGACACTAACCTGTATTGGACTCCATGTGCCGCATCTCGGTTCTTGAGTCGCAATTGAATATAATTTTCCCCTTTCTTCAAAGGGATCGTGCCCTTTCTTTGATCGAAAAAATCGCTTAGGAGTCGTCCTTCCGCTTTATTTCCTTGGAAATAGGTAAGCTCGACCGGCTCATCTCCTTCCAGCATGCCGAATTGCAATTGCAACGTTCCGTCATATGGGGCGTCGACGCGAAACCAATCCGTATCATTGCCGCCGCTTAACGCAGAATAAAGCGCCGTGTCGATCGGAAAGGGCGCAGCTTTGTCCCTGCTGCCGTTATCGCCGTAAATGTCGCTTTTTGGCGGCGACGTCAGCGCGCGATCCGCCCGAAGCAACCCGTATCCCGTGCGGGGATCCCAGCCCTTCTCCCCGATATCTTGAGCCGTCTGCCTTATCAAGTTGCGAATTTGATATGGTTCGTAATCGGGATATTTCGCCCATATGAGCGCGGCGACGGCTGCAACCTGCGGGGCCGCCATCGACGTTCCCTCTTGAGCCGTATACGCGCCGTCCAGCGCCGTCGTATATACTCTCCACGGGGCGACGACATCCATTTCCGGCCCGTAATTCGAGCGGGGCTCCGCTTTGTTCCCGTCACTGCCGCCAACGGCGAGAACGAACGGGTACGCCGCGGGATATTTGATCGCCACTTTATCCCCCAGAACGTTGGCATCGTTCCCGGTTGCCGCAACGAGCAGCACCCCTTTCTGCTCCGCATAGTTGACGATCTCCTCCAAATAATGCGAATAGCGGTACAATCCTACGGACAATATGACAATTTTCGCCCCATGATCGACCGCATATTTAATTCCTTCCCCAAGCTTGTCCTCGTCTCCCGCTCCTTGCCGGTCGAGCGCCTTAATGGGCATCATCCGAGCGGACCATAAAATGCCCGTCGTTCCTTTCTCGTTATTGCCGACAGCAGCGACGACCCCCGCCACATTCGTTCCGTGCCCGTTATCGTCTTGCGGAGGACGGCTTTCGTTAAGCAGATTGATTCCTTCGACCAGATTGTCCTTCAAATCGGGGTGATCCAAATCTACGCCCGTATCCACCAGCGCGATCGTCACGTCGGTATTGTCATGATAGAAATCCCAAGCGGTTCCCGCCCGGATTTCCCGCAAATACTCTTGGCTGTTGAAATAAGGATCGCTCGGAAGCGCGGAGATGCGAACTTTCTGGTTTTTCTGCACATATTCGACATGCGCCGATCGTTCGGCATGCTCCAGCCACTCCCTCTCGTCCGTCCCTTCGTTCGGTTTCGCCACAATCACGTTCATTTCGTCATGGGTGCGGACGATGTCGGTCGACTTCAATAACTGAGCATCGGGCCCTTTATCGTTCCATTTCAGAATCCATGAGTGCGAATCAATTTCATCTTCATCCATGCTCGGATCCGCGTCCGGATTGGCGTCCGGCTCGGCGTGGATTCGTTCTTCGTTATAAGGCTTGGATTCCCCGCCTCCCATTGCGTTCGAAACCGGTTCGAAGCAGAGAGTAACGAGCAGCATAAGCGCCAGTCCGATGATTGCCAGTTGCCTTACCATTGTTTTCATTACGTTCTCCATCTAACTCCGTGAA
Organism: Paenibacillus sp. MSJ-34; assembly: GCF_018918005.1. Lineage (GTDB taxonomy): Bacteria > Bacillota > Bacilli > Paenibacillales > Paenibacillaceae > MSJ-34. Next base: position 19,585 of record NZ_JAHLPR010000004.1, on the reverse strand, counting down.
GATATACGGTATTTTTCACTCAGCCTTAACTATTTCGATATCGGCTCGAGCAATCCCTCTAAGAAGCGCAATATTTTGCACGGTTAAATTTTCGTAACCAGTACTGTATAATAGTGGAAAAAGGGAGGGGCAATACGGATGAGAAAGCCTGTTGTTGATTTGACGCTTTTATGTCTTGTTGTTTCGTTGCTCATTTCATGCGCGAACAAAACGGACGACGCGATTCGATTAGCGACCGAATATAAGCGAGCCCAATTTGACGCAAGCCATTACGATTACGCCGGCAACGCGACGCCCGAAGTCGTCGGCCAAGCCAGGGAAGTGATGGCGCCGTTCCTAACGGATAAGTATTTGGATTACCAGACCAGAAACCGCACATTAATATTGCCCGTACAGCTATCTAACAAGTTGAAGGCAGCGCCGGCTTTGGACGATTTGACATTTTCCGTATTTTCTAAAGAGGAGGGAAGGGTTGAGCTTGACTATGGCGTGAACGTAACATTTCAAAATGAGAACGTTGGCGATGCAAAAGCTTTGAAGATGGAAGGCAGAATTACGCTTGTGAAGGAAGGAGGAGCTTGGAAAGTCGACTACGATAATTTCAATGCTGCCGATTGGTTTGGTGCGTTGATGGAATGAGTGCAGGAAGGCTCGGGGTATTGAACTCCCTGCACCCCTTTTTTTTCGCCTTCTGTCGAAATCCCCGTCGCTCAGAACTTAATACGGCTGCTAAAAATCGCCGGTAATCGCCGCCATACGGGCCCTCGCACGTTTCGATCAGCCCGGCGTGTAGGCACGACGTGAGGAAGTTGCGGAAAAGCCGGGGCCAGTGCACATCGTTCAATGATTGCCGAATCGTTCCGGCGTTTATCGCCTCTTCCTCAGCCCCCATTGGAAAATATCCAATCCAATTCGCCGATTTATGGCTGGACACGCGCCTCTATTGGAAAACATGCAACGGATTCTCACCTTTTACCGTCTTTCGGGCACATTCATGAAGATTTCATTGGACGAAATCCAATGAAGAATAGCAATATGGCCTTAAAAAGAAAAATCCATTGGACAAAATCCAATGGACATCAGACGAAGGTCGAACGTGCAAAAAAAGCACATGGCACTGCCCCGGTATTCGAAAAATATCGGCGTAGTAGATAACTGTTCAAGCACCATCAAGCGCACTCATGCACGAAAAGTCGGAAATCTGCTTTGCACTGAGAAAACGGGTTAACGGCATGCGTGCGTGCACCTCCGTATACGCGCATTTGAACCAGCAGTTTCCCTTCTGAACGAGAGGGATATCGACAGAAGGCGCAGGAAAACCATACCCGTGCAAGCAACCCCGCGAAAATACAAATCCCGTACAACCAAACGGCCGTACGGGATTTTCAAAGCTTCGCCTTACTGAATGAACAAATCAAACGAAACGGAGAAGAAATGATTGATAAATTGGAACACGAAATTCGGGAAAATACCGATCGCGACCGTGGCGACCGCGCATACCCATATTGTAATTCCGAGCGGGGCGGTCAATTTGATTTCTCTTTCTTCGCCGTCCGAACGCATATACATTTGACGAATGATGCCGAAATAGTAATACAACGAGATGACCGCGGTAACGATCATGATCGCCGCAATCCAGTACGCATGCATTTGCACCGCGCCGAGCACGATGAACACCTTCCCGATAAATCCGCCGGTAAGCGGAATGCCCGCAAACGACAGCAGCAATATCGTCATCGCAACGGCCGTATAAGGCGCGCGATAATACAATCCGGCGAAGCCTTTCACATCGTTGTGCCCGGCTGCCCGGCTTACCGCCATGACGACGGCGAAAGCCCCGATATTCATCAATAAGTAGGCGAACAGGTAAAATATCAATTCCGAGAAATTCGACGCGTGAATACTGATCATCGACACGCCGATCGGTACAAGCATATACCCGGCATTGGCCACGCCGGACAAGGCAAGCAGCCGCTTGACGTTCCGCTGCCGCAGTGCCGCGGCATTCCCGACGATCATCGCGATCGCGGCCACAATCAGTACGGCAAGGAACGCATCCTCCCCGAAATTGTTCTGCGGTCCGCCCAACAGTTGAAAGTACACGTTGTACATGATGCGGAACAAGATCGCAAAACCCGCCGCTTTGGACACGACGGCGAGGAATGCGGTAACCGGCGTCGGCGCGCCTTCGTACACGTCGGGAGCCCATACATGAAACGGCGCGACCGCGATTTTGAAGCCGAAACCGGCAAGCATCAGGAAAAAGCTGACGTACAGCAATATTTCGAAGTTTGCCGCATTGCCGGCGAGAACCGCTCCGATTTCCCCTACGTTCGTCGTACCGGTCATGCCGTACAAGAACGACATGCCGTATAGAATGAAGGCGGAAGATATGCTTCCCAGCACCAAATATTTAAACGCACTCTCGTTCGATTTCAAATCGTTTTTCTTTAATCCGGCCAACACGTACGAAGTAATGCTCAGCAGCTCCAGCCCGACATACATCGTGATCAGCTCGCCCGAGGAAGCCATGATCATCGCGCCGAGCACAGCCGGAAGCAGTAAATAATAGTACTCGCCTTTATGCTGAATTTCGTCTTCCCGGATGGAACCGAGGCTCATAAAGACGATCAGTCCCGTTCCGCTCAAGAACAAAATTTTCATAAGATTGGCGAAGTCGTCGATTCGATAGCTTTGTCCGAGCAGTTGAACGACCTGCGCCGCATGCGGCGCGTCCGCGCCTGCGCTCATGCCGGTCATTTTCCATATGACGAAAAAGAGCGATACGGCGATAGCCGCAAGCGAAAGAACCCCCGTAAAATTGCGGTTTACTTTGTTCGGCAGAAGCAGATCCAACACAGAAATCAAAATTGCGGCAATGACCAATGTTAACTCCGGCGCCAAGGTTGCAAGATCGGCCCATTGCAGCGGTTGTATCGTTTCTAACGGACTCATGGGCTACCCTCCTACCTTGAGAATGGATTGTAAAAATTGATCAAAGCTATGCTGCAGCGGTTCGACGACGGTAGCGGGATATACGCCGAGCAAAATAATGAAAGCGACGAGCGCGACCATCGGGATCGCCTCGACCAGTCTCGCATCTTTGATGCCGGTGTACCGTTCGCTCATCGGACCGTAAGTAATGGCGAGCACCCCGCGCAATACATAGACCGCTCCGAGAATAATGCCGAGCGCTCCTACGGCGGTAATGATCTTCATCGAGCCGAACAAGCCGAGGAACGACAGAAACTCGCCGATAAATCCGGATAAGCCGGGCAAGCCGAGCGAGGCTAACCCCGCGATTAGCAGTATCCCGCTCATGAACGGAACGCTCTTCGCCAAGCCGCCAAGCTCGTCGATTCGCGTCGTTTCCGTTCGCTCGTACAAGCTGCCGACGATCAGGAAGAACAGCGCCGAGATGAAACCGTGCGATACCATTTGGAACAATGCGCCTTGCAATCCGGCCTCATTCAAAGACGCGATGCCGAGTAGCACGATCCCCATATGGCTGATGCTGGAATAAGCCAGCACAAGCTTGAATTCTTTTTGCACGAATGCGAGCACCGCGCCGTACAAAATATTGATTACGCCGAGAATCGCCAGAGCCACCGCCCATGAATGGACATGCTGCGGGAACAGGAATACCGCGAAGCGTATCAATCCGTATGCCCCCATCTTCAGCAAAATGCCGGAGTGAATCATGACGATCGAAGGAGGCGCTTCGTTATGAACGCGCAGCATCCAAGTGTGAAACGGGAAGATCGGCAGCTTGATGCCGAATGCCACGAGCAGCAGGATGAACAACGTCAAGCTCATGCCTTCCGACATGTAGAACGGATTGCCCGGGGCCAACTCCGGAGCGATGTTCATCATCGCTTGATCGTCCTGCATATTTGCCGTCAATGTCGTCAAATCGCCGCTGAATATATAGTTCACCTGGCCGGGGACCGTTTGATCGTCCATGCGGAATCCGGCGGTCGCCACCAGCAGGATGAAGGCAATGAGCATGACCGCGGATCCGAAGCCATTGTACAATAAAAACTTGTTGGCCGCTTTTTCCCGCTTCAAGTACCCCCATATTCCGATCAGGAAGAAGGTTGTTACCAATGTCGCTTCGAAGAAGAAGAAAAATAAGAACAAGTCCCGTGCCATAAAGACGCCGAACATACCGATCTCAAGCAACAGGAACAAGATAAAATACGTTTTCCAGCGCTTTTTGATATGATAGGATGCCAATGCCGCCGCAACTGCGACGATCGCCGTCAATACGACGAGCAACAGCGAAATGCCGTCGATGGACATATGATAGTTCAGTTGGAACGAGCTGGCGGCTCCTCGCAAAAATTCGCCGTTCAATGGGATATTGATCCAAGTGACGTTTTCTTCAAACGCTTTTCCATTGATCGAATTAAAGGAAACGTACAACCATACGCTTAGGATCAGCGGGATGATTGTCGCCGCTACGCCAACCATTTTGATGCCGCGGCTATTTTCCTTAGGCATAAACATAATGACGAGAATTCCGATCAGCGGGGAGAAAGCGATCAGTGACAAAATAGGGATGTTCTCCAGCATCTACCACAACCTCCTTCCCGCAATGGCCACGATAAGAATGACGCATCCGATCAACGCAACCGCGCCGTACGTTTGCAATTGTCCGTTTTGCAGCCTTACCGACGCACGGCCGACGAATACCGTGGCGCCCGACACGAGACGCACGATGCCGTCGACAATCCGGTTGTCGAACCAATCGGCCGCTTTGCCGATCGCTTTCAGCGGTACGACAACGATCGCATGCTGCAGTTCGTCGATATAATATTTACGCTCCAGCAATGTCGTCAGCCAAGGAACGCGGGACGAAACCGCATCGCCCGGAATCGAGCGTTTGCCGTACATCAGCCAGCCGAGTCCGATACCGATCAATCCGATCAGCGTCGAGACGATCATGACCATCGCGTTGGCATGCTCCTCCGCCTCGCCGCCCGTTAACCACGACCCGAACCAACCGTTGAACGGCGTATAGACAAATCCGGCGACCACGGCCAGCACGGCAAGGATAACAAGAGGCATCGTCATCGATCCCGGCGATTCTTGCGCTCCCTTCGTTTCGGCGGACGTTCCGGCGAAGACGAGGAAGAACAGCCTTGCCATATAGAATGCGGTAAAGAACGCGGCTACAATGCCTACGATAAACAAGCCTTTATTGCTGTCCCATGCTGCGGTCAGAATCGCGTCCTTGGACCAGAACCCGGAGAACGGCGGAATGCCGGACAAGGCTAACGCCCCGATGCCGAACGTCCAAGCCGTTATTTTCATTTTCGAACCGAGTCCGCCCATCTTATGAATGTTTTGCGTATGTACGGCATGGATGACGCTGCCCGCTCCCAAGAACAGTAACGCCTTGAAGAAAGCGTGCGTGAACAGATGGAATATGCCGGCCGTCACCGAGCCAAGACCGAGCGCAAGCATCATGTAGCCGAGCTGACTGACGGTGGAGTACGCCAGGATGCGCTTGATGTCGTTCTGGGCAATCCCGATCGTTGCCGCGAATATGGCCGTAAACCCGCCGACATAAGCGACGACTTCCATCGCTGCCGCCGATTGGTGAAAGATGTCGAAAGTGCGCGCCACCAGAAACACGCCCGCAGCTACCATCGTAGCCGCGTGAATCAAGGCGCTGATCGGCGTCGGCCCTTCCATCGCATCGGGCAGCCATGTATGCAGCGGGAATTGTCCCGACTTGCCGACGGCCCCGACGAAGATCAGAATCGCAATCAAAGTCGTAATTCCGCCTGTAATTCCGGCCGCAAGCATCGTCTCCTGATTGCCGAACACGTTCTGGATGGAAGAGAAGTCGAGTTCATGCCCGGGCATATACCAGAAGAGGAGCAGGATGGCGATGAACAACGCGACATCCCCGATCCGGGTGACGATAAACGCCTTCTTCGCCGCCGCTTTCGCAGCCGGTTTGTGAAACCAGAATCCGACCAGCAAAAACGAGCAAACGCCGACCAATTCCCAAAAAATATAAAGCTGCAGCATATTTTCGGAAATGACGAGGCCGAGCATCGAGAACGTAAACAACGCCACATAAGAGTAAAACACCGTGATTCGCTCGTCGTCTTTCATATAACCTCTGGAATAAATGTTAACGAGCAGACTGACGAGCGTGACGACAAGCAGCATGATCGCATTCAGATTGGTAACTTCAAAGCCGAGCGTGAGACGAACGTCGCCGAAACGAATCCAGTCGACGCTTTGGCTGTAATCCGAAGCGTTGCCGCCCAAGCGTTCCACAAAAACGAGAATGGCCATTCCAAATGACGCGAGTGTGCATAAAATTCCGATCCAAGAGCCGACTTCTTTCATCTGGCGGCCAAGCGCCGTCAAAATCAAGAACGCGAGCAGCGGGAACAGCGGAATGACCCAGACGTATTGCGAATAGATTGATTCCATTGCTAATCCTCCCTACCGCTTCATTTCATCGAATTCATCGACGTTTGCCGTACCTTTGTTGCGGTACAACGCGATTAAGATCGCGATGCCGATTGCCGCCTCCGCCGCGGCGATCGATATGTTAAAGAGCGAAAAGATCTGCCCCTTCAAACCGGGCACCATCCCGTACTTGGAGAAGGCGATCAGATTCAAGTTGACCGCGTTCAGCATCAACTCAATGGACAAGAGGACGATCACCGCGTTTCTTTTGGTCAAAGCGCCATACAGTCCGAGACAGAACAATATGGCGGCAAGCGTTAAATACGAAGCAAGCATGCCCATCTCAATCCGCCTCCTTCTTCGCGAGGACGATCGCGCCGATAAAGGCGACCGTAAGCAATACCGACAGCAGTTCGAACGGAATGACATGTTCGGTAAAAATCAGTTTGCCGATCTCAAGCGTATTCTCCTTCGGCGCATCCCAGTTCGCCGCGGGGAATTCGGCCATGCGGATCGCATAGAACAAAATTCCGAACAACGCCAGGCAGCCGACCGCCACTAACGCTTCATGCCACGGCCTTGTCATTTCTTCGTCCGTTTTGTCGTGGCGCGTCATCATAATCCCGAATATCATTAGAATCGAAATCGCCCCGGCATAGATCAATACTTGCACGAACGCGACAAATTCGGCGTTCAGCAGCACATACATGCCTGCGAGGCAAATGAACGTGAATGCAAGCGAAACGACCATATGGACGACTTTGTTGAAGCTGATCATGAGCACCGCGCCCGAAATGATGCATACCGCCAAAATAAAAAACGCAATATATTCGCCGGTTAATTCGAGGTTGAAACTAAACATCTTTTTTAGCCCCTCCTCTATTGACCGCCGACAGATTATTTTCTTTGCGAATGTTTTCCGTATTTTCGTTCAGCCATTTGATATCTTTGAACAACTCGTCGCGGCTGTATGTCGAAAGCTCGAAATTGTTCGTCATGACGATGGCCTCGGTCGGGCATACTTCCGTACATAAATCGCATAAAATGCAAATTTCAAAATTAATATCGAACGTATCGAGCACCTTTGCTTTTTTCTCCGGATCGGGGTTCGGCTTACCGGTCAAAGTAATGCACTCCGTCGGACAAATGCGCGCGCATTGATTGCACACAATACATTTTTCGGTATCGAGATACTGTATTCCGCGAAAACGATCAGGCATGACAAGCGGCTCGTCAGGATATTTATAGGTGGCTTTTTTGGTGCCAAGCGCTTTGAGCGTGACGCCAAGCCCTTTGATTAACCCCTTCACAGTCCTCACCCCTATCTATTTAATAAATAATTCCATATAAACGGCCGTGACGAATACGTTTAGCAAGGCGAGCGGGAGCAGCACCTTCCAGCCGAGCCCCATCAATTGATCGACACGAATCCGCGGCATCGTAGCACGCAGCCAGAACAGGAAAAAGACGCAGAACGAAAATTTGACGATAAACCAAATCAAGCCCGGGATAAAATCCAGGAACGGAAACGGCGGATGCCAGCCTCCCAGGAACAAGATTGTCGTAAGCGAAGCGATGGCGAAAATATATACGTACTCTGCCAGCATGAAGAACGCAAACCGGAATCCGCTGTACTCGACGTGATACCCGGCAACCAGTTCGGATTCCGCCTCCGGCAGGTCGAACGGCGAACGGTTCAACTCGGATACGGCCGCAATAATGAAGACGACGAATCCGATAATTTGGGGAAGGAAGTTCCACTCCCAGAAATAGTTGCCTTGGCTGCTTACGATCGTGCGCAAATTCAGGCTGCCGCTAAGCATAATGACGCCGACAACGGATATGATGAGCGGGATTTCATAGCTGATCATTTGCGCCGCCGAGCGCATGCCGCCGAGCAGCGAATATTTGTTGTTCGACGCCCAGCCGCCGATGATGATCGCCAGCGTGGAAATGCCCGTCAATGCGCCGTAGTATAAGATTCCAACGTTCAGATCGGCAAAATAAAGCTGTTCCGTATACGGTATCGTGGCCAATACCGCGAACGCGGGAACGTAGGCCAGCGCGGGTGCGAGAATGAACAGCGCGCGATCCGCTTTTTTCGGAATCGTATCTTCTTTAATCAGCAGTTTAAAAATATCCGCCACCGTTTGCAATAACCCGAGCGGCCCGACATGCGTCGGACCGTGACGAAATTGCATCCAACCGATGACTTTCCGTTCGAAATAAATCGCATAGGTGACAAATCCGAGCACAATGATCAAAAAAACGACGGCCCAAGCGAAAGCGATCGCAAAGTTGGTCCAGGTTAACGTTTCTTGCAGCCAATTGCCCATTAGCAGTCTACCTCCCCTACGACAATGTCGACCCCGCCCAAAATGGTGATCAGGTTCGTCATCGTCTCTCCGACGAGCAGTTTCGGTAATATTTGCAGGTTAACGAACGATGGCCTTCTAAATTTCAAGCGGTAAGGCTCCGCTTTGCCTCTCGAAACGATATAGCACCCGATCTCGCCCCGCGGCGATTCGATGCGCGCGTAGACTTCCCCGGCCGGCGGCCTGACGGCCCGCGGCACCCTGCCCATAATGTCCCCGCCGCTCGGGAACTGTTCGACAGCTTGCTCGAGAATCCGCAAACTTTGGCGCATCTCTTCGATCCGGAGTAAATACCGGTCGTAGCAATCTCCGTTGAAGCTTATCGGCACGTCGAAATCGAATCTGTCGTATAGGCTGTACGGCTCATCTTTGCGCAAATCCCATTTGACGCCGGTGCAGCGGAGATTCGCTCCGCTCAATCCGTAGTTGATCGCCGTCTCGGCGTCGTACTTGCCGACGCCTTTAATTCGCGCGAGGAAAATTTCGTTTCCGCTTACCAAATTGTCGTATTCTTTGATTCTGCCGCGCATGTATGGAATAAAATCGCGCACTTTGTCGATCCATCCCGGCGGCGCGTCCCATTTCACTCCGCCTACCCGCATATAGTTATAAGTCAGGCGGGCTCCGCAGATTTCGTTGAATAAATCGATAATGATTTCGCGGTCGCGGAAAGCATACAGGAAGGGGCTGAGCGCCCCGATATCAAGCAAGTATGTGCCCCACCAGACGAGATGGCTGGCCACCCGCTGCAATTCCATAACGATCAAACGCAAAAATTCCGCTCTTTCCGGCACTTCGATCTGCATCATTTTCTCAACCGCGTGCACCAGCACATAGTTGTTCGTCATGGCAGACACGTAGTCCATCCGGTCCGTATACGGAATAATTTGCGTATAGTTTAAATTTTCGGCCAGCTTCTCCGTCCCGCGATGCAAATATCCCATGACCGGAGTCGCTTCCGTAATCACTTCACCGTCCAACTTCACAATGATCCGAAAAACGCCATGTGTACTTGGATGTTGAGGTCCTACATTTAACAGCAATTCTTCCGTCCGAATCACTTGTGATTACACCTCCGAATCTAGTGGTACATAGTCTTTGCGCAGCGGATGGCCGACCCAGTCGTCCGGCATCATAATACGGCGCAAATCGGGATGGCCCGGGAATGCGATGCCTAGCAAATCGTATATTTCTCGTTCGTTCCAATTTGCCGTTTGCCAAAGTCCGGTGACGGAATCGACAGACGGCTGATCGCGGTCCGTTTTGACCTTGACGCAGTATTCGTGCTTTGTCGTCAGGTTGACCATATGATAGACGACTTCCATATGCGTCTCATGGTCCGCTCCCGCAACGTTGCGCAAGTAGTTACACCCGAATTCGGGATGGCGCAGCAGCTTCTCCGCGCATTTGAGCCAATGCTCGTTTTTGATGGTCAGCGTCGGCAGATGGTTGTTGTTTTCATTGATCGAGCTTTCCTCGACCGCATCCTCCGCCACCTCGGATTGCAAAATTTGCACCGCCCGGTCAAGTCTCGGCTGGTTCGGCGAAGGCTCCTTCGGCGCTTCCGGCTGCGCCGTTTTCTCGGCTTTGCCCGCTTCCCCTTCTTTCGCCGCTTTCGGCCCGTCGGCCGCCCGCGCGGCTCGCGCTTCGGCTGCCGCTTTGCGTCGCGCTTCCCGCTCTTCCTCCGTCAGCGGCTTCCGCTCCGGCTTCGCTGCCGCGGGCTCAGCGGCTTCCGCCTTCTCCGCCGGCTGCGGCGGCGCCGCTTCCTTCGCTGCCTCTGCGCTTGCCTGTTGCGGCTCGGCCGGTTCTTTCGCCCCGGCGCCCGCTTCCCGTTGCGCCGTCTCTATATTCGCCTCGCCATTGGCGGACGATTCAACCGATTGATCGGACTGCTCTTTCTTTTCCTCGCTCATCGATTCGTCACCCGCTTTCCGGTTTTCGCCTCGTAACGGATCTTCTCCTGCAGCTTGTTAATTCCGTAGATTAGCGCCGCCGGATTCGGCGGGCAACCCGGAATATATACGTCGACCGGCACGACCTGGTCGACCCCTTTCATGACGGCGTACGATTTCACGTACGGTCCGCCCGCTGTCGCGCACGAGCCCATCGCGATGACCCATTTCGGCTCGGGCATCTGATCGTACAATCTGCGCAGCAACGGCCCCATCTTCTTCGTTACCGTTCCCGCCACAATCATGACGTCCGATTGGCGCGGCGAGGTGCGGAACATAACGCCGAACCGGTCCAGGTCGTAATGCGACGCCCCCGTACCCATCATTTCGATCGCGCAGCATGCCAAGCCGAACGTAAGCGGCCACAAGGAATTGCTGCGGGCCCAAGCCTTTAATTGCTCCAATGTCCCCATAAAGACGTTGCGTTCCAGCTCTTTGCGTTCTTCAGGGCTAATCGATTCTAGATTGAGTTCCATTTGAGCACCTTCTTCTTCCACGCATATAATAATCCGATAAGCAACAACCCTACGAATATTAACATTTCCACCAATACGAACAATCCCAGCTGATTATACGCTACCGCCCAAGGGTATAAGAAAACCGTTTCAACATCGAAAATAACAAACATCAAAGCGAATAAATAATATCGGACGTTAAACCGAATTTGCCCGGCCCCGACCGGTTCGTTACCGCTTTCATAAGTTGTCCGTTTCATCTCCGTCGGTTTGCTTGGTCTCAGCAGGCGTCCCACCGACAAAGCTACGACAGGCAGCAAAATGCCGAGTGAGATGAAGATCGCGACGATGATGTAATTGTTCCAGTACTCCATACCCCAAATCGCCTCCGTTCGTTGATATAAGTCTTTCTAATAACAAATAACATAAACTGTAATAAACCCGTAACAATTATAACAAAACCTACCATTGGAGTCTATGCAATTCCTGGATTCTTCTTCAACTGTCACTTATTGTGAAGGGCTCATATAAATTTACGTTATTTCCTCCTCGAACATGTAAATGAGAAATGACTATTTAGTGAATTACTGCTATAATTTTAGACTGATCCTAATTATGCAAAGGAAGGTTACGAATGGCGACGATCAAGGATGTAGCGGAAAAAGCGCAAGTCTCCGTCACAACGGTATCCCGCGTTCTCAACAATCGGGGTTACATCAGTCAGGCAACCAGGGAGAAAGTGTTCCGCATCATGAAAGAAATGAATTACCAGCCGAATGAAATCGCAAGATCGCTCATGCGGAAGAGATCGATGATGCTTGGCATGATTATACCGACCATAGCGCATCCCTTCTTCGGAGAGCTTGCCTATCATATCGAAAATTACGCTTCGTCTCTAGGTTATAAGATGCTTATATGCAACTCCAGAATGAATCAGCGCAAGGAAAAAGAGTATATCGACATGCTCAAAAGCAACCGGGTCGACGGCATTATTATGGGGAGCCATACGCTGGATGTCAGCGAATACATTCAGCTTCAGCAACCTATCGTCACATTGGACAGGCGCATTGCGGACATTCCTTACGTTTCGTCGGACAATTATCGCGGCGGCGTGCTGGCGGCCGAATTGCTAATCCGAAAAGGGTGCAGGAAAATCGCCCATATCTGCGGAAATCTCTCGCTCGATTTGCTCGGCAACCTCCGCTCGGAATCGTTTCTAGACATGTTGCAAAAAAACGATATCGAAACCGTTGTCATCGAATTGGGAACCGATGTATTCGAGAGCGAGGATTACGAGAACATGATCACCCGGTTGTTCGAGGATCATCCGGATCTCGACGGTTTGTTCGCGAGCAGCGACATGATCGCCGCCAATGTCATCAAAGTATGCGCTTCGCTGGGCATCGCCGTCCCCGAACGCTTGAAATTGATCGGTTACGACAATATCCAGTTCGCGGCTTTGACCAATCCCGCATTAACGACAATAAGCCAGCCTTTGGAGGAGATGGGGATTTTGGCCGTCGATCTCATCGACAAACTCGTATCCGGAGAGCAGGTGGGGATGGAGCATATTCTTCCCGTAACGCTGATTGAACGGAGTTCAACCTAGTTGAAAAAGCCTATTAGATACTAATACGGCTTTTTTATCGCATCATATGTCAAACGATTGACATATGAAATAATCGGCATGTATAATGAGTCATGCAATCGCTTCAATTGGATACAATTATCAATTTGCAGACGGCATTTCCGATCCGGTTCGAAACGATTGGCTGCGATTCATTTTTAAGGGGAGGAAAAAGAAAAATGAAAAAGAGTGGTCTTGCATCTTTACTCATCCTGTTTCTTGCGTTTTCTATGGTCTTGACGGCATGCGGCGGCGGAAAAAGCGGCGGCGGTTCGAATCCAGCGGGCAGCGAGACGGCAACAAATGGCGCCGACTCCGCCAAGCAGGTAAAAATCACATTTTTAAATTCAAAAGCGGAAATCCAGAAACAAATGGAAGAAGCGGCGAAAGCTTTTACCGAAGCGAATCCGAATATTTCGTTGGAAGTGATCACTACGCCGGAAAGCCAATCCCCGGTCGAAAGAGCTTCGTCGCTTTACGCGGCGGGGACGCCGGCGACGCTCGCCATGCTTGATGCCGGCGACATCGTCAAATTTCAAGATAAAGCCGCGGATCTCTCGGGCGAGAAATGGGTAAGCGATCTGGCTCAGCCTAACGAGATCGACGGGAAAACGTTGGCGTTCCCGTTCGCCGTGGAAGGATACGGATTGATTTACAATCAAGCCGTTCTCGATAAGGCGGTCGGCGGCACCTTCGACCCCGCCTCGATTCAATCCGTTTCCGATTTGGAACAGTTGTTTGGCAAAATCGAAGCTTCCGGCACCGCGCCGTTGATCATCGGCAGCATGGATTGGTCCTTGGGCAACCATTACTTGGCCATCGCTTATGCTACCCAACCGGACGGCGATGTGAACAAATTCCTTGACAGCTTGAAAGCCGGCAACGAGAACTTGGCGGAGAACGCTTCGTTCACAGGCTTGTTGGATACGTTCGACGTCATGAAGAAATATAACAAAGGCAAAAACGACCCGCTCGCCGTCGTGCTGGAGCAAACCGCGGCCGCGGTGGCCAAAGGCGAGGCCGGCATTACGTTTAACGGCAACTGGCTCATTACCGAAATACAGAAATCGAACCCTGACGGACAGTTCGGATTCATACCGGTGCCTGTCAGCGACAACTCCGGCGATAAAGCGAATTCTTCGATCGCGATCGGCGCGACAAAGCAAGTGATTATCGATAAAGCCCAAAGTACGGAAGAGCAGCAGGCCGCCGCCAAGCAATTTCTCGATTGGCTCGTTTACGATCCGGTCGGCCAAGATTTTTTGGTGAATAAAGCGAACGTCGTTCCGGCATTCAAGAACATCGACCTTGAACCGGACAACTCTTTGGCGAAAGCGATTAAAGCCTATAATAACGCCGGCAAGTCCATTCCGTTTGCAGGCAACTACGTACCCGGCGACCACTGGAAAGTATTGGGCGCCTCCATGCAGAAGTATCTGGTCGACAAAGTGGACCGCGCCGGACTGGCTGCCGAAATTCACGATTACTGGAAAAACGTAAAGTAAGTCTAGCAATTTGGACGTCGATGAACGAGACTTCAAGGCCTTGTTCATCGGCCTCCAGCCTTAACAAACTATGAGAAGCGGAGTAGATCCATATGATCGCAGACAAAAATCGAGCCAAGCGCCTTTACCATCGGCTTTTTTTCACGGGACCGACCATGTTGGCGTTTTTCGCCGTCATTATCGTCCCTTTTCTTTACGGAATCTATATGACCTTTTTTCAATGGGACGGCATCTCATCCACTATGCCTTTTGTAGGCTTCTCCAACTATGCTGGCGTATGGCATGACGATAAATTTTGGACTTCGATTTGGCTGACCGTCAAGTATGTGCTGGCAACGGTGCTGCTAATTAACGCGATCGCCTTCTTGCTGGCTTTATTGGTAACGTCAGGCATCCGGGGACAAAATTTTTTCCGTACGGCATTTTTTACGCCGAATCTGATCGGAGGTTTGGTGCTCGGTTTCATTTGGCAATTCGTGTTTAACCATTTCCTCGTGCTTCTCGGCCAGAAGTACGGCCTTCCTCTATTCGATAAATCGTGGCTCGGCGACGAACATAAAGCGTTCTGGGCGCTCGTCATCGTCACCGTATGGCAATACGCGGGATATATGATGGTCATTTTCATTGCCGGTTTAATGAGCGTGCCCAAAGATGTGATCGAGGCGGCCACGATTGACGGCGCAGGCGCGTGGAAGAAGCTTACGCGCATGGTGCTTCCTTTGATGGTGCCTTCTTTTATCGTGACCGTTTTCCTTTCTTTGCAGCGGGGATTTATGGTGTACGACGTAAACTACGCGTTAACGAACGGGGGGCCGTTCGGAAGCACCGTGCTCGCTTCCATGCATGTCTACGACAAAGCGTTCATTCGATACGATTACGGAATGGGACAGGCTGAAGCATTCATTCTCTTCTTCCTCGTTGCGGGCGCAACGCTCTTGCAAGTCTATCTCGGCAAAAAAATGGAGGTTGAAGCCTAATGAAGACGAGCCTTTACCTGCGGCAAACGATCACATACTTTGTATTGCTCATCGCATTGGCGCTATTCGTTTTTCCTTTTTTGTTGCTGCTGTTCAACTCGTTTAAAACGAATGCGCAAATTATCGAGTCGCCGATCTCTCTGCCGACTTCCATCATGTTCGATAATTTTACAATTGCGTATCATGAAATGAACTATTTGGGCAGTTTTATGAATTCGTTGCTTATTACATGCGTAAGCGTGGCCGCCATTTTGCTCTTTTCTTCGATGACGGCCCACTATTTTGTCCGCAACCGTACGAAAACGAATCAATTGCTCTTCTTCACGATGATTGCCGCGATGATTATTCCTTTTCAAGCGATCATGATTCCGCTCGTGTCGATTTACGGGCAGAAGTTAGGATGGATATCGGCACAGCCTCAACTTACCTTAATTTTTATGTATATCGGCTTCGGCAGTTCGTTGGCGGTTTTCATTTATCACGGTTTCATCAAAAGCGTACCCGCCGAATTGGAAGAGGCGGCGCGTATCGACGGCTGCAACTTGCGGCAGACGTTCTTCAAGGTGGTCGTCCCCATTCTGAAACCGACGTCTGTGACGATCGGGATACTGCATGTATTGTGGATTTGGAACGATTTCCTGTTGCCTGTGCTCATATTGCAGAATGCAGGCAAAGACAAATTGACCTTGCCGCTCGCGGTGCAAGTATTTAACGGAACCTATTCGTCCGATTACGAGAAATTTCTGCCCGCGGTCGTAATGATCATCCTGCCCATTCTCATTTTATATCTGTTTGCCCAACGGTTCATTATTCAAGGGGTTACGCAAGGCTCCATCAAATAAATTACTTAGTAAGAAAGGTGCATTATGAATTACACCAAAGAAAAGGCCGATTTATTCATCAGGCAAAACAAAGCATTGCTTCGGGACGATTACCGGCTTCGGTTTCATTTAATGAGCGAATACGGCTGGATGAACGATCCGAATGGCTTTATTTATTATAAAGGAAACTACCACTTATTTTATCAGCATTATCCGTACCGGCCTTATTGGGGGCCGATGCATTGGGGCCATGCCGTCAGTCGGGATTTGGTCGCGTGGGAGTACCTCCCTGTCGCTTTGGCGCCGGATCGGGATTACGACAGAGACGGATGCTTCTCGGGCAGCGCTGTGGAACGGGATGGAAAATTGGCTCTGCTCTATACGGGACATATCGTTACCGGTCCGGACAATAAAAATGACTACATGCAATCCCAATGTTTGGCTCTATCGGACGACGGCGTGCACTTTGAGAAGTTCGCGGGGAATCCGGTCATTCCGGTATCCCAAATTCCGGAAGGCGCCAGCTTGAAAGATTTCCGCGACCCGAAAGTGTTTGAACGAAACGGCTGCTATTATACCGTCATCGGGTCGAATGACGGGAAGGAACGCGGCATCGTTCTGTTATACCGTTCCGCGGATTTGCAGCAATGGGATTTTGTCAATATTATCGCCCAAGGCGACAGCCGGTTGGGAGCGAACTGGGAATGCCCCGATTTGTTTCCGCTGGAAGACCGGGATGTTCTCATCCTATCTCCGGAGCGGATGCCCGCTCAAGGCAATGATTATCATAACGGAAATTCCACCGTTTATATGTTGGGCCGGCTCGACACGGAAGAAGGGAAATTCCGCTACGATTCGTACGAACCTGTTGACTGCGGGTTTGACTTTTATGCGCCCCAAACATGCGAGGATTCCACGGGTAGACGTATTATTGTCGGCTGGATGGAAAACTGGACGACGGAAATTCCGACGCAGCAAGACCATCATTGGGCCGGCGCGATGACGCTTCCGCGCGAAGTGGTCGTTGCGGGGGACAAGCTTCATTTCTTGCCCCTCGAGGAGATTAAGCGATATCGGCTATCTCCCTATGAAGTAACCGATGTTGAGCTAGACGGGGAACGAATGCTGGAATGTTCGGGCGATTGCTATGAACTCGAGGCGGTGTTCGAAGCGCTCGATGCGGAGGAATTCGGTTTGCTGCTGCGGAAACAAGGGCAGGAGGAAACCGTCGTCGCATACCGGCCAAGCGAACAACTCGTCCGGTTTAACCGCGATCGATCGGGGATCGGACCCCAAGGGGAACGCCGGACGAACGTTGCGTTACAAAACGGCAGGCTGGCTCTTCGAATATTTGTAGACCGTTCCTCCGTAGAGGTGTTTATTCAGGAAGGAGAGAAAGTGATGACCGGTCGCATCTATCCGGGAGCGCAATCGGTTGGCATTGGCGTGTTTGCACGCGGCATGTGCCGCCTCGTTTCGTTGCGCAAATGGGATATCCGAGTCTAAGCAGCAATTCTTCTTGTTCTCGCTTCTTGTAAGCCACCGACCGGAGCGCTTCGGGGATGAGCGACGTGCTTTTAGAAGCCGTGAGCGCCATCCCCCTTTTTTTGCATAGCCTCGCACTCGTTCGTTTTCCTTTTTGGCGTCGACTTCCTTTTCAACGTTATGTTTATGCTCTGCTCCCGGTATTATCTCATCTTTCCCCTTCTGTCGAAATCCCGCTCGCTCAGGACAGAAATATCTTTCATGAATCTCTAGTACAGTTAAACAAAAATATCTTTCATGAATCTCCAGTAAAGTTAAAATGAAAAGTACTTTCACGAGTCCCTTGGGAAGCTGAAAAGAAAAATGGATATCCATCCGGGAAGTGGTGCCAAACGAATGTTACTGCATAATTTAAACGAAAAACCGAGCACCGCCCTAACACAATCGTAGCTTGAACAATGCACTAGGATGCGATTTTATAATGAACCATACCCGATTCGGCAGCACTGCCGACAAGCTCCCGATAAGTAATCGTTCGAGACTTCACACAGCTATCAAACAGCGGTTTGAGCAGAGACTCTCGGAAATGATTAAACATATAGCAAAATTGATTTAGATAAGCTTGCAAATGTTTGCTGCCAATGCCGCCAAACACAGCAGCCAACCATTTTTCCGCTTCCCATGCAAGTGAAATCAACCTGAGATTGCGCCGGCGCCCCGTACAGCGCGTGACAACGGCATGGGCTGCGGCTTCCCGTTCCACATGACGATCGATAAAACCTTCAACCGCAAAAGGCGTATAGGGATCTTTGATTGCTTCTTTCTCTTGCTTCTCTATTTTCAATTTGAGGATGGTTCCGTTGTCGTCCACCGAGGCACCGACTAAGAGAGGTTGTTCCGGCACGTGCCATGACCAAAAGGGTGGCGTAATCCGTCTTGCATAGATGGCCTCCGAAATGCGAACCAGCCCGGACAACAGCTCCGCCGAATCGGTTTGAGACATGGCATGCCGAAGCTTGTGGCAGATCAGCCACGCCGTTTTGTAGGTGACCCCAATGATCCGGGCTAATTGGACCGCGTTGACGCTCTCCGGCCGGGAATGAAGATAGATCGCCTGAAACCATTTGCGCAGCGAAGTGCGGCTGCCTTCCATGACCGTCCCCGCAATGAGCGAGGTCTGCGCCCTGCAGCTTTGACACTCATATAAAGGGAGCCTGCGGGTCTTGATAACATAAGCGCTAGGATGCTGACACCGGGGGCAGCGAAAGCCGTCAGGCCATCTCATATCGAACCATGCTTGTACACAGGTCTCTTCCTTTTCATAGAAAGTGGAGAACGCTTCAAAGGATAACAACTCGGACACGGCAATACCTCCCGAACCAACCAAATTCGAACTTATGTTTGTATTTATTTTAACAAACATACGTTCCCATTTCAAGTTCTATTTTTATTTTATGGAAAAAGAAATAAAGAGCTTTTTCTGGTGAGAGGAGCTATCATCCATGATTGAGGAGTGAATTTTTGGGTACACCTACGTAACGAAATCGGGCTTCTGAACAAGGGGGATTTCGACAGAAGGTCTGGTAGGAGGAGATATTGGCAAAAGTGCTGAGTGAAGGGGACCTTGACAGAAGTGCTGAGCGAAGGGGATCTTGACAATAGGCCTGAGCAAGAGGGATATCGATAAAAGGGCGAATGAGAGAATATCGGCAGAAAGGCTGAGCGAAGGGGATTCCGACAGAAGGCCAAACGAATGGGATCTTGACAATAAGCCTGAGCAAGGGGGAGCTATAATATTAAGAAAAACGCCTGACGGCGTCCTTTAAGTTCGTGCATCTCCGTTCATACGTACCAAAGTAAGCTGGGGTATGGGGATCTTCTTCCCCTGTCCCCAGTCTACTTTTTCACATCATTTATCCTGTATTCATAGCCATGAACTCCTTTGTAATAATC